>DDEN01000063.1:168589-169543 GCA_002336115.1 Chitinophagaceae bacterium UBA1953
TTGAATGGAAAAGAAAAGCAAAAGAGCAACAACTGAACATTAAAATAAAATAACAAATACCAACCTGAATCAGATTAATTAAAGTGCTAAAAAAAATTGCAATCATAGGACCCGAGTCAACGGGAAAATCTGTTTTAACTGAACGGCTGGCTTCCTATTTTAAATGTCCTTGGTGTCCTGAATATGCAAGGGAATACCTTGTTTCTATAAAAAGAAAATATACTTACAACGATTTACTCATTATTGCAAAAAAACAATGGGAACTGACCGAACAAAAAGCAGAAGAAGCAAAACAACAAAAATGCAGAGTGGTGTTTACTGATACAGAAATGTACATTATGAAAGTTTGGTGCGAAGTGGTTTTTGGAAAATGCCATTCATGGATCACCGATAAAATAAAAGAGCAGAATTTTGATTTATATCTTCTGTGCAGGCCCGATGTGCCCTGGGTTAAAGATGAACTTCGTGAATATCCCGATCTTGAAATGCGTACAACTCTTTTTAACACTTACAAAAACATACTACAGCATCAAACTGTACCGTGGATTGAAGTTGGAGGGAACTATGACGAACGCTTTGCATCAGCAGTAGCAGCGGTAAATGAACTGCTGAATTAAACTTATTTTTTTATTACTGTTTTATTAATCAGTTGCTGAATATCCGGATCGCCTTCGAGATTATTCATTTGCACCATTACCCATTTTGAACGGGAGGCAACAAACCTTGTAAGCGGTTTTACCGTAAATATTTTCGGGTTGCGTAACGAAGCGGCAATTTGTGCAGCTTCTGCTTTTGAAATAGTTGCAGATGATTTATTAAAAAATGTTTTCGAGGCCGCTTCAATTCCATAAACGCCTTTTCCCATTTCAACAATATTCAGATATACCTCCAGTATGCGTTTTTTTCCCCATATCCATTCAATCATTTTAGTAAAATAAACTTCCAGTCCTTTAC
>DDEN01000014.1 GCA_002336115.1 Chitinophagaceae bacterium UBA1953
CCTAATATTGACAGGGAAAATATTATTGCCAAAAAAAATCTTGGGCTTAAAACTGATAACCTGTTAAGTAAGTTGGATAAATTCTATTTCTTCTTCAATGTGTATGATGACTGGCTTCCCATTTTCGACCAGACTTATGTAAGTCCGTTAAACTCTAATGCTTTTTCTTACTACAAATATTTTGAAGGCGGCACCATGCTTTCTGACAATGGCGATACACTGCAGCAAATAAGGTTTACACCTTTACATGCCTATGAAAGGGCATTTAGCGGCACACTATGGATAAACACTAAAACACTGGCGGTGGAAACCGTGGATATGCACCTGAGCAAAACTGCCAACCTGAATTTTGTAAACGACATTAATTACAGCCAGGATTATAAACAGGTGTATGACAGTGCAAGCAATAAACTGGTGTACATGCCATACAAGTTTACGAGTGAAGTAAAATTTGAAAGTGGATTGGCCTTACTCGGCCTTCCCGTACCGGAAGACAAAAACGGAATGAAGTTTATCATAAAGAATACAACTGTAACCGATAAAATACAATTAAATACTTCAGAGCCATCAGTTGTATTATCGAGCCTTATAAAAAAAGAACAAACTACAAACTGGGATAAATCAGAAATATTTTGGCAGCAAAACAGACCAGATTCTTTAACCATCCACGAAAAAAATATTTACAAAATGGTAGATTCTTTAAAAGAGAATAATCGTTTTCAACGGGATGTTAAACTGATTGCATTTGCAGGTACCGGATATTGGGATTTTGGAAAATATGTACGCATTGGCCCTTATTCATCATTTGTAAGCCGTAATCCGATTGAAGGGTGGCGTTTCCGCACAGGCTTCTGGACTATGCCCGGCATCAGCAAAAAAGTAAACCTGTATGGTTACGGTGCATACGGTACAAAAGACCAGAAACTAAAAGGAATGCTGGGACTGAAGTATGTATGGAATGATGCAAGGTGGACTAAAACATCCATCTCTTACGGCAGTGACTATGATTTTATAATTGACCAGGATGATGAACTGGATAAAGATAATATTGTGAACTCCCTGTTTAGAAAAAATATTCCTTTTACAAGAATGTATATTAAACAGGCTTTGCTTAAGCATGAGCAATACTTGTCACCCAACTTTACCGCCAAAGCATCTTTAACATATAAAGAGCTGAACCCGGTGTTTGACTTTCAATACCGCCCCATAAATCCTTCAATAGATAAACCATACGATAGTGTATTTGCTAAAAGATTGCCAGTTGCAGAAGCATCCATAGGAATACGGTATGCACACAAAGAACGAACTACCATACTCAATTATGACAACATACGGCTCGGCACTTTTTCTCCTGTTCTGTATGCAAACTATACCTATGGATTTGAACAGGGCAAAGCACAGTTTGAATATCACAAAATAAATATTGGTATGGAGCAACGCTTACGGCTGCCGCCAAAAATGATGCTTTACTATAAACTGGAAGCAGGCAAAGTATTCGGCACTATACCATACCTGTTATTAAATGTGCCGGCAGGTAATGAATATTATGTGGCCAGCAAATACCAGTTTAACACAATGGCGCCGTATGAATTTGCTGCTGATAAATATGTAAGCCTGCATACAAGGTTATACCTCGGTGGTACTTTGTTCGACAAAATTCCATTGTTGAGGAAATTGGGCTGGCGGGAACGGTTGTCCTTTAATTCCTATTGGGGAAATATGGGACAAGCGAATGTTGACTATAACAAGAACTCAAATTTTAACCTGGTTGGTAAAGCTCCCTTTATGGAAGCCAGTGTAGGCATCGAAAACATTTTTCATGTAATGAGTATTGAATACTACAGAAGGTTAAACTATCTGAATAATCCCTATGCAAAGAAAGACGGAATTTATGTAGGCGTAACCCTTATGTTTTAATCTAAATAAAAACCAGTTATGAAATACGTTGCTCTTGCTGCCATCATTGTTTCAATGACTTCGTTTAAAACTCCCAAAAGCTGGAGTGAAGATGAGATACTTGGAAAATGGATAGCACATGAAGATAAGAACCTGATTGTGCAGGTGTATAAATCCGGCACCGAGTTTAAAGCCAAAATTGTTTGGTTTGATGATACTGATGATAAAACAAGGCCAATGGCAACAAGATGTGATTCAAAGAATCCGGATAAATCTTTACGCAACAGGAAACTGCTTGGCCTTGAAGTGTTAACCGGCCTTACATATAATGCCGATGAAGAAGAATGGCAGGACGGGCATATTTACGACCCATCGAGCGGTAAGGAGTATTGCGCAAAAGCCTGGCTTACCACAGAAGGGATATTGAAAGTAAGGGGCTACTGGCATTTCGAAATCTTTGGACAAAATATGGCATTTACAAAAACTAACTAACTCAACAAATGGAATCAATTAAACATTTTATAGCAGCAAACGGGCACCAGGTACAGCTTTGGGTTTTTATTTTACTATTTGTATTTATCTGGAATATTGAAAACCTGGCTGGTGTATTGTTCAGCTACAAAAAATGGAAACATGCTTTTTCCAATGCTCCGTTTATTGTAACAAGTATTCCCGGTCAGTTGCTGCTGGGTTTAGCATTCATTAAAACCATTGAATGGACAACCCAGCATCAATTCGGCATTTTATACCTGTTACCAAAAGATACAAATTCCATTTGGATATTTATTGCATCTTTTATTTTACTCGACCTTGGTGAGTACGGCTATCATGTAGTGATGCACAAAGTAAAAAGGTTATGGATGTTTCATGCTGTACACCATAGCGATAGTGTGGTGGATGTTTCTACCACATTACGGGAGCATCCGGGAGAAAATATTGTACGGCTGTCGTTTACACTGTTATGGGTGTTTGTAACAGGCACTGCATTCTGGATGCTGATGCTGCGCCAGATTATACAGGCCATAACCACCTTATTTGCCCACATGAATTACCGCTTTTCTGATAGTACCGACAGGCTCATCAGCCTGCTGTTTATAACACCTAACCTGCACCAGGTACACCATCATTACAAACAGCCCTATACCGATTGTAATTATGGTGATGTGCTTAGTATATGGGACAGGATGTTTGGAACACTGAAAAGACTACCTGCAGAGCAACTTGTTTTTGGAGTGGATACCTATATGGATAAAACAGCAACAAGAGATTTTTATTCACTGGTTAAACTGCCGTTTGGAAAATACCGTAAAATAAAAACAGATGAAGAAAATAATACTTCAATAATTTAAAAATGAAACATACAGCATTTATAATGCCGCTTTATACGCCGGATATAATGGAATATATAGCAGGAAGAGAAGCGGTTTGCCAATTGGTTTTACAAGAGTGTAAGCAAAAATCCATTTTCAGTGACGATGCAACTACAGTGAAAACTAAGTTGTTTGCAGACCTGCTTTTCTCCGTTGGAGATGTAATTGAATTAATATTAGCCGCAGGTAAAGCGTTAAAAATAAAATTCTCTTACAGTTTGATTTTACAAATGGATAATTACTCCACTGTTGAAGACCTTGCAACCTTACTGTGGAAGTATATGTGCAGGGTGGTACGCTTTAATTAGCTATTCCAGAAGTGTATTTAACTAACAGCGGCTTTAAACAAAAACGTAATTGAAACTACAGCCATTAATAAGGGTATTTAGCTGGGGATTGCTGATAAGTTTTCTGGGGTCGCTGCCGTTGGGGCCTTTAAACCTAATCACCACTTATGTCTCGATATCAACAGGCACTGTTGCAGGCTTTGCATTTGCTGCAGGCTGCATACTTACAGAGTTAATTTTTGTACGCCTTGCTGTAGTATCTATGGAATGGATTAGCCGAAAACAGCGGTTGTTTAAAACATTGGAATGGATTACCATACTCATCATTCTGATACTTGCGGTATATAGTTTTATTGCGGCTTATAAACACACCGGTTTTACTTCTGCTATGCCAACAGATATAAAATTCCCCTTTTGGTCTGGTATAACCATCAGTGCAATTGACCCAATGAAAATACCGTTCTGGTTTTTATGGAGCAGTTTTTTGCTGGGTAAAAAAATACTGATACCTGACAGCAGCTTTTATAATTATTACACCGTTGGCGTTGGCGTTGGTTCTCTATTGGGCTTTATAATTTTTATTTACGGTGGCAATTACTTTATCGGTTCCATAAAATCAAACCAGTACATTATAAACTGGATAATTGGAGCTGTGTTGCTGGCAACGGCAGTCATACAGGTATACAGGTATTTTAATCCGAAGGTTGTGGATACGTAAACTCATTTGAAATTACAGATGAGCTTATTTCTACAATTCATGATAAATAATGTGAGCAGAAGCAAATTATCGGTTTGGATTATAATTAAACAGTGATTTCTGGTATTGTGAAAGGAGTACAAGCTATTTCGAAATGAACTTCTTATCACAAAAACTACTAAAGATGATAACTAAAAGCAGAGTAATTCTATTCCTGATAATCCTAATTTTTGCTTCTTGTCGTAAAACAGATAAATATGGAACATTAACTGAACCAGGTATTGCCCTGACTTTTGATGACGATTATGTAGATAATTGGTATAAGTACCTTCCACTTTTAGATTCACTTGGAGTTAAAGCAACTTTCTACATTTCAGGTTATCACAATTTATCACAAACACAAATTGCTAAATTAAAAGCAATCATGCAGCATGGCAATGAAATCGCTTATCATACCAAAAACCATCAAAACATTCAAAAATATTTGGAAAATCATAGTGAGCAGGACCTGCTGCATTCGGAAATCTATCCCGACCTTTCTTTAATGAAACAGGATGGTTTCAACCCGGTTGTATTTGCATACCCATTTGGTTCTCACAATAAAGAAACCGACCAGGCATTAAGACCGTATTTCAAAAGTTTAAGGGCCCTTAATGGTTCTCCCAATCTTTCCCGAAGCCTTACTGCATCAATGAATGAAAGAATATTATTTGCAATGGGTATGGATAACAGCTCTAAAAGAAAAGAGTGGATGTATGATGAAATGTTACACTCTGCAAGTGAAAACCGTAATTGTTTGGTTTTAGTAGGTCACAGGATTGAAGAAGGTGATACAAACCTAAAGGTTCCGCTTTCAAGGTTTTTACATATCGTTAACCGGTCAAAAGAACTTGGATTGAAGTTTTATACTGTATCGGAAATATCTGCAAAATGAATACTTACTTTCTTTTATTCAAAAGAAGCTGCGCTGTTACCACCGCAGCAATAATTTGAATTACTCCCATTGTAATAAAAAGTACATCAAATGAAATAAAATGAGTGATTAGTCCGCCAATGGCAAATGCAATACCTGTAAATATTTGCGCCTGGCCGGTTGATAGTCCCCAGGCATAGGAGTCCATCGTATCATCAAGGCTTTTTGCATATAATGAGTCCCATGCCGGTGTACCCATCGCTTCTGCAATACCTAATCCGGCCTGCACTATAAAAAGCTGAATGGGGTTTGAGACAAACAAGTAACCAAAAGTAAAAAAGGCGTTTAGCAAATACCCAAACACCATAATCTTTTCTTTATTCTCCCTGCCGTTAATAAGCCTGCCGAAAACAATGTATAAGATACCTGTGATAATAAGGTAGGTTGCCCAGGCCCATGTTATGTCAAGTATATCTCCCCCGATTTTTTGTGCAAATACTGCAAATAATGGCCCCAGCATTCCTTCTGCGAAGTACCAGATATTTGCACCAAGCAATAATATTTTGGTTGTGCCCGAAAGTTTCATTCTGAATATGCAATTTCTATCTGCAAACAGTGTTGTAGAATAAGTTATTTTAAGTGGAATTAAAAATATAAAAAATCAGTGAAACAGTATCACAAAAAACGTTGTAAAAGAGCTTGCATTAAGTTAGTTGAGAGCATTGCTTTTTCAATATGCAATAAAATAGCCGCTCCTGAATCGAAGCGGCATGTAACTATTGAAGCAAACGAAATATGCGTTTTATTTTAACCTCTATGACTGGAGATAATGTTTTTCTGAATCATATCTTTCACAACCACCTTACTGTAATCTTTTGCAAGGTTTGCCATTGATGATGGGTCAAAGGTTTTTGACTGCACAGAATAAATCAGCCTGTTGCTGCCCACATCATATAAATTTCCTTCTGCAAAATAATTGGTGCTGTTGGTGTAATAGCCCGGTGTGTAAACCCTGTCGTAGTAATACACATAACGCCTCCAGAATGGATTATATCCTAAACGGGGCTGGTAATCTACTCTGCCGGGTGTGTATTGTTGCTCTTTTTCTTTATCAAGCAATGCAACCGTCATTACAGCCTGAACACCTTTATCTTTTAAATCGGCCATTACCTGTTGTTCATTCATACCCTGAAAAGATTTAGGGCCGTATGCCTCAAAAGCTGATGTAGCGTGGTAACCCTGTTCCTGCAAGGCTTTCACCATTTCAGTTTCTACCGCTTCCCTCATACTGCGGTCTTTATCAGGCAGCATACCCAATACCATTATTTTATCTTCTTTTGTTGCACTATAACCTTTTGGAGCTTTCCATGATGAGGTGATGTACGTACTTGAGCAGGATACCATCAATACTGGTATCATTACTATGCTCATAAATGTTATCCATTTCATGATTATTAATTTATTGTTAGTTGATTAAATTCTATTGTAAACTTATCAATGCAATCTGCAGGGATTCTGAATATTGAGTGGGGTGAATTGTTAAAAGATGACAAGAAACTACTGATGAAGATTAATTGATTAAAGCCAGTATCGGACCGTATTATTCTAATGAAAAAGCCACATCATTCAGATGTGGCTTTACTAATCTTTGTGATATCTCCTTTATTTTTTGAAATCATTTATTCCATAGTAATACAGTTCACTGCTGCCGGGATATAACCCTTCAATCTGGAAGTTATTTCCTGCTTTACCAAGGGCTTCTCTCAGTTCCTCTGTTGTTTTAACAACAATACCTGCCACTTTGGTTATTACAAAACCGGGTTTCATATTGGTTTCGTTACCAATAATGCCATCGCCAACTTCTGTAACCTGCACACCACCGGCAATATTCATTTTCTTTGCATCATCTTTACTTACATCAGCCAGCGTAGCACCTAATGACTCTACCAGGGCGGCTTTCTGGCTGGCAAATGTTCCTACTTTATTTTTTAGCGTAACTGCAAATACTTTTTCTTCTTTGCCACGTAGTACCGTTACATTTATTTTATCACCGGGCTTATGCCTTGCCACTTGCTCTGCTAACTGGGCACCTGTATTTACAGCGGCGTTGTCAATTTTTATAATGGCATCACCCTTTATAATACCAGCTTCTGCAGCAGCACCGGCAGGGTCTGTTTCCATAACCCACACAGCAGCTACTTCATCATTTATACCTAATTCCTTTTTCTTAGCATTATCCAAATCGTCAGGCGCCATGCTTATGCCGAGGTAGCCCCGTTGTACTGTACCAAATTTCATAATGTCACCAATTACTTTCTGCATCAGGTTAGAGGGTATGGAGTAGGCGTAACCTGCGTATGAACCTGTAGGAGATGCAATGGCTGCATTAATGCCAATCAGTTCGCCATTTGTATTTACCAAAGCTCCGCCACTGCTGCCGGGATTTACTGCAGCATCAGTTTGTATAAACGCTTCCACAGGTGCAGTACCTTGCCGGTTAATACCAATGTTCCTGCTTTTGGCACTTACAATACCCTGCGTTACGGTTACATCCAGGTTTAGCGGATAGCCGACTGCCAGTACCCACTGGCCTAAATGAACATCATCAGAATTACCTAATGGCATCACCGGAAGATTCTTTGCATCTATCTTAATAAGTGCAAGGTCGGTGTTAGGGTCTGTGCCAATTACTTTGGCTTTATAATTCTTCCGGTCGTTAGATGTAACTGTTATATCAGTTGCGCCATCCACAACGTGGTTGTTGGTAACAATGTAACCATCGTTACTGATGATAACTCCGGAACCGGAAGCTTTTTGCTCTGGCTGCTGAAATGAATGGCTGCCATCGCCAAAGAATTTTTTAAAGAAATCATCATTGCCAAACATATCACCAAAAGGATTCTGCTGCTGCTGATTGCGGCCTGCAGCTTCTTTAAACTTTGTAACAGTTTTAATATGCACTACCGTTGGCACTGCACTGCTGGCCGCCTTTTCAAAGTCAATTGGGGTAGAGCCGGTTTCTGTATAAGCTGTTTTTACAAAAGCAGTACTGTTGTTTTGTAACACACTGTTATATGGTTTGCTGTTGTTGGCAAATAAGGCATAACCGCCAATGATGGCAACAGCACCAAAGGCGAGGGCGGCTATTTTCATTTTACTTTTCATTGTATAATTTTTTGTTTAGATAAAGTTTCAAAAGCAATACTGATAGAAAACTGAATAAAATAAACCCCGGCATTACTGCCGGGGCTGAAACCTTAGCTTTACATCTTCTTTAACGATTGCTCGTTTCGTGGAGCCTCATCAGGTTTCCGGTTTTCCTCCTAAAATTTTAAACAATTGAGAACAGCGTTTTACAAATTGGAATTGAATAACCCAACAGCAAGAAATTAAATAGTAGTAATACATATTGTTCTATACAGCATCTCACTTAATACATGCAAATTATTGTTGGAAACTGTAAGAAATCTGAAGACTGTAACTCAGGAATTGTTAAAGCTTACATTGAAAGAATGTAAACTATCAGCGTAGTTATAAGTAATATCAGCTTTATACAAATTGCAAATCCGCTTGGCAATCTCAAGACCAAGGCCAACGCTATTGGCATCAGCCGTTTGCTTTTGAAAACGCTGAAAAAGCCGGGATGCATCTAACGACTTTGTATTGCCTGTATTGCTGATATTAAATTGATTGGGTTCAATGATTATATTAATTCTGCCGCCGTGCACATTATGACGGATGGCATTTGACAGTAAATTGCCAATCAGAATTTCAATCAATGTTTGATTGGCATTTATTACAGCATCACCAGCCACTCTTGTATGAAGTGATATATTTTTTTGATTGAGTGCATTCTTATATTGTTCAGCCAGTTTTTGAACTGTGGTATCAATGTTTACGGCTTCCTTAATGTTAAACTGGTTATTCTCAATTTTTGAAAGTAAGAGTAGTGTTTTATTTAACCGGTTCATCCGCTGACCTGCTTCAGATAGTTCTGTAATGAGGTCTGCCTGGTCGCTGGTAAGCGGTGTAGTTTGCATCAGCAGTTCAACCTTACTCTGAAATACCGCCAATGGAGTCTGCATTTCATGTGAGGCATTCTCCGTAAACTCTTTCTGCGAAAGATACACTTCATGATTTCTATTAGTGAGATTGCTGATAGTTTTATTCAAATCAGCAAATTCATCAATTTCGGTTTTTTCCAGTTCGATACTTTTTTCGCTTTCTATTTTGTATTCATGCAGTTTACCTAATGTAACATAAAACGGTTTCCAGAGTTTTTTGGAATGATACCGGGTGATAAATAACAAACCCACAATTATGAGTACTAAAATTATTGCCTGCACCATTACTATGCTGAATATCAAATTATCGTTATCTACCAGGGATTTACTTATCGTAATGTTGTACCATTCATTATTCAGCACTACGGTGCTTTCTAAAACCCGATGTGGTACATTTTCTTTTGCAATAGAATCAAAAAATGAAATGGTATAGATGGAATCTTTTATCCTTTTTGTGTTTGCAGGTTTGATATGAATATCAGGTTCAAAAACCTGGAAATACTCAAACGGTTTGTTTACAATTACCTTTTCCATCTTTGCCACCAGGTCAGCTTTCTGGGCTACAAGGTCCTCGTCAACATCTTCAGCAACAATACTTGTCAGCTCAAAATAGAAAACCGGCATTGATACAAACAGTACCAATACTGAATATACAATATATCCTTTCAGCGACTTGTTGAGTAATTTCATTCGTTAAATATCAAACTTATAGCCCATTCCGTAAATGGATTTTATATAATCTTCACAACCGGCCTGCACCATTTTCTTCTTCAGGTTCTTCATGTGGGCATAAATAAAATCAAAGTTATCAAACACATCTGCTTCATCACCCGAAAGGTGTTCCGCAATAGCATTTTTAGAAACTACCCGGTTTTTATTTGAAACAAGATAAAGTAACAGGTCGTATTCTTTTCTTGTAAGGTCAACTCCTTTACCATTTACTGAGATTGTTTTGGCAAGGGTATCAATAGTAAGTTCATTCAACACAAGCACTTTATTCCCATCAAATCTTCTGCGCCGGATAACTGCCGCAATTCTTGCACTCAGTTCAGAAAGATGAAATGGTTTTGCCAGGTAATCATCTGCGCCAAGATTTAACCCGGCAATTCGGTCATCAATAGAATTTTTAGCTGAAATAATTATTACACCATCCGTTTTGTTATCGGCCTTTAATCCCTTCAGCACATTCAGCCCATTTCCGTCTGGCAGGGTAATGTCAAGCAATACACAGTCATAGTCAAAAGACTCTGTTTTATCCAACGCCGTTTTAAAATCAGGAGCAATTTCACACAGATAATTCTCCTGCTTCAGGTAGGCCACTATGCTCTTACTAAGCTCTTTTTCGTCTTCTACTATCAGTAATTTCATCTCAAAGTTTTCATAAAATAAAGGTACAATTCTGAAGGGATTCTGAATACTGAGATAAAAGAACGGAACTTTAGAAATAGGTACTCACCCCAAACTGAAACCCCGCCAGCTTAGCTGCTGGATTGCCTAAAATATCTTTTTGCCAGTTGTACCGATAGTTCAAACGAATTACTGTTTGTGCTGTCGGCCGCCAGCTGATTGCTGGAATAATGGAGAATAGTTCATCACTGATATTATCACCAGTTGATTTGAACTTTCCTTTGTTCCAATCTACATATTCAATACGTAAAGCTGCATTGATAACTGATTTTTCAAAACCGAAAACAGGTTTTTCAATAACCGGTTGCACAAAGTCAATAAACCCACCTTGCTGTTTTCTGCCGAATTGTTCGGTGTAAGTTTCAGGAACATCCACATTTACCCATGCCCATTCAGCATTAATGAATGTGTTAATTTTTGGAAGTGTAGTATTAAAGTCTATTGCATAGATATTTACTCTTCTCTTTATATCCAACTGCAACCCATCATCCTGATATTTATTGTAAATACCACCCATGTATGAAAGCCCCAATTCACCAATTTTCCGGTTTTTTACAGCAATTTTTCCGGTGAACAATGGGCTGCCATTAAAACTTTCTTCAAACCGGTTTTTGTTTTCTTTACTGGCCGGCAGAAATGTTTTGTTCTCTGCGTTATCAATAATTTTATCATCAAAGCCATTGGTAAGGTAGGCTTCATAAGCATATACCCAATCTTTGGTATATTTTTTACCAAACACACCAAATCCCACATTGCTCCAGGTTGCAGGAAGCATTTGAGTGGCCGAGACAGGGCGGTCAATAAATTCCCATTTGGGACCATCATGATTTTGATTGAATGCACCGATGGGGTTCATAACAATTCCGCCTCTCATGTTTAGCAAAGGGGCAAATTCGAAATCAACGGATGCAAATTCAATATTGATTTCTTTGGTGCCGTCTTCAAATTCAATCTCACTCAAAAACTTTATTCGTTTGGAAATGGAAGAAGATACAAACAAAGTCAATCTTCTCATTTGAAACTGGTGGCCTTCAGAAACTCCATCTTGCTGTAAATATTGATAATTGGCTTCCGCATAACCACCTAAGGCTACAGGCAGTTTTCCTAACTGAAGAAAGGGACGGGTATAAACTGCATCCATGTTTAATAACAATCCGGAAGTATCCTTTACAGTTCTGCGAAGCAATGCAGGGTCAACCTGTGCAACAGCAGTAGAGGAAAAGAAAATGAACGTCAATGATGAAATAAATAGTCTCATGTTTTTCTCAAATCAATAAATAGTTGGTTATTGTTAATCGTCACAGGGAAAGTTCTTAAATCTCTGTCAGCAGGTCCACTGGTTACTCTGCCTCTATTATCATACTCGCTACCATGTGCAGGGCACTGAAGATAATCACCAGCTACATTTAGTTCCGCACCCTGGTGAGCACACTGCATCCACACGGCTGAGTAATCTGTTTCACTAAACCGGTACACACAAATCGGGAACAGCAACTCGTCGTTTCGTACTACAATGTATAAGCGGTGCTTATTTGCTTCTTTTAGCGAAAATTCTTTTACATCTATTACTATTCCGTCTTTTATTAATTTACCATTGGTAAATTTTGTAGCAGCGCAGGAACTTAAAAGTGCAGCGACAGAGGATGCACCTACACAAGCGGCACAGGATTTAAGTATAAAATCTTTTCTGTTCATTTATAAAATGCTACAACGATTTTAAAAATTGTATTAGATTATTTCTTTCTTGAGCAGAAAGCTGTTGAAATCGCTGTTTACTTTGTTGTGCTTCGCCGCCGTGCAGCAGTATCGCTTCTTCAATACTCTTAGCCCTTCCGTCATGCATGAGAAAGTATTGTCCCCCTTGTGATTTTGGAGATAAACCCAATCCCCAAAGTGGCGGAGTTCTCCATTCAAATGTTTTGGCGCTGCCTTCCGTATATCCATCATCCAACCCCGGCCCCATATCATGTAACAGTAAGTCTGTATAAGGATGAAAAGTTTTATTGGATAATGCAGCAATAGTTGAAAACCCTGTATTTAGTGTTTGCTTGTGACAATTTTCACAACCAGTTTGTATAAATATGTTTTTCCCCTGAACTACCTCAACATCACTTTGATTTCTTTGAATGGGAGCTTTCAATGTTTGCAGGTAAAAGACAACATTATGTACCGTTACATCAGAAACTTCGGGGTCAATATTCAATCCGGTATAAACATCTTTTGGCTGAAATATTGAAGTAATACCTATGTCCTGATTGTAAGCATTTACTGTTTGGTGTAATAGATTATAAGCTGCAGCCTTTTTACCAAAGCGATGAATGTACTTGCCGTTTCTTGGAATGGCGAAGGAGAAAGGGGTTACAAACGAAGGCAGGTTTTCATAGTTGGGTACACCGCTAATACCATCCCCATTTGTATCATTAGGGTCAGCCATTAACAATATATCTGCGTCGGAGACCAATTCAAGAAATCCCAAACCTGTGTTGGCAGGCGGTGTGAACTGTGAAAACGTAGCACCTGCAGGTATTCGTTCAGGTGTATAGCCGGGTAATGCCCTGTTTTGTAATTGCGGGCCACCCAAATTAAGGAACTGGTTTCCACTGCTATCAATTTGCCCAAACCTTGTAAGTGTGGTAAAAGGATGGCCCTTGCCATCACCAGCATGGCAACTGCCACAACTGGTGGCTACGAAGATGGAGCCTAAACCCGTCTGAGAGGTAAATATTTCGTCATTAAAGGCCACATCACCTGCAAGGAACCGTCGGTTCTCCTCGTAGCTGAGCCCCTCAACAGGACCATCTAACAGCTCATTATCGGGTGGGGCTTTAGGCAACAGTTTTTGGCAGGCGACTATGCCGATAATCATAAAAATTAATGCTGATATAACCCTAAGTTTATTCATATCTCTACACTGGCAAAAGTAAATAATTAGGCTAATTTAATACATTAATTAGACTAACCTAATTATATTTTTATACTTGTTTCTTTATCTTCATGTAAATATTTTAAAACAGTGCATTCATTTACAGAAGAAAACTATCTGAAAGCCATTTATAAATTACAGGAAACCAACGGTGAAGTGGTAGCTACTTCAGCACTTGCCCAGGTAATGGGGGTGCATGCCCCATCTGTAACTGACATGCTTAAAAGGATGTCCGGAAAGAAACTGGTTACCTACCAAAAGTCAAAAGGCTTTAAGCTAACAGAAAAGGGTAAACAAGTAGCTGTGGGCATTATTCGTAACCATCGCCTTTGGGAGGTTTTCCTTGTTGACAAATTGGGGTATAAATGGGATGAAGTGCATGACCTTGCCGAACAATTAGAGCATATACACAGCGAAGACCTCACTAACAAACTGGATAAATTCCTTGGCTTCCCCAAAGCCGACCCTCATGGCGACCCGATACCAGATGCTAATGGGGTACTTCCTAAATCGAAAGCTGTCTTGCTATCTACTCTTAAAATTGAGGAGCAGGGTACGTTTACAGGTGTTACAGACCATACACCGGCATTTTTGAATTATCTGGACAAGGCAGGCATATCGTTAGGTAACACGGTAAAAGTAAAAGCCATTGAAGAGTTTGACCAGACTTATACAATACTGGTAAACAGAAAAAAAGAGGCAGTAATCAGTTTTAAGGTTGCCAATAGTTTATTGATGGATTAATTGCACTTCGAGACTGTCTAAAACTTCATCCGTTGTATTCTCACTGCATTTAATATTGCCAGCATTGCTACTCCAACATCAGCAAATACGGCCTCCCACATGGTGGCAAGTCCACCGGCTCCTAATACTAATACAATTGCTTTCACTGCAAAGGCAAGAATGATATTTTGCCAAACGATTTTCTTTGTCTGCTTACTAATGTTTATTGCCATAGCTATGCGGCTGGGTTTATCATCCTGTATCACTACATCTGCTGTTTCAATAGTGGCATCACTTCCTAAACCACCCATAGCAATACCAACATCACTTAATGCAACTACAGGGGCATCATTTACGCCGTCACCTACAAAGGCAACGGTTTCGTTGCGGTCTTTAATGGCTTTTACTTTGTTCACTTTATCTTCTGGTAATAAATCGCCGAAGGCATTATCTATTCCTAATTTATCTGCCACAAATTTTACAACAGTAGATTTATCACCACTCAGCATGGTTGTTTTTACATTCATGCTGTGCAACTTGTTTACTGCTTCTTGTGCATCTTCCTTTATGCTGTCGGCTATTGTGAGATAGCCTGCAAACCTTTTGTCGTAGGCAATTGCAATCAAGGTGTAAACTATTGTTGAAGGGTCAATATCGTACTTGATGGAAAATTTATCCATCAATTTAAAATTACCCACTAATAACTCTTTGCTAAGTACTTCGGCTTTCAATCCATGCCCTGCAATTTCTTCTGTATTGATTAATTGTATGGCTGCATTTACTTCACCAACGTATTGATGGATGGCCGTTGCGACCGGATGGGTGCTTTGGCTTTCCAAAGCATTTACCATTTGCAGTATTTCATCTTTATTAAACTCCGGTTTGATGTTTACTTCCTGTACTTTAAAAATACCTTCTGTCATAGTTCCGGTTTTATCCATCACTACATTTTGAATATTGGCAATTATGTCTAAAAAGTTGCTGCCCTTAAATAATATTCCGTTTTTACTGGCTGCGCCAATGCCGCCAAAATATCCCAAAGGAATAGAAATAACCAATGCACATGGGCAAGAGATAACTAAAAATACCAATGCCCGGTAAAGCCATTGATTGAAAACATAATTTTCTATAAACAACATCGGTACTACACAAATAAGAACTGCTAACAGAACAACAATGGGAGTATAGATTTTTGCAAACTTGCGGATAAATAATTCAGTTGGGGCTTTCTGTGCGGTGGCATTTTGCACCAGTTCCAAAATCTTTGAAAGTTTGCTATCGGTGTAAGCGGTGGTGACTTTTACTTGTGCAACAGTGTTCAGGTTTATCATGCCAGCCAATACGGCTTCTCCTTTGGCCTTTGTATCGGGTTTGCTTTCCCCTGTAAGTGCCGCTGTGTTGAATGATGCTGTTTCAGAAATCAGTTCACCATCTAATCCTAATTTTTCACCTGACTTTAATTGTATGATGTCGCCAATGTTTACAGTTTCTGCTTTTATTGTTTTGGGTTGATTATTTTCTAATACTGTTACTTCATCAGGCCGCTGGTCAAGTAATGCTTTGATATTTGATTTTGCCCTTTTTACTGCTAATGTCTGGAACACTTCACCCACTGCATAGAACAACATAACTGCCACGCCTTCGGGATATTCGCCAATGGCAAATGCACCGATTGTTGCAATACTCATCAATAAAAATTCAGAAAATATTTCTCCCTTGCCAATACTTTCAACCGCTTCTTTTAAAACAGGAAAGCCTACAGGCAAATAAGCCGATACATACCATACTATACGAATCCATCCGGTAAACCATGATTGCGGAATCCAGTTGTCAAATGCAATAGCTGTTAGCAATAAGGCAAGGCTGATAATAGCTGGCAGAAACATTTTTAATGTACTGCTGTTTTCACCACCTGAATGGATATGTCCGTCTCCTTCCTCATGGTCATGGTTGTGTCCATCATCATTGCTATGGCTTTCTTTGAGCAATTCTTTTGCCCCTGCTTTGCTATAAATTTTTTCTTCCTGTGTACAACAAGTCATTCTGCCTTTTGCATCATAAGTATGTCTGTGATTGGGGTCTGTGTTTATCATGTTCCTGTTCTTTGATATTGATAATAAAAAAGGTTGCAGACATTTCTATCTGCAACCTTCTATTGAAAAAATGTAATTGTTGTTAAGCCCTGAAAGCACTTACCATTCCTAAGACGGAAGCCAGCATTACTACACACTTCCAGCAATTGAGCCTGTTCATTTTCATTTGTATAAATTTTATGGATGTAAAAATACATAGCTGCTGCTTTAAATTTTGTTAATCTTCGTGGCCTTCTGTATTGGTCATTTTTGCCGAAACAAAGAAAGCGCCTTTAGTAACAATTTTTGCTCCTTTAGGAATTTCCTTTATCAATGTTATCTCTGTGTATCCAATGTCTGCCGTACCTTTTGCAACAGGAATCCTTTCAAATGTTTTTTCTTTTGTTTCCTTCTGCTTAAGACTGTCCGTCGCAATATTGTCAACCAAAACAAAAATGTAATCCTGTCCATCCACTCTTACAATAGCTTCATTGGGTACTGCAGGAACTGTTGTTTTGTCTAAACTCACAATGGCGGTAACATTCATGCCATCAATCAATCCTGTTTTGTCTCCTTTAACCATTGCATGAACCGAAACGGCTTTGCTTTCGCCTTCAAATGATGAGCCCAGTGAAAATATCTGTGCATCATACTCTTTACCGGGATTATTGGTTACTGTAAAGTGAATTGTCTGGTTGTTTTTTAATTTTGGCAAATCCTTTTCATACACAAATAAATCAAGATGCAACTGGCTGTTGTCAACTATTTCTGCAACTGTAGTTGTTACATCTACATAGCTGCCCATTTCTACATTTACATTACTTATTACGCCACTGATAGGGCTTGTTACTGCCAGTACTGAAATAAGTTTACCATTGATAAGCCGTGCAGGATTAATACCCATTAATTGTATTTGCTGTGCCAATGTTGATTTTAAAGTCCGTAAACTTCTTAATTCTGTTTCAGCCGACTGTAAATTTTTTAATGCCCCTGCATTGCCTTCGTTCAATTCCTTTTGCCGTTTTACTTCCAATTCGGCAAAAGAAATTTTTGCATTAACGCCCAGGTATTGGCTTTGTGCCTGTATAAATTCAGGATTGGCAATGGTGGCAATTGTTTGTCCTTTTCTTACGAGGTTACCGGGCTGAACCAGCAATGATTTTATAACACCGCTGTATATGGAATTAACTTTTGCTTTGTTCTGATTAGGCACCTTCAGCACACCATTTGTTTTGAGTGCGGCAGTTAGTTGCTTTTCTTCAATAGTGCCCAGCTCTATACCAATACTTTTTATTTGCTCTTCACTCAATACTGCCATATTTGGGTTAGCATGTTCATCTGTATGAACTTCTTCTGGCTTGGTTGCTTCCTCTTTGTCTTTACCACCGCATGAAACAAAGGTTGCTGTAATGGTGAGAATTGTGATTAATATAAAAAACTTCTTCATCTTTTTATTTTTATTGATTGATGTAATAATTGTATTGAATGACTGAATGATTGTACGCATTGAGATTTTCGAGGTAATTCTTTTGTATCTCAATAGCCTGTGTTAAAAACTGAGACAGTTCAGCAAAACTTATTTCACCGGCACGGTATGCCAGTGATGCGGCTTTAATGATTTCTTCCGCCTGCTTTAACCCGGTGCTTTCATAAAATGACAACATGCTTCGGTTTTTTTCCACTTCCTGCTGCATTTGTAATTTCTGTGTATTTAGTACCTGTGTTTCGTACTCATATTGCTTTTGCTGTACTGCCATCTCAGCCTGTGCCACTTTTACTTTGCTCTGGTATGCTTTTGCGCCGAACAATGGAAAGGCTGCTGTTACAGAAAAGCCGGTGAAGGGGTCTTTAGCTCCCCATAACCGTTGAGAAAAGAAACGGCCTGAAAACTCTGGTTTATTTTCATTCTTTACTACACTAATACCTGCATTGGCTATATTGATGTTTTGTGATTGCAAAGCCAGTGAAGGATGAGTGCTATCACTTGCCATAGCAGGCATGGACAATTTTTCCATTGGTATCATCTGCGGAAGCAAAACATCTGTTGTATTGAGTAATTGCATTAATGATTGCTGCTGTATCTGCATTTCTTTACTCATCTGTGTTATTAATGCCTGCAGCTCTCTCATTCGTACATTGGCAGCAATGCTGTCAAGGCCGGGGCTGTCGCCGGTTTTTACTTTTAGTATAGCGGCAGCATTCAGTGATTTATAAATACTGTCTAAGCGGTGATACAATCGCTGCTTATCCTGCAAGTACCAAAGCTGGTAATAAACTGTTCTCACATCTCTTTTCAATTGAACATCAATAGCAGCAGCACCGAGATTGTAATACTTCAACTGCTCCCCATACAAATTCTTTTGTGCTTTATACAAACCCGGCCATGATACTGATTGCGAAACACCAATTTTCAAAATACCAGTATTATCACTTGGCCGCATATCTTCATTTTCTGCAAACACACCTGTTTTGGGCAAAGCTGTTGCTGTTTTAATTTGGGCCTTGCCTTTGTTTACCTGTTGATTGTTTACTTCATATTGCAGGTTGTTTTTTGCCAATGCGATGGCTTCGCTGCTGCTTACTCTTTTTGTTACAGGCTGCTGTGCCTGCACATTATTCGATATGCACATGATAAACGCAATTACAATGCTTGCTGCAACTGGTTTCATTTTCATTTCTCTTTTTGATGAAAAAATTATATAGAGTAATGGTAAAACCACCAGGGTTAAAAATGTAGCAGTTATCAACCCGCCAATTACAACAGTTGCCAAAGGCTTTTGCACTTCTGCACCTGCACCACTACTTAATGCCATTGGTATAAATCCCAAGGCAGCTACCGCTGCTGTCATCAATACTGGTCGCAACCGGATTCTTGTTCCTTCTTTTACTCTCTGCATAATGTCTTTAATGCCTTCCTTTTCTAATTGATTAAATGTGCTGATAAGTACAATACCGTTTAGTACCGCAACACCAAACAACGCAATAAAACCAATACCTGCAGAAATGCTGAATGGCATTCCTCTTATAAGTAACGCAAATACACCACCGATGGCACTCATGGGAATAGCAGTAAAAATCAATGCAGCTTCTTTAATGGAACGGAAAGTGAGGTAAAGCATAAAGAAGATAAGCAGCAAGGCCAACGGCACTACAATCATCAGCCTGGCAGAAGCTTTTTGTAAATTTTCGAATGTTCCGCCGTAGGTATAATAGTAACCGGGTGGCAATTTTACTTTGTCGTTCAATTTTTGTTGAGCCTCTTTTACTACGCTGGATACATCACGGCCGCTAACATTAAAGCTTACGTAGATTCTTCGCTTACCGGCTTCCCTGCTTATTTGTGCAGGGCCGGTTTTAAATGCTATCGTTGCAATTTGTGAAAGAGGAATCTGATTTCCATCGTTCATAGGTATATACAAATTACTTACATCTTCTAAGGAAGAACGATGAATACTGTCTAAACGAACTACCAAGTCAAATTTTCTTTCATTCTCAAAAACAACCCCTGCAACTTCTCCGGCAAAGGCAGTACTTATAACATGGTTTACATCTTCAATATTCAATCCATAACCTGCAAGCCTTGCCCTGTCATACTCAATCGTAATCTGCGGTAAACCATCCACCCGTTCTACCTGTGGTTGCGTAATTCCTTTAATAGGGTTAATTACTTTTGAAACCTTATCTGCATAAGCAACCAGTGTATCTAAATTTTCTCCAAATATTTTTATAGCGACATCCTGCCGTATGCCTGTCATCAATTCATTAAACCGCATTTGTATAGGCTGGCTTGGCTCTGCTATTACACCTGGTATCTCAGAGAGTTTATCCCTCATTATATCTGCCAGTGCATAAAAATCTTTAGTAGTTGTCCATTCACTTTTGGGTTTCATTATCACCATCAGGTCTGATGCTTCGGGCGGCATAGGGTCTGTCGCTATATCAGCAGCGCCGGTTTTTCCAACTACCATCTTTACTTCAGGAAACTTCCGCAGCATCCGCTGTGCCATCATCACTGTTTCTGTTGTTTGCGATAAGGATGAACCTTGCGGCAATACAAATTCAATGGCATAATCACCCTCCTCTAAAGTAGGTATAAACTCACCGCCCATATTTTTAAATATTACAATGGACACAACCAATAAGGCTACTGCCATACCTACTACAGCATATTTAATTTTAATTGCTCCCTGTAAAAGCGGTGCATATCCCCGCTGAAAGAAATCCATCATCCTGTCGGAAAAATTTCTTTTATGGCTGGTGTTTTTTGAAAGAAATAAAGCACTCATCATCGGAATATAAGTAAGCGACAACAACAATGCGCCCAATATGGCAAAGCCAACTGTTTCTGCCATTGGCCGGAACATTTTTCCTTCCACACCCTGTAAAGAAAGAATGGGTAAATACACAATAAGAATAATGATTTGCCCGAACGCTGCGGAACTCATCATTTTTTTCGCACTGCCTTCAACGGCTTCATCCATCTGCTGCTGCGTTAGTTTGCCGGTAATTTTCTTTGCACCCAGAAAATGGAGTGTTGCTTCCACAATAATTACAGCACCATCTACAATCAACCCAAAATCTATTGCACCCAGGCTCATCAGGTTGGCGCTAACACCAAATAAATTCATTAAGGCCAATGCAAATAAGAGAGACAATGGAATTGCAGAAGCTACAATTAAACCTGCCCTTAAATTTCCTAAGAATAAAACAAGGATTAAAATTACAATCAATGCACCTTCAACAAGATTTGTTTTCACCGTATTGATGGCTCGGTCAATCAAATTGGTGCGGTCTAAAAATGCTTCAATCTCTACATCTTCCGGCAATGACTTTTTAACCGTTTCCATTCTTTCCTTAACCAGTTCCACAACAGAGGCACTATTTGCACCTTTCATCATCAGCACAATGCCGCCAACAACCTCTTTCTCGCCATTGTAAGTTAATGCGCCGTAACGTGGCGGTGAACCAAATTGTACTGTGGCAACATCCCTTATCAATACAGGTATGCCGTTTTGTTGTTTGATGACGATGCTTTCTATATCAGCAAAAGTTTTTACCAAACCCACACCCCTTATAAAGTAAGCATTGGGCTTTCTGTCAATATAAGCGCCGCCAGTATTTTCATTGTTTTTTTCAAGGGCGGTAAATATTTCAGGAATGGTAACATTCATTGCTTTCAGCCTGTCTGGATTTACTGCTACTTCATATTGTTTATTAATGCCACCAAAACCCGTTACTTCAGCCACACCAGCAATACCGGTTAACTGGCGGCCAACAATCCAATCCTGCATGGTACGCAAATCCATTGCGGAATATTTTTGCTCACTTCCTTTTTTTGGATGAATAACATACTGGTATATTTCTCCAAGACCGGTTGTTACCGGGCCCAGTTCAGGGTTGCCCATTCCTTTGGGAATTTGTTGCACAGCTTCCTTTAACTTTTCAGAAATTAGTTGCCTTGCGAAATAGATATTGATGTTCTCTTTGAAAACAATTGTTATTACACTTAATCCAAAACGGGAAAAGGAACGCATCTCTACAATACACTGGATATTTGATAAAGACCTTTCTACCGGATAGGTAATAAATTGTTCTACTTCCTGTGCTGCCAGTGTTGGGGCACGGGTAATAACCTGCACCTGGTTATTGGTTACATCAGGTAAAGCATCAACCGGCAATTGGGTGGCACTCCACAAGCCCCAGATGATAAGAGCCAGTGTCATTACTCCGATAATGAGTTTATTTTTTATACTGAAATGAATGATTTTATTGAGCATATTTTATTTCTATTTGGTTATGTGCCTGTAGAAGTGAACTATTCTTTCTGCAATGGCTGCTAATAGAATGGTACAACACAGTACTATAACAATGATTTTAATTACTCTTATTCCAAAAGGCAGTTTGGCCTTTTTAGATTTTTTGATAGTGGCCATTTTTCATAATTGAAAATGGATAGTACAGTACATACCCCGTAGGGTTATGCAGCAAATTCCACAAAAATTAATTAAGATAATTTGGGCGGTTGCCAGATAGAAGAGAAAGTATTTGTTTCGGCATCTTCATTAAGCAATGGATGCTTTTCTGAGAGAAAAACAATTTTTGATGCCTGTATTTTTGAGAGCGGAGAATAGAAAGCTGATGCAGCACAGCAGGAGCAAGTACAAAATGGTGTGCAGGCTTCTGACTGATGCTGGTGTTGCTGGTGATTGTCGTTTGATTTTATACTCAGTTCAGTTTTGGAATTACACTCTAAACTATCCCCACATGGCAAGAAAGACATGTAAAGCATAAAGCAACTGAGTATGAAGAAAAATGGTTTCACTGCTGCAAATATAGAAACAATGGTTTACAAATAGAAGGTTGCCACATGGTTGCAAAAGTATTGCCGGTTGTGTTTAAAACAACCGGCAAGATTGCTAATAACTAAAACTTATCCCAGCCCCAAAACCCATATCACTATCGTAGTGTGTTCTGAGTGACCAGTTTCTGCCAAGTATATAATTTACACCCAACATATACTCTTTATCGGTGTTAATCATAAAAGAAGCTCTTACTTTTTTGGCAACAGGTATATCATCTCGTTTTAATTGAAAACGAACAATACCGTCTGTAAATACTTCGGCCTGCAAACGAACCAGCATAGGTAAAGTATAATTAAATCCGGCGCTTAGCAAAGCCCTGTTATCTTTTGTGCTGCTTTGCCCAAAGAGATTTTTTTCTGTTTTGCCTGCAGCCGTTTTCCTGTACCGCCAATCGAAACCAATAAAGGGCATAAACCATTGCATCCTTCCAATATACCTGCCAATATGTGTTTCGGTTTCATAACCATGCATATCATTGTAACCAAGCCGCCATTCGCCACCGATGCTCCACCGGGTGTTTTGCAGCATCATTTCACCATCGTTGCCATTTGTAGCAAAATCATTTAAAAACATGAAGTGCATTTTCCTGTCATCTGCAAATAGTTTGCGTTGTGCAAGTTTAGGATTTGGAATTAATGGATTGGCTGCCTGATTTTGATAACTAAACACTCTGCCCATGCCACTCATCATGTGGTACAAAATATGGCAATGAAAAAACCAATCACCCTCAACATTTGCATTAAACTCCAGGGTATCAGTTTCCATTGGCATAATGTCAATAATGTTTTTAAGTGGAGCATATTCTCCCTGACCGTTAAGCACCCTAAAGTCGTGGCCATGCAGGTGCATTGGGTGCCGCATCATTGAACCGTTGTAAAGAACAATCCGCAGGTTTTCTCCTTTCTTCACTAATATCTTATCTGCTTCACTCACCACTTTATTATCTAAACTCCAAACATAGCGGTTCATGTTTCCGGTTAGCTCAAATTTTATTGTCCTTGTTGTGCTTGGGGGAAGTGTTGTTTTTGCCGGTGATTTAAGCATTGCATAATTCAATGTAACAATATCTGACAGGGCATTACTGTTGTATTGATTATGATTGGCATGTGCATCGGCAGGCATTGCCATCGCATCCATTTTTGTATCGCTTTTCTTCTTTTCATTACCAGTAATTTCAGGATACATGACCACATTCATGTCCATTTGGTTCAGGCTCATACTCATTCCCATATCATTCAGTCTTCCGTTCATTTTCATCATGCCATTCATCATCTTCATGCCTTCAAAATATTTAAGCCGGGGCATTGGTGAAATAAGTTGTTTAATTCCGTTACCAACATATAACGATGCAGAATTTGTTCTGTCTTCGGTGGTTGCTAACAACTCATACGCCGTATTTTCAGCAGGAATGGTAACCACAATATCGTAGGTTTCTGAAACAGCAATTATCAATCTGTCCACTTCCACAGGTTCAACATCGTTACCATCATTTGCCACAACGGTAATTTTGCCACCGGCATAACGAAGCCAGAAATAAGAAGATGCTCCGCCATTTGAAATACGTAACCTTACTTTATCCCCGGCTTTTAATTGTTTGCCGTCAAAGGCCTTTATTTCTGATTCTGGTTTGCCATTCATTAATATTCTGTCATAATACACATCACTTACATCCATTGCCAGCATCCGTTTCCATTCGTTTTGCAGTTTAGTTTTAAAATGTCCGGCTTTTGCTGCTTCTGCATAACTCTGTACCGCATTTTTCTTTAATGCAAACCAATCGTTTGCATTGTGCAGCATACGGTGTACATTTTCGGGTTTAAGATTTGTCCATTCGCTGAGCACAACCGGCACAGTTGGTAAATCATCAATACCCGACCTTAGTGTCGGGTCGTTTTCTCTTTTCAGCATTACAAAATTTCCGTACATACCTATTTGCTCCTGCAAGCCCGAATGGCTGTGGTACCAGTGTGTGCCATGCTGTATAATAGGGAAACGATAGACATGCGTTGTACCAGGTTCTATCGGCATTTGAGTAAGGTTAGGTACTCCATCTTCTTTGTTAGGTAAGAATAAGCCATGCCAGTGCAATGAAGTTTCTTCCTTCAGTAAATTGTGTACATAAATTTCTGCAGTGTCACCTTCGGTAAAAGTGAGTGTAGGCATTGGTATTTGCCCGTTTACAGCGATAGCTCTTTTTGATTTTCCGGTGAAGTTTACGGTTGTATCCTTTACATACAAATCGTAACGGACAACTTTTTGTGCTTGTATAACCAATGCTGACAGGACAAATGCCATCGTTAGCGACAGCACTTTTTTACGATTAACTTTTTTATTAGCCATTTTATAAATTTCATTTTTAATCGGGTATTGAACCAGGTTTAATGTTATTCAACCAATTAATAAGTTGCTCTTTTTCATCTGTGCTCAGTTTTGCCGAGGTGTGAAGAATTGTATAAGATTTCAAAGGCATATCGCCTTGCTTTACTTCTTTAATAATACGTTCTATTTTGGTGTTTTGTTTACGGTTTGAATAGTCGGCCCACTGGCTGAAATTCAATTCCTTTTTTCCATTACTGATATGGCTTTCCACAAACATCCGTGCAGGTTGTATATAATCATACCACAGATAGTTGGTATTGTTACTATGGCAATCGTAACAGGATGTTTGCAGCATTTTTTTTATACTATCAGGTGCATTGTTGACTGTAATAAAATCTTTGCTTAAATCCTGACCCGTATTCTTATTAAGGCTGGGTTGATAAAACTGAAGCAACACCAATCCTATCAATAAAGCCAAACCAATTTTTTTAAACCACTTTTTCATTAGTACGATTTTTTAACGGAACCACATGTAAGCATTTGGGAACCGTAGTAAGGATTTTCAATTTCCTTCGTTTCGCTAATCCATACTGCACCTTTGCCATCATCATACATCGGGCAATAATCCTGGTAGAGTTTCTGCGGTGCTCCAAACATTTTTATAAGGTCGCCAATGTCCTTGCTTAATAAAGCGAAATGCTCCCGTTGGTGGTCAATCTTTCCGGCATTATCACCAATATGCGTACTGTTTTCTTTTGCGTCATCAGCAATATCAGTAAATTCTTTCTTTTGTTTTTCATCTAATGACGATACATCTGCTTTGGTGAAAGAAGAAAGTAAGGCTTTGCCTGCACCGGCAGCATTTTTTGTATCGTCTTTCGTCAACGCATTTTTCAACTTCAGGTAATTACTTACAATTTCAGTTATAGAAAACTTGCTTTGAGTTACTGATTTTACTTCCGTATCAGATGCAGCAGCTTGTTTTGCAGTTGTGTCAGCATTTTCATTTGCCAATGCAGGTTTGGTTTGCTCAGCATCTACTTCTTTTGTGAGCTCCATTCCACATTTACTGCATTTGTCGCCTTTCTTACCCGTTATTTCAGGGTGCATTGTACAGGCATACATTTTATTGCTATCAGCAATTGTAGTTTTCTGCTCAGTATTGGTATCGTCTGTTTTCTTTGCTTCGCCTGAATTAGAATTGCAGGCAGAAAGTATTGCAGTAAACAGTACTGCTACTATAAGTGTTTTTTTCATTTTAGTGTTGTGTTTAAAGTTATAATTTGGTTTTCCATTCTGCTATACGCTTTTTAAGGCTTGTTATGGCATTGCTCATTTTATTTTTTTCTGCCAGTACCAATGCTTTTTCTGCAGCAGCTATTGCAGCTTTGTAATCCTTTTTGTCTGCAAGAATCTTTTGCAGCAGGTTAGCATAGTTGAAATTTTCCTTATCCGCTTTTCCAGCTTCATCTGCCCATACAGCAGCTTGCTTTAAATCCCTGCCAGTAGCATAGTAATAATTAGCCGCCTGATAAAACAGTTCTGCATTTTGTTCTTTACCAATAATGAGCCGGGTTTTTATTTCTGCCATTACTTTTTCATCTACCGGGCTTTTGATTGGTAACTTAACGATGGTGTTTTCCCAGCTAAGCTTAACAAATCCATCGCCGGTTTGAGTTATTTCAATCAAATCAATTGTAAATGCTTCTTGAAACTTGTCTGTTTTTACAGGCTGTGCTACAAAACGATGTACATCTTTTTTACTGTCATATCCAAAAGCACCATGAAGGGTTGTGTCGGTGTTAATTATTATCATCCACTCTTTTTCTCCAGGAATAGTAAACAACGCATATTTTCCAATGCTCAACAACTTGTTTCCAAGTATGATTTCCTCAGTAAATTTTATTGTGGTAGCACCACTTGCACCAGTACGCCAAAGGCTGTCAAACGGAACCAGTCCGCCAAATATTTTTCTTCCTCTTGCCAGGGGGCGGGAGTAAGTAACAGTGATTTCTCCATTTACCAACTGTTGTGTAAAGGATGCTTCGGGGCTGGGTGGTGGAGTTAAAAAACTCACTTTCTCCTGTGAGAAAAGTGAAGTTGAAAACCCAACTAAAATTATAATTAGTAATAGCTTCATTTAAATAATTATTTAAAAACATTAAAAAAAGTGTATTCAAATTTCAGCACAACGCCATTGGGAGCAGTACGTTTCATGGTGGAATACAATTGTTGCCGGTAACCAATATCAACCCTTGCCTGGCTGTTAATTATAAACTGCACCGAAGGAGCAATATCAAGGTAAGATTTACCATTATCGTTTAGCCGTTGCCCAAGCAATTCCAGCATCAGGTTCATATTAGTTTGCTTATAATCTTTATACACTTTGGGAAGAATAAGTTTACCAACAGATAAAGTATAGTTCATGGCACTATTACTTTCTGTTGATGGGAATTTATAATCGGGCTTGTTATCCAAAGCCTTTTCAAAACTAATGGAACTGCTTATAGCTACTTTGTGTAATAATTGTGTAGCAATAATACCTGTTTCGTATCCTGTGTTATGCCCCATAGTTTCAATTTCCTGCTGATGAATATCTGCCCGGTTAAAGCTATACCTTCCATAAGCCGCCATTCTAAAATGACTTTGAATAGCATCTTTACTGAGGAAGCGGTATTTAGCATAAAAGCTGCCGCCTTCTGCTTTTAATCCGCCTTCCTGCCGGTTGCTGATAAAACCCTGCACATGCACCATCCATTTTTTATTGATGCCCCACATCAGTTCCGGCATATTGTGATAGTTAAGTTTACCATCTTTCTCAAACATAAAAGCATTCATATCTCTTATACCCAACGATTTTGACGGCATATTGCTGGCAGGTTCTGTAAATACAAACAGTTCCTGTGCTGATACACTAAATGAAACAAAGACTGTTAATACAAAAAACAACTTCTTCATATTACAGTGTTTTAATGTGATATAAATTTTTGTTTATTGAAGCATAAGTTGGATATTGTTTTGACATTTTTAAGAGTTTCTTGAATTCCTTTTCAACAACAAAACCTTTATCCAGAACTTTCACTTTTACTTCTCCGGTTAATACCCCTGACTTTGTGTCCATAAAAGTATAGGTGATATTATTCTGCGTAAATGAACTGTTATTTTCTGCTTTTTGATTTGCAAAATTGAATACAACAATTAATTCGCCAACTGAAAAACCGGCATCTTCTACTTTCTGTTTTAATTCTCCAGGGTTTACCGAACTGCCATTTTTGAAATAGAGTATAAAGGCCGTTTTATTTAAATCAGTTTCCACTTTTTCCACTTCTGGTATAGATGTTAACTGCTTGTAAGTGGCTTTTGAACACATAGAGCAGGTAAGGCCGGTGGCGGTTAACTCTGCTTTGGTGATTTGAGCATCTGCTATCAACGAAAACAGTAATAACAAACTAATGCTGAATGTTTTTTTCATAATTATAATTTTATTACTTAATTATTTCAATGGTTTTTACACATGCATGTTTATTACTGTCGTGTAAGGGATTCTCTGTTCCACTAAATTCACTTACCCAGTAACCGCCTTCGCCATCATTAAAGGTTGAACATACTTTCTTATACAATTCCCTATTATATCCGAATGTTTTAACAAGATTGACAATGCTAATAGACATTTGCTCAAAATATTGCCTCTGAATCTTAATTTCACTTTTTGCATTTGTCATAAGCATCGCATAGTGAGAAATTGTATTTCCGTAGGTTGAAAAAACAGCTGCCTTTTTTTCATCTAACCACTTTGTTTCTACAGTTTTTATTAAGGCTGCTATTGTCTCAGCTTCCAATCGGACCTTTTTGGGGTCTTGAAAAACTAAAGCGTCTTTTATTGAAAGATAAGATGCTAATATTTTTTCTATTTTATTTTCCGTTTCCAATATCAATTCTGATTTTGCTGTTTTACTTATTGATTCATTGTATTCGGCAATTGGTACTACTTCAGTATTTGTTTTGTTTTTAGTGTCAACTACATTACAACCACCAATAAAGTAAATTACTGGAAGAAAAAACAGATATTTTACTTTCATATTTTGTGTGTTAAGTGAGACGCAGATTATTTCTTTAATTGTTCCTACTGTTTAATTGTTTCAACAGTCTTACCACAACTAAGCATCATGCTGCCATAGTAAGGATTTTTTATTCCATTTTCCTTACTCAGCCAATCTGCTCCCTTACCATCATTATACATAGGGCAATGTTGCAGATATACAGCCTCGGTTGGTTTAACTGCCTTTATCAGGTCAACCATGTTTTTTGAAAGGCTGGCAAATGCTTCTCTCTGTAGAGCTATATCTTTTTTTGAACTGATAGTGGTTGCATCTTTTTTAAGGTCCGCTTCCACTTTCATGTAGGCCATGTGGTCTTCCATTTTCATTTTATTCATCTGTACAGCATTAATAGCGGTTAATATAGCCGCCGCCTTTACAGCAGCAGTTGCCGCATCAGATTTTACCAACGCATCCTTTAAGCCAAAATAATTATCATATACTGCCTGCAACTGGTTAGCTTCCTGCACAGGCATATTCATTTTAGCCGTATCCATGCTCATATTATGCCCGCTATGATTATTGTTCATTGCCATCGCCGGGTCTTTAGCTGGTATTGTTACAGCGACTTTATTTACCCTGTCGTATTTGCAACAACCAGGCAGGTTATTGTACGCTTCGTCAGGGGCTAAAAAATTATCACTGTCATAGCCGGCAAGAGCTATCTTTTTAAGCACCGCATCTGTTGATGTTTTCTTTGAATCATAGCTAATAGTTGCCATATCTGTCTTCTCATCCCACACTGTTTTACTAATGCCCTTTTGCGTTCCGGCTTTTTCAATTTTTGTCTTGCACATATCACAATTGCCGTAAACTTTAGCTGTGGTAGTTGTACTGTTTTTTATTTGTGCGAATGAAGCTGCATTTAACAGCATTACAAACGCAATCATCAATAATGATTTCATTGTAGTAAATTTTTAAATGAAGAATATAAAAAAGCAAATAGCCAGACACCGTTTGGGGCTGGCAAAAAAAGAGAAAGCAAAATCAAATCAGGAAAACACAATATTGAATAAACAGCGGTATATCCCTTTTTGGAGGTGCATGTGAAACCGGGTAAGATATTGCTACCGGCCGGTATGAAAGGGCTTGAGTATAGGTGTCAGCAGGAGCAACTATAGCTGGCAATAAGAAAAACTCCATCAACTTAGCTACATCAGCCTTTTGATGCTCTGTTTTTACTTTGAAAGATTTGTGTTCATCTTTGCAGCAACCGTTGTTTTTTCCGGTCATGCCACATTTGCCACATTTATCTTTTTCATCGTGGTGTAGTAAAGTCCAGCCAACAAGTTCGTTCATACAATAATGCAGATGCACAGTAACTCCAAATGTGGAGGCACTGTAAATCATCAACACCAATATGACTACGATTTTTTTCAATACTCAAAATTACTACTATAATTCTAACCCCTTTAACAATATAATGGTAAAATAAGGTGCCAATTCTGTAGAAAATATGAATTTGGCACCTTTATGCTACTAATACTTGAACGCAATTCCGTTTGGTTTTTTGCCCACAACAATATCCTTTACTTTAGCATGGGTTGTTGCATTGATTACAGATACGGTACCTGCACCCTGGTTGGTTACATAACCGTAGCTGCCATAAAATGCTATGGCATGGGCATCTGCACCGGTTACAAATTCTCCATGTTTCATCCATGTATTGCCGCCCATATCCTGATAATAAGCTACTTTGCCACTGGTAGCATTACTCACCCATAGCTCGTTAGTAGTTGAATTATAAGCAGCAAATCCCGGCTTAAAGCCCAGCATTATTGTAGCTACTTTTACATTGGTAGCTACATCAATCACCGCAATGCTTTGCCCATCTTCACAATCAACAAACATTTTTCCAATTGCAGAGGGCCATGCGCCAACTGGGTTCATGTCAACACTAACTGTCGCCACCACCGCTTTTGTGGCAGGGTTTATAACACTTACTGTATTGCTCATGCCATTACAAACATACGCCTTGGTACCGTCGCCGCTAAATGTAACCTCTGCCGGTTCATCTCCAACATTAATAGTACTTTTTAGTGAGAAAGTACTTGCATCATATACAAGTACCTTTCCCGCCATATCCATTTGCGATGTCCATATTTCGCTGCCATCCGGCGAAAAAACACTGTTGTGATTCATCAAAGGCACTTCCATGTTTTTATTTAATACTCCTGTTACAGCATCCATTACCACCACACGGCCCTTCATACCGGGCATTCCACCAGTGTGGCCAGCACTTAAATCCATACCAGGCACTCCAATAGCCATGCGGTGACTGCCGCCGCTTTGATGATGATAGATATGATGTGGCCACATAATCATGTTATTGTTATCCATCAGCATTATACTGTCGGTAACAGTATTAGTTGATAATTTAATTACTGAAATCGTACTGCTTTCACCATTTACAACAAAAGCTGCCGGATAATCAATGTTTTTTTCCATACTGTCCATACTATGTTTTTTGCAGGATGGCATGGCAAGAATACTGGTTGCAATTAACAACGATGCAGCATTGGATTTTAAATTTGTCATAGTTTATTTTGTTTACCTGTTGATACAGCTTCTTCAATACTATGGTTGCCTCAGTTATTAATTTACTTTGTTTTAAATGGATTGTAAAAAATAGATACCGAACTGCCCAATGTGGTAATTTTAAGGTTAATGTTGTTTATTTTATTAATCGGCAACTTTACATAAGGCTCTATACTGAAATATAATCTTGGCGAAATTTTGTACCGAACCCCTAATGAAATATTGGCTGTATATGATGTTGCTGGTGTTTCCATATTGTGATACATGCCGCTATGGCTACGCTGAATAATAGCACCGGCATCTGTTTTAAAAGTATAGTTTACATTTTCCATCCTCATTCTGTTAACAGAAAGCCCTGCACCAACTAACAAGCTGAGGTTATTTTTCTCCGGTAGATAATAGAAAAGCATCAACGGCAGTTCAGTAAAACGGCAATATCCGTTTGCAGCTTCAAGATTTATGGAGTTATACGATGGAAGATTTAGTTTAGCAGAATCAAATGCCATTGCTTTTCCATTTGCATTAAAATGTTTCTTCGAAAAATTTATACCGGCCCTTAATTCCAGTTTAGGCGAAAGCCTGTAACCGGCAACCAAAGCCACGTCGTAACCGGGAGAAGAAAAATTATTGTACCTGACATGATTGAAGTTGAGCCCGGCAGATAATCCAATCAAAAGCATTTTGCTGTTTTTTGATTTGTTTGCAACAGAAGAATTTGTGTTAGGGACAGTATTTACAGTGTCAATTTTTGGTTTTGAAGTAAAGGAATCATTGATATTTTTTACATTGTCAGTATTAGAATCAATGAAAGCTATCATAAAATCTTTCGATTCATAATCTGGATTAGTTTTTTCAGCAGTATCAGCATTAAACACTTCTTTTGTCAAAGATTCATTGCTCACAATATCCGGTGATGTGATTTTAATTGCCTGCTTACCCTTGGTTTTATACTTTACTGCTTTTTTGTCAACTGCCTTTTCAACTGAAAATTCAGTATTTACTATTTCTTCTTTTTCATTCTTAAATCTGGCTTTCGTTTCTTTTAAAGTATCGGGTGTATATGTATTCTGATTATGCTGCTGTTTTGTATTTGTGAATCTTGTGTTATTACTCCCTGTATTATTAAGTTTATCGGTATTAATCTTTGGTTTATCCTGGTTTGAAAAAGAAGTTTCCCTGCGATTCAAATTTTTATCCATTTGAATTCCTGTAATTATGCCGCCAGATAGTAACCCCAAAAACAAAAGCCAAAAAATAACTACTCTTCGCTTTTTCTTTTCTACTGGCATTTCTTCATCCAGCTTTGTTTCCATCTGTTTCCAGGTGGGTACAAGGGAAGCATCGAAGAAATCTTCTGCAGCTTGCCGGCTTTTTTCAAATATTTTAAAATCGTTCATTTCAGACATATTTCTTAACGATAGTTTTTTTTTCAAGAATCGTTCGCAAAGAGCTTTTAGCTTTAAACAGATTTGACTTTGAAGTGCCCACTGTTATGCCGAGCATATCTGCAATTTCAGCATGGGTGTAACCGTCAATAACATAAAGATTGAAAACCATTTTATAAGCAGGCGGCAGTTCCATAATGCACATTAGTATTTCCCTGTAAGCTATTGTATCAAAAACTGATTCCAAATCATCTTCCATGTCAGAGAGGATAAGGATATTCTCTACTGAAAAATTAAGTTTTGGGTGAAATTTATTTCGATAGTTAATACAGTTATTGATTAATACTCTTTTAAACCATCCTTTAAAAGCAGCTTCGGTGCAGCCATACAACTCTACATTATATAGATGCAGATTTTTAAAAACCCTCACAAAGCCATCGCAAACTAAATCTTCTACTTCAACTCTTGTGGAAGAATACCGGAAACACACATTGGTGGCAAATTCCTTGAGCCACTCAAACATTTTATTTTCGGCCTGCCGGTTGTTTTGCTGGCAGCCGGACAATAATTCCTTGAATTCCTTACTATTAAATGTCAATTACTTACTGTTTTCGGTAATGATTTTATTGATGATACAGCCCGTTTTACAAAATGGTTGCCTCCTTAATTGCTTTAAGCCATATTTATCAGCATTAATGCACTCATACCTATCATTAGCGCATCTTCAATGATGGTAATGGTGCTCATTGGCAGATTGAATACATCACCCAGGCAGGCACACTTTATTTTCCGTTTATTAAATACACTTTGTAACACACCCACAATACTTACGGTCATTACCAAAAGGGTAATTGCATTAGTAACAACAGGATTAAAGCCGGTAAGAAAAGCCAATCCTAAAGTTAATTCGGTAAAAGCATAAACATAGCCCCAGCCATTCCATTGCTTAGCCACAATATCATACATGCTGTAACTTTCGGCAAAACCTTTTAGGTTTAGCAATTTAAAAAACGAAAACACCAAAAAGAAACCCGCCATAAAGTGGTTCATCCAACGCATCCACAAAAAGCCCCCATGCATCCATTCAATCAGTAAAGTAATGCCGGTGATGTAGGCGAAAATTAACAACACAGGCTTGTAAGTAGCCAGCCAGCTTTTGGTTTGTTCTGCCACTTCATTATGTTCTTCTGCGCTAATGGTGTATTTAACATCCAATGCTTTTTGAAGATTGGAAAGGGCAATATGCTTTTCCATACTAATAGTGGCTGTTTGCTTTTCTTTGGAAACTTCCACTTCCGTTACCCCTGGAAGCATAAGTAAGCTGCTTTTTACTTTTGCTTCGCAACTGCCGCATGTCATTCCGGTAAGTTTATATGTGTGTGTCATAAAAATAATTTTATACAAAGGTAGTTAGCGTATAACGCTTCAATCTTATAGAATTGTGGAAGATAGTTGTAGTTTATTGCATTTGCTTAGCACAAAATACAATGTGTTCAGATTCCGTATAAACCATATAGTATAACATAAAAATACCGCAGTGTTTTTAACACTCCGGTATTTTACTAAAGGATTAGACTATTGTTTTCTTTCATACTTGCAGCAATCAGGCAATTTCTGATACACTGCATCATCTGCCTTGTACTTTTCAGTATCATTGCCAACAGAAGCTATTTTCCTTTGAACATTATCTGCTGCATCTTTTTTAAACACACTGTATTTTAAAGTTAATACCTGTGAGTATTCGTTCCAATCGGCAGACTTTACGCCGTCCACAGAATAGGCAGCAGCTTCAATACGCCGTTTATCCATGCCACAGTTGCCAGATACTTTAATGGCTTCAGTTTTTATACCAATGGTTCTTTGTGTCTTATCACTTTGGGCATTTGCAGATTGTATGGCGATAAATGCAATAAAGGTTGCTATAAATATTTTAATTGTTTTCATTGTAATAATTTTTATGATTGAAAAAATAATTGAGTTGCTGAAAAACCAGCAAAAAAAGTCATCTAACCAATCATCATATTCTGAAAACGCAATAGAGAATATTCCGGGAAGGCAGATTATAAGGCGGCATTTTACAGAGCTGATTTATATTGCCGGCGGTGGTAATATTTGCACCTGTAAAATTGTAGTTTGTATGAAGAAAAGCCGGAGAAAGCGGTGTTACCAAATGAAAAATTACCTGTTCATTATCTTTTTGGTCAACGTTTAGTTTCAGCGTTACAGTCTTATTATCGCAGCAGCCCTTTTTATCTTTACCGGTACAATCTTTGTCTGTGGAATTAGCGGTGAGTGAAACTGTTTTTAATTTTCCGCAGCAATAAAAATAGTTAAGCTGCACCCCAAAAGATGCGACACTGTAACTTATTAAAATTGCTATAATTAAAAGCCTTTTCACTTGTTTAGCCGTTTACAGCACAAAGTTATTTACAGAGTTGGCCGACTGGTTATGTAATTATTGAAAAAACTTACATTTAATTGTCAGACTTTATCAAGCGGTTTCCGCTTGCCACCGATGTTTTTAAACTCTCTTGGTGAAAGGCCGGTAACTTTTTTGAACTGTGCGGATAAGTGTGCAGCACTGCTGTAATCTAATTGGTAAGTAATTTCATTCAGGTTCATTTCACCATATATCAGCAATTCTTTTACTTTCTCTATCTTTTGCAGGATAAAGAAATGTTCAATGGTAATACCTTCTACTTCGGAAAAAAGGCGGGAGATGGAACTATAATCTTTATTCAATTGCTTTACCAGAAAACTGCTAATACTGAAATGTTCGCCAATATCACCTGACTGTACTTTTTTAATCAGCAGGTTCTTAATTTTTTCAATTTGCTTTTGCTTTTGGTCATCTAATAGTTCAAACCCTAACTCATTAAGCCTTTCATTCAGGCTTTTCAACTGTTTATCAGATGCAGGATTGGATAGCTCCACTTCTCCCATAGTTACCAAAGCCGGAAGCATTTTTAGTTTTTCCAGTTCCTGCTTTACCACTATTACACAGCGGTTGCAAACCATATTTTTTATGTAAATCATCATAGGTAAAAACACTTACAGCTTTAATTATACGATTTTGATTTTTCCAGTTTGTTGCATTGAAACCTTCTTTTTCATAAGCCTTCTCCTGTAATCTTGTTTAAAACACCTGCTGTTTTTCAATAAGATACTATCACAAATTACATCAAATTAGATAATGGTATAAAAATTGATTGTCAAATGTTTAGAAGCTATAATTTAAGTTATGCTGAGAGCCAAACCAAATGATAAAGAATTGGTGGTTGATATTTTAATCCGGTCTTTTGTTGACAACAAGAGCATCAATTACATAATTAAGCAAGATGAAAAAAGAGAGCAACGTTTGAAACACCTGATGGAATATTCATTTGATATCTGCAATTTATTTGGCGATGTTTTTGTTTCAGATGATAGAAAAGCATGTGCTTTGGTTGTTGTTACGGATAGAAAAAAAGTTACTGTAAAATCAATACTGCTCAATATTAAATTGGTTCTTTCAGTTACAGGGCTCTCAAATATTAACAAAGCCATCAGCCGGGAATCAGCCATCCAAAAAATACACCCAAGTGTCCCACTTTATTATTTATGGTTTATAGGTGTTGAGCCATCCCAGCAAGGCAATGGCATCGGCAGTAAACTACTCAATGAAATTATTCAAAAAGGTCTTTCAGAAAATAGAACTATTTGCCTCGAAACTTCTACCCTTAAAAATATTCCCTGGTACGAAAAGCATGGTTTCAAAATATACCGGGAATTAGATTTTGGATATAAGCTGTATTGTATGAAAATGCCTTAACTAAAATGCAAGGTTATGCTTTTGCCGGGTACCCAAATGCATATTATAACGTTTCTGTTCATTTGCGTAGAAACCGTTATTCTTTTATACCTTGTCATTTACCGGATGGCCCGGCCAGATGATAAATCAACATTCCTTAACATCATCCTGATTTTATTATTGATTTTTTATAATGTCACCGGCGGTTTCCTGCCAGACCCTAATATTCCCGGTTCATTTTATGTACAGTTATCTATTGCTTATGCCACAGGATTTATTACTCCCTGTTATTTCCCATACTATGTCTTTAACGCTTTTTCACTGCAAAAAATGAGGTTTCATGCCTACAAAGGTGTCATACTTTTCCTTGTAATTCCTTACCTGATTTTTGTTTTACTTTTTGTTACTTCGGGAAACTTAGATGTGGCAAAAAATCTTCTCATCGTTCCTGTACTTTATGCAATCTGGGTAATTATTACATTAACAGGTGCTGTAAAATTCAAGTATCAAAACAACTTTAAAACAAAGGCCGCAAAAGAAGAGGTAGCAGTTCTTTTCCTTAGCCTTACGCCGTGGGTTGGGTTACCAGTAATTGATTATTTCAATTTTGGACAGGCAGTTGAAGCAACCACTACCAATACCGGATTTCTATTGCTGCTTGCCCTACAGCTAAAGCAGCATATTATGCAGGTAAAAGCGGAGCATCAGCGGCTTATTGATTCTGAAGACCAATTGCTGAAATGGAATGAGCAACTACAGGAAGAGGTGAGAAAAAGAACACAGGAACTGGAAAATTTAACCCGTGAAGAACGGCTTGCACAAAAGTGCAAGCTATACAGCTTTACAACCCGTGAAATTGAAATCGTTATATTGGTGTACAAAGGCTATTCACATAAGCAAATTGCCGAGATGCTGTTTATAGCAGAAAGAACGGTGGCAAAGCATGTACAGAACATCTTTGAAAAGGCACAAGTATCCAATCGCTTAGAACTCAGCAGAAAACTGGATATGGTATAAAATGCGTAGCCAGGTTAAATAGATAAAAATAGTCAATTTTACGCAGGGAAATAGTAAGTTTTGCGTATAGCAAAGGGTTTATAATTTGATAGTTATTTGGTATTCGTAATACCAAATAAAACATCATGTCAAAAAGAGAGAATGGCTTTGCTTCTGTTGCAGAAGCAAACGGGAAAATGGAGTTGACATCTGCTACGGAAATACTTCATCAATGGAACTTATCACTTGCCGACAGTTTTGCTGACGCCAATAGTACCTCTGTTATGCCAGATAATAGCGTTGTTGTTGAGCTATTGAATAAGTGGAGTAATACCGCCGAAAATCTACAGCGATTGATTTTAGATGAAATGATTGGCAGGCACTATGCGAAAGATAAAGAGGAATTCATCAGGATGGTTCAATTAATGCTGACAAAACTATTAGACAAGGTTTCTTTAATCTGCTCTTGCTCCTCAATTTCTGTAAATGATAAACAGCCTGGCTTGTTAACACAGGAATTGTTAAAGGCACTTCATTTTATACAAGAATATTTTGGAACTTATTTTGATAAAAATGAAAGAGTACCGGATGTATTAATATCTTTTTACAAAAAAGAAATTAATGCCTTGTCAGAATCCCTGCGGATTAAATTGAGTTCATCAGATTCAACCGAACTATTACTAACAGAAACACTGTATAATCATTTCATAAGTTCATTTGAAAGTCAAAATCAGCCGGTTACATACCGGTTGCATTTTTATGAAAAGGAATTGCTACGGGAACTTTCAAAAGAAGTGAATCCTGCAACCGACAGTATCAGAAAGTTATTGTACTACTATAACTTTAATTCTTCGATGTTCGTTATATATGAGTTTGACAGGTTGGTTAATCTGTTGTCAGAAATTACAACAAAATCGGAAAAGATATTAATGCTTCGCTCTGAATTAAAAACTATAAATCAATTACCCGTAAGAGTGAATTATTACTTCGATGATAATATGCCTTCGCTAAAAGAACAGGTAAGCACCTGGATAACAGAAGAAATAAAATACTGTGAGGCTGGCCATTTTATGCAGGCAGTAAATTTAGCCGGAACTGAGACAGAAAACAAAATTAATACGACACTATCTGTTGCCAAATTAGGCTTGCTCATCCGGCTTTTAGTGGTTGATAAAATTATTATTAATCGTACAGTTGCCCCGATGCTGCGTACTGTTGCCAAAACTTTCACCACTTTGCAGCGGGAAGAAATTTCATTCGGCAGTTTAGAAACAAAATATCATGCGCCTGACAAAGCAACAATTGATGTGATGAAGGATATGCTACATAAATGGATTCATATTTTGAGCAAATTGTAAAACATCACATGGTCTGGCACATTGAAAAATGAAATCAATATTTCAATAGCTTCACCAGATTATTCTTATTAAGATACTTCCACAGTTCCTGATAATGGTGGTATGTAAAACCATCTAACTTCAACAGTTGACTTACCGGCCAATTAAGCAGTTGTTCCATATTATTAAAGCAAAGACAGCGGCACAGGTCTTTAAATCCCGGAGTTAGGGGATGATTTGATAATGGACTCTTTATAAATACTTCGACTTTCATTGCTAAAACCTTTATGAAATTGTAAGATGCGGTCTTATTAGGCCGCAATTATTATGCCTGTTTAGGCCATCTTGCCAATTCATTGTTTAATATGATTCGGCAAAGTGACAAAGGCAATCTAAAAAAGCTGGGTGCAAATATTAAAAGGCTCCGGGAGGCGAAAAATCTAAGTCTCCGGGAACTGTCGTATGCCTGTGATATTGATAACAGCAAAATTTCAAAAATAGAAAAAGGCCAAATCAATATAACTTTTACTACAATTTTACAGTTAGCAAAGGCTTTGGAAATTTCTCCTTCAGAATTACTGAAGACTGATTACGAATAATACTCCGTTTATACTTTTCACCATTAAGGTAGTCCTACCGAACCCATCTCCATTTTTCATTTTTTGGAAGTGTTTTTGTATTCCTGTTAACTGTACAAATTCATCACTAAAGATTAACGAGTCATGTTACAATCAATATCATGGAGCCAATACATCTCCACTCTGTTGTTATCAATAATTATCTATTACACTTATGTAGCGTACAAATATTTTCGCTGGGAAATACTTTCCATAATAGGTATAAAAAAAATAGACGACAAAGCAATAGCTATTCCGATAGCTGAAATAAAAAAACAGTTTACTGGCAGCAATCATGCAGATTTTTTACCAAAGGAAATGCTTTTTGAAGTAAATAGTAAACTGCAACCATTTTGGGATGAAGTGAATGCTTACCTGTCTGAAATAAAACCACAAGCCCCAAAAGAACAAATTTGCTTTGCAATTCAGCAAATATTGAACAAATATCCAGACTTAAACAACACGGAAAATAGAGCTGAGGTAGAACCTGCAATATCCGGGTTGCTAAATCAATATTTTCCTGAAAAGTTTACAATGGCTGACATCCAATTTATCTGGCATTGAAAAGTAATGCTTCATTATCTGCGTGCAGGAAAATCAAGTGCGGATGGGTTAGTATAATGAAGCATTCTTTTTTATTCATTTCTGAAAAATAATGTGTGTATGAAAAAAGTGATTGAAAGAAGAAAATTGATTAGTGGCACAATCTGCTTTGTATTGTTGCTCCTTACTGCTTCAGCTATTGCGCAAGATGGCAACGCCGGTATAAATGAAGCCAACACGAAAGTAAGAAGCTACTTTGCCGCTGGGGTAAACCTTATGTATGCCGTAGGCGCCATTGTAGGTTTGATTGGAGCCGTCAAGGTTTATCAAAAGTGGAACAGTGGTGACCATGATACCGGAAAAGTGGCAGCGGCCTGGTTTGGTAGTTGTGTATTCCTGGTAATTGTAGCTACCGTTATCCGTTCATTCTTTGGTGTATAAAAACCTTTGCGTATGAAAGAAATCTTAATTGGCAAATTACTGGAGTATATCAGGGATAACAATCCTGATATACTCTTTGCGTTGGAAGCGGAAGACAAACTCCGTGTCTGGCTTTATGACAAGGTAAGTACTGCCGGGTCACTAATAAAGCAAGTGAAGAATAGCGGCCAGCCAGAATATATAATTGTAGAAACCTGCCTTGAAGAGATTACTAAAGAGTTTCGACCGTCAAGGTTCAATTACATACTGAATATCCTGGAAACTGAATTTGAAACTGACTATAATCTGCTTTTTCAATCGGGATTGCTTCAGCATGAAGTTGTCAATATGATTAACTATTGCAACTCCACTTTTGATGATTTACGATTCGCAGAAGAAAACGAGGATAACCAACTTATCCGCTATGCCATAACTGGTGCCGTAAGTGAATACCTGGAAAGTAACCGTGTGAATGAAAATGTGAGCAATGAGTTACAACAGTCAGCAGAAACTTAAAGACAATATCGAGGCTATTCGTATTGCCTTAAACTGGTTGGCAGAAAAACGATTAACTGCTGACCAGATTTCTGCTTTAAAGAACTATGCCGGTTTTGGTGGGTTAAAAGCAGTTCTGTTTCCAAATAGTTCTAAAGAAGAATGGAAAAAGCAAAATGCTTCCAAAGAAGATTTGAAATTGCATCCGCAGATAATGGAGCTGCATGAATTACTAAAGCAGCAACTCACAGAAAAGGAATATAAACAGGCAATAGATTCCATCCGCAACAGCATCCTCACCGCTTTCTATACTCCCGAAATAATTCCGCAATCATTATTTGCCGTTTTAAAAGAGAAAGGCATTGAACCCACTGCTATGTACGAACCCAGCAGTGGTGCTGGTGTGTTTGTAACAGAAGCGACGGCGGCGTTCCCATCATTACAAACTATCAATGCTGTAGAAAAAGATTTTTTAACCGGTAAAGTATTAACTGCATTAAGCAGTTCATTTCCTGTTACAACTACTGTTCAGATTAAAGGCTTTGAAGAAACCCTGGCTTTAGAAAATGGAGAGTTTGATGTAGTAGTCAGCAATATTCCTTTTGGCAATTTTAAAGTGTATGACGAAAGCATAAATGAAAAAGACCTGAAAGATAAAATTCACAATTACTTTTTTGCAAAGGGGCTTGATAAGTTGAAAGATGGTGGTTTACTGGCTTATATCACTACTGATGCTTTTCTTAATAGTCCTTCTAACCAGGTTGCAAGAGAGTATCTTTTCAATAATGCAGATTTCATCAGCCTTAGTGTAATGCCGGATAACCTGATGAAGGAAACAGGTAACACTGAAGCTCCAAGCCATTTATTAATTGTTCAAAAAAATCAAACCAAGCAATCACTCTCAGAAGAAGAAAAACAGCTACTAAATACAGTTGAACAGCAAAACGAATTTGGCAATTATTCGTTGAATCAATACATCGTATTGCATCCAGAAATAATTCTGGGCAATCAAATAAAGCCCGGCCAGGACCAATACGGTAAAGCACATGAAACCATTTGGCAAACCGGCGACATTAATTTGATTGCTCCTGCATTAAGCAAAACTATCAACGAAGGTTTTGATAAAAGGTTTAATGCAGAAAATTTCAAACAAGTAAATAAGCAAATTGAAAAGCCAAAAGGCAAACAACTTACTTATACGGATATACCGGAGAATAAACCCGATAACTCTTCGATACAATTAGGTTTATTTGATACAGGCTCTTCTAATACCATCAACCGGGCTGGGGCTTACATAAACCCGGCTGATGCTACAGTAGTTGATAAAAAGACAGCGAGGATTTTAAATATCATCCGCACTAAAGACAAACCGGAGCATGAACTGATTGTATTGATGACGGCAAAATCAACCGCCTTCAAACAATATGTTTATAAGCTTTACTCTAATGTCGAAGAATTGCAGTTCTCTGCCAACTGGATGAATGCTTCTTTACTGCAACATGAATTAGCTGGTATAACCAATACGCTGAAAAATTATGACCAGCAATTTTACAATGATGGTGAGGCCGTGTTTCATATTTCATTAGGTGATGATGATAAATTAGAAATACTAAAGGACTTCAATCCGCTTCACAAAGAAGGAACACTGATTGTACATAATAACCGTGTCGGCTTTGTTTCCTACATGGCATCGGATGATGGCAAACCTGTTTTTATGCCAAGCCTGCATGACAAGAAGGACCTGTGTTTTTATCAGCAATACACTGCGGTAAGGGATATGTATTTTGAGTTGTTTGAAAATGAAATAACCGAACAAATAGAGCATAATGATTTACGAAAAGAACTGAATGAAGCCTACGAATCACTAACAAAAGGATATGGCCTGCTGAACTCATCTATTAACCGGCAACGGATTCTAAAAGATGAAGCTTTTGGATTAACCATGCTTTCTTCATTAGAAAGAAAGGAAGGCGAACAATTTGTAAAAGCAGATATACTTACACAATCCTTAGTACCAAAGCAGGAAGTATTTACAACTGACAACCCTTTAGAAGCGTTGGCAAAAAGCCTGAACGATAAAGGCAAGGTAGATATTGAATTTATTGCTGCTGCCACTGACAGTACAGAGCCTGAAACAGTTGAAGCATTGGGTAATCATATTTATCTTAATCCTTCCACATTGCAATGGGAAACTGCAGACCAATTGTTAAGCGGCAATGTGGTATTCAAATTAAAAGCAGCTACAGAAGTAGTTGAAAAAAATCCTGATAATGTTCAACTGCTTAAAAGCCTTCATGCTTTACAAAAAATACAGCCTGAGAAAATCCCTTTTGAACTGCTTGATTTTAACCTGGGGGAAAGATGGATTCCTCTTGACTACTACAACCGTTTTGCTTCACATCTTTTTGAGCTAAATACCGAAGTAAATTATTTTCCTTCTTTAGATACTTTCAAAGTAAAAGCAAGGCTTACCAATGCAAAAATAAACCAGGAATATGCAGTTACACCAAAGAGCGGAAAAACTACTTACGGCGATTCGCTGTTAGAGTATGCTTTAGAAAATACCACTCCCTTTTACACTTATGAAATTGGAACCGGTGATAAAGCTGTAAGAGTACCTGATAGCGAAGCCATACAATTGGCTCATCAGAAAATAGAATCCATCCGCAACGGTTTTATTAACTGGCTGAAAGAATTACCTGATGCTGATAAGAAAGAATTAGAAACACTATACAACGATACATTTAATTGCTATGTATTGAGAGAATACGATGGCAGCCATTTGCAGTTTCCCGGTTTGGATAGAAAAAGGTTAGCTATTGATGATTTGTACAGTTCACAAAAAAATTCTGTTTGGCGCATTGTACAAAACCGAGGTGCATTAATTGACCATGAAGTAGGTCTTGGCAAAACATTAACGATGGTGGTAGCTGCTAATGAAATGAAAAGGCTGCACATTACCAACAAGCCCATGATACTGGCATTAAAAGCCAATGTGCGGCAGATTGCAGATACTTATCGTAAAGCCTACCCCAATGCAAGAATACTGGCACCGGATGAAAATGATTTTACTCCTGCAAAGCGGATGCGGTTATTTAATGAAATCAAAAACAACAATTGGGACTGCATCATTCTTACCCATGACCAGTTTGGTAAAATTCCACAAAGCCCCGAAATACAAAAGCAAATTATAGAAGCCGAACTGGATAATGTAGAAAGGGATTTACATACCATAAAAGATATGGGTGGCGAAATTTCCCGGCGTATGCTGAAAGGTTTGGAGATACGTAAAACTAATTTGGGTGTTAAACTACAGGAAGTAAGAAAGAATATTGAAGAGAAGAAAGATGCCGGTATCAACTTCCGGGATTTAGGTGTTGACCACTTATTTGTAGATGAAGCCCACAAATTTAAAAACCTGACTTTTACTACAAGGCATGATAAAGTGGCTGGACTTGGCAATAAAGAAGGCAGCCAGAAAGCATTGAATATGCTGTTTGCTGTACGGGAGCTGCAAACAAGATTCAACAGCGACCTGTGTGTTACATTTCTTTCCGGTACACCTATCAGTAACAGTCTTACTGAAATGTATCTGCTGTTTAAATACCTGCGGCCAAAAGAAATGGAACGGCAGAGGATTGAAAACTTTGATGGCTGGGCGGCAGTGTTTGCTAAAAAGACAACTGACTTTGAATTTTCTGTTACCAATGAAATTATTGCGAAAGAACGATTCAGGCATTTTATAAAAGTGCCGGAACTGGCATTGTTCTATAATGAGATTACTGATTATAAAACTGCAAAGCACATCAATCTGGATAAGCCGGAAATTGATGAACAGTTAGTCAATATTCCACCTACACCTGAGCAACAGGAATTTACTAAGCTATTGATGCAGTTTGCCAAAACAGGTGACGGTGAATTAATCGGCAGGCCAAGGCTTACCGATGAAGAAGATAAAGGCCGGATGTTGATTGCAACAAACTATGCCAAAAAGATGGCGGCAGATATGCGGCTGATTGATTCAGGTAAGTACAGCGACCATCCAAATAATAAAGTAAATGTTTGTGCAAGAAAAGTAGCTGAGATATATGAGCAAAGCAAAGAACATAAAGGCGCTCAAATTTTGTTTTGTGATATTGGTACACCCAAACCAAATGAGTTTAATATCTACGATGCACTGAAAGAAAAGCTCATCAATGATTTTAAAGTAGCTTCTCAGCATATCACTTTTATACACGACTGGGCGGACAAACAAAAACCAGAGTTATTCCGCAAAATGAATAATGGCGACATCCGCATTTTGCTGGGCAGCACTGAAAAAGCAGGAACGGGTTTAAATGTACAAGCGAAAGTAGTCGCCATGCATCATCTGGATATTCCCTGGAAGCCTTCTGAACTGGAACAAAGGGATGGCCGTGGAGCAAGGCAGGGAAATATTGTAGCAAAGGAATTTTACAATAACAAGGTGAAGAATTTTATTTATGCCGTTGAGCAATCATTGGATAACTACAAATTCAACCTCTTAAAGAATAAGCAAACCTTTATTAGCCAGATGAAGAATTGTGAACTGAATGTGCGGACAATTGATGAAGGAAGTATTGATGAGAAAAGCGGTATGAACTTTTCAGAATACATCGCCATCTTATCCGGCGATACAACGCTGCTGGAAAAATCAAAGATGGAAAAGAAGATTGCAGTATTGGAGAGTTTACGCAATGCACACCATAAAGAAATATTCCGGTCAAGGTTTAAATTGGAAAATTTGCAGGAAGAAAAAGGTAAGACAGTACAAACATTGGAGAAGCTGAGTATAGATGAGAATCAATACAAAAGCCAGTTACAGTATGATAAAGAAGGGATAAAAGTTAACCCCATTCGCCTTGAAGGTTTGAGCAGTAAAGATGCCGAAGCAACAGGCAATCATTTAATCCGCCTTTACGCAGCATGGAAGCCAGGTATTGGCGAAGACGACAATAGAAGAATTGGTGAACTCTATGGATTTGATTTATATATCCGCCGGCAAAAGGAGACTTATGAAGACAAAGGCATGTTTGAATATAGATATAGTAATGTGTTTTATGCCGAGAGTAAACAAACCGGCATCAAATATTCCTGGAATCAGGGGCATATCAATATTGATAACCCGAAGCTTGCCGCCCGTTACTTTTTAAATGCTATAGACAGGGTGGATACACTTAAGATAAAGTATGAAAAGGAAATGCAGGAACTCAATCAAAATATTCCAATGCTGAAAAAGATTGTGGGAAAGCCGTTTGATAAGGAAAATGAATTGGCACAGTTGAAGAAAGATGTATCAAGACTGGAAAGAGAAATTTCCCTGAAAATTCAGGAAAAACAAATAAAACAACACGAAGAAAAAAACGAAGCTCCGGTTATAGAAATGGAAAAGAAACCGACAGATACTGTCAAGAGTCTTCTGCCAAAGCGAAAAACAGAAGATGCTAAAGTGAAGGGGATGAAGATTTGAAAACCTGCATTTGTAAGTAAGATTTTTTTTAGGATGTTAAATTTTAATTCCTACCGTCAAATAAACGGTTCTGCCATCACTTGGCCAAATGCCCGGACCGGGGTAAAAAGTAGGTCGTTTGGTGAAATATTGTTTATTGAAAATATTACTGATGCCTCCTCTTATTGAAAAATATGAGTTTACTCTTAACGAAGCATTAAAGTCCCAAACAGAGTACGATGGAGTAAATCCCCTTGCTCCACTTGCAGGTGGTGTAACAGAATTTAACGCATCTGAAAATGTTGAACCTGTATAGCTGCAAAGGATTGAGCAACTGAAGCCTTTAAATAAAATATCAAGTCCGTTGCGGCTTATCCAGTTTGGTACGGCTTCTACTTTATTGCCCACTATGGATTTGTTTGAAGTGCCGGTTGAAATTTGCCCGTTTATATATTTTGCATTCATAAAAGATGACGAAGTAAATACTCCTGCATATAAATTTCTGGCTATTGGAAATTTATACTGCAAAAAAAGTTCAATTCCATTTGTACGGCTGTTTCCAATATTGGTTTTGTAGGTATAAGGTTGCCCTGAGTTATCTTGCAAAACCAAAGTACCCAATCTATTTTTATACAATATGCTAAAATAACTTACGTCGTACTGCAGGTATTTAAGTAATTTTCCTCTCACACCAATTTCAGCATTATATCCCAAAGCATCTTTTAAGTTTTTATCAATCTGCTCGTAGGTGGATGCAGGAACAATATCTTTAAAAATAACGGGTCTGTACGCTTGAGAAATACCACCGTATATTGTATTGTCAATATTAAGTGTGTATTGAGAGCTGATACCGGCCAATAAAAAATTATGTTTTATGGTTACAGGCAATGGGTTTACGGTATAGTATTTTATAGTGCCACTCATTTTTGAATTGCCACTTTCGAATCTCACTCCGGGAGAAACTGTCCACCGTTGATTTATTTGAAAAATATTTTCTGCAAATAATGCAATATTGTTTGTTTTAAAATGAATATCCCTGCCAAAACCTGGTTCTGCAAGTGTTAAGTCATAATCTGTTCCGGTAGTTCCTTTACCTAATTGGCGGCGGTGCAAATCATTGTTCATATAAACAATGCCGGTAGCCAATTTGCCTTGCAGTTTACCAATGCTATATTGATGCAGTAACCGAAATTCGGCTGTTCTGCTGTTAAAGCGGTCAATATCCACCTGCCTGTTTTTATAATTGCCAGTTAATGGATTTATAGTATCAGGAACATTAGCAAACGCATCTAATTGAACGCTGCTTCTGTCTCCAAAAACCCCTGAAGTTGTCAGGTTCATTTTTGTATTTTCAGATAACTTCCAGTTCACCGTTAACGAGGGAACATAAATATCGGGGCTAAAATAATTTCGGCTTCTTGTACTGCTGGTTGGGTTTGCATTGAACATACTGTCATTTAGGGGGCCGGGTATATGATATAAATATTTTGAACGGCCAAACTCCGCTTTTACTGAAAGGTTAGGACTGAACTGGTAGCTAAGTTGTACAAATTGTGCATCGGCATCCGATTGGCTGTTATCTCTGTATCCATTTGAATGCCTGCGGTAATAATAGGCGTAGTACGAAAGCCTTTTATGTTTGCCATTAATTGCATTGTAAGTGCTGAGTAAGTTATATGAGCCAACCGTATTAATACTTTCAAAAGTAAATGGCTTTGATGTGTCGGGCTGTTTGGTTACATAGTTAATCATGCCACCAAACTGGGCCCCATATTGTAATGAACCAGTTCCCCTGATTAATTCAATTTTTTCAAAACTCTCCATTGGGCCACTGTAATGGCTGGCGGGGTAGCCATACATATCAGAATTGATGATAACACCATTCTGGCGGATATTAAACTCCCAACTGCGGTGTGGGTCGAGCCCACGGGTAGAAATGTTTAATTGATTTCCACTTCCATCCATGTCGTACACAAATACGCCGGGTATTTTTGCAAATAACTGACGGCCTGTTTTTACAGCAATATTTGCATTGGTTCCTGCAAGGTTTATTACCTCACTCTTTTTTCCACTGTTGAGAAACCCGATTTGCTCATCGGGCAGCCTTGTAATTTCTCTTCGTTGCCATGCTTTAATAACTACCTCTGTTAATTGTTTCGCTTTGGATGTGTCGGATACTGTTTGAGATGTAGCAGATGCTGAAACAAAAACACATGCGGTAATTAAAAAAACTGATTTTATCATAAGCAAAAATACTCAAAATAAACATACCTGAATTTTCAAATGACGTTGAAAGTTAAAGTCGTATATCTTCTTTAGATTGGGTTTGTCTTACCCTTCTTACCCCTTATAAAAATGTTTTGGAGTTTAATTTGCATGGTTTTACCCGCTATGTTCAACTCCGTCTATCAAATCAACAAAGGCATCAACCGCAGCATTGAGTTCAAGGGCTTGAAAGCTCAATATATCTGGTACCTGGGCGGCGGTTTAGTGGTGTTGCTGATACTATTTGCAATACTCTACATCAGCGGCCTGGGTATCTTCTTTTGCCTGCCGTTCATTGCTGTGTTGACTACCGCATTATTTATGCGTATCTATAAACTCAGCCGCACTTATGGCGAACATGGCATGATGAAAAAAATAGCCCGGCGTTCGGTACCTGATGTGATAAAGAATTATTCAAAAGTGAGATTGAAAAAACAGTTGCTGAATGAAAAACCTGAATGAGATTTTGCCGGTATATGCCATTGAACACAATGCCATACTTTCTAAGATGGGGGATGTTACAGTAGTGTTTGAAGTACAGTTACCAGAACTGTTTACCATGAGCAATGATGAATACGAAGCATTCCATCATGCCTGGATAAAAGCTATAAAAGTATTACCGGTTAATAGTGTGCTGCACAAACAGGATTGGTTTACTGAGGCAAAATATAAACCTTCCTTTATTCAGGAAGACAATAGTTTTCTTACCCGTAGCAGCGACCGCTTCTTCAACGAACGGCCATACTTAGACCATCGCTGTTATATCATGCTTACAAAGAAACCTGCTAACCGCAAAACATCATCATCTATTTTCAGCAGCCTGTTACGGAGAACGATTGTTCCCGAAGAAACATTACAGACAAAACACTTTCATGATTTTATGAACCATGTGGGGCAGTTTCAAAAGATACTTAGCGACAGCGGCTTTGTAAGCATGAAGCAAATTGAGAATGAACACCTGGCTGATTTTATTCTGCGTTACCTGAACCTCGGCAACGATTCAGTTTTATTAAGAGATATTGAATTTAAGCCCGAATGGAAAATTGGTGAAAACCATTGCCAGCTTTATACAATGGCTGACGCAGAATTTGTGCCTGCTCTTTGTGGCTCCCGGATTAACTATGATAAGTACTCTACCGACAAAACAAAATTTAGTGTTGGCTTTGCTTCACCTATCGGGCAGTTGCTTAGCTGCAATCATATCTACAACCAGTATGTATTTATTGAAGATGTACAAAAGACGATACAGAAGTTGGAAAGTAAAAGATTGCGGTTGCAATCACTTTCTGCTTACAGCCGGGAGAATGCAATTTCAAAAGAAGCAACAGATAATTTTTTAAACGAAGCCATCAGTGAACAACGGCTGCCGGTGAAGGCACATTTTAATTTGCTGGCATGGACGGATAACAAAGAAGAATTGAAAAACATCAGAAACCTATGTTCCTCGGCTCTAACACAAATGGATGCTACTCCCAAATTAGAAACCGAAGGTTCGGCGCAAATATTCTGGGCAGGCATTCCGGGCAATGCAGCCGACTTTCCAATGAATGATACATTCGACACATTCAGTCCACAGGCTTGTTGTTTTTTCAATCTGGAAACCAACTATCGTTCCTCTGTTAGTCCCATCGGCATCCGTTTGGGCGACCGTCTTTCAGGAAAACCTATCCATGTGGATATTTCTGACGAACCAATGGACAAAGGCATCTGTACCAATAGAAACAAATTCATTTTAGGCCCTTCGGGAAGCGGAAAATCCTTCTTTACCAACCACATGGTGAGGAGCTACTATGAAAAAGGCACACATATTGTGCTGGTAGATGTGGGTCATAGCTATAAGGGGTTGTGTGATATGGTGAATGGATATTATTTCACCTATTCGGAAACAAAACCTATTAAGTTCAACCCATTTTATATTGGTGAAGGCGATATACTGGACACCGAGAAAAAAGAAAGCATCAAGACATTATTATTAGCTCTTTGGAAAAAAGATAATGAAACCTTTAACCGTAGCGAATATGTTGCCCTTTCAAATGCCCTGCAATTATATTTTGAGAAAGTAGAGAACGATAAAAGCATCTTTCCCTGCTTTGATAGCTTTTATGATTTTTTGAAAGATGATTTTGTTGCGGTGCTGAAAGGTGATAATGTAAAGGATAAAGATTTTGATGTGTCAAACTTTCTGTATGTGCTGCGGCCATATTACAAGGGTGGTGAGTTTGATTACTTGCTGAATGCAAAAGAGAACCTGGACTTGTTGCAGCAACGGTTTATAGTATTTGAACTGGATAACATCAAAGACCATCCGATTCTGTTTCCTGTAGTAACCATTATTATTATGGAAGTATTTATTTCCAAAATGAGAAAGCTGAAAGGCATAAGAAAAATGATTTTGATTGAAGAAGCATGGAAAGCAATTGCTAAAGAAGGCATGGCAGAATACATCAAGTATCTTTTTAAAACTGTAAGGAAGTTCTTTGGCGAAGCTATTGTGGTAACCCAGGAAGTGGAAGATATTATCAGTTCACCTGTGGTAAAGCAGGCAATTATCAATAACAGTGATTGCAAAATATTATTAGACCAAAGTAAGTATCAAAACAAATTTGACCAGATACAGGAATTGCTTGGTTTAACAGAAAAGGAAAAGGCATTGGTTCTGTCCATCAACAAAGCCAATGACCCGACTAAAAAATATAAAGAGGTCTTTATTTCTCTTGGTGGTGTGTTAAGCAAAGTCTATCGTACAGAAGTATCGCCGGAAGAATACCTGGCTTATACAACAGAGGAAAAGGAAAAAGTGAAAGTACAGGCTTATGCAGCAAAGTTTGACGGGGATATTGAAAAAGGGATTAAGGCTTTAGCTGATGAGATTATTAACTCCAAAAACTGATAGTATGAAAACAGTATTGCTTATCCTTTCAGCAACAGTAATTATCTCAAGCTGCAATACCAGCGGCAAAGATGAAACAATGGAATTTATACCCGGCATTTATGTAAGAACCGGGCAAAATGAATTTGGAAAAGAGTTTGACACCCTCATTATCTCCGTCCAGAATCTGGCAGCAAAAGAATTTAAAATTCAAAACCGCTGGCACTATATCCGGCAGGTAGAAGGCGAAGCCAATGTGCCGGAATATAAAGTGAAAGAAACGTCTGGGATTTACAACACCGAAACTAAATTGCTGGAAGAGGCAGAAACCTTAGACCATTATTCTTTTGATATTAAGGAGAAAGTATTATTCGATGGGACCAAAAAGTTTAAAAAAATAAAATAACAGTGTATGAAAACAATATTGGCAGTTGTGGGATTGAGTATGTGCTGTATGTTTTTGCCAATACAGGAATCCAAGGCTCAAATTCCTATTGTGGACATTATTAAGGCAGCAGTAAAAAAGGTTATTAAAGCTCTGGACCTTCAGATGCAGCGGCTGCAGAATAAAACCATTTGGCTACAGAATGCACAGAAGACTTTGGAAAATAAAATGAGCCAGTTGAAACTCAATGAAATTAAAGATTGGGTGGAGAAACAACGTAAACTCTATGATGATTATTTTCAGGAATTACGGAAAGTAAAAGCCGCCCTGGCTTACTATAACCGGTTAAAAGATATTATTGAACGACAGGTACAAATGGTAAAGGAATATAAAGGCGCCTGGGCTTTGTTCAAACAGGATAAGAATTTTACTGCCGACGAATTGGACTATATCTACAACATCTATTCCGGTATGATGGACGAAAGCCTGAAAAGTATTGACCAGTTGTTTTTAGTGGTGAATGCCTTTACCACACAGATGACTGATGCAAAGCGGTTGGAAATAATCAATACGGTTTCTGATAACCTGGAGCAACAGTATGTTGATTTGAAAGATTTCAATAACCAGAATAAGATGCTGAGCATTCAACGAGCCAGTGAACGGGGTGAAATTGAATATGTGAAAAGGCTGTACGGTTTAAGCCGTTAGCTGGAATAATATTGTGAAGAATGAAAATGTGATGTATGAAAAGAATATTGCTATTGACAACAGTAGGGCTGTTTACTTTGTTATCATCAAATGCTCAAATAGCAGACGAATGGCTCAATCAAAAAGCTACCCAAAAAAAATACCTGCTCCAGCAAATTGCAGCCTTACAGGTTTATATTGGCTACGCTAAAAAAGGATATAATGTCGTAAACGGCGGTATCACCACAATTAAGAATATCAAAAATGGAGACTTTAACCTGCACCGGGATTTCTTTAACGGTCTAAAAAATGTAAATCCTGCCATCCGCCGGTATGCAAAGGTGGCGGATATAATTGCTTACCAGGTCAAAATCATCAAACAAACTAAAGGCACCCTTCAGCAAATCAGGGAGACAAAACAATTTACGGAAAATGAGTTGGACTACTGCAAACAGGTATTTGACAACCTGTTAGATGAATGTATAAAAACAGTGGAAGAATTAATGCTGGTAACAACATCGGGCAAATTAGAAATGAAGGATGATGAAAGATTGAAACGGATTGACAGGTTATATGCAGATGTACAGGATAAATATTCTTTTAGCTGTTCCTTCAGCGAAGATATGGGCATACTGGCCGTACAGCGTTTGGGAGAGCAAATGCAAATAAACCGTTCTAAACTTATAAATGGAATAAAATGAGAAAGCTGATTGTGATTTTGATTATGTGCAGTATGAGTTTTCAGTTAAAAGCTCAAAGTGAAGAAGTGCAGCAACTGTTGCTTAACATTGAAAAGCTTTCACAGTTTAGAAAGATTTTAAAAAATATGAAGGATGGTTATCAAATTATCTTCAAGGGTTATACAGCAGTAAAAGATATTTCACAGGGAAACTTTAATCTGCACAAGACTTTTCTGGATGGCTTGATGCAGGTAAGCCCGGCAGTTAAAAAGTATAAACGTATTGCAGATATTATCAGCTATCAACTACGAATAGCCAAAGAATATAAATTGGCGTATAACCGATTCAAAGAAGAGAAACAGTTTACAATAGAAGAAATTGATTACCTCGGCAAAGTGTACAGCAACCTGTTTAATGAGAGTTTGAAAAACCTTGATGAACTTGCAATGGTAATTACCTCTGGTAAGCTGCGGATGAGTGATGATGAACGGTTGCAGGCTATTGATAAAATTTATTTGTCGGTGGAAGAACAGTATTCCTTCCTCAAAGAATTTACAAATAACAGCAATTTGCTTTCACTGCAACGTAAAGCGGAAAAAGCGGAAATTGAAATGAGCCGCAGATTATATGGGCTTACAAAATAAAGGTTCAATTCAAAAACAAGTATGTATGAAATGCCTTAGCATTCAGCGAGGCAAATAAAAATAAATGTGATGGGAGCTAAAATGTGTGTAAGAGTTATTTGTATAGCAATCGTTGTATTGCTGATTCCTCATTTTGCTGAGGCCCAGGGCATGGCAAACCGCATCCGCAGCCTGCATGAAGTGCTGGAGAAGTTGTATGATGATATGATGCCACTTTGCAGCAGACTTATTGGTGTAGGTCGTGGTATTGCTGGCTTTGCAGCCACCTGGTATATTGCATCAAGGGTTTGGGGGCATATTGCAAGAGCTGAGCCGGTTGATTTTTATCCTTTGTTCCGGCCATTTGTATTGGGATTTGCTGTGTTGATATTCCCCTCTGTCATTGCCATGATAAATGGTGTAATGAAGCCAACGGTTACAGCTACAGCAGCAATGGTAACCGACTCTGATAAAGCTGTAGCAAAATTGTTGGAAATGAAAGAAGAAGCCATAAAGAAAACCGCTTACTGGCAAATGTATGTTGGCGCCAGTGGCAGCGGCGACAGGGAGAAATGGTACAAGTATCATTATGGCGATAAAAGAGAAGGTTGGGTAAAGAGCATTGGTAACGATATAAAATTTGCCTTCTCCAAATTCTCCTATAACTTCCGCAACTCCATTAAACAATGGATGAGTGAAGTACTGAAAGTGCTATTTGAAGCGGCAGCACTTTGCATCAATACTATCCGAACGTTTTATTTAATTGTGCTGGCAATACTTGGGCCATTGGTGTTCGGCATTGCGGTGTTCGATGGCTTTCAGCATACACTCACTGTTTGGATAGCCCGTTATCTAAACATCTTTCTTTGGCTGCCGGTTGCAAACATCTTTGGCGGCATCATGGGTAAAATACAGGAAAACATGTTGAAGGAAGATTTGCAGCAGATTGCTACAAATGGCGATACTTTTTTCAGTACAACCGATACAGCCTATTTAATTTTTATGATTATTGGAATCATTGGTTATTTCACCGTTCCATCAGTAGCAAATTACATTATACATGCTGGTGGTGGTAATACACTACTATATAAGGTTACCAATATGATGAGCACATCCAGCCGTACTGTTGTAGCTGGTGGCACTTCTATGGCGAGAGATGCAATGGGTGGAGCTTACAACAAAATGAGTAACAGTATGGCTGATGCAGGTGCATCACAAGGATATTTTAAAGAAGGTAATAGTGGTGGCGGAAGCAATTATATGAAAGATAAGCTGAGCGGAAAAACATAACTACAACTTGCCGATATTCATTTGTATGATACTCATTACTTCATCAAAAGGTATCTGCCCTTTGTAATAAAGCTTGTTTGTTTTTTCATATCGCTTCTTAAATGCATCCCGTAGTGCAGCATCTGATAAAAGAAATGCCTGGTTTTCTGCAACCGGTATAGCAAAATCTTTTGCAGGGAACCTTTTCTTTTTATGGGCTTTATATTCATCAGTGTCTAAAAACTGTTGCACCAGTTCATTCTTTAACAGGCAGGCTACATCATAGTACTGCCGCATGTAATTGGGCCGTTCTTTTTCGTCGTCCTGTTCCTGCCGGAATTTTGTGGCAATAGTTTGCAGCTTCTCTACAAAAGTATAACCGGGGTGGTAGCAGGTAATGTCCACCGCCCGGTTATCAGTGATATTGATACCGCTATTACCGACAGCTTCGTCATAAGCCCAGGAACTTATTGTAAGGTTGCTATTAGGAGTTACAGTGTCAAAACCTGCTTCAAGCAATATCCCTTCTTTCACACCCTCTATAGTTTCAGTTTTACTTTCATATAAAAGCCTGATACCACCACTCCGGTAGTATGCTTCATCATCAAATGCTGTATCTCTTTTTACAGAAACAATACCGTCAATCTTTATGTTTTCTGCAAGCCAGTCATAGTATTTCTTTCTTGATTCAATATGACTGGCCTTTGTCTTGGCCGGATTTCCTTCCACCCCTAATTCTGCAGGTGGTTTTATATGAATATCAATGTCCTCTGAAAACCGGTCTATAATTTTATAGCCCTTTGATAAAGATGTTCCTCCTTTCAGTTCAAAATCTAATCCCTGTTTCTTCAATCCATACAGCACATGCATAATCCAGTAATCCTTCTCAATAAGTCCGGGCA
>DDEN01000036.1 GCA_002336115.1 Chitinophagaceae bacterium UBA1953
TTCGGTATTCCCAAGGTGAAACAGCATTACTGTCCTGCCACAAACCAAGTTTTTGAGATTTCGCATCCTGTTCCATTTTTTCTAAAGACTGGTCTTTAGAAAAATAGTAATACCACCAACCCAAGCCTGCTTTTATGATTTCTGCCGAAAGGTATTTTCCGTTATCATAATAAACTTTGGCAATGGTTCTTCCATAGCGGTCAGTATCGGTTTCTATAAAAGATATTTGTTTTTCAAAAACCTGTTCCGAGGTAAACTGTTTAGCATTCTTTCCGAATCCCTGTCTGCTTTCGGGACAATCCACTTCTGCCAGCCGAAGCTTTTTTTGAATATTTCCTTCCAATAGTACCGTAATAGTATCTCCATCCGAAATACCTATAACTTTTGCTAGGATTTGAGAAAAAGCAATAAATGGGAATAGTAAAAATAAAAATATCAGCTTTTTCATCACCTGTTTTCTATTTGGTTTTTTAAAATTTGTATATCATTTTTTAAAGATAAGAACATTGCCTGTACATCCGGTTGGCTATTATTCCAAAGCCCCAGATCATCCCTGTTGATACTGCATTCATATTCCCAGATTTCCAGTACATCCGACCACTCAATTTCGTAAGAATTGTAAAAGCTATTATCAGCGTTTACCACCGTTCCGTACTCATTTTGGTCGGCATATCGTTTATAAGTCATCCCTTCCCTTGTAATAAAAAGATATGTTTTCCCGATTTTAAGATCATTTCTGCTTTCAATATATTTTCCTACGATAAAAGTCCGATCATTATAGGGTGGCATAGAATCTCCTTCAACAGGAAAGGCTCTGTATATTCCGTTCCTCAGAAAAGGCAAAGACATATGCTGTAAACTTTCAATGTATTCCGGATCACTATATCCTTCGAGATAGCCCATGGAAGCCTTATGAGGAATGATTTCAATTTTATTATCTCCTGCTTCGTCCACTAATATGGGGAGGACAATACGATTATCCGGCAGCTTTATGACATCTTCTAAAGAATATTTTCTCACATCTACGGTAAGCATGAGATCAATGCTTACAGAGAATAATTTAGATATTTTCACCAAAACATCGAATGGTGGCTCTGAGCGTCCATCTTCATACTTTGAATAACGAACCCTGCTTATCCCAAGGTGATCTGCTGCACCTTGCTGAGATAAATTTCTCTTGTTCCTTAGAAACCTTATGTTATCTGAAAAAATCGACATTGATACAAATTGTATCTGCAAATATAATAAAAATGATACAAAATGAATATAATTTTGTCAGAATGAAACGAGCGATTGCACATATGGACTTAGATACATTTTTCGTATCGTGTGAACGTCTGAAAAACTCTGGTTTGGTAGGTGTTCCTCTCATTATTGGTGGCGGGGACAGAGGTGTTGTAGCATCCTGTTCTTACGAAACCAGATACTTTGGGGTACGAAGTGCAATGCCTATAAAAATGGCATTAAGGCTTTGCCCCGAAGCTAAAATAATTAAAGGGGATATGGAAATGTATTCCAATATGTCCAGAACGGTGACTGAAATTATTCAGGAAAAAGTACCTGTCCTTGAGAAAGCAAGCATTGATGAATTTTATATGGATTTATCAGGGATGGATAAATTTTTCGGGTGCTACCAATGGACTACCGAGATTGCAGAATCCGTTACTAAAAATACAGGACTGCCAATCAGTTTTGCCCTTTCCACCAATAAAACCGTTTCCAAAATAGGAACCGGAGAATCCAAGCCTACAGGTAAATTAGAAATTAATGAACAACAGGTAAAACCATTTCTAAATCCGCTTTCCATAAAAAAAATTCCAATGGTTGGAAATGTAACTTTTCAGCTGCTTTCCCGAATTGGCATAAGGAATATCGGTACGCTTTCTGAAATGCCTATAGAAGTTTTACAGCAACTCATTGGAAAAAATGGCTCTGAGCTTTGGAAAAAGGCAAACGGAATTGATGAAACACCTGTTATCCCCTATTCTGAAAGAAAATCTATTTCTACGGAAAATACATTTGCACAAGATACTATTGACATTGAAGGGATCAAAAGTATATTATCGGGAATGGTAGAACAGCTCTGCTTTCAGCTTAGAAAAGAAAAATGGCTGGCTTCAGTAGTAGTGGTGAAAATCAGATATTCCAATTTCGATACGGAAACCAAACAGTATAAAATTCCCTACACTTCTTCTGACCATACACTGCGCAAATATGTATTAGAACTATTCAATAAACTTTATACCAGAAGAATGAGAATCCGTTTAATCGGAATAAAATTTACTGATTTGGTGCACGGATGTCATCAGATGGATTTATTTGAAGATACTCAGGAGCTTATGAGTCTTTACCAAACAATGGATAAGATTAAAGTACGATTTGGAGCAAAAAGCATAAGGCTGGGTGCAGGATTGTTAACTTCATAATTTTTGCCATGTTTTTGAATTGTCATTCTTATCACAGCCTGCGTTACGGGACGATTTCCATAAAGGAACTCGTTCAGCAATGTGTTGGAATGGGTATTGACAGGGTTGCTCTAACCGACATCAATACCATTACAGGGATTTATGATTTTCACAGGTTATGTAAGAAACATCATATAAAACCAATCGTTGGTGTCGAAATCAGAAACGACAACCAACTTTATTACATTTGTCTGGCAAAAAACAGAACCGGAATTGCAGAAATCAACAGGCTTCTGACCGAACAGAATTGTGAAGGAAAAGAATTACCTATATACCATCCGTCATTTTCAGAAGTGATTGTGATCTATCCTTTCAATAACTTTCCTGCTGAACTACACCAAAACGAATATATCGGAGTGCGACCTGAAGAGGTGAACCTATTGATGAATGCATCCCTCAAAAAGTATATTTCGAAAATGGTCATTTTGCAGCCTGTTACTTTCAGTACAAAAAAGGAATATAATCTCCATAAAATACTTAGGGCGATTGACCGGAATACTTTGGTCACAAAACTGGAAGAGAATGATTACTGCAAGAAAAGTGAAACTTTTATTCCGCCTTCCCAGCTTCTGAATAAGTTTCAACAATACCCTCAAATCATTCAAAACACAAAATGGATTTTGGAACAATGCCATTTTGAATTTGATTATTCGACACCTAAGAATAAAAAACATTTTACGGATAGTAAGGAAAATGATTTCAATTTATTAAAGCGGCTTGCCTACAAAGGGTTAAAAAAAAGGTATCCAAATAATGACGAAACAGCAAAAGCAAGGGTAGAAAAAGAGTTGAATGTAATTCATCAACTGAATTTTTGTGCCTATTTCCTGATTACCTGGGATATAGTCCAATACAGCAACAAAATGGGATTTATGCACGTGGGAAGAGGTAGCGGAGCCAATAGTATTATTGCCTATTGTCTGGGAATTACCGACATCTGCCCTTTGGAACTCGATCTCTATTTTGAAAGATTCCTGAATCTGAACCGGAAAACTCCGCCTGATTTTGATATTGACTGGAGCTGGCAGGAACGGGACATCATTTTGCGGTATATTTTTGATAAATATGGCAAAGACCATGTTGCTTTCTGTGGAACCAATGTTGAGTTTAAATACAAATCTATTTTACGGGAGGTCGGAAAAGTATTCGGATTGCCAAAGGAAGAACTGGACGCCTTAACCACAAAACCTATTGAGCAGCACGATGATAACTCCGTATCACGTCTGGTGCATCAATATGGTAAGCTTTTAGAGAAATTTCCTAATCAAAGGAGTATGCACTCCTGCGGGATTTTAATTTCTGAGGAACCCATTACCAATTTTACCGCTCTGGAAATGCCGCCCAAAGGATTTCCAATTGTTCAGTTCGATATGCACGTTGCAGAAGAAATAGGATTGGAAAAATTTGACATCCTTTCCCAAAGAGGTTTAGGAACAATTGACGATGCTGTAAAGCTGATTGAGGAAAAACAGGGTATAAAAGTTAATATCAGAGATGTACGCCTATCCAAAGATGAAGCTAAATGCAATGAATATTTAAGCAAAGGAAAAACAATCGGTTGTTTCTATATTGAAAGTCCTGCCATGAGAGGATTGCTCCGGAGATTGCAATGTGATAATTACAAAGTACTGGTGGCAGCTTCTTCCATTATCAGACCGGGTGTTGCCCAAAGCGGGATGATGAAAGAATACATCTTCAGGCATAATAATCCTGATCAATTTGAATACTTCCACGAGGTTTTTAAAAAAGAACTCGGGGAAACCTATGGAATCATGGTTTATCAGGAAGACGTGATTAAAATTGCACTTCATTTCGGAGGGCTTTCTGCTTCTGACGGGGATATTTTACGCAGGGCAATGAGCGGAAAAGGAAGGTCGCTGTCTGCTTTGCAAAAGGTGAAAGACCATTTCTTTGAATCCTGTAAGGCGTTGGGGCATCCGGAACAGTTATCCAAAGAAGTATACCGCCAGATTGAATCTTTTGCGGGATATTCGTTTTGCAAGGCACATTCTGCTTCTTATGCTGTGGAAAGCTACCAAAGTCTGTATCTGAAAGTCTACTACCCTATTGAATTTATGGTATCCGCCATTAATAATGGTGGTGGTTTTTACCGAACGGAAGTTTACATTCACGAAACCCGAATGTCGGGAGCAACTATTCAAAATCCCTGTGTGAATTCGAGTGAGTTCAAAACTACACTTTACGGAAAACAGGTGTATCTGGGTTTAATGCACATTGAAAAACTGGAAAGTAAAATTGCCCAATTAATTCCTGAAGAGAGAAAAATCAACGGCGATTATCTGTCATTGGAAAATTTTGTGAAAAGGATTCCTATCGGAATTGAAAACCTGCAAATCCTGATTTTTATAGGGGCATTCCGGTTTACAGGAAAACAAAAGCACGAACTATTGATTGAAGCGAGGTTTCTTTTAGCAGGAAATAAGCCCAACTACAGGCACCCGACTTTACTTGAAGGACCACAGAAAAACTATACACTCCCCAAGGTCAGCAGACATCCTTTGGAAGATGCCTTTGATGAAATTGAAATATTGGGATTTCCGGTTTCGGTAAGCCCGTTTGATTTACTTCAGACAAAATACAGGGGAAGTATAATGGCAAAAGATCTGACAAAGTATCATAAAAAACAGGTTAAAATGCTGGCGTATCTGATTTCAAGGAAACACGTTCCTACCAAAAGAGGAGCAATGTATTTCGGAACATGGATTGATGCGGAAGGTGAATATTTCGATACGGCTCATTTCCCGGATAACCTTACTCAGTATCCGTTTCAGGGAGGTGGTTGCTATTTGCTGTTAGGAACAGTGGAAGTGGATTTTCATTTTCCTTCAATAACTATTTTGAAAATGGCAAAAATGCCTTTCATTTCTGATCCGAGATATGCTTTGGATAAGGATAAGTCTTTGGAAATACATCATAATATTAAAGAAGATGTCAGTATGACCTCAAGAAAGCCCTATCCGCAGACACACGAAATCGGATTACCGAGAATGAAGATGAAATAATCACGAAGCTAATAACTGCCTGATAGTAAGAGTAAGAGTAAGAGTTACAGCCAATCAGGTCATAATAAGATCAAAATTAAAAACGGATTGTTATATATTTATCAGGACTTTTATATATTTGTCTTGCAAAATTACCAGTGCCTCAATATAGTAAGTGTAGTATCTGTGCTTTTTTGTGCATTCTACGAAATAAATGCCCAAAATATGAGTGCAGATATCAATAAAAAGTCATTCATTTCTCAAAATACTTTAATGACTATGGAAGAAAATTCTATAAAAGACCTAAGTATTTCAGAACAAAAAGTCATTGATATGACAAACAGATTTTATCTTGAAATTTCTAAAAATCTCCTTTCTGACAGAGAATATGAAATTTTAGAAAAATTACTTATTAAAAAAAGTACGTTGAATAAAGTTTGTGAAGAATACGGAATCTGTGCTGAAAGGATACGGCAGATTTATACTGAAGTATTTTTTAAAATAAATTTTCAGTAAAAATACATCAAAGGTTAAAAACAGGTAAAATGGTTGTAAATAAAGGCTTTACAGCCGTTTTATGATTTTTTGGTAATGAGGTAAAAAGCAGTAAAAAGCAATGATTGGTAAAAGTACGGTTACTAAAACGTTACTTTTATCACCGAAAGAATTTTGCTTTAAAATACTGTATTTCAGCTTTCTGCGTAGTTTTTCATATTGTTCCGTGGCTCACATAGGTTTAATTTTATCATTAAGAATGGTGAGTATGGAAACGACAAAAAAATCAACGTTTAAGGTATTGTTTTACCTTAAAAAGAATGCCCCAAAGAAAAACGGATTGGTTCCAATTATGTGTAGAATTACCGTAAACGGTACACAGTCTGCGTTCAGTACCAAACTGAATATTTCTTCATCAAATTGGGATTTGAAATACGGCAGGGTTTTAGGCAAAAGCAGAGAAGCCCAGGACGTAAATAGTAAACTTGATAAAATCCGTTTGGGTATTGAAGAGTGCTATTCTAAAATTCTAAAAAACGAAGGAACAGTTAATAGTGCGAAACTTAAAAATACCCTTCTCGGTATGGAAAGCGGAGAGCTTACCTTTTTCAAATTCTGCGAACAATTTCTTTTAGACTTCGAGAAAAAAGTTAATAGCGGACTTAGGGTTATAGGTTCTTACCGGAGATACAGGACACTCATAAAGCATCTTCACAATTTTGCACGTGTAAAATACGGTTATAGCGATGTATCGTTTAACGACCTTACTTGTGATTTTGTACAGGAGTTTGATTACTACCTGCGTGATGACCATCATTTGGGGCATAACACGGTTTGGGTGTATATGATTGGGTTTACCACGCTTTGCCGATTGGCAATGAGCAGAAAACATCTTGCTTTTAATCCTTTCAGCGAGTACAAGAATACCAAAAAGGACAAAGACAGAGGTTATTTATTACGGAACGAATTGGAACAGCTTGTAACATTCAACTGTGCTACAAAAAAAGATGAATTGGTAAAAGACCTGTTTGTTTTCAGTTGCTTTACGGGGCTCTCCTATTCAGATATGAAATCACTGAAAAACAGCCATCTTCAGGAGTTTTTTGACGGAAACAGGTGGATTATCATACGCAGGAAGAAAACGGCTACATCGTCAAACGTGATGCTGTTGGATATTCCGAAAATGATTATTGAGAAATATGCAGGATTATCAAAGGATGGAAAGGTGTTTCCTGTTCCCTCAAACACCGTCTGTAATGATAGTTTGAAGCGAATATCCCAAATGATTGATTGCCTTAAGGAGAAGAAAGTAACCTTTCATTTGGCACGCCATACGTTTGCCACCCTATTTTTAAGCGAAGGCGTTCCGCTCGAAAGCTTGAGCAAAATGTTAGGGCATAAAAATATTGCTACCACACAGATTTATGCCAAGATACTCAACGAGAAAGTAGGAAAGGATATGCAAAAGGTGTCGCACAAGTTTAAGGATATGGAGAGGTTTTTTGTTTCTGAACTATAATCTGCATCATTAAAACAACCAATTTAAAAACAGAGGTAAATTTACCTCTGTTTTGTTTTTTATTCGAAATATTTTATTATTTTTGAGGTAAATTTACCTTTATAAGGAATGATAGATAATTTATTACATAAAAGTTTTGAGTATAACGGACCTTCTATTGAAGACTTGTTTACAGAGAAATTAGAGCAGTCAGGCTTAACAAAAACCCAATTTGAGAAGCTGTCTGGAATGGAGAGAAGAAGTTTGGATGCTATTTTAGATAAGACTTCTAAGCAGACTGATATTATTAAGTTATTAAAGCTCGCTGAGTTTTTAGAGGTCGATTTAGATGACTTACTCATTATTTATTTCAAAGATAGACCTGTTGAAGAAATCAGAGAGCTTCAATCATCAATGGATATTACATTCATCAATAAATATTTCGATTTAAAAACATTAGCGGGATTAGGATTTATTCAAAAGAATGATTCTTTGGAAAATCTGAAAGACCGAATTTGTAGCTTTTTTGGCTTGGATTCTATTTACGATTATGATAGAGAATTAAATGATGCTCTTTATAGTAGGACTAAAAAATCTTTCAGTGATAAAATGAAAGATTTTTGGATAAAATCCAGCTATAAATATTTCGAGCTTATTGATAATCCAAATGAATATAACAGAAAGGAATTAGTGGAACTGATTCCTAAAATCAAACCTTACACTCAAAATGTAGAAAATGGACTGCTAACTGTTTTTCAAGCATTATATAATATTGGCGTTACAGTAGTTTTTCAACCGTTATTACCTAAAACACAGATTAGAGGCGCAACTTTTTTCATAAATGATAAACCGTGTATTGTTATCACTGATTTCAATAAAAACTATGCTACCATTTGGTTTGAATTAATCCACGAATTACACCACGTATTATTTGATTTAGAAACAATACAGAAAACAAGTTACCATTTATCAGGAGAGCCGGATTTGTTTTTAATTCAGGAGGACAAAGCAAATGAATTTGCCTCTGAATACTTGTTGTCCTCAGAAAAAATGAGATACATCGAGAAATTGATTCATAATAAGTTTATGGTAGAGAAATTTGCTAAGGAGTGTCAAATACATCCTTGTATTATTTATTCTCAATATCAATGGAGGCAATCTGAATTAGGAAACGATTATTGGGCAGCATTTAAAGATGCTTTTCCGAACATAAAAAATATAACCAAAAAATTGAATGTTGCTAATTGGGATGTGGAATCAATCAAAGAAGCATCATTAAAAATAAGAGAATTATTAACTGTATAAAGCACCGGAATGAGCGATAATAATTTAAACAAAAACAAAGTAGAACGTAATCTCTCGAAAGAAGATTTAGAAAGATTAGAGATTTTACAAAAATCAGAAGAAGTAAAAGGCGAACAGCTTTTTATAAATTATGACTCAGAAGTTGTAATTGAAAACGAAGCTGAAAAACTACTCGGGCAAAAAATAGATGACCCTGTTCAAAAATTTCAGTTATACTATCACGGACTTACCAAACTATTAAAAGATAATTTGCCTAAGGGTAAAGAGTTTGAAGATGTTCGCAGAATAGTATATGATGAAAAGAATGTCCTTATAAACCGAGGTGCTAAAAAAGATGAAAAGGGTATTCGAGGAAGCGACGGCAGAATGGCTTATACTGAAGATTTGGAAGAAGCAATAAAAATTGTTGCAGAATGGACAAGTAGAAAAGGAACGCTGGCAGAACTTTTTATGTCTTTTTGGGATAAGAATGAAGAGCTTGGCTACGGGCATCAGGATTAAAAAAAAAACTATTAGAATTAACCAATAATCGCTGTAAACACGGGCAAACTTTATGAACTACCTACACAGCAACTATCTGTGAATTTCCAGATGAAATGTAATCCACAATCAATAATTAAATATCTAAAATTTATTAATGAGTATTGAAAATGTAATAGAAATATGTGTGGCAATAGATATTGCAATTTTAGGTATTGCTTATCCTATTATTGTTGACAAAATATCAAATATTGGAGACAAATATCTGTCACAATATATACCTGTATTATTTAATAATGAATTCCCTCAGAAATCACTAAAATTTGTCTATAACGAAAAGGAGTATAAAGTTACAATTTTTAAGCTTTTCCTTGTTTTTACACTTGTATCATTTTTATTCATAATTTTTAAGACAGAACCACTTTGGGGATGGGATAACTGGCTGATTAATAATTCAGCCAACCTTATAGTTATTACTTTCTCATTGGTGCTAACAATACTTTTCTTCCTATGGTTAGATAAAGTAATCCTATTTAATGGTAAGTCAAGTTCACTACTAATACATATTGTGAAAAAATATGATGCTTTATCAGAAGATAATGAAATAAAGCAATACTATTTGAAAGCTATTAATGAGCTAACATATTATGCAGTTGAAAAGCAAGATGAACATTTGCAAGAAACCTTACTGGAATTTTACTACAAAACTTTTGCAAACATAAGGAGAAGTCACACCAAAAATCTACCACTAGCATACCCTGTGGATTTATACTTTATGGTAAATAAACTAAATGAAGAATCTACAGTTGTTCAAAATAGAAAATTAAGGGCTATTGAACATAGAGCAGTAAGTGGCATTTGGTTATTGGGAGAAGATTTTGAAGAGATTATTATATCAGAAGAAACTTATAGCTGGCTATGGAGAAATATATACACAATTTGTGATTATCCTAGATTAGTTAAAATGTTTTGGGCTAATTCAAGCCAGTATTATGACTTCAGACTTCAGCCAATACATCAAGATTATGATTTTGAAGCAAGAGAAATAATAAACAAAGCGGAAGTAGAAAGAAGAGAGAAAGAGCGTAAGAGATTTATTGAGTTCCATTATGCATTAGGTGGATTAGTTTATTATAGAAAAAATTATGATTTATTAAAGTACTTTTTTGAATACTCTCAATCACAACCTCCTAAATATGTGTTGTTACCTGAGTCAATGACTGAGATATTTTATTGGTTTGAGCACTTTAGGAATGAGTTCAAAAATATAGGTACACCTATAGATTTAAAATACTATTTTCCTGAGCTAGATAATTTAGGTAACCGGAGACAAGTAAATTATTGGATATGTAGTTATCTGACGATTTTGTTTATAAGACAGTATTCTTTAAACCAATATTATACTTATCAGAATTTCACTGACCTTCCTAATCTTCCTAATGATATAAGAGAATTAGGGAATTGGCTTGATAGTATTTCATTTTTCGAAAAATGCTTAAATGATGTTATCGAAAATGAAGAATTAATAAAAGCTTTAGGTTATAAAGAATTAGTGCTACAGAAAAAAGAAACGTTTAAACAATTTATTGAAGATTTAAAAGAACAGATTACAAATAAAATTGGTGAACAAAAACGTAATGCAGAACTATCTCAGGAAATGATTACACATTTTTATGAAAGTTCCAGTCCAATACTTACCGAAGCGTTTGAGGTATATAATCCTGTTTTTATTCCATTGGATGATAAACATAATGAAGGACGTTTGAAGTTGTCAGTAAGAGGAGCTATTACTTTGATGTCTAAATCAGCTTTTACAGAAAACGATATACCTCATTTAAACTATGATACTTTTTTTGCTAGTTCAATAGCAAGAGAAAATATAAAGCGATATATACCAAACTCATTTATTGTAGCAAAAACAAAGAGATATTTGTTGAAACGAGAAGATTTAATTACTTCTATTTCTAAGTTAATTGGTGAAAACTCTGAAATAATTATTGTTGGAGTAAATATTCAATACCGTGTTCGCGAAATTCTTGAAAACAGTAGTTTTAAAGATAGAATTATACATATACCATCTACGGAATATAATTCTCAAGATTTATTATTTGTATTACGAAGAGATGATTTACCAGCAATTGAACACAAAGATTTATTGGATGCTGAAAAAGAAGAGTTGAAACTTGTGCCAATAAATAATGAATTAAAAATCTATGCGTCGGTCATTGATATCAATAAAGATGAGAATAAAGAGATAAAAGACAAGTGGAGTTTAGATAATGAGCCTGATAATCTAGATTTAAAAGTTCAGTTAGCTCTCTCATTTTTAAGTGTAATTCATTGGAAAGACTCCAGAGAAGTGATACAAATTAACATTATTTCAGAATTTAGGGAGCAAGGTATTCCAAATCATATAAATGATATTGAGCATCTAGGTAATGATAATAAATAATGAGCATCTTAGAAGTAAAGTCCTATGAATACCATAACCCAAGTAGAAAATGCTTTAAAAGCAATTAATCAGGCAAGTTTTCAGACCTTAGTAAATCATTTATTATACTTACAAGGGAATAAATTTATTGGTGCTCCTGGTGCTGTTGTTGGAAAAGAGAAAACGAGTAAGGGGACGCCAGATTCTTTTTTTGTAAATGAAGAGAAATACATTTTTGTAGAATGTACGACCCAGGAAAGATTGGGAGAATCAAAATCTTTTTTTGAAAAACTTTCAAAAGATATAGACCATTGTTTTAAGGAAGATGTAACGACAATAGAAAAGGAGAAAATAGAAAAAGTTATATTGGCTTGTAATGAAAAAATAAGTGCAGAAGAATATAAGCTATTAAATACTAAAGTAAAATCATATAATCCTGATACGAAGTTCGAGGTTTTAAATATTCAGAATTTGCCATTGCTCATATTTGATATTCCAAAATTAGCTGAGGAATATCTTAGTATTCAAATCGTAAAAGGAGATATTTATACACTTGAAGAGTTCCTTTTAAAAACAGAAAAAGGCTTACAGCCGTCACTTACTAATGAGTTCATTGGCAGAGAAGAAGAACTTAAAAATAGTATTGAAGCTTTAAAGAAATATGACATCTTGTTATTGTCAGGTGGTGCGGGTGTGGGCAAATCTAAATTAGCAGTCAAAATCTTAGAGGAACTTTCAAGGGATAATTATGTTCCAATCGTTATCCAAAGTTCAGGAGTGTCATTATGGGATGATTACCAACATCTTTTTTTACCTGGAAAACAACATATAATATTGTTTGACGACGCCAATAAATCAATCAATAATCTAAACTATTTGTTGAGCAAAATAGAGGCGTCACAATCTTATTCGGTAAAAGTTATCGTTACATCCAGAGACTATGTAAAAAAGCAAGTATCGGTTACACTCGATAATTATTCGTATAAAGAATTTAATATACCTGAGTTTAAGGATGAAGAAATAGGAAAAATAATTGTGGCTGCTTTACCAAATCTGCAATATCATAGCGATATAAAAAGAAAAATAGTGGATTTAGCCAAAGGCAACGCAAGAGTTGCACTAATGGCTACTTATTCCGTTACCCCGGATTCGGAAACCAATTATTTAAGTAGCCCTGTATTACTATATGAAAAATACTTTAAAAAAATCTCTGAAGAGATAGGCATTTTCAATAATCCAATCATTCTTAAATCTCTCGCTCTTGTTTCATTCTTTGGTGTTCTGGACAGAAACAATGAAGAATTAAAAACAATTCTATCAAACAAATTTGATATTGACTGGAATGAACTATGGACTTCTATAATGGAACTTCATAACAGTGAAATATTAGATGTTTATTCCAACGAGATAGTTAAAGTATCAGACCAAGTATTAGCAACCTACGCATTCTATAAATGTTTTATTGATGATAAATCTGCCGTTATCAATTATGCAGAATGGATTGCTACTTTTATAGAAAAATTTTCAAGTAGAATCCGTGTTACGCTTATAGATGTGAATAACACATTTGTTTACTATCACATAAGAGATTTAGTATTACCTCATTTGAATGAAGTAATAAAGCAAATAAAATCCGATGAAGAATTGTATGCTTTTTACAATTTATTTTGGTTTTACAAAGGTCGGGATTGCCTATTGTATTTGAAAAAATGGATAGAAAACCTTCCACAGGAAGAATATCCTGAAACACTTAAATTTAGTTATGTCCATAATGACCATACCTACGCAACAAAACATTTTGAGCTCTTAAAGAGTTTTTGGAATCATCCTAATGAGTTATTCAAACCTTCGCTTGAGCTGACATTAGCATTATTGAATAAACAACCAAGCCGATTACCCGAAATTTTAAAATTCATTCACGAAGACTTTAAGTATAAATTAGAGGACAGAGAACACGGATACTTACGACAGAATCTACTGCTGGATATATTGTTAGATGATAAGCTAAATAATGTCCAAAAAACATTTGCAAATGGTATTTTTCTAAACTTATCAGAGGCACTCTTGGGTTGGCATTATACAGAATTTGGTTCAGCAAAAGGACACGCATTTACTATTTATAATTTTGATTTATATAAGTCAGATGAATTAATAAAATTAAGGGAACGCATTCTTAATCAAGTGTACCATTTATTTGAATCCGAAAATGTACAGGTGCAAAAGACACTACAACAAATCATTTATCCGGGTGGAGACATTGACAAAAGTATTTATGTAGAAGAATTGCCAATTTATCAAAAGCTCATTTCTGAAAAATTGGATAATAAACAATATGCACATTGTAAGTTTGTGAGTATTCTTGCCAAACATTTAACAGAAGCTGGAACTGCATATTCTGAAAGTTGGAACGAGTTTATTGAATCTGATATAAGAAAACTGTCTAAGTTTTTAAAACCGGATTGGGAATATAGAGAGGGAAAATCTATCCAGGAATCTGAAAAGGAAAAAAGACAAGAGTTTGAAGCTTTTGTAAAAGCAACTGATTGGCAAAGTTTAGAGAAATTTCTCTTAAATATTGATGCTTTGTATAAGCAGCAGAAAGACAATAACGGATGGCATATAGAATCAGCAGTTACTGATATTTATATTTCCATAGCAAGAAAGAATAAATCCGAATTTGAAAATGCTTTAAGGCTATTTTTTAGTGGAAAAGTACTTTTTCCGTTACGAGCAACCGTGATAAATATTGCCTTGCTCGAAAATATTATGACAGGAAAAGAACTTTTGGACATAATGAGCGATTATGAATTTCAAGGAAAACCTTATTGGGAATCTGTATTAATAACAATGTTACCCGAAGGACAGGTCAATGATGTTTTTTTGAAACTTCTTATAAATACTTTTCTAAAGCCTGACGAATATATTTATATCCATCGAATGCTTGACTATCTAAAATATGAAGCAATATTTGAAGAATATAAAAAAGAAAATCCCGAATTAGAAAACCATAATATCATTACCTATCTGACAAGTATCATACTCACTAAAACACGTAAGACAAGGCGTGATTTTGGGTTTGATTTTTGTGCTGATTGTTCATCGTATTTTACTAAACATCCTCAACTTTTAAAAGAAGCTTACTGGGCACAATATGAAATAGATGCTCACTTTGACTATGAGGGCAGAGAATTAAAAGCCCTCTTAGATTTGGATAAAAATTTTATCAATGACAGTTTAAAAAATGGAAAAATTGGACTGGGTTATTCATCTAATTTGAGGTTAGAAAAGATTAACACAAGTACGTTATGGGAATATGAGGAGTATGAAGAATTGATTGAAGATTTGTTATTAACAGCTTTAGAAAAAGAACAATATACGTTCATTATTGAAGAAGACATTTATTCTTTATTCAGTTTCAGGAATGTCAATGAGGATAGAACAGGAAAAGCAAAATCACTCATTATTAAACTTACTCAAAAACATAGTAACAATGAGAAGATTGTATTAATGCTTATTGAAGTTGTGTATCATAATTTTAATGGTTGGTTTATCGAATATTTCAGGGAATTTCTTCTTATCAATAAAGACGTTGCTCTAACAAGGAAGATTAATTTTGGGCGAAGTGAAAGCTGGTCAGGTAGCAGAGTTCCCTTAATTCAGAAGAAAATTGAATTTTATCAGGACATTTTAAAAATGATAAATGCACTACCAAATATTTTAGACTATTCAGAGCATATAGATTATTTTGAACAAAAAATAGGTTGGAAGAAAAAGGAAATTGAGGATGAACAAAGAAGAGATTTTATGGAAGAATTTTATTAATTCTATCCATTATAATTTCTTTCCAACACCCTCATAATAATATCCGACTCCCGGAAAAGGATTTTCCGTTCGAGTTTGATAAAGGGCATCAGTCCATCATCCCTGTACTGCTGCAACGTCCGTTTGCTGATGTGAAGCATCTCGCAAACCTGTTCGCCCGAAAGATAAATTTCCCCTTTTAGCAATGGGTGGAAATATTCCTTAATATACAGCAGTTCATTTTTGATACCTACCACAGCTTCGAGCAGAGCAAGCATATCCTCGTTTGAATTTCCAATCTGTTTCATTTCTTTTACTTTTTTAATGGTCGCTCTCTCTGCATAAGTAACTCCACTTCGGACAATCTGAAATACGTTTTCCGATTGATTTGCGTTGCCCCAAGAATGCCTTTTGCCCTGTACATCTGCAATGTTCTTTTGCTAATATTGAGTAGTTGGCAGACTTCCTGTTGGTCGAGCCATTTCGTTGCCTGTTGCAATGCTTTGTAGGGTGCAGTAATTTCGGCAATCAATAGAGAAACGTCCTTTACTTCCCTGTGCAATGCTTTCAAAATCTGAATGTCTAAAACCGTTATTTCCATACCTAATCAATTTAGACTTCAAAAATATAAGGTACTTATACAGGGTTTTTCAATGTTGCAGTCAGAGGTTGCATTTGGCGTTCAGATGCCAATTACTATTATGAAATAAAGTTGAAAATGTACCCAAAAAAGAATAAAAAGGTAGCAAAGGTAAAGCGGACACCCACCGCACCACCCAACCAAAAGACTACGGCATAATGGCAGGGCAAACAAGGTGGCTTCGCCGGGTTGTTGTGTTGCGCTGCCACCCTTCGGGACTTATTCCGTTTCCTTTTGCTTTTTCTGCTTGTCCGCCTTGTTTGAATAGCTTTCTTTTTTTTCTGTTTTTTTCTTTTGGAAACAATTTTGTGAGGATGAAACGTACCGTCAAAGTAGCGACTTAAACTTGACTGCAAGCATTCAAAGGTGCAATCTTGTCTGTTTACGAGCCGTCAGGCTATCGGTCTTGCATTCTTGCAATCCGGCTATCAGGATTGCAGGAATGTTTGCATTGCTGAATGCGTCCTGTCTGTTTCTCTGACTATGCATGGCATTCAGTGGCAGTATTTGGCGTTTAATGGCTTACAGGTTTTCTATTATTCTTCCCGAATTTTGATACAGGAGATGAGCGTTTTCTCTGCTAACTACAATCCATCTCGAAGAGTGGATTATTGTGTTAATCGGAACACGGCAAGTTGTGTTTTGAGCTGCTCGAAATAAATTCCGCTGCTCAAAACCACTTGCCCTTACACAGGGAGCTAAACCATTTCTCCGAAGTCGAATGGTTACAAATTTAAAATGGATTGTTATGGATGGAAATCAAAGAAAAAAATGGAACAAAGGCGGTAGAAAACCAAAGCTTAACCCTGCCCAAAACAGGTATATGTTCAGGCTTACCGATGAAGAAAATGCCCGATTTTTGGCAATGTTTGAGAAATCGGGTGTACATACGAAGGCTAAATTCATTACTTCCGTATTGTTTGGAAAGGAAATCAAAACGGTAAAAGTTGATAAGGCTACAATAGATTACTATATGCGGTTAACAAATTTCCACAGCCAGTTCAGGAGTATTGGTGTAAACTATAACCAAATTGTGAAGATGTTATACCATCATTTTTCCGAGAAAAAAGCCACAGCTTTCCTTTATAAGTTAGAAAAGCAAACAGCTGAAATGGTGTTATTGTGTCAAAAAATTATTCAGCTAACCGAAGAATTTGAAGCAGTGTATTTAAAAAATATTGATGGCAAAAGTAAGCTATCCGAAAATGCAGGGACAAAATTATGAAGAATAGTATTCCATCACATAATAATGATTTAAAAATCTGTAAAAAATATTATAAATTCACAAAAGAACGAACACAAAATGAAACCCAAGTTGGAACGGATAAACCAGACCTAACTAAAAAGATAACCCCTTACATTAGTCTAATTTTTTAGAAATAGTTAAATTTGCCAAAAGCTTAAAAATTTTACTGTTGCACGCAAATTATATTAGTCTTGTTTTAGTATTTTTTAAACATTTCAAAAATTATTAACTTTTTAGAAATGTACTAATGCTAAAACAGTTTTTATTCGGAATTCTTTTTATTCTGTTTTCATTTATATCTTGTCCAGCTCAGAACATAGATATAGACAGTCGTCTGTTTCCTCTTTCTCCGGCAGAGCGTATCCGGTTTATGAATGGGTATATGGAAGAAAATAATCTTGTAAATTCAGATAAATTCGATTCATTTCTTCAGGGGCTTCAGAAATTTGCAGAGCAGCAGAATGACCAGTTACTACTTAGCCACGTTCAATATAACATCCAGGGGAAACCTATTTTCTATGAAAAGAACATACAGAAGAAAATTGAACTGATTAAAAAATTACAGCAGGAATACCAAGAAAGAAATGATATGTTCCACGTAGGCGATTGTTTGGTTGCTATTGGACAGACCCAGTTTGGTAACGGGCAATATGCTTTGGCTTTTGAAAATCTCCTTGCTGCCGATGAAATCTTCAAAAAAATAGGCTATAAAAATGTACCTATGATGAGCAAATATCTTCACGATTTTGCATTGGATTATTTCTTTTTTCAGGATTATCAAAAAGCCATTCTGTATATGAAGGAATCCATAAAGCTTCCTAAATATAACAATAACCTAGATATACAACGCTATAATACACTTGGCTCAACATATCTGAAATTGGGTAGGTTGGATAATGCCTATCATTATTTCAATATAGCTTATAAAAAGGCAAAGATTTATAAAGATACAGTTTGGATTGGGATAATAGCAGACAATAAAGGCGAAACATTATATGAAAAAGGCGAATACCAAAAAGCTTTGGGCTATTTTCTCGAAAATGAAAACAATTTCACCGGTACACAACACAGCACGGCTCTTAATTTAACAAAGACTTACCTTAAATTAGGAAATACAAAAAAGGCAACCGAATATTTATTACTTGCCCGAAAGCTATTTCCAAAATCTCAGTCCGATGTGTTTGGTAATCAACAGGTAATGGAACGAGAAAAGCAAGATTATTATCACGTGAACCGTCAATATTATCTTGCGTTAGATGATTACAAAACAGCGTTTCTGTATGCCGATAGCCTTCATACGGTTGAAAAAGCACTTGACAGAAAATACAATGCTTTGGTGGTAGGAAAAGCGACAGACCAATTAAAACTGCTGCAATCCAAGATGGAGCTTCAAATCCACGAAAAAGAAAAAAGAATAAAAAATATCATCATTATTTCATTGATTGTTATTTTTATTTTAGGCACAGGTGTATTCCTGTTTATTTCTAAAAACAAGAAAAAGCTTAACCTGCAAAAACAACTGTTGTTGAGTTCTCAACTTGAAATAACAGAACAAAATTTAAAGCTTTCTGAACTTAAGTTAGATGGCTTCAAAAAAAGAATCCAGGAAAAAAGACAGCTTATAGAAAATATGAAGCAGCAGCTTGCTTCAGCTACAAATGTGAATAACGATATCATATTTCAGTTACAGCAATCTACTATTCTCACCGAAGAGGACTGGCAAAATTTCAAGTTATTATTTGAGCAGGTACATTCCGATTTTTTAATGCAGCTTAAAGAAAAATATCCGCAATTATCTTTGGCAGAAACCCGTTTTCTTTGTTTGGCAAAACTCAATTTTTCAAGAAAAGAAATGGCATCTGCTTTAGGAGTTTCCACCCAAAGCATTCATACCAATTGGTACCGTATCCGTAAAAAATTAGAACTTTCTGAAAGCGCAACAGTAGAAGACCTTATTAAAACGATTTAATTGATCACAATTATGTAATAAATGATTTTATTTATAATTAATTGATTTACAGTAATAATTTTCATTTGTGATGTTTTTGTGATGTCTCTTTTTACTCCTTAAAAAGCAAAATGCGTTTATTTTACTCATCGTAATTTTAAAATTCACGCTGCTTTGAAACAATCATTACTTTCTTTTAGAAATTGGCTTAATGTGAAATCTTCTTTTGCCATTCAGCCTATAACGCGCATTTTCGGAAATTCCCGTTCCGCTTCATTTTCCAAATACAATAATGAACGATTTGTCCTTTCGAGATATCTTGTCCTTTTATGTTGTATTTCATTTTTTACCTCAAAATCATTCCTCAATTCCGTATCGGTTTAGAGAACACTGTTGACCAATTTCAGTTAACGAGAGACTGCTTTTTGGATAAGAAAAAAGCGAAAGTAGAAAACGTATTGATAGTATACTGTCATTCAGGTGACTTTCAAAGTGTAGCAAAATAATTATTATATAATATTTCTAAATCATAGCTAATAGCTAACTAAAAACAAAAATTATGACAAACACATTTAACTACATTGGAGAAATCAAGCTTTTCTCAGGAGCAACAATCCCGGAAGGCTGGCTTCTTTGCGATGGTAGAGAGCTGAAAGTATCAGCATATTTCAACTTATTTTCTGTAATCGGCTACACTTATGGCGGAGAGGGAGATACCTTTTACCTGCCCGATTTGCGGGGTAGAGCTGCCGTAAGTTACGGTACTACCAACGAGCTTACCTCTTATGAACTTGGCGAAAATGCCGGAGAAAAAGAGGTCACACTAACTGTAGCACAGCTGCCCCGACACAGGCATAATACCAATGCCGGCTTATCGGGAACTGTTGAAAATCCTGTTAAAAATGTCTGGGCTAATGCTCCGGGACGACCGGCTATTGACAGCTATGCAAAAAACAAAGGGAAAGGTGCTCTTATGAACACCAATGCCATAGGCAAAACAGGTGGCGATCTTCCTCATAACAATATGATGCCCTTTTTAGCCCTGAATTATTATATCAATGCCGGTGGCTATGCTTCGGAAAATTCTTAGCCAGTTTAGTAAAAGAGGTATTGATTGATATACACAAGAGTTTATGCTGTAGGTATCTGTAGTATAAACTCTTTTATCAGTGTTATTGATGCTTCCCAAAATAAATATTAAAACCTGTTTTTATGACATTTTTACATCGAATTATTCAACACATACAATACACAGTACTACTGCTGTTGGGTATGTTCTGCATCAGCAACAGTGCTTATGCCATAACCTACAATGTTACCAATACCACAGACGGTATGGCTACCAACCAGCTTCGGGGCGCTATCCTTGCTGCCGATGCTGCCGGAGGCGGACCCCATGTCATCAATGTACCTGCCGGTACCTATAACCTTACGATGGGGACGATTCATTTTGGTAATAATGCGCAGAATATTTCCATTATAGGTGCAGGACTCGGGCAAACCATTATCAGTATGACCAACACCAACCGGGATCGTATTTTTTTTATTAATCCGACGGCTGAGATTGCAGATGTAAGCACAAGCATATCAGGCATTACATTTACTAACGGATATGTAACATCCGATTATTATGGCGGTGGAGCTATTCTTTGTGGTGGGCCCGGTAATGTCATAACAATAACCAACTGTGCTTTTGAAGGAAATACTGACCCTATGGGAGGGGATGGAGGTGCTATATCTTATGCATCGACAGGCATCATTAATATCGATCAGTGTTCTTTTATTAATAATACAGCATACAATTATAGTGGTGGTGGTTATTTTGTGGGTAGTGGAGGTGCAGTTTCTATTGCGTATTATACTTATGCCAATGCTACTGCTCCTGTTACCGGAAGTACAAGTATTACCAATTGCAGCTTTACCGGGAATAGTAGTTTTGAACAAGGCGGTGCAATTTACATATATGCAGAAAAAAAAGATTACGCTACCAGCTTTAATACAGTCATTCAAAATAATATTTTTACGGGCAATTCTCTTGCGGGCTGGTCTACTTATCCCGGGAATGGAGGAGCTATTTTTATTGGTACGGATTTTCCGACAGCGGTTAATTATAATTATTTCAGCAATAATACAGTAGCCGCCGGCACTGTCAAAAACGCATTGTACGTTACAGAAGGGTATTCGTATTATCTTGGGAATGGTGGTGGTGCAACAGTAGATGCCACCAATAACTGGTGGGGCTGCAATACCGACCCGCAAGCTTCGGGTACTTGCAGCGAAGTCGCAACAGTGGTAAGCGGTTCTTTTGTTCCCCCGACCACTTTGATAACCCAGCCACAATTAGTACTGAAAACTACGGCAAGTACCAACACTTTATGTACTGCAAACGGTACCACTGTTACGGCAAGTGTACTGCAAAATTCGGCAGGTACCACAATGTCTCTTGCCAATGTATCACGTCTCATAGGTATGCCGTTAACTTTCAGTGCTGCTAATGGTACCATCAGCAATGCACAGGCAACCATACAGGCCAATGGTACGGCAACCGCTACCTACACGGCAGCTACAACTGGCAATGGTACGGTAAAAGCACTGGCAGGTTATATGACCTCGGGCAATACCACTCAGGTTGCCAATATTACAGTAAATGCATCGCCTGTTATAACGGCACAGCCTGTCAATGTAGCCAGTTGTTCGTCCGGTTCTGTAAGTATGAGTGTTACGGCCACAGGTGGTGCTTTAACCTATCAATGGTATAAAGGCAGCACTCCTTTAACGAATAACAGTGTAATATCAGGAGCTACAAGTGCCACGCTTACATTTACCAATCCGGATGCATCTTACAATGCTACAGACTACAAAGTTACCGTATCCAATAGCTGTGGCAATATTACCTCTTCAGATGCTTCTCTTATTCTGTACAACAACGTAAACCGTCTGTATGTTGCAACGGGGGGTACAGGCAACGGCAGCAGTTGGGGCAGCGCTATGGGTAATCTGCATACTGCCCTTTCGGCAGCAGCGGGTTGTAACAGCATTACCGAAATATTTGTAGCTGCGGGAACCTATAACGTAGGAGCCAACAGCTTTATTATGAGAAACAACCTGGCAATATATGGTGGTTTCGACCCTTTAAACGGAATTACCGATTTAACCCATAACCGTATTATGCCGAATGCTTCCAATGGGCAAGGCTCTATATTAAACGGGCAAAATGTAAGACCTGTTATCTGGAACGTATTTACTGCTGCAACGGCAATGGATAATACCGCCGTACTAGACGGTTTTACCATTACGGGCGGCAGTTATTCCGAGGGTGCCGGCATTCGCAACGTATATGCTTCGCCCACGCTCAGGAACTTGGTTGTCAAAGGCAATAATGCTACGGTATCGGGAGCCGGAATTTATAACTCTGCTTCCAGCCCGTTTATCAGCAATTCGGTTATCAGTGGAAATCTCGTTTTAAATGCCGCTTCCAATGTTTCGGGAGCCGGAATAATGAATACCAATTTTTCTACTCCTACCATCACCAACGTCACCATAACAGGCAATTCGTTGACCACTGCTTTGGGAACCAGCAGGGGAGCAGGAATATATAATGCAGGATTTTCTGTCCCGGTAGTATATAACAGCATCATCTGGAACAATCTGAAAAACAATAATCCTACCATAGCGGGAGCCGACATAGAAAACAACGCCGGAAACATTACGCTTAAGCACAGTATTACACAGGGTTATACAACCGGTAATGCAAACGACTATAACCTGGTAAATACAGACCCGTTGTTTGTTGGGACTGGTTTCCAATTGTCAAATACATCTCCGGCAATTAACGCGGGCAGCAATGCCTTTTACGCAGGATTGGCTACAAGCAAAGACTTGGCGGGAAGTCCACGTTTAGCTGGATTGGTAATAGATATGGGGGCGTATGAAAATCAATCGGTTCTCACCCCCGATGCCAACCTTATTATTTATGTACGTGAGGGCTTTACCGGAAACGGTTCAAGCTGGGCAAATGCTACTTCCAACTTGCAGGGAGCTATTAACTCCGGTGCTACAAAGGTTTTTGTTGCCGTGGGTACTTACAGCGTGCCTTTGCCTAACAGCTTCCGCCTGAAAACCGGTGTGGCGGTTTACGGAGGTTTTGACCCTGTTAACAATATTACCGATTTAACGCACAACCGCATTCTACCCAATCAGGGAACGGCAGAAGGTTCTGTCCTGACTGCTAATAACGCAGGAAGGGTTATGGATAATATTGGTTGCGACAACACCGCCGTTCTGGACGGTTTTACCATTACAGGTGGCTATGCCGAAACCTGGAGCGCCGGAATATACAATCACCACAATGCCTCGCCTACACTGACGAATTTAGTGATTAAAGGAAATACTTCTTATTATGTGGGTAGTTCAACTTCTTATGGCGGAGGTATCGCCTGCTGGGTACAGAGTTCTCCCATTATCTCCAATGTGATTATTAAGGGTAATTCGGCTAAAATTGGTGCAGGGGTTTTTGTTCAAGCTTATAGCCATCCTGTTATTACCAATACGTTGATTACAGACAATCACGTGAGTGCCGGTGGTACAGGAGGCGGTATTGCTCTAGATAATGTCGATGTGCCGGCAATACTTAATAATGTTACCATTGCCGGCAATACAGGCGGCGTAGCGGATGCTCTTGCCATCAATAATACCAATACGATGGATATTAAAAATTCTATTGTTTTTGGATCTATACTTACAGTGGGTTCCGGCACTTATACCGCGCAACATTCCTTCATTGAAGGAAACAGCAGTACTGCAAATGGGAATATTGATGCTACAGGCATTACCGTTAACGATATTTTTACCAATCCGGCGGCAGGAGATTACAGTTTAAGAGGAGCTGCTTTTGTTGTCAATAAAGGAAACAATACCTTATTTACAGGGTTGAGTGCTGCTACAAAAGATTTGGCAGGCAATGCGAGATTGAACGGAACAAATATTGATCTTGGAGCGTATGAATTTTTTATTCAGCCCGGTGCTAACAGCATTGCCTATGTAAAACCTGCTGCCACAGGTTTAGGAAACGGTTCTTCGTGGGCAGATGCCACAGGACTTTTACAGCTGGCAATAGATGGTACGAATGTGCAAAAAGTTTACGTTGCCACAGGAAATTATCCGGTAGGCAACCATAGCTTTATAATGAAAAACAATGTAGAAATCTACGGAGGTTTTAATCCTGCAAATAATACCACCGACTGGAATACCCGTACTTTACCCAATAAAGGATTGGGAGATGGTTCTGTTCTGGACGGACAGAATGTAAGACCTGTAATCTGGAATTACAACAACGGACTGAACACTACTGCCATTCTGGATGGTTTTACCCTGACGAACGGAACAGGCAGTAATGGCGGTGCAATGTATAATTACAATACCGCACCTGCTTTTAACAATCTGGTTATCAGAAATAATTCTGCAACTCGTGGCGGAGGTATATACAACCAAACCGCTTCTATTACCCTGAATAATGCTGTTATAAAAGACAACACTGTCAGCAATGATGGTGGCGGAATGTATAATGTAACCAATTCTTCCCCGGTGATGACCAATGTAGCCTTTACCGGAAACACTGCCAATAACGGAGGCGGAATGTTCAGTGTTACCAACTCTTCACCTGTAGTAACCAATGCACTGTTTGCCAATAATACGGCAGTAAATACCGGTGGTGCAATTATAAATATGACAATCGATCCGTTACAGTTAACCAATGTTACCATAGCAAATAATACCGGCACAGATCCCGTTTATTCCACAGGAACGGGAAGTATCACGTTTCATAATTCTATTGTTTTCGGCACGGTTTCGGGACCTTATACTGCGCAATATTCTTTGGTACAGGGTTCATCTGCTACCTCCAATGGGAATATAGATGCAACAGGAGTAACGCTTACTGATATTTTTACCAATCCGGCTACAGGAGATTATACCTTATCACAAACTTCGCCTGTTATTGATGTGGGGAATAATGCTTTAAATTCTACCGCAACAGATTTGGCAGGGAATGCGAGGATTTACAACAATGCCATTATCGATTTGGGAGCGTATGAATTTCATTGTGCATCGACTATTGATTTCAATAATGTAGTTTTTACTGACAGCATAATTACGTATGATGGTAATCCACACAGCATTATTGCCCAGAATATTCCATCTGGAGCAGCCGTTACCTATGAAATAACCGATGCAAATAATCAGACTATATTGGGTAATACCCCTACCAATGCAGGTGTTTATATCATTACGGCAACTATTTCGGATACAGCAGCAAGTTGTAATACGGTCATAAGAACGGCATCTTTAACCATTAACAAAGCGCAATCAGTTATTACCACCAATAATACACAAACCCATCTGTATGACGGAACAGTTAAAAATGTTGTGGCTACTTTAAATCATAATGAAACTACTTTGGTATATACACCACAACAAGGTTATACCGATGTCGGTAACTATCCTGTAACCGTTTCTGTTTCTGAAACAGCTAATTATTTAGCTGCTACAGAAAATGTGAATTTGATTATTGACAGTGCGACAATCACAGGAGTTACCTTCAACAACGGAACATTTACTTATGATGGCACGGCACATTCGATATTCGCATCGGGAGTTCCTGCCGGAGCAACGGTAGCCTATACCATTACAGACTCTCAAAACAATACACAACCTGGAAATTCAGCAGTAAATGTTGGTGTTTATACTGTAACAGCAATAATCAGTATGGCTAATTATGAAAATTTGGAGTTGCAGGCTATCTTAACAATTGATAATGATTTAGGAATTTCCGAACCAGAAGAAGAAACAAAGATATCTGTATATCCTAATCCGTTTACAGATATAATCAAAGTTTCAAAAATTGATGATGTCAAACTGATTTATGTGTTTGATATGGCAGGCAGATTAGTAAGAACATTAGCTCCATCTACCGAACTTAATCTGTCAAACTTAAGCCAGCAATCATATTTACTTGTTCTTGTTATGGAGAATGGTTACAGAAAGCCATTTAAAATAATTAAGAAGTAAATAGTAATTAATCATAATAGAATAATCATTCGAGATTAATTTAAGATAAGTGGGAGTTAATTGCTCCCACTTATTATTTTATTATTGATAATCTTTATTTCAACGCCGTCAATTAATCTATATGAATAATTTTTACAATAAAACCTACCTTAAATTGGAAACTACAATCCAGGAACTGGATATTGAAACCGACTGCTCGTTACAAAGAATTGAAGCAGCTATACAGCTTATTCTACAAAGCCTTTTAGATTTAAAGGAGTTCGTATTGAAGAGCGATTTTAAGAATGTGGAAGAGGAAATCAATTTTTTCAAGTATCAGAAACCCGCTATCGTTTCAAAGCTCATCTACTACAATTCCATTTATAAAATTGAAACAAGAAGACCCTACGGAAACAAGCACACCAAGAAATATTTTACCAAAGAACTGAAAAAGCTAAAAAGGTTCTTTGAGAACAACCTCGATTTTTACAAGTATTACCGAAGCCAAAACTCTTTTGTTGTCGAGAAGTTTTTTGTACGTGGCAAGCACGACATACGGTTATGGTTGGACACTTTCTATTTTGAGGCAGACCACCGCTTTTCCACTTCCCACGATTATAAGGTTGCCAAGATAATTGCCAATGACCTGATACAAGTTTATTTGGAAGACAAGCTGAATAACATCAATGTAAAAAAGGTTTCAGATAACTCATTGAAGTGGACGGCAAGCAAAACTGCATTGATAGAACTTATATACGGGTTATATTCACAAGGCGTTTTTAGTAATGGAAATGCGGACATCAAAGTCATAGCCAAAACGTTTGAAGGTACATTTAATATTGATTTGGGAGATTTCTACCATACATTTCTGGAACTTAAATCCCGAAAAATAAACAAGACAAAATTTCTTGATAGCGTGCGTGATACGTTGATTAGGAAAATGGACGAACAGGACGAAAGATAGGGTTTTTCTGTGTTCCACTATGCGAAAAGGAGTCTTAACTCTTTTTCTTTATCTCCATATATGGAAAGCAGTATTCGGAGCATTAAATCTTACTATACTTTACAGAAATAATTTTTTGTATATTTGCTTTGAGCTAACGGAAACACGTTGAAAAGCAAAGCAATAAGCACCGTTACCAAATCGTTACCTGACTTCTTTGATTATTTCTATAAAAGCTTAGTATTCAACCGATACAGCTTTTTCCTGAAAACTTTAAAATAAAATCTGTATCAGAAATATTTAAAGATATAGATGCTCTAAAAAATGTAAGAAATCAGCTTCGGAATGAATGTATTTCACGAAGAAAAAAAATTCCTCAAAAAAAACAAAAAATAAACATTTCTCTGAATAAGAAGCTTATCGACAGTGCTTTCCCGTTCAGCAAAAGACTATGGAATATGCTGAGTGCTATAGATTGTCATACTTTAGAGGATTTGACTAAAGTGCCATTGGAAAACTATTTAAAAGTAAGAGGCTTCAAAGGAAAATGCATGAAAGAAATTTTACAATTCATCGAATTTGAGAATATTGAAGATGAATTTGAAGGCTTCCATAAATTTAAAAAAATATATAATTCATAATACCCCGCAACCTTTTTTCAAAAACATTACCGCCAAAGTAGGGCTATGTTTTAGAAATGGGGTTGCTCCGATTTTAGCAAAAATGCGTTTCCGACCATAGGGAGGAAATGCATTTTTGCCCACTTAAACCTTTCTTGAGAGTCTTACAATAAATTATCTTTGCTTTCATTATTATTCCAGTAAAAGTCTTCCAATTTCCAAGTATGGTTTCTAATTTGATACACCAAATCTTTTAATTCATCGGAATAGTCAGTTTCACCAAATTTCATTTCTATTTCAGTTTGTATAGTCCACAAAGACCGACTCAAAAAATTAATATGTTTTTTTAATTCATCAATTCTATCTGAAGAAATCGGAACGTCTTCTACAATAATATAATTTTCGGTAACAAACATATCGTTTGAAAGGAAGTATTCTCCATCTGTACTTTTTACAAACCCTAAATTGAGTGCTACTTTCTCGGAAGCTTCAAAATTAGCCGCACCAATTTCAAGCTCTTTTATGGTTATTCTTTGTTCATCTCTGGTAAGAAACAAATGAGGAAGTATCGTATTCTTCATTGCTTCTGTCAAATGTCCGTTACCTCTAAAATCAGGATGAACAAACCAATGCAAATCTCTTATCATATCAAATACAATGGCAACAAAAATATTCTCATTATTTTTTATCAAATAAAAAATATCCGGTCCATCATAGGAAGTTACACTATCGGTCAATTTTGGCTTATCCAACCAAATTTTAGCAAAATCAACATTAGAACTTATTGGTCTACAATAAATCAAGCTAGACGATGTATCATTTTTATTTAATTTTTCAATTAACGACTGAAGAGAATCACTTGTCATGTTATCAATTAATTATGTTAAAGGTTTCACCATTCTATTTCATAAATCTTATCGTCATCGTCTAACTCTAAATCTTCAATGGCACAATTATGTTTTTTTGCTTCCGATTGAAGAAAATTAAGTAAATCTTTGTATTCCTCTGTGATATATATAGAAGTTCTAAGTAGGTCAGCTAATTTCCTGAAAGAATTCTTTCCACCTTTCATTTCAAAAAATGTTGCGTTTATATTTCTCATATACAGATATAAATATTCGTTTCCCGCATTGATAGCATCATTCAAAAATGGTAATAGTTTTTTTGCTCCTATAGAATCATAGCTTTCCATTGCCCTTTCAACCCAATATTCGAGGTGTAAAAACATTGCTATTTCTCCTTTATTGCTTTCTACCATTCTCATATTATATCTCAATGCCGCTATAGAGAATACAATGTGTACCCAAGAAACTTTAAAGCCTAAATATGGAATTTCTTCAAAGGAATAATGACTACTTTTTCTTGTTAGCCTATTTCCATATGATGCTTTTCGGATTTCATAAGAAAAACTGCTAATCAATTTATTTTTGTCTTCATAACCTTTGATGTGAAAGAGATTTTCATCATTCCAAAATTTTGAAATAACTTCATATAAGTATTCCAAATCTTCACGAGTTCCCCATAACTCAATTCCTAATCCTTTTTTTGTTGGTAAAGCATAAATCATTTTATATTGATTTGTTTTTAGACAAATATAAACAAAGAGAATTTTTCTAAAAAATAATATTTATTTTCAAATTATAAATTCTGCAACCTTTTTTCAAAAACATTATCGCCAAAGTAGGGCTATGTTTTAGAAATGGGGTTGCTCCGATTTCCGCAAAAATGCGTTTCCGACCAAAGGGAGGAAATGCATTTTTGCCGTCCGCCCCGACTTTCGGGGTTTTACCAGACGGCTTGTTTTACAGTTTTATTGGTTGAGAATGGAAATTTTTGAGATTAAGAAAAAATCCCCTGTTTTCGGCTAATCCGTTACGAAACAAATTCCAAAGTAATGAACTTCCCATTTGTGCCAATACCGAATTGATATACAAATCCTGCTTTTCCAATGCTTCAGCAAGTGAACAGCTTGGGGTATCGTCCTGTTCTTCGGATTGTTTCAACAGTTCTCCAAATTCTTCGGTAACAAAAGGTAAATTGGCTATTGTTTCATATTTCTCGGATTTGGGCTGTCTGATGTCCCCGACTGTTGAAAGCAAAACCTGTCCTGTATGTTTGCTGTTTCCCATATCAATCCAATACTTTGGTTCGTTGCTGTAATTCCTGTATTCGCTTTTTCCTTTCAGAATTTCGGCAACGTCAAACCTTGCTTTTACACTATCCACACAGGTAACTGTAATGGTTGCCTTTGCATTTTCGGGAAATCTTTCAAAACGGTCTTTTTCAAATTTCACAGTTTCGGCTTTCCAATTTGTCCCAAAAAAACGATTTACACGATTGATTAAGGCAACAGATTTATACAGCCCTGTTTCACTTTCTGCAAAACGCTGTCTGCCTAAATTGGCACTTGTGATAATATCATCATCCCACAAACGAACCTGCAATCCTGCGTGTCTTAGTTCAATTAGGGAATGATTCATTTCCGCTAAAGCAATTAAAACTTTTGAACCTGTTCCTCCTGCTCCGATAAGGTTTACCGAAATCGGATTGGCAGGATTCAATAATTCATTATCTGCAAAATGAACGGTTGGTTTTGTTATATTTAGTACATTCATCGTAATAGATTTTTGAGGGTTTTATTATTCTTTTTTAATATGTCGGCAGGAAAATCTTCATCTGTATCCATTAATTTTTTCCAAAGATTTACACAATTTCCTTTTATCGGGTTGTAGTTGTCCAGTAAGTGACTGAAATAAGAATTGAAAAAATAATTTTCCCAAGCGGTGGTAAATTCTTCTACGGAAGCTGAATTTTTGATATTGACATCTACCGTTCCCATACATACTGCTCCATCCTCATACACGTTGAAAAATGGAGCATAATACAATGGTGTTTCTTCTGTTGGTCTTTTATCGCTCGTTAGAGCAAAAACCGAAAGGTTTTCTTTATCGGCAAACCAAAGCATTGCAGGAACGTGTGCTTTTCCATTGGGAATTTCCAGATTTTTCACGAAATACATTTGGCGTTGTTGTGCTTTGGTGTACCATAATACTGAACCGTTTTGGCTAGGATTGATATTCAAAATGTTGATTGGTAAAATTCCTTTTGATTTTAAGAAAGTTTTGTCCTTTTCTTCATCGGTATGTAAAGATTTTGCCAATGCTTTGGCTTCATTTACGGTCAAAGGATGAGCATTGATGGGATTTCCATTCCTGTCCATATCAAAATGTTCAACATACATTGTTGAATCATTATCTAAGGATTCATAAAAAACCAATGCGGATTTTGGTTCGTATAATGTTCCGTAATCTTCGGCTATATCAATTATTTCGTTCATTTTTATTACTTTAAGGGGTTAATACTTTGTATAAATCTTCCATCAGAGTGAAAAAGCGATTTTCAAAATCAAAATTTGCTTTAATCAATTCAGTTCCGTTAATGGGGGTATAAACAGTGGGTTCTTCAATACTTCCGTATTCGTTGAACTCTGCATTAATACTTTCTTCTATATTGTCATATAAGCAACCTTTGGTATCGGCAACAAATGAAATATACATATCCATTCCGATGGCTTTATTATCATCATTGTATGGGTCTTGTTCGGGCGTTGGTCGGTTTCTGAAAATGCTTGTTTCCGGATATTCCGTATAAAGAGAAAAGGCATTGGAAGCCACTTTATGGCAATCGTGGTCAAATTCAGTATGGCTTTCAAAACGATTCAAACGCTGTTCAAATAGTTCCAGATTTTTACGGTTAAATAGTTTTTTCTCTATTTTGTCGCCTATTGTTTTTGAGATTTTAAATTCACGTCTGAACTCCTGCATATCTTCTTCCGCTTCATCACCCTGTTCTATCCAATCCTCATGCATTTCGTATATCCAATACAGATAGCTGTTCTGTTGTCTGTAATACGGTACATCTGCAATATGATACAGATAACTGCAAACCGAAAGCAATAGTTGGGCATTCTTTTTACATTGCTTGTCGTGGAGCATCTGAAAAAGGGGTACAATGGGAACATAATAAAGAGATGTTCCTGTATAATACCTTTCCATTTTCGCAAAAAGGATTTCTCTGTTGTTCCGAATGAGTTTAAAACTATTCCAATCTTCATTGACCTGCTCCACTTTCTTTTCTAAATCCCACATCGCCAAAGCTATATTATAAGGAAATCCAAAATCTTTGGTCTGCATCGGCTCAATACTATATTGTCGGGTAAAATTGGAAAGGGATTGATAAAAATCCCTTTCTGTTCTTAACCCTTCTTTACAATCCTGTACGGTTGGCGTTTCTTCCTGTTTTGGAAGAAAACAACACTTTAGAAAACCATTGGAAGCATTGCTGTCGGTACGGATTTCTGTCGGTCTTTTCTTATTTCGTTCGCTGTTTTGGGTCTTTGAAGCCACTTTGCGAAGTCGCCCAACTGCCAGTGCAGTCTTTGTTGTTCTTTTTCTTCGGGAAGACTGATTTTTCCCGATATGATGTTGCGTTGCATAGTTCATCGTTTTAAAATTTTGTTTTAACCTTTTGTACCCATTATGCTCTCGAATTTGTATTCTACAGCATCATCTTTGATTTGCGGTGCGGAAACTTTGGCAGTAGTTAAAATAGGATAAGTATTGGCGTAAAAATTCATTACTGCTTCTACACTCCATTTGGGTTCGGGGTCAGTCAGTTTTATTTCCTGTCCGTTGTCTTTCAGTATGAAAACTCTTTCTAATAGGGTTGCTAATAACATTGTTCTGATTTTTGAGATTAAACATTTTCATTGGCAGGTTCTGTAAAAAGACTTGGGGCAAAATGCTTTTCGTATTCAGCCTGCTTCTTGCGAATAGTTTCTGCGAAATCGGGGTTTTCCGATACTTTCGGAAGTACTGACCACGCTTCTTTATATTTACCCTCTTTTTCGAGTGCTTCGGCTTTCTGAAAAGCATCTTTGTATTTCTTCTCTTTGGCTTCTTTTTCCTTTTTCTCCTTGTCGGTTTTTTCTTTTTCCATTGCAGATTTCTTTTTGACTTCTTCCAGTTGCTTCATGAAGCTTTCCATATTTACCATAAGTCCCGAAGCGGTTTGCAATGGTGTAGAAATACTATCAAAAAAACCGTTGTCTAATTCTTCTGCCGTGCCCTTGAGATTTAAGGGCGGTATCAATTTTCTTGCTTCATCCCCGCACTGCTCATTATTGAGCAGTACGGAAAGGACAAAACTATTTTCTTCCGTTGGTCTTAGGGTGAAATGTAAATCACCTGTTAAACCCATTTTGGCTATATGTATGAAAAAATTGGTTTGCATTATTTAAAATTTTTATTGCTGTTTAATGGATTTTAGGTAAATGTCATAGCGTTTCGTTATATCCTTACCTTTTCTGAAATTCAATTTTGTATAGCTGAAATGCTCTTTAAAAAACTTAACTTCTTTAGTAATTAGGTTAATCGTGTAGCGGTACGTTGCGTTGGTTCGCCTTTCATCCATTGTACAATGTTCTGATAGTAAAGACATTTCCTGTTCACTGTCGTTAAATGAAAGAAGTGGCAATAAAATTTGTTCTACAATATAACCCTGTTCGGGTGCGGAACTGCTATCGGCAACACATATAATGGATTTTCCATTGCTCAATTTGATATGTAAATTTGAACGTGTCATAACTATTGATTTTTAATAATCTTAAACTGATTTTTGATTTTTCGTTCCAAGAGGATTTCCAAGATTTCGCTATCGTTGTCATATTCTTTGTCCTCAAAATGATAGCAATCGCCTTCTTCATCATACTCATACTGTTCAAAATCTTCATCTTCGAGATAAATGTCTTGAAGTATTTCATTGTGATGTATTGCCTGTCCGTAGATAAGATTTCCCATCTCTTCGTAATCCTGTACAAAATCTACTTTGTAATATTCTGCTATCTCTTGGATAATTTCAATATTGGGCGACCATTTGGTCTGATACTGAAATACTCCTGTTTCTTCATTATCAAAATACAAATCGAAGAAATATCCGCCATTGTATTGATTTACAAATTCAGGGAGTTGCCCTTTTTGTTCCTGCTGTTCTTTTGTTGCCATTGTTTGAAACAGCCATTTTATCTGTTCTATCGTTTCGGGATTACCCTCGAAAACAACTGTATTACTGCACCAGTTTGCCATAATTTTTGATTTTTAAAGGTTCTGCGTTTTCATAAATGTAAGTACCGCTTGCTTTAAATGGATTTGCCCCTTGTGTCATTCTGATTTCCGAATTGAATATCTTGGAAAGTTTCCTTGCATAGCGTATTGCGGTGGTTCTGTCACAAAAGATTTGATAACCTACGGCTACATCTTCCCAATCTATTTTGTTATTTCTGTGTTTTACTTGAAAATTAAATTGTGCTTCCATAATTCTCTGTGATTGGGTTAAAATGGCAAATCATCATCAGTTTCATCAGCAAAAGGATTACTATTGTTATTTTGTGGATTTGTGGTTGATGCATTATTAAATTCAGATTTTTGCTTTCCACCATGCAATTTGATGTTTGATGTACGGAAGTTCAATCCAGACTTTATTTCTCCGTCCTTTCCTATCCACGCACTACTGCTTGTTCTTCCCGACAATTCCACTAAAGTGCCTTTGGTAAGAAACTCTGCTATTTTGGTATTTATCCAATAAGAGCAATTGTAATAGGTGGTTTGTTCTTTGCGTTCCCCTTGTTTGGTTTTGTAGCTGTCATTAATGGCTACTGAAAAGTTCACTACTTTTTTGTCGTTTTTTAAGATGTTGATTACTGCATTTTGAGTAATTCTGCCTACGATGATGTTCATAATTTGTTGATTTAATTTGTTAATTTTTTAATTGATTTTTTGTCTGTTATTGGTTGAAATTTTCGAGTGAATTGATTGGGTATCGAGGACACTCGGCTTTTTCTTTTTCCTTTATTTCAAAGTTGGAAATGCGGTATTTTTTGTTGGTTTTTATTTTTGTTTTTCCATTGATGTCAAAGAACGTCTTGGGTTGAATTGATTCGTACAACTGAGGTTCCGGCTTTTTCTTTGCCGATGATTACAGCACAGTATCAGGCACACAAAACCCGATTCAATTCCCGTAATTGCTTACAAGTTTTGAATCGGGCTTGAAATTTTTTTGTCCGAAGGATTTAGGAGTGTCTGAAAATATTTTTGGAACTTGTGGAGAAAATGTTTTTAGAAACCCAAAAAGATTTTTTTGAGTGAATGATGCTGTGCTACATTTGCAACAGTAAAAAGTAAAACCGCAGTCAGGAAATCATTCAACGGCGTTTTTGTCAACGGAAAACCAAAAGGGAAACCCCTGGAAAAAATGGCTTTTCTAACGTCTTTTGAAGATTGAAAAACTTAGTTTAGGGTTTGATTTTTATTTAGTTTCTCTTTTAAAAACTATATTAAAAAAAAAAAAGACTTTAATCAATTAATTGCTTGAGGTTTTAAAAGAAGATTTCCTTTAAGTATATTGTAGAAATTTGGGAGAAATGTAATGGCTTTAAAAAAGAATAAGAAGGTTCTGCTACAGTCATTTTATTGTTCTCTTAAGAACAGAATGGATGGAACTTAGGCTAAGTTTAGATAGCTTAGTATTCCAAAACGGCTTATTTTTATTAATGACCAAAAGTTTTTTATCGAACATATCAAACTCGGTCACAAAACAAGAATAAAGTAGTTTGACCATAGAGATGGGTACGTTCTTTTGATTATGGCGCAACGTGCAATACAAAGAGGATGAGGCATCACTTTTAACATATAGGTATTGGGATAAAATCTGTTCCTTTAAAAATATTTTTCTCCCCTTGGAAGTCCAGCCACTTAAACGCTTTACCCTTCCTTTGTCTGAAACAGCGAAACGATCTTCAAAACCAGGTATTACCTTCCAAAGCTCTTCCGGCAGATCTTTCAAAGATAGATTCATGCAGGCAGGCGGATTATTCTTATCAATGGTTGGTTTCCCAAGTCTGTTCCAGAGTAATTTATTGAGTATAGGAGTTGAATGATCAGGTTTTGGAGTAACCAGAAAATCTTCTTTTTCAGGAGGCTGGCTTTTTAAAAACCATCGAAAACCTCCCGCTGTTAAAAATTCTTTGTGGATAACGTCCATGATACTTTCACATCTTATACCGATCGTTTTTTCAGCATCATACATACTTTCAAAACTTGCTACCAGCTCACCTTCAACCGTATATTGACAGACAGGCTGCAAATAGATCGTATTTCGGTTTCTGGCGCGGTTCATACTGAATGTTTTATACCGATTTTCACTGCATGAAATTTTCTCCAGATTACTCCAATGCAAATGAAGCCTGTTACCATCTTTGCAGGAAATGATGATATTGCGGTCATTAAAATCAAATTTTTCAATGAAATGATAATACACCAAACGGGCAACAGACTTTCGGTACTTCTCCCCTTCTGAAGATAAAGTGCAATGAACCTGATAAAAATTACTTTGAAGATACTGATTAAATTGTTTTACGAATGTCAGCTTCATAATCATCTCAGGTTCTTTCTTTCCCTTTTTCTTACCGGGTAGAAAAGTCCAGCGCTCAAGACTCTTTAAACGCCCATAATTAGATATTGCATAATTCTCAAAATCATCAATCAACTTCCATTCTTCATCAGGAAGGTCTGTTAAAGAGGTATTGTAAAGTACTTCTTTAACATATTGATCTTCAAATTCGC
>DDEN01000042.1 GCA_002336115.1 Chitinophagaceae bacterium UBA1953
AAAACTTTCCAATGTAAAAATTATCACCGATTTTAATATTATGTTTTGCCCACATGTATACATATCTTCCAATGTAAGGATTCTTACCGAATGAATATTGTTTCCATTTTATCCGGGTGAGGTAAAAATAGTATAGTTTTCGAATGATCTGTTTCATTTGATCTCCCATATTTTAATCATATCGGATTTTAATTTATCCATNNTGAAATCAGTTACACATCCAGGAGTTCCACAGGCAATTGCTTCTATTAATGAAGTAGACCACCCTTCTTTATAAGAGCCCATGATAAATAAGTCAGCAGCATTCAAATAAAGAGAAACTTCGTGAGCTGTCTTTCTTCCGGTAATGAATATCTTGTTGACAAGGTTTTTTCCCTGAATATACGCTTCAATTTTCAAACGATCTTCCCCTTCACCAATAAAATAAAACAAACTTCCTGGTTTTTGATTTTCGTAAATACGAAAACAATCTATCATAAACTTCCAGCCTTTAAGTTCACTTAAACGACCAGTTGTAATAATTATTAGGGACGAATCCGGCAAATTCAAAATTTGCCGGGCTTCATCACGCTTAACATCTTTAAATATTTCTGTATTTATCCTCGATGGAAATTGAGTAACCGATTTTCTTGAAATCAGGCCTTTACTGCGAATAAGCATTTCTTGAATAGCATTTTCGTCGCCTGAAGCCAAAATAACCGAAAGCTTGCTCAAACTTTTAAAGAAAATTCTTTCAAAATAGTCAGCCAGGTAGTGGGCATATTTATATTTCGAAATTGCTAATGGATTTTCAAGACCGGCAAAGCAATAGCAGATATTCGGAAAACCAAATTGCTTTACTGCTAATAATACTTCAGGCCGTTGGATAAAAACATTATCAAATCTTAATGATAAAATCTTTTTTTTATAGCGCCTTATATACAAGAAACTTGCCAATCGATCAGGGACAATGTGCTTAGTAATTGCTTTTGAATAGTAAGCGAACGCAAAAAAGTCGAACCAAACACCCCCGATTGATTTTTTAAACCATCTCCCGACAGGATCATGCTTATCGGTAGTAATTCCAACCATTGCAATATCATTTCCGAAAGAAAAGATCATATTTTTAGCAAAGGTCAAATATCCTCCAATCGGATAATCCTCGAAATTGCAGAAATCAATAATTAGAATACGTTTCGCTTTGTTCATTTATTTTTGAAAATCAGGTACAGTTTCTGATTAACCGGGGTAATTGCGTTACAGTTGTCTTAATAAATTAAAAATTGTCACGTTCAAACCAATTCCAAACTCGGTTAATTCGATTAATCAGGCCTGGTTTCGACAATTTTTACAAATGGTGCAAAAACACTTTTAATGGTTCTGCGTACGACTTGTAATTCAGATAAGTTTCGCCTACTTTATGCCCTTCAGCAGCTATTGATGATAAACGGTCTTGATTTTTCAGCATTTCTGAAAGTTTATCAAAATAAGATTCCAAAGTGTAGTCATCAGCTAGGATAGCTGAAACACCGTCTTTAAAGTAATATTGCAATTCACCAAAATTGGATGATATTACAGGTTTGCCGGCAGCTGTATATTCTCCTATTTTATGATGAAATCCAGCAATATCAGGAATGGTGTTTCGTAATGGCACAATCAATAATTCTGAACGCAGGTACATTGAAATTAATTCATCGAAGGGAACATTAATTTTCAGATGAATACGCTTACTGTATTGGTTAGTATTAATTTTATGAATCAATTGATCAAATGCATATGTGTCATTGTTCCCCATACCTATGGCAAAAACGAGATCCCCTGAGTATATATTATTTTGCATAAGTTTGGTATAGAGTTCAATAATAAAATATATAACCGGCAAATAAAAAATTGAACCACAATACATTAAACCCAAATCTCTACTAACATTTTTCTGAATCTCAAATTCTGAAAAATCACATATTGCAGGAATTTTCAACAAATTCATTGAACTCCTTTTGCTAACAACTTTTCCTTTCAAAAATTCACTTATAACAATTATCCCATCGCAAAAAAACATACAATATGCATCAAATAATATGTTATTCAGGTTAGAAAAATAACTTTTTAATGGAATGGATGATCGGTACTCAACATATTGAATCACAAGTTTAAAATTGAATAATTTTGAAAGAATTCGATAATAAACTAATTCACTAAAAGAAGATCCGTAAAATATAGCGGCATTTATCTTTCTTCTTTTTTCGAAAAGCAACAACAATTCAATGAGAAAACCTGAAAATTTATTAAAATTTCGCGCAAAAAATCCATTGGGCCGATTTTTATTGATGGAGGTGTTTATAAAAGGAATCCCCTGATACCTATCTATTTTTTTTGATCCATTATTCTTATGGAGAGCGTGCTTATTAATGATCAAGGGGTGATACCCGGCTAGTTTCAGGCTTTTAAATGTTAACCTGATTCTCTGTATCTGGGCATTACCTTGCGGAAATCCTGAAACACCTAAATGAACTACAAACATGTTTTTAAGATTTTAAGCGGTAGATTTCTAAATGCAAATGACAATTATAGCGTGATTCAAAATGAAATTAGCAATAATAAACTAAATTAACTTGCAAGTTAAATTTTTACGAACTGCGACTTATGAATTCTGCTCTGGTTCTTGTTCCGGAGATATCATATGCACAACATCATTTTATATTGAATAATTGAGAACAATAGCAAAAATACTTTCCGGAATTTCTAATCATTATCGATTTGTTGCAGTACGCTGGCTAATTCTTCAGTTCGTACAGTGATATTCACAAAATGGGTATCTGCAGCATCGCCCTGGTTCAATAAATAGTAGTATTCATGCCCCAGGTCAGAAGCTAAAGCATAGAAACAATTATTATGATCATCATTTGCATTTCTAAGTTCCAAAACTTTACCATTTTCAGGCATAAATAACATATTTGTTAATCCAGCCCCGTGCAATCCAATCAGATGCGTTGCTTGTTGCATTAATGAAACCTGATCGCGGAATGAATAGTCTTCAAAATAATGTACTTCATATCCAAAGGACATAACCAACCTGATAACTTCAGCCTCGTTGGAAATTTTTCTAAATCTGGCTTTTCCCCTGCTAACAAATATTTTTTTTGAAGGAATTACTTTAACCGAATTCTGGTTAAAACGTTTGCGCAATTTGTTTATAACATCCTTGTTATAGTTACCTGTTGGCGCTGTATGACTGGGGATAATAAGTTCTTTAACAGATACGGGATATTTTGAATTAAAAAAACTAATGTTAAAATTAAAAGCCTTTAACGAATCGACATATGGGCTTTTTCTGAATTTAGATGGTAATAGTATTTCGTGATTTTCAATATACTCTTCAGCAACAATTAGCCTGGGTAAAGCATCAGTGAGCCAATGAAAGTATTCATAACTCCAGTTATCAATTATCCAAACACCTTTATTAATTTTAAATTTAGGCAAGAGTAAGAATCGCAGGCGGAGAAACTTCTGCCATGCTGAAAGACCTTCGACATGTGTATATTTAGCGAAGAATTTGAAACTCGAAAAATTAAAAATACAATCACCTAAAATATTGGCATTTATGACTTTTTCTAATGTCGTTTGGGGTATCTTCTTTAAAAACTGATGTGCAAAAAGGATCTCATCTTCTTTTGACAGGTTTTTAGGTTTTTGTCTAGCAGAATAATGCTCGGGGATCATTAAAAGAACATCTGTCATAATTGAATAGATTTTAAAACAAGGTTAAATCGGCAATGTCATTGATCGAACAAAAATTATAATAATGACAATTTTACTATTGCTTTAAAGAAAACAAAAAATTATTGACTTAACTAACTGGTAAATAGTACCATTTTACTAAAAACCAAAATATAGAAAATTAGTGAGTTGCGACTGAATACAATTCTGAATCAAATTTCTATACAAATTATTCGGTAAAATCAGGTCAAAACAATATGATCTATGAAAACATATTTAAAATTCATTTCCAGAAGTGAAATCCTTAAGAGATTATTTTCGATCGAGAAGCATTATAAAGCACATCCCTGAAGTACGCTCGCACAATTGCACTGTCATAATGCTCGAATGCAAATTTTTGAGCATCAACCCCAACTTTCATTCTTAGTTCCATTTCATCATAAAGCTTTTTAATTGCAGTTTTTAATTTGGGGATAGAATGCTCTGAAACAACAAAAGCCCAGTTGTTTTTTAGTGCATGTTTGGTTACAGCGGTATCGGGATGAGAATATAAAAGGATAGGCGTACCTGATGCCATGTATTCACTTGCTTTTGTAGGCATTGAATACTTCAGAAAATTGATAGATTTTTCGTCAAAATCATTTGGTAAAAGCAGAAGGTCAGCAGCTGAAAATATCTTTGGCAAATCCGAGTATTCCACCGGGGGATTAATTTTCACAAAATCAAATTTCTTCATTCTACTTAATATACCATCATCAGAGGTAGCCTGTATTTGTAATTCGATTTGCAAATCATTTTCTTGAAGTAACTCCCGGATTGCAAATGCAACCTCGAATAAACTGTTTCTTAATCCATTTCCAATCCTTCCTGCATATAAAATCCTAAAAATTCCTTTTCGAGCATATTCTTTTTTTACACCTGAAGACCAGTGATTTAAGTCGATAGGATTATGAAAAGGTATAAAATTGAGTAAATATCTGGTTTTATACTCTTCACTCATAGCATCACTTATGCTTAAAAGCAAGTCAGCTCTATTAAATAAGCTATTTAGTTTTTTACCGATCAGCTCTTTCCAGTAATATTTAAAAATAGATTTCTGACCGTCAACAATGGTTTTAGGCCAATCATCCATAATATGTATGACTAAAGGCAGGTTAAATTCTTTCTGAAATTTGCTGACAAATTCAATTAATTCGAGAGATGAGAGTTGAGTGTATATTAATTCAGGTCCAAAATCACCTACCCATTTTTTAAATTCATTACTGATAATAATTTCTCTTCTGCGGTGCAGAATTCCGGTCATCGTTATTACTTTATTTTGAATTCTTTTAAGCAGATATTCGGATGATTTTGCATGGGCAGTTTGATTGTTCTGCATTATGTCAACCTTGATGCCTGATTGCTCTTTTTGTGTTATTAATTTCAGACTGAATGGAAATTTCCATTTAATTTCCTGATTGCCCAAATAGTAGTATTTATTACACACCGAGACGTCGGGGCTAAAGATCTCACTGCTTGCAACCGCAATATTGTTGATATTCCATCCCCAAAACAAATTAGATAAAGTAATTCCGGATCCTGATCGCCTGTCGAATTGCTCTCCTATAATAAGTACCTTCGGATAATTCATATTTTATTTATTCCTTAATGAACGGATACAATCTAAATTATTTCAATATTCGATATTCTGTTTCAATCTAATTCAACACTTTGTGCTTTACGTTTAATTCCGGAAACATTATCGTTTTTATAACTGGCTCCCTTAATACATCCAGAAAATGATTTCTTACGGCACCTGAATCAGAGTCGCTTTTTGCAACTGTGATGGACTTCTTTGCCAAACGGGTACGTAACTTTTCATCTGTTGCAAGTATTTTCAGGTTATTAATTAAGTCAGTGAAATTAACTGATGA
>DDEN01000057.1:0-179030 GCA_002336115.1 Chitinophagaceae bacterium UBA1953
TAATTGCCAGAGCAAGAGTAACAGGTTTCCAGGGTAAAGGGCTGGGTAATATCAATTCAGTAATGGCCTGTGCCAAACACTTTGCAGCGTATGGAGCAGCCGTTGGCGGAAGAGATTACAACAGTGTGGATATGAGTCTGCGGCAGTTGTATGAAACCTATCTTCCACCGTTTAAAGCAGCAGCCGAAGCAGGGGCAGCAACGTTTATGAACTCGTTCAACGACATAAACGGCATTCCTGCAACAGGTAACAAATACATTCAGCGTGATATATTAAAAGGCCAGTGGAACTTTAAAGGATTTGTAGTGAGCGACTGGGGCAGCATTGGAGAAATGATTCAGCACGGATATGTAAAAGATAATTACGAAGCAGCCCTTTCTGCAGCCAATGCAGGGAGTGATATGGATATGGAAAGCCGCAGTTACATCAACCATCTTGCAAAACTGGTAAAAGAAGGCAAAGTAAAGATGAGTGTGGTGGATGATGCAGTGCGCCGTATTCTGCGTAAGAAATTTGAGATGGGATTGTTTGATGATCCGTACCGGTTCTGCAATGAAACAAGAGAAAAAGCAGAATGGAATAATCCTGAACATTTAACTGTTGCAAGAGATATTGCGAAGAAAAGTATTGTGCTGCTGAAAAACGAAAAACAATTGTTACCCGTCAGCAAGCAAACAAAATCAGTTGCATTAATTGGTCCGTTTGTAAAAGCCGTGAGCGATCATAACGGATTCTGGAGTTACGACTGGCCGGACGATACCGCAAGGATTGTTACGTTGTGGGATGGAGTGAAATCGAAGCTTGGCACAGATGCAAAAATGCTTTATGCCAAAGGATGTAATATCAACGATTCAAACCGCACCGGTTTTCAGCAGGCAGTTGATGCAGCAACTGCTGCAGATATTGTTATCCTCAGCGTTGGCGAAGCAAGAGATATGAGCGGCGAAGCAAAGAGCAGAAGCAATCTTCATTTGCCCGGTGTGCAGGAAGAATTAATACAGGCAGTGGTTGCAACAGGCAAACCGGTTGTGGTGTTGATCAGTGCCGGTCGTCCATTGGTGTTTAACTGGACAGCCGATCATGTTCCTGCCATTCTTTACACCTGGTGGCTGGGAACAGAAGCTGGTAACGCTATTGCCGATGTATTATTTGGCGATTATAATCCTTCCGGTAAGCTGCCGATCACATTTCCAAGAACCGAAGGACAGGTGCCGATTTATTACAACCATTACAATACCGGTCGCCCGGCAAGAAATGATAGCGATAAACTGTACCGCTCGGCTTATATTGATTTATCAATTTATCCGAAATTCCCGTTTGGTTACGGACTGAGCTATTCAAAATTTGAGTACAGTAATTTATCAGTAAGTAAAACATCACTCAAAGGCAATGAACCGTTAAAGATATCGGTAACGGTAACCAATACCGGCAGTTTTGACGGAGAGGAAGTGGTGCAGTTGTACATCCGTGACTTAGTAGGTTCAGTCGTTCGCCCGGTGAAGGAACTGAAAGGGTTCCAGAAACTGATGATCAAAAAAGGCGAAAGCAAAACAGTCACATTCACTGTTACAACCAATGATCTCAAATTCTATAACGATGCTCTGAAATACGACTGGGAAGCCGGCGATTTTGAGATCATGGCCGGAACTAACTCAACAGATGTCCTCAGTAAAAAAATAAACTGGGCTAAATAATAAATAATATGAAGTGGATTGTTGTATTGTGCGTGGTACTGTCCCTGTTTAATAATGTTTATGCACAATCATATAATAAAGCGGTCAAAGTTGAAATCATCACAAACGACAATAAGTTTCAACTTTTAAGAAACGGCAACCCTTATTTTGTAAAAGGCGCTGGTGGTAGCAGTGAATACATTCATCGTCTTGCCGCTTATGGTGGTAATTCCATCCGTACCTGGGGAACAGATAAAGGGAAGGAAATATTAGATACAGCAGGTAAATACGGTGTTACTGTTATGATGGGGCTATGGGTAGCACATGAACGCCATGGCTTCAATTACAATGATACTGCCGCAGTACGGAAGCAGCTTGAACGTTTCAGAACTGAAGTCAGAAAATTGAAAGATCATCCTGCTTTACTCGTCTGGGGTATTGGAAATGAAGTTAACCTGAATTATCAGAACCTGAATGTATGGAATGCAGTGAATGACATTGCAAAAATGATACATGAAGAAGATCCCAACCACCCGGTCTGCACCGTTCTGGCCGGTATAGACAAAAATGTTATTTCTGCCATTAAAACGCAGTGCCCGGATATTGACTTCCTCGCAATCAATACCTATGGTGATCTTGCACGGTTGCCGCAACATATCAGAAACTATGGCTGGAATAAAGCATACATGGTTACAGAATGGGGCCCTACCGGTCATTGGGAGAGCCTGGAAACACCATGGAAAGCGGCAATTGAAGAAACCAGCACTGAAAAAGCGGCAGTATATAAGAGCAGGTATGAATATTCAATAAACAGAGACAAAGAAAAATGCCTTGGATCTTACGTTTTTCTATGGGGGCAAAAGCAGGAAAGAACACCTACATGGTATGGCATATTTACCGATAAGGGAGAAGAAACAGGTGTGGCAGATGTAATGCAATATTTATGGCGGGGAGATTGGCCCCGCAATATTGCACCTGTTATTTATTCACTCAACGTAAATAACAAAAAGGTTACAGATTTTTTATATGTAAAAAGTGGCGACACATGTACCGCAAAAGCATTGGCCTTTGATCCGGATAATGATAAACTGACTTACCGTTGGGAAATCCTCCCCGAGTCGGGTTCTTTAAAAGACGGTGGTGATAATGAAATACGGCCGGTATCGTTGAAAAACCTTTTCAAAGGAAATCAGGGTCATGCAGCAATTAGTTTTATTGCTCCGGCTGAGAAAGGAGCATACAGGCTGTTTATTTATATTAATGATGGCAGAAATAAAGTGGCTACAGCTAACTTTCCATTTTATGTAAATAATTGATTTTTTTGTTTATGCTTTTTCAACGGTTAATACAGTGTATCGCAATATTATTGATAAGTGTACCAGGCTTTGCACAAACAGATATCGAAATAATTCAAAACAGGTTAACCGAATATTATATTCAGGATGCAACAAGTGACAGCCTTGTAAAGCAGCTTATTGGCCCGTATGAAGAAAACGCTCTTAACCCCGACGTAATGTTCAAAGAACTTTACGATCATATTGATGACAGCCAGATCAACCACCTCATTCAAACCCAGCAAAAAGACGGCAGTTGGAATACCATTGACTATAATGATAAAAGTTTAAGTAACTGGGCTCCATCAAAACATGCCGCTAATATTTTCTTATTGGTAAAAGGCTACTGCTTTCACAATTCAGTTTATTACAAAAATCAACAGGTATCAGATGCTGTGCATAATGCGCTGAAATATTGGTTTGATGGAAATTTTGTTTGTGCAAATTGGTGGTACAATCAAATTGGAGTGCCCCGTATTTTAGGAGGTGCTTTTCTGTTGTTTAAAAACTCTTTAACTGCTGATGAGCTGCAAAAGGGTGTGGGATATATGAACAATGCCAGGATATCAATGACCGGTCAGAATAAAATATGGCTTGCTGGAAATGTTTTGGTAAATGCAATATTAAAAAATGACACGATCCAATTCAACGAGGCCGTTAATGCAATTAAAAGTGAAATTGTAATAAGTAACGGCGAAGGAATAAAAAGCGATAACAGTTTTCATCAGCATGGCGCTCAGCAGCAGTTTGGCAATTACGGGCTGGCATATATTAACAGTATGACGTACTGGGCAAAAGTATTTGCCGGAACGAACTATGCTTTTACAAATGAAGAAATAAGTATTCTCAGAAATTACATATTAAACGGGATGGCCTGGATTGTATGGAAAGGATATATGGATGTAAGCTCATGCGGGAGGCAATTATTTAAAAATTCGCAGAGGGGAAAAAGCCTTTCATTTGGCAAATCAATTGTGAATATGATGCAGGTTGATACGCTTTATAAAACGGGCTATGAGAATACGTTTAAAACAGACATTCTCAACTCACAACAGGTAAATGTAAAAAAAGGGTTTAAGTATTTCTGGTGTTCTGATATGGCTGTGTTGCGGAACGATCATTGGGCAGCAACCTTAAAAATGAGCTCATCAAGAGTGATAGGTTCGGAAGTGGTTAATTATGAAAACCTGAACGGAAAATTGTTAGGCGATGGGGCTTTGTATATCTACCAGTCGGGAAAAGAATATAATAACATATTTCCGGTGTGGGACTGGAGTAAGATTCCGGGAGTTACAGCTTATGAAAATACAATTACACAGACCGATAAAGGCTGGGCAACTTATCAGAACAACAGCAGCTTTGTTGGTGGCGTAACGGACTCAGTTAACGGAATTGCAGTTTTACAATATGAAAAAGACAGTGTTTTTGCAAAGAAGTCTTACTTTTTTCTGAATAATAAAGTTGTGTGTATGGGAAGTGGAATAAAAGGCGACAAACCGAGTTCCCCTATCATTACAACAATTAATCAGTGTATTGCTGATGGTGCTGTTTGGGTTAAACATAACAATAGTTCTTGGGCGACACTTAATAAAACCACTACAACAGGTGATAATATTCAGAAAGTTTATCACAACAATATTGTATATACTTTTCTCGAAAAAGCCAATGTGTCTTTGTCTAGCGGGCCGCAAAAAGGTTCATTGTACCAGGTGGCGAAAATTTTTGATACAACTGCTGAAGAAAGGAAAGTGTTTAAGATGTTTATACGTCACTCGCCTCAGCAAAAACAGAATCACTATTCTTACACAATAGAGCCCGCAGTTAAATTTGACGATCTTCAGAAAGAACCAGATAATCATTTCCGGATTCTTTTTCATAACGAAAAAGTACATGCCCTGCTGGCAGATAAAAAAACGTTTATTGTTTTTTTTGAGCCAGCATCCATTAAACTGCCTGGTCGCCGGTATTTGTCTGTGAGTGAGCCTTGCACTTTGATACTTGAAGAAAAAGCAGACAAAAGTTATCTGCTGTCGGCAGCAGAACCAACACAGCAAAAAAAATCAATGGAAATAAAATTAACAGGTCGTTTTTATTGTTCGGAAACAAAGTGTAAACAAGCAAAAGATGAAACACTGTTTGAAGTTAACCTGGAAGAAAGTTATGGAAGAAGCATTCAGTTGCATTTGAAAACAACTGAATAAAATCATCACATCTCTCAATTGCTAATTTATACAGCGTTTACAATCAAAATACGTTAAGGTTAACCTGAGCAAAACAGGAACTTAACAAATACGTTTTTGATAATAACCAGTAATATCAGAATATTATCTATTTGTTCCCCTCCCAAAAAAGTTCAATTTCTTCCAGGCTCTTTTCTTTTGTTTCGGGGATTTTTTTCCATGTTAAATAGAAAGCATAAGAGCTAAACAATGAAAAGACCAAGAATGTTATTGAAGGTCCTCCTTCATTCAATAACAAAGGAAAGAAAAGACCTACTATCCAATTTGCAAGCCACAGGCTCATCGTTGAAATTGCAACGGCCTCACCCCTTACTTTGGTTGGAAATATTTCAGAAATGACCACCCATGTAACAGGTCCAAATGAAAAGGAAAAACATGCGATAAAAAGAACTACAGGAATTAACACAATCCAACCAAGGGATACTCCTGTTGCAAAAAATATAGCAGCCATCAGTAATGATACTACAGCCCCACCTATTCCCCATAGTAAAAGCGGCTTTCTACCAACTCTGTCAATAAAATAAATGGCAACAAAAGTGAATAATGTATTTACAATACCAATTGACACCTGACCACCTAATGCATCTCCCAATTGCAATCCCGCCTTCTCCAGTATGGAAGGTCCATAGTAAATAATGGCATTGATTCCACTAAACTGTGACAACGCAGCCAGAAGCACGCCTATTATTAATGGTTTCTTCAGGTTGCCTTTAAAAAGATCTCTAAACTGTAAAGAAGAATCTTTGGAAAGGGCATTTTCAATTATTTCCATTTCCTTTACTGATTCTTCAACAGTGTAAATTTTTGATAAAACATTCTTAGCAGCCAGCGTGTTTTTCTTCAGAATCAACCAGCGGGGGCTTTCGGGTATAAAGAAAGTCATTAATAGAAAAAGTAATGCCGGAAAAATTCCCACTGAAAACATTCCTCTCCAGACTTCTTTTGTGAACAGAAGATCAGCCCATCCAACAGATATAAAGGTGGACGCATTTGACTGAATAGCCGAATTGGAAAAATACGCAACTAAAATACCTATTGTAATTGCAAGTTGATAATAGGTTACAAGCTTACCCCGTAATGAAGAAGGAGCCATTTCAGAAATATACATTGGACAAATAACTGATGAAATTCCAATGCCAACACCTCCAATCAAACGAAAAACAATCAACATGAAAATACCAGGAGTAAATGCACAGCCCAAAGCAGAAATGATAAATAAAAGTGCTGATAATTGCATGCCCACTCTTCTCCCAAGGATATTTCCAAGCTTACCGCTTACAGCCACTCCGGCAATGCAACCAACCAAGGCTGAACTTACGTACCAACCTTCCATCAATGAACTCATGGAATACTGACTTTTTACAAAACTTATTGTACCGGATATTACCGCTGTATCAAAACCAAATAAAAATCCTCCAAGCGTGGCAGTAAATGTCAGCAGTGTTAGAAAGCGGAAATTAACAGTCTTATTCATTATGAATCATTATTAAATTAACAACAATCGTCTTTCATATATGCTACAACCAGGTAAGCACTCGTTTTACCGGCATAACGAACCTCGTATTTTTCAATATGCGCAGGGATAATAAATGTTTCAGCATAATTAAAAATATGGCTCTTGTTCCCTGTAGTTATTTCAACAGAAGCACCTTCTACCAGCATACAACAATGACACTGCCCGTTAGTATGTATGGATATTTCACCTGTAAATTCATACCTGTCAATTGTATAAAAATGTTCCTGATGAGTTGGCAACTTTAGTTTTCGTCCACCAACCCATTCCTTCTCTACATACGGGTGAGAAATCAGGAACTGAGTAACATATTGTCCCTGCCTGTCGAAATAAAGATTATTAAAAGCATGCTCAATATTAATGGGCCGGGGAAGGCCATTAAGATCAAGCCTGAGCCAATCGTACATTTTAAAAGTAAAAATGTATGGAGTGTTACTAATCTCCAGTACTAAATTATTTTTACCGGAGGCGTGAACTGTACCATTTGGTATAAGAAACAAATCGTGTTTGTTTGCTTTATGCTTCTGTACAAATTTTTCAATATCAACTTCAACAGCATTATTTTGTGCCTGCTGTAGTGCTGTTTTAAATTCTGATGGATCAACATCCTCTTGAAAACCTAAGTAAACAGATGCATTATTTTCACAATCAAGTATATAATAGGTTTCGTCCTGTGTGAAGCTTTCACCAAATTTTTCACGTATATAACTTGTTCGTGGATGACATTGTACTGAAAGGTTTCCACCATTATATGTATCCAAAAAATCAAACCGTATAGGAAATTCGTATCCAAACCTGTTTGCTGCCTTTCCTAAAAGTTTGGTGTTATTACAGAATAATAAAAAATCAAACGACACTTCCAGCAGGTAATTATCACCTTCCAAAACAATTCCATTTTCTGGTGTAATCAGCTCAAACGACCATGCATAATTTACTTCTTCCTGGTTCAATCCCTTCATATTCTTTTTCATCCAGTTGCCCCCCCAAACACCCGACTCAAACCATGGCCGCACACGTAACGCATGTTCATACATATCTTGTAATGTGTTTCTGAATTCATCTCCATACATCCATGTAACATCAGTAATTCGCTGTTCATCAACAATACAATCAATTTTTTCAAGCAACTTTTGTTTATGCTGATTAAGAACAGGCCAGTCAACAAAATAAAAACGCTTATACATTTGTGAGTTAGCAGATAAAGTGAGTGCCCCAAGATTTGTAATACTGCCTGCCCTCATCCTGTATTGAATTTCATTCTTCGGCACATCCACATATAAACAAAACCCATCCCATTTACTTAACGCCGCACCTGTTCCATAAACAATATTAATATCTGCACTTTGATCGGGTTGCAATAATTTCAATTTCTCACTATCGAAAAAATCATCCAGCGAGCCTGTATATCTCTTGCCAAAAACAGGGTCATTCCCATTTAAACTATCCAGCAACATCGCCTCAATCTTTGAAGCATCATGCATAGCACTCGTTATATCAAACCAAAATACTTTTTTATTTTTAACCTGAAGTTCTTTTTGCAAATGCTCCCTGAACAATTCCCACAGTACGCCCACATACCCGTCGATTATCACAATCTTTTCTTTACTAATCATATCCGCCAATGAATCAAATCCTTTATAAACAGGATATGATGCCTGGTAAGCAGGATATATATTATATGCATTAACTGAATTCACAGTTGCAGACAATGGTAATAACGGCTGAATTGATTTTCTTTTTTTACGGGTACCCTCATCAGAAACTTTATTATGTTGCTTTCCTTGAGATACAATTACCGCTCCTGTTAAAATACAATCATCTGTGTCATCGCAGAAAACAACGTTTACATTACTGTTTTTTGATTGTAGTTGATCTAAAAGTGGTTGCGCAAATAATTTTGACGATTTCGCAATATTGCCTCCAATAACTAATTCATCACATTCAAATTTTTCCAGCCACGGTTGTAAGAAAGCTCCAAGGTTTGAACCGAACTGTTTAAAGACTGACTGAGATAATTCCGAATTACTTTGTGCAAGTTCTTTAACTGACGTTATATTTTTACCAGTCTGTTGAGCATACTCATTCAGAAACCACCGGGTTGAAATATAATCCTCTGCTTTACCCTCTAAAAAAGGCTGATCATAAAACGCACCTGACAGAGGAATAGAACCACTTGTTTCCAATAGCTTCCCGTTATCCATAAAGGCCGATCCAAAACCCGTACCCAACGTGAGAAAAATTGTTCTTTTACTTTTTAATTCATAACGGTGATAAGCACCTATCGCAAAACAATGTGCATCGTTTGTAAATACGAAAGGCAAATCGTTTAATCCCGTAGCACTTTTTAATGCCTGTTCTACATGAAGCCCGAACATTGACTGAAACTTACCACCAACACCAGTTAATTCACTTATCCCTTTTTTATAATTAAAAGGGCCAGGAAATGAGAGCCCAATTGCATCAACCCGGTTTTCTGCAGGCAGTACTTCATTTATACAATTAGCAATAGCATCTATTATTTCATTTGCAGAAGCGAAACTGTCAATCTCTTTTCTTATTACATTCAGTAATGGCCTTCCTGCTACATCTGTCTCTACCACACTGGCAGAAACATGACTTCCTCCAACATCAACACCTATCCGTTTATTTATATTTTTCATTTTAAAAACCAAATTTTAATCCTCACCCAAATCCAGATTTTGCCTTACAAAATCATTTTTGCAGGGAATAACTTTATTTATCCTTTTAGTATTTTAATCATAGCCCTTACTTCTGCAGCATCGGCTATATATACATTACCATAATCGCTCACTTCTTTGTTGATAAAAGTGACAGGGTTAGGAGCCATTACTCTAGCTGAAGAATGATATTCTGTTGCACCACATTCTTCCCTCAGCTTTGCCAGATTAGAAGATTTTACACCTGCACCAGGCATTATTGAAATGCGATCTCCGGCTTGTTTAACAAGCTTGCTTAACAATTCACCTGCATCGGGCGCTGCACTTTTCTGGCCTGAGGTCAACACCCGCTCACATCCGCATTCAATAATATCTTCCAATGCAATAAAAGGATCAGGAGCACAATCAAAAACCCTGTTACAAGTTACACCCATAGGACCAGCCCATTCAACAACTCTTTTAAATCTTTCTTTATCAATAGTTGAATTAACTGTTTGAATACCCACAGAAATTCCATCACATCCTAATTCCCTGCACATTTTAATATCATATTTAAGAATTTCAAACTCTTCATCTGAATAAAAATAATTACCAGATCTTGGTCTCAGGATGGGATATAGTTTAATGGATATTTTTTCACGAACACGTCTAATCGTTCCATAACCAGGGGTAGTACCTCCTTCGATAGGGTTATCGCATAATTCCACTCTATAAGCACCTTCCTGTTCTGCAATAATGCAGGAATCGATATGAAATGCACAAACTTCCAATATTGCTTTCTTGTTCATCAGTTATATTCAGTTATTTACTTGTAAAAGCTTTTCGCCTTAAAAATTTGTTCTGTTGATTTACTCTTTACTGCATATGAAAAACCGGGCTGTATACTATACGCCCCATGTTTCCCTGCATTATTTAAAGCAAGAAATCCCACTTGTATCGACTTACATTTTTCAGGATTTATTTTAATAATTCTTTCTACTGCTTTTTTGCAAGCCGCTTCCGGATCCAAACCCAGCCGCATTAATTCAACCACAAGGTGTGAACCTACAATACGGATAACTTCTTCTCCAACACCTGATGAGGTTGCCGCACCCACTTCATTATCTACATAAAGGCCTGCGCCTATAATAGGTGAGTCACCAACTCTTCCATGCATTTTATAAGCAAGTCCGCTGGTAGTACATGCCCCACTCATATTACCATCAGCATCTAAAGCCAGCATCCCAATAGTATCATGATTATCTTTTCCCCCGGGCATAGGATCGTTTTCTTTGGAATACAGTTTGTTTTCTATATTTTTTTCAGGGTTATACTTTGATGTTTTCAACCATTCTTTCCAATCACTTTCACTTTTAGGAGTAAGCAGATTCATTTTTTCAAATCCGTTGGCCAACGCAAATTGCAAAGCACCATCACCAACCAAAACAATATGAGGAGTTTTTTCCATTACCAGTCTTGCAACAGATATAGGATGCAGTATATTTTGTAAACACATTACAGAACCGCAATTATATTTTTCATCCATTATGCATGCATCAAGTGTAACATATCCGTCTCTGTCTGGCAACCCACCATACCCTATAGTTTGATTTAAAGGATCTGCTTCCGGAATTTTTACTCCGTTTTCTACTGCATCTAAAGCTCTCCCCCCTTTGCCAAGAATATCCCATGCACCGGCATTAGCTGCCTTACCAAAATCCCATGTGGAAACAACAACCGGGTTATTTCTTATCTTTTTGACATTCGCTCTATCAATTCCCGGCAAATCGCCTGCACTTAAGGCAAAAGGTGTAAGTGCTGCAGACTTTAAAAATTTTCTTCTTGATGACATGTGTTATCTATTTATGTATGCGTTGATTTTTTTTGTATTTAGAATTTTGTACTACTTAATACCAACCGGCTCCACTCTATAACTGTATGAATAGCTCTTATCTTTAAGACGATAGCTTTCATGCGGCAATGCACCCCAACTATTATCTCCACCTACTCCCATCTGTTTTAAATCAATATGTAATGAAATAAAATCTCTTTCGTTTAAGTCTGAAGGATGCTGATTCTTTTTTGTAAGACCGGGATCCAAATCTTCATCCATATATGGTAATGCACTAAAACATATTGGCTGCATCCCTGTAATTCTTATACCATCATTATTTTCATTTGTAAACTGAACCCAGCGAACATCCGTATGGTAACCATTCTCTTGTGGACGGATATAGTTTGAGACAAACTGATCTTTTAAGTCCTGGTTATACACACTGATAAAAGATGCCGTATTACGATCATTATAATTTTCCCATGGACCCCGACCGTAGTATGCTATACTTCTGAAAGTTTTTGGAATCATTAATCTCATCCCATACCTTGGAATTTCAGGAAGAATATTATTCCCCAAGTCAAGTGTGGCCGTAATCTCTACTGCTCCATTGTTCAGTATTAAATATGTAACGGCATAATTTGAATTAATATCTGTAAGCAAAAAATGAACTTTTACCTGCAGCCCCTCTTTTGTTTGCGTACCTACTTCAGTAGCTAACAATTTTTTATTGTTAAATGCAGTTCTCCAAATGCCAAGTCTTTCCGGCATGTTATTTCCAAAATCATTGTCTGTAGGAGCCCTCCAGAAAAAAGGTTCCGGAAAATCTCTGATTAATGATTGCCCTTTATAAGAATAGTAAACAAGTTTTCCAATTGAAGTGTCAAACTTCCCGTTCACTTCTCCTGAAGAAAACTCAATCATTTTATCATTGAATTTCACAATCAATGTACCTGCAGGCTGAGATAAAGATTTAAAAAAAGCTCTTGTTTCTACTCCAAACTGTTCCTCTGCAATTTTATGCCCGGCCGGAATAAGTCCTTTTGATTCTTTAGTATAAGCGGATAGATTTAAAAAGTATTCAGCATCATCTGTTATTACCGGAAGAGAAAGCTGTATATCTTTCTTTTCACCAGGGGCTATATCAGATTCAAAATTGCCATTTGAATAATCAATTCCATTCCGAAGCAGATTCCATTTAAAAATTAAAGATGATGAATTTGAAAAACTGAATTCATTACTAATTGTCAGTTGCCCGTGTTTCCAGTCTTTATCCTCAAAGATTATATCCTGGTACACTTTTTTTACTTCATGTAAACCAGGATGAACAGACCTGTCTGCTGCTACTAACCCATTTGCACAAAAATTTTCATCATTATGCAAGTAGCCGGAACCAAGATCTCCACCGTATGCCCAAAATTCCCTTCCATTAGAATCTTTAGTTTTAATACCCTGATCCACCCAATCCCAGATAAAACCACCCTGCATATGCGGACTACTCTTTATAATATCAAAATATTCCTGGAAATTTCCATTGCTGTTTCCCATAGCATGAGAATATTCGCACATTATAAAAGGTCTTTTCTTAGCGCTATCTTTCGTATAATTTTTCATATCACTTATACGAGGATACATTGGGCAAACAATATCTGTATTCCAGTCTTCCCCTGCCTGCTCAAATTGTACAAACCGTGTTTTATCTTTTTGTTTTAACCAGTTATAACTATCATGAAATACTTTACCATTTCCGCATTCATTTCCCATACTCCATATGATAACACATGTATGATTTTTATCCCTGTCGAATAATCTTTCAATGCGATCTTTAATTGCAGGTGCCCAGAGCGGAGTATAAGCAGGATGCCTTGTTGTATCAAATTTTCCCTGCAAAGCAGCACCCATTCCATGAGCTTCAACATTGGCTTCATCAACAACATATAATCCATATTCATCGCACAACTTTAACCACAACGGATCATTAGGATAATGGGAAGAACGAACAGCATTAATATTGTTCAGCTTCATTAGTTGTATATCCTTCAACATAAGCTCAGGAGAAGGAACATGCCCATATAGTTCATCATGTTCATGCCGGTTAACACCATGCACCATTATTTTTTTACCATTTACAAGTAACTGTGCATTTTTGATTTCTATTTTCCTGAACCCAATTTTATTACTGGTAACTTCCAGAATTTTATTATCTGCACCTTTCAAAGTAATAACCAATGTATATAAAACAGGTGATTCAGCACTCCATGTATTTATTTTTTTTAATTCTTTTTCAAAGAACATACTGCTAAAGTCATTCTTTATACGACTTGATATTGTTGCTATTTTTTTCTTCCCACCGTCATAAATTTCCACTGTACCGGATAATGCAGATTTGCCCGGGTTATTCACTTTTACATCCAACGAAAACAATCCAGTTGTGTATGATTTATCCAAATCACCTTTTGCTGTAAAATCAAGAATCCGGGTTTTATTTTTTGCAAGCAGGCAAACATCTCTTTCAATGCCTGTTAGTCGCCAGAAATCCTGATCCTCTAAATAACTTCCATCATGCCATCTGAAAACAGAAATACTTAAAAGATTATTTCCTTTTGCCAAATACTCAGTTATATTAAACTCAGCAGGACTTTTACTCACTTTACTAAAACCAACCTGTTTACCATTGATACAAACAAACATGGCCCCTGTAACTGAACCAAAATGCAAAACAACCTCTTTGTTTCCCCAATTGTCAGGTATAGTAAACCATGTTCTATAAGTACCCATCGGAGCAAAAGAATGATCGATAAATGGGGGATTTTTAGGAAAAGGATACTGAATGTTTGTGTACACAGGTACCCCAAAGCCATTTAATTCCCAATTTCCGGGTACAGGAATTGTTGGCCATTCAGAATCATTAAACGACAGATTGTTATAGTCTGAAATCTTTTGATCCGGTTTGTCGCTGCAATAAAACTTCCATTTTCCATTAAGTGATTTATACCAGGCGGATGATTTATCGTCATCTTTAAATGCTTCTTCAGCATTTTGATACGACATGAAGGTTACATGAGCCGGCTCTTTATTTATATCAACTACTGCAGGATTTTCCCATTCAGTATAATTAAATTTTTGAGCAACACAGCTAATGGCAAAAAAAACGCTAATCGTTAATAATATCTTCCTCATTAAAAATTGTTTTCACTCATTATTTACCTGTTAATTGAATATGATAGTGTGCAAAGGGTTAATAAATATAGTACCTGTTACTTCTTGTTCGTTGACTTTTGCACGGTAACAATTAACGGGTTTCTAATTTTTTGCTGAAACCATTGAAGATGAGAAAACCAATCCTTTGCCGATTTAATATAACTTGCTTTATCCCATGCCGCACCCCGGTAATAAACAACCGGTTTATCAGATTGAGCATCCATCAACGTGAGCATTTGCCCTTTTCCAATTATTACATTTTTAACTGGCTGAGTAAAGATGCACCCCACACCAGTAGTTCCATCTTTTGGATCGGTGGGTTCCCAATAGCCCATTATACCATCCTGCTCATCAAAAAACTCCTTACCTGCCTGTGGTCTTTTAATAATACCAATCACTACCGGCAGAGACGACAACTTATTCAGACTATAGTCAGCCTCTACTTTATGTAACTGGGACCCGGCATCAATAGACAATGTTTTAACTACTTTTACAATACCTGAGCCAACATTCCACTCATCATATTCCAGTTGAAATGCAGATCGCAGCGGACCATTATCTAATATCTTCCAGTTACGATAATTTTTGGGATAATAAACTGAATCACCAACATACGGGGCAATATCTCCGGCTCCTAATGAAAACCCAACATGGTAGTAATCCATGCCATCTCCATGATCCTTATGATAATCTCCTCTTTTATACCGTTCGTTTATCACCAACTTATCTGTTCGCTTTACCCAAACATCCATACCATATGCATTCCCATTTGTTTTTTCGAGAGCCTTTCCATAAGCCCTGAATGCAATTTTATCGTTTTCCCATGCAAAATCATCATCTCTTTCGGGTACATACCGGCAATATGTTCTGGATACAAATTTTTCCGGTTTTCCCTTTTTTATCTGCAATACCAGCTTAGCCTTTGCATTTATAGAAATATCAATAAGTAAATTTTGAATTGCCGGTTGACCAAGATGTTCAAGTTGATATGCTACCTGTTTGCCGGTTACAGGATTAATGACGATGAAATAAGCTGTATCAATTGTTGGATAAACAGCTAATATGTTTTCCCATGGAACGGATATTATCTCTGAAGACCTTTTAATATTTACAGGGTTTTCAACTGTAACCAATCCCTGGCTACTACCCCGGAAAGGAAACATCAAAAAAAATAAAATAAACAACTTAAAAATGTTCACGACTTTAGAGATAATAATTAACGATTAATTCAATACTTAATTTACCACAGGCGAACTAAATTCTATTACAGTTTGTCCGTTCAGGTTCTTGTCATTCATCTTCAGTAATAACCTGAACAATTTTTTGCCCCACGCATTTATCAGTTTATCATCATCCATATCTTTTTCTTCTATGGTTGCCTGCATTATTGCGGTATTATATTTAAGATTTAAAACTGCTTTCCCTTCCGTATCATAAAATTCAACGAGTCCCTTTTTAGAAACCTTCATTTCGCAACTTGTTAAAAAGTTCAGACTGGTAACCCCCGCTCTTTTTTCAAACTGGTAATCCTCTGTAACAATAATGTTATTCTCATTCTGGTTAAATAAAAACTTCCTGTTCCATTTTTTAATCAGTGCTTCCGCCGGATAAGCTTTTGAAATATCCATGCTAATCTTCACAGTATGCTCTTTCTCTTCAAACATTACATCCGATGCCTTATATTCTGCTCCATCCTTTTGCATTACTCCGTTAATTACAGGGCAATTATGCCATTGAGATTGCATATTCCAAAGCTCATACCTGGTGCTACTAAAAGTTTGTGCAGTATATGTACCAACCCCGGCATCAACTATTACCGGTTTTCCATTCGCATAAATTAAAAAATTACCCACATCATTATGATTATGGCTTTCGCCATTATTTCCTCCCTGCACAGCAAGGAACAGCCGTGATAAAGTTTGGGAAGAAGACCTTGCAGTTAACACCTGCAAGTCCGGCAAAAAAGAAACATGTGGAAGATTTACTTCAGGAGAAATTTTGGTTAGTTGAGTAAATACAACAGCAGTTTCTAAGAAGTCTGCAATATAATCAGCAGGAACTTCATTTTTTTTCAGAAAAAATAAATAAGAGCCAAAATGCTTTAATGTATCATCATTAAACATTTCACCAAATTTGTACACACTCTCAGGGTTAGGTATAAATTTATTACTGGCATCAGCAAAATTTACAAAGTAATTATTGGCTATCTGCATTTTATAAATGTAAATGCCAATGTTATGTAACAACGTATTTGAAGACCAGTTTAATTTACCGGATGAAACGCTATTTGCCAATTCCAAAAAACGAATCAGTTTTCCCCCGGCAATATTCCAGTAAGAAGTACCTTCATCACAACCTCCATCAGCGGGATATTGATTAATAAACTGATCAGTGCTTTTGAACAACTTATTCATAAGCAGTGGAAGCTGCTTCTCATTTTCCAGAGACCATAACATTACCTGAAGAACATTCGTATTTATCCAGGCATTCCAATTATTTACCCTTTGACCTTTTAAACCCATCCACCAGAAATCATCTCTTTGCAAATAAGGCTCAATCATTCTTTTATTCAGTTCATAGGCAATCCGTTTACAGATAACGGGTGAATATCCATCTAATTGTTCAGCCAACATGTTTTGAACTAAAGCCATCATCACTCCCGTTTCTGCACTTACCAATCCTATAATCTGTTCAGAGGGGTCGGGCAGGTCTCTGCCGGTTTTTTGAATAGAAACAATAGCAGGAATTTCCCATGTGCTTTCTTCAAGTGTGACCCATAACCCATTTACAATTTGCGGAAGATACCTCTTGCTTCCTGTAATCAGTTCTCCTATTACGAGAGCATTCAATGCGTGCCTTCTTTCATTCAGTTTATTTTCATAGTTGATCCGGTTACCCGTCTGTTTATATTCGAGGAAAGTTATGGCAGGTAATACAGGCCAGTTAAATAAAAGCGCCTTGTCTGCTTTATTAACCAGAGACAATTTTATTGAATCGGGCAAGTCAGATATCTTTCGTAAATACTTTTCCTTTGTTTTTGCCCGCCAAACAACTAAGTCTTCGAAAGAAAGAGAATACCCGGTTTTGTTTAATTCAGAAGTGAGATAGTTCCTGTTGCTGATTATCTGCTGACTTTTTACATCATTAAATACGGATGCAATAAATAAGATACACAAAAAGATTTGCGAAAAAAAACGGCTTTTGTTCTCTCTTTGTAAAAACACATTATTTCTGATCATTATCAATTTATCCAAAAGGTAAGCGAATCTGTTTCTAAATAAAACAATCCGGGAAATTAATCAGCTTTTATTGGCTTGATGATAAAGTTTCCCGGATATATTTATATGTTTAATTATTTTTTACATCTACTATTTAGTTATACTAATTATCAAAAAGCAAAGTGTGAATTAGTCATACAGTCCAGTCATTTTCTAAAGACCATACATCAATTAACACTACCAGTTAGGATTCTGCGTTAATTTATCATTCAATGCCAGTTCCTTAGTAGGCAATGCCCACAGATAATCTCTTGAAGCGTTGAACTTTCTGAATGACGCAGCTTCAAGAAGCACATATCCATTTAATAAATTAGGTGTTGTCCCCCCCGGATTTTCGGCTGCAAAATATTTTCTTCCCTGCACAGCCTGTGGCAATAAGGTTTCTGCCACCTTCCATCTCAAAACATCCCAATATGCCTGGCCCTCAAAAGCCAGTTCAATTGAACGTTCTCTTCTGATTTCAGTTCTCATATCTAATCCATTAGTACTTATAAAAGCATTCGTAAGTAATGGCAGCTTAGACGGATCATTACCAGTAGCCCGGTTACGAATTATGTTAATAGTCAGATTCAGATCTGCATCGCTGATTGTTCCATCGAGTTCAAATTTCGCTTCTGCATAATTAAGCAGAACCTCTGCATATCTTAATACATTAAAATTAACAAAACTGATATTAGAAGTCCAGTCACTCACAATCCAATATTTGCGATACCTGTAAGTAATTCCAGGTATATACTGGATGAGTCCTCCTACAGATGGGGTAATCATTGTACTGTTATATACTGACATCGTCATTCTTGGGTCTCTGTTTCTGAATTCGGTTAATGTACTTGTTTCTGAACCGGAAGAATCAAAAGCGGACTTACCCTGCGGCAAACCATCTTTATACAAATACATATCCATTATTGCTTTAGTAGGTGCTATATGAGCCTGATCAAGATAGGCACGGCCAAAATTATGCGAGGCAATCGTATTGCTGATATTCTGCCCGTATAACTTCACAATAATATTTTCTTTGTTAGTAGTATAAGTATAATTTGTCTCTGGCCCAGGTACTGTTTGAATCGGATTTCCATTAGCACCGCCATCATACTGAAACTCGTAAAAATAACTTTCGGCACCCTGAGAAGTATATAAAGCATGTTTTCCTTCAGTTATTACAGTGTTAGCAGCATTTGCGGCAATCTGCAGGTTTACAGTTGCTGTGCTTATACTTCTAAATTTATCCCAAGTACCTTCAAACAATGCGACTCTTGATTTATATGCAAGAGCTGCGGTTCGTGTAATACGACCATATTCAGCGGCAGCTAAAGCATTTGGTTGTGGACAATTTGCTGCAGCAAAATCAAGATCCTGATAAACACTATCAATAACGGTTTGTCGTGCTGTACGTACAGTATAAAGCAAAGAATCGCTTGTAGTAAGGGTACGGTTAATGTACGGCACATCTCCAAATCTTTTTACCAGTTCAAAATAAGCAATACCTCTGAAAAACCTTGCTTCACCAACATACCTGCTTATGGTTGCAGCATCTCCGCTTACCCCAACAGATTTTTCAATAATATTATTTGCTGCCCGTATCAGTTTATAATAATTCGTCCATTCATTAGATGTGGCAGGGGCAACACTGGAACCATCGCCAAAACCTACAGAACGATCACCAAATGTTTTATCGGAATAATTATCCTGAAGTGGTGCAGGTAAGCCAGACGGATCGTCTGAACCAAGACCATTCAGAAAAGTGTATAAATAATTGCATGCCTGACTAAGATCCGAAGTATTCTTCCAGAAATTATTATCAGCCAGTTGTGATTCAGGCGACAAATCAAGGCTCTTGCTACAGCCTGCAAGTAAAATCATTACTGACAGTGTGATGTTGAAGATGCCCTTGAAAATATATTTTCGTGTCATGTTTTATATTTTTTTCTTAGCTGGATAACAGAGTCATCCTTTCAAGAGATATTTTTTAATCAAATAAATCAGAATGTTACATTTAATCCAAACGAATAAGAACTGAAGTATGGATATGTATAAGAAGCATTATTAGGGCTTTCCGGATCAAAATATTTATACCACATCTTTGTAAATGTTAAGATATCCTGCCCGGTAAAAAACACTCTTAATTTTTGAATTTTAATCCTGCTCAATAACTGATCGGGTACAGTATAGCCAACCTGTAAATTTTTCAGCCTGATATAAGAGCCATTCTGAACAAAAGTACTGTTGACATGTGTATTAGTGCCACCGCCGGCAATTGGCCTTGGAAACTGAGCATTCCTGTTGTTTTCTGTCCAGTAATTATCAATATAATTTGCTAAAGGATAGCGCCAGCTTTGAATAAACGGAATTGCCTGGTAAGGATACAGGATGAAACTTCTTTTACCTGTTCCCTGCATAAAAACAGAGACATCAAATCCTTTCCATTGTGCAGCAAGGTTTATTCCGAAATTGTAACGTGGAGATGTATTGCCTAAATACAACAGATCGCCATGATCCTGTAAAGTTCCTGTTCCCCCGTTAATGAAACCATCTTTATTTACATCCTGATATTTAATATCACCAGGTGCCTGATTGGTTGTTCCGAACTGTTTGGCGCTCTGAGTCACCTCGTCGGAAGATTGAAAATACCCAAGTGATTTATATCCGTAAATTGAATTGATCGGCATTCCGGGTAATGCCTGATTTAATCCTTCGCTATATACTACATTTCCGAGATACTTTGTAATCTCGTTTTTATTATCGCTCAGGTTAAATCCGGCAGAATAGCTTACCTGCCCGATTTTATCCTTCCAGGTTAAATCCATGTCCCATCCGTTTGTCTTCATTGCCGCCGCATTGGTTGTGCTTGGTGTAACACCCAATACAGCAGGGAGGTTTACAGGTATAAGCATATTATCATTCACCCTCTCATAAAAATCAATACTGCCGCTTAGCCTGTTATTAAATAAACTAAAGTCCAGACCCACATCTTTTGTAGTAACAGTTTCCCAGCCAAGAGCATCTGAAGGCAGGACACTTTGATATATGTAAGTTGTAGCTGCATTGTTAAACGGATAAATTCCATTCACCAATGTTGCAATAGAAGGGTAATTATTCTGGTATAAAGCTCCCAGTTGCGCATTACCCAGTTTTCCCCATGATGCTCTTAATTTTAATTCTTTTATAAATTTAACACTCTGAAACCAGTTCTCCTGTGATATACGCCATGCTGCGGAAAATGCCGGAAATGTTTGTTCACGATGACCTGGTGCTAAACGGGAGCTTGCATCATTTCTTACAGTTGCTTCAAGAAAATACCTGTTTTTATAATCATAATTAATCCTGCCAAAAAGAGATTTCCATGCGTTATCCTGCAGGTTTTCTGATATCGAAGTAACGGGGAGTGTTGAGTTAGTGGTATAATTCAATGTTGCCAGGTTATTATTTACCAGATTTGTAAGTGCAGCATTCATCCTGCTGTAATTGTAGTACTGAAACTGATAACCACCAAGTAAGTGGATATGGTGCTCTTTTACAGAGTAATCATAATTAGCAAGCAGGTTAGAAGTATATGAAGTTTGTGTTGTACGGTATTTGTTAAGGGAGTTTGATTTATTCACCCATGCGTTTTGTACAAATGTTCCAGACGATTTTACAAAACTGTACAAAGGCACTGTTTTATAAAACATATCCTGATTATCCTGCTCAAAATGCGGACTGTAGTTTGCGCTTAATGCAAGGCCCTTTACAATATTATCTGCTTTAAATGTAAAAACTGCATCCAGTAAATTTTGTGTGGTGTTGTTGTATCCTCCATCTTTTAATGCGGCATAAGTATTTACTCCTGACAGATATTGTGTTTCGTTGCTACCAGGAACAAATACAGGAACAATAGGCCGCAGGTTATAGATATTGTATAAAAGCCCGTAATCACCCTCCAGCGTTCCTGCAGCTGATTCAACTTTATTCTGGGTGAATGACAGCCTTGAATCAAGACTAAATATTCTATTAAATTTGGTTGTTACGTTTAACCGACCGTTGTATCTTTTATTTCCATCCGGTCCCACTTTCAGCATTCCGTTATTATCATTATAACCAAGTCCTATAAAGTATTTCGTATTGTCATTACCACCTGTCAGATTAAGTGTGTGTGATACTGAACTAATATTTTTTTTAACCGTCATTCCAATATAATCCATTTCATAGTAATAGAAGGTATTCCTTGCATCATCCGGTATGAAATTTATATTAGGGTCTTTAAAGTTTGCAATTTGTTCATCTGTCCAAGAAGGAGAACCGCCGTTGTTAATATTGGCGAGATTTTGTAATGACGCACTTAAATTAAAAGGCACTGTTTTAGGGAGGCTAAGCGGTTGCTTAATTTCATACATCATTGTATAATTAACCGACACTTTCCCTGCCTTTCCATTTTTGGTTGTAATGAGTAATACCCCATTAGATGCCTTAGCTCCATATATGGCTGCCGCAGAAGCATCTTTTAAAACAGAAATTGATTCAATATCCGTGGGATTAATGAGAGTAAGGCTCGGATACTCTACTCCATCCACTATTACCAATGGATTATTCGTTCCGTTTAATGAGGAAACACCTCTAAGGTTAATATCCCATCCCTCATAACCTGGCCTACCACTTGACCGGGTTATTACAAGCCCCGGAGAAAGTCCCTGCAATGCCTGTACGACATTATCAACCGGCCTGTTTTCCAACGATTTTCTCCCTATTACTGAAACAGCACCTGAAAGATTTACTTTCTTCTGAGTAGCAAACCCTACAACAACTACATCAGATAAAACATTGTCTGTACTTTTTACCATTTTAACAGACATAAACCTGACATCAGCTTTTCTTGTTACCGGAACATACCCGACAAAAGAAAATTCAATATCAGAATCGGGAGAAGCATCCAGAAAAAACTCTCCTTTTTCATTTGTAGTTGTTCCCTTGGATGTCTTTGTATCTCTTACGGATACACCAGCTAACGGGGCACCATTTTCGTCGCTAACTTTTCCTCCAACAGTTTGGGAATAAGAAACCATACACAGGAAAAACCCCCATAACAATAACAGCAGTTTTTTAAGCAATCGAGTTTGAGTCATAACCTTTTTTTGGGCTTTTAAAATTTAATTAAAAAACAAAGGCTTAATAAATGTATACTGTACAACTATGTAATAGTTTATTTCAATAGTGTATTAAAGCACAGGTATCTCATAATAGTTGTTACAGAATATTTTACTTACTATTTCAAAAGTATATTGATAAAAAAAAAACATCAACTCCAAAATTTGCTAAATAAAGTAAAATTTTTGCCTTCGATTTCATCAGACAAAATGCGATTAATTACTATAACATGAAGTGGTGTATTTCATTAAAAAATCTTTTCAGGCAACAAAGCACCAGCTATAATTATATGTTTATCTCTATGTCAAAAATGCACCTGCAAAGGATAAATCATCAATAATATCAGTTAAAAATATTTTTTGAAATACAGCCAGACGGTGCAAACTGTACAGAATTCAGCTTTTTCCAATTCATCTGTAAAAATGAAGCTGTCTTTCATTCTGGTAATCTCATGTAAAAAAGTTCCGAGATATACTGCACGATGTGTCACAACGTTACTTTATTCATTTTAGGAGCCAGCAAATGAATAATTATCCAAGCAAGGAGATATGCAAAACCACAAATAATAAAGATAATATTATACCCAACAACAATATTCCCCTTCAGTTTATACAGATCGAGAAGATGTCCTACCAAAACAGGAAAAAGAATTCCTCCAATCGATCCAGCCATCCCCCCTATACCGATGACAGAGCTTAATGCCTTTTGAGGAAACATATCCGATACAATTGTAAAAATATTGGCACTCCAGGCGTTATGAGCAGCAGCGGCAAGACTTATTAATCCAACAACCCCCCATATACTTGCAACATATTTTGCATAAACAATTGGTACAACACAAAGAGCGGATATAAGTAAAGTAACCTTTCTTGCCTTAAAAACAGGCTTCCCTTTTTTTATCATATAAGATGAAAGCGCTCCCCCGCCAATACTTCCGATTGTTGTTGCAAGATATATTGCTCCGAGGTGAATACTTGGTCGGGTAAGGTCAAGTGAAAACGTTGAAGAAAAATAAGAAGGCAACCAGAAAAGAAAAAACCACCATACGGGATCTGTAAGCAGCTTACCAACAATAAAAGCCCATGTTTGGCGGAGACATAACAATTTCATCCACTTCACAGATGTTTTTTCTTCCGGATTTTCATCTTTGTCACTTGTGATATAGTCGTATTCAGCAGCAGAAAGTTTCTTTTTACGGGAGGGTAATTCATAAAAAGATATCCAAAAGAAAAGCCAAATTAATCCGAGTACACCTGTTATAAGAAATGCCTCTTTCCAACCATACATGCTAAGAATAAATGGAACTATAAGAGGTGCAACTACCGCACCCACACTTGCGCCGGAGTTAAATAAACCTGTTGCCAAAGCCCGTTCCTTTTTGGGAAACCATAATGCTATTGCTTTAATTGCAGCAGGGAAATTGCCTGATTCACCCAACCCCAACAAACCCCTTACAATAACAAATCCGAAAGTACTTTTAACCAAAGAATGTAACATAGCAGCAATACTCCAGGAAACAATAGAAATAGTATAACCGAGTTTTGTTCCAATTTTATCAATGATCCGCCCGAAGAACAACAATCCTACAGCATAGGTTATTGAAAATGCCATTATAATTTTACTGTAATCCGTCTCTGACCAATTAAACTCTTTTTCCAATACTGGTTTTAATAAACCAATAACCTGTCTGTCTATATAGTTAATGGTGGTTGCGAAGAACAGCAGCACTACAATAAACCAACGAAAATTTCCCGTTTTTTTCTCCTGCAAATCAATTGCCATAGGGAATATGTTTTATTAATTTATTCAAAGAGTTATCTTACCAATCAAATTCTTATTTAACAGCACCTGCCCTTTTCAGTTCTTCCTTCATTTGATCCAGAATTGTATCATTAACCTCAATCAGATGTGCCGTGCTCCCTGATTTATACCATTCCAGAAACCTGTCCTGATGATAAAAAGGCTCAGGTGTTAATAATTCATTTTCGAGATAACTGATAAGACTGGAGTAATAAACATCTCCTTCACCTGCAATCATTATTCTTGCCCTCAGTGAATTATATTCATTCAACTGCCGGTTTACAATTTGAATATAACGTGGATGCTCAAATGCCACACCTTCTTTTGTTTCCAGCACTTCACTCACAAACATACCCGATCCCCCGTCATTATTTGGTTTTTGAACTCCCATCAAACCAGCTATTGTAGGGCTGAGATCTGTATGTTCAAAGTACGGCAGTTGCCTGTTTTTTGCTATTAAGGGCCCTTTAAAAATCAAAGGAGTCATTACACTATCCTCATCTATCATTGGATGCCAGCCTTGTTCACTTTGTCCATGATCTGAAGTAACTACCAAAAGTGTCGATTCTAATTTACCAGTATCTCTGAGATTATCAATTAATCTGCCAAGAAGAGAATCAGCTTCTTCCACCGCTTTTACATAAGGCGATGATTCTCCCCAGATGTTTCTGTAATAAGGCTTATCGGGTGAAGTATATGATAAATAACGGCCTTCATTACCCGGTGTCTGCAGGTGTATTCTGAAATATTTAATATCATACTTATTCAACAGTTCAATACTTTGTTCCAGCACAGATGTATCTGACATATTGGGATTATGAATATTAATATCAAACCCCCTGTTAACTGAAACATACGCTTTTGTATTTGCAACAAAAGCAGTTGTATTGCCTTCTGGAAACATTTCCTGAAGCATCCTGTTCCCATGTTTAAGAAACAATGTTCCTTCCTGCAATACCGGGTTAGGAAATGATGAGCTATGCATTTGCCCATATTCCCCAACAGTTGGATGATGCGGCATTATCATAAAAGACTGGCGGATGTAAGTTCCTTCTTTTACCAGCTTATTAAATACAGGCATATTCAACCTCTCCGGTGCTTTCCAATGAAGCCCATCAATAAAGAATACAATAACTCTTTCTGGTTTATTATCTGACACTGAATACATAATCCTGTTATTAATTTCTTTTTCCAAAAACTGCCCCTTTTTCTATTGGCATTACATTTTCGGAATAAAATTTCAGCCAGTTATTTTCCAGCTTTCTTTCTGCAGGCTTCCAGTTTTTCATCCTTTCATTATAATCCTCATCTTTAATCAAAAGATCAATCCTTCTCTGGTTAAGGTCTATAAGTATGCTATCTCCTTCTTCTATAATTGCAAGTGGGCCGCCACAGGCAGCTTCAGGCATCACCTGACCAATTGTAATTCCTTTATTTAATCCGGAAAGTTCACCGTCAGTAACAACAGCAACAGTATCTGCAAGACCCGCCCCGCTTAGTGCAGCCATAAAACTACATGCAAAAACAGTACCCGGTCCACCAACGGGGCCCATCATGCGCAAAATAACAATATCCCCTTCATTGATCTGACCTTTTGCTAATTCTTCCATTGCCAGATCTTCACTTTCATAAACCCTCGCCGGCCCTTTAAAAACACGGCTTGCCCCATCAATTGCAGAAAGTTTTACAATGGCACCTGATGGTGCAATATTTCCCCGCACAATTGTGAGGCCAGGCTCCTGCCTGAAAGGATTATCAATTTTACGAATGATTTTTTCATCAATAAAACTTTCCACTTCCAGAATAGCTGACAGCGGCGTTCCCTGAACAGTCTGAACATTTTGATTGAGATGTGCCTGCAACCGATGCATCACAGCATTGGTTCCGCCTGCTCTATCAAAATCTTCAATACGATCCGGGCCGTTGGGTCTTATTTGTGTTAGCTGATTTAAATGCTTTGATTCTTCTTCAAACATTTTCACCAGATCAATATCTAATCCTGCCTCAACCGATACTGCCGCCAGGTGGCGTACTGTATTAACTGAGCAACCAATAGATATTGCCACCCTTACCGCATTTTGAAAAGTTTCAACAGTAAGTATATCTCTTGGTTTAATATTCTTCTCAACCAATTCTAAAATCTTATATCCGGCTGCATTTATAACATTCCTCAACCTGTCGCTGCCAGCTCGTATTGGTGTGGTTTTAGATAGTGCCATACCTAATGCTTCTGCCATACAATGCATAGAATTAGCTGTGGCTAACCCTGCGCAAACTCCCGGCCCTTGTATAGCACATCGTGTCCAGTCTTTCATTGTATCCAATGTCATCTTACCAGTGAGCAATGTTCCAACTGATTTATACACTTCTTCTATATCAACCATTGTTCCATTACAATTACCGCCGAGTTGATATCCGCATGGCACTACAATAGAAGGAATGTTCAATCTTGCAGCCGCCATTAAATGAGCTGGAGTTGTTTTATCGCAGGACGATAATAAAATCATACCATCTAAAACAGCGCCTTCAATCATTACTTCAATATCATTAACCATCAAATCTCTTGTAGGCATCAAATAACGGGCTTTCTTGCCTGCAGAAGTCACAAAGTCTGAAGGTGCAATTGTATTAACCTCAAATGCAAGTCCGCCTGCATCTCTTACTGCCTTTTGTGCTAAAACAGAAAACTCATCTAAATGCTGATAACATACAGACAACCCGGAAGAAGAATTAATGACCGCAATTTTAGGTTTATGGAAATCTGATTCGGGAATTCCCATTGCTATCCATTGAGCTCTTCTTACAGCCCACCGTGTACTGCCTTCTTCAAAATTACTTCGCAGATTATTTTTCATTACTACTTTTTAAATTATGTTGTTTCATCCATGTTTTAACCATCATTCCATTAAGCTGACTGGCTATTAAATTTTCGTGCAGCATTAATCCACAAGCTGCTCCTGCAGAATAGCCCATTCCAAAACACTGAGCAGTTACCCGTGCAGATGCAAGCGCCTCATGTTCTGCTGACATACACCTGCCTGCTACCAAATAATTAACCGCTTTTTGAGGAATCAATGTTTCAAATGGTATATCATAAAAGTCATCTTCCAAATGATGTATTTTAATACCACTCTTGCTATGCAATTCTATTGGCCATGCAGAAAAAGTAATTGCATTTTTATTTTTCTTGCCAGTTGCCACATCGTCATTCATAAGTTTATCTTTCCCTACTATTGACCTGGTTTGACGTATTCCTACCTGCACGCCTGTATCAGCAATATAGGCTTTACTGAATGCAGGAATCTGCTCAGTTAAAAACCTGGCATATTCCTTTGATTGTTTTCTTCCTTCTATTTCAGCAAAAGTCAAATCAGTTGAATTAATTCCCAGTGGAATGCTTCCATCTTTGTAAGTAATCCTTGTCATATTACATAACACCTCACCTGTGTTTGGAAGCGGAAATACATAAACATGATGTCTTGGTAAGTTATAGTTGCCGGAAGCATCTGCTTCAGCAACCTTCCTGCTCAGGTCCGCCGGATCAATGGCTAAGAAATCAGGCATATTTACATTAGCCATTTTAAATATCATAGTAGGTGTTTGTACCACACCGTTATTGCCTAAAAAAGTTGTACCAGAAATACTATTTATAACTTCTGCATCTCCCGACGCATCGATTACAAATTTGGGTTTTATTGCAAACTGACCTTCCTGTCCTTTAACTAACAAAGAACTAATACGACCAGCTTCATCAGTAAAAGCTTTTAAAAAGTAAGTGTGATATAAAATAGTGCAATTATGTTCTATCAGCAAATCATCAGCAGATTCTTTCCATTTTAAAGCATCATGAGGGACAAGCAATGTACTTCCAAATTTTACCGGCTCTGCAACGCCTTTCTTTGCTTTTAAAATTTTATAAAATTCATCCGCAAATCCAAAAACAATCTGTTGCGGTTTTTTACCGCTGCTGTACAAGCCACAGATCGTTCCACTTAATCCTGCCACTGTTGCCCCTCCGCTGAATCCATATTTTTCAATTAATACAACAGACATCTTTAACCGTGCTGCTGCCACAGCAGCAGAAACGCCCGATGCTCCTGCACCAATTATACAAACATCTGGCTGATATCGCACTGGCACATCATATCCCTTTACACCAAATTTCAGGCTCATTTATTTTTATATTTTCTGAGCTTTTGAAAAATATTCCATATTACAAACATTCAACGGGGTTTTACCATTGAATGTATCTATGATTGCCTGAGCTGCTGCTATAGCAATACGTTCATTAGATTCTTTTGTTGAACCGGCAACATGTGGCGATAAAATAACATTGGGGAACTTTAGCAATGAGCTGTTGCTTGCTAAAGGTTCCTCTTTGAACACATCTAAAGCAGCCCCGGCAATCCTGTTTTCGGCTAAAGCATTCACCAAAGCTGCCTCATCAACAATATCTCCACGGGAAGTATTTATTAAATATGCAGTCCGCTTCATTAAATTCAGATATCTACTGTTAATAAACTTATATGTTAATGGAGTGGATGGACAATGAAGGCTGACAAAATCAGATTCTTTAAAAATCACTTCCAGATCATCTGTAATAACAACTTTTAAGTTCGTATGATCTATGAAAGGATCATACACTATAACCTGCATACCCAGACATTTACAAAAATGAGCCGTAGCTAACCCTATATTCCCATATCCGATAATACCTACTTTTTTATTTTTGATATCAATCTGATTAGGTGAAAAGCGCTCTTTCCAATTCTGGCTTCTTACAGCCCTATCCATTATAATGATCTGTTTTGCGAAAGCTAATATCATTGCCACAGCATGCTCAGCAACTGTTTCATCATTTGTGCCCGGAGTATTACAAACAAAAATTCCGTTTTCGCCAGCAAATCTGATATCCACATTATCAATTCCGACCCCGGTTCTGACAATTGCTTTCAATTTAGCGCCCTTGCTTATTACTTCTTTATCAAAAATGGTTGTTGCTCTTAAAATTGCAGCATCTGCATCTCCAATAAGCTCCAACGCTGTTTCTTTTCTTGTATCCGGGGCAATAACAATTCTTGCTTTCCCCTGCAGCATCTCAATACCTTTTGAATTAATTGGCTCTGAGATGAATACTTTTGGCAATTCCTTCATATCGGATATTTCTCCTTTTATTTATTTTCTAAAAACATTTATCAGTACACTAAAGTCGAGATCACCTTTTCCTTCACCGATCAGTTCATCCATTTCCTGCGATAAGAGGTGAGTGCCGGGCAATGAAACAGATCTTTCAAGTCCTGCGTTTTGAGCAATCCGTAAATCTTTTCGATAAAGCTTCAATTTGAAGCCTGGAGAAAAATCTTCACGAATGATTTTATCTCCAGTTATAAAAAGGGCTTTACTCTCTGCAAACCCGCCAAGCAATGCTTCTCTCACTTTTGATAAATCAACTCCTGCTTTTGAAGCAAGTGTGAATGCTTCTATTACTCCCTGAGTAGCTAATGCTGTAGCAATTTGGCTGCAAGATTTAGTGATTTGTCCTGAACCGATTTTGCCCATGTGGATTACTCTTTTCCCTAAAACCTCAAAAATAGGAAGCCCCTTTAAAAATGCAGTTTCACTACCCCCTGCCATTATAGATAATGTTGCAGCCTCAGCCCCTATCTGACCTCCAGAGACAGGCGCATCCAGCATCTCAACACCTAATTCGGCGAACCTTGCATTTATATCAATTACAGTAGCCACATCTATTGTAGACATATCTATGTATAACTTTCCCTCAGACAATCCATAGAGAAGACCTTTTTCACCCAGAGCTACTTCTGTAACCTGTGGAGAATCAGGAAGAATAGTGATGATAATATCAGTTTTTTGCGCCAATTCTTCAGGAGACAGACAGACGGGAATCCCTTCTTTTTTAAATTCATCCAGAACAGTTTGATTTATATCAAACATAAAAAGTTTGTACCCGGCATTAATGAGATTTCTGGCCATTGGTTTGCCCATAATACCCAACCCGATGAATCCTATTTTATCTTCCACTTACTTTTTTAAATTTTATTAATTTATTTTTTGTAATAGTTCTTTCGTTTTCAGCATCGCATCTGCTGTTTGCTTTGCCCCTTTGCTTAAAAAGCCAGCCTCTGTTCCGCATGCAACAAAGCGAATACCTAAATCATAATATTTTTTCAATTCTAAAGGATCAGCCAACAGTATTCCAACCTGTTTACCGGCATTTGCTGCCACATGAATTATTCTTTTTACTGTATCAATGAACAAAGGGGAATCGGTCTGGCCAAAAATTCCAAGTGCCATAGATAAATCTGACGGGCCTATAAACAAAACATCCACACCTTCCTTTTCTGCAATATTTTCAAGGTTTTTGAGTGCATCTAAAGTCTCTATTTGTATTATTCCCAATAATTCATTTTTGATATTTTTCCGGTACTGTTCAAATTCGCTACCATACCCTGCAGCTCGTATCATCTTCGCAACCCCCCTCACTCCTTCCGGAGGATAACGCATTGCCTTGATTGCTAATTCTGCTTCATCAGCATTATCAATCCGTGGAAACATGATTCCATTTGCACCAAGATCCAAAACCCTGTGAATTCGTTGACGCTGGAAACCTTCCACTCTGATAATAGCTGCAACCCCTGTGTTTTTCAACCCTAAGAGCTGATGAGCAACATCGCCTTCTGAGCCCAGTCCATGCTCAAGGTCTATAATCACCCAATCAAATCCGGCGTTTCCTACTATTTCTGTAGCTATCGCATTTCCCAAACTAAGAAACGTACCTATTACCAGTTCGCCTTCTTTTAATCTTTGTTTTACCCCTTTCATATAATGTTAATCTTTGTAAATAATTATATTACTAAACAACCAATGATTTTTCTGACATCATTAAAACTATTATTGCTTCCAATTTCCTAAAAAAGACAAATCGAATCTAAACACAGATGAGACTAAGGTTCTTAATCATTTTTCATTTCCAACGAACCTAATAACAAAGCAAACCGTATAACACATAATCTTACAGCAAATAAACTTATGTTCAGTACAATCTTCAACTTCATAATTTGCAAAAACGAATAAAATATTTGCCGTGTTATTACAAATAAAAAACCTTCAACAGAAAGTTTTAAAAATCATTAATAAACTACTCAGAGTGCAGCATGCTGATGTTTCCATTTGCTATCCGGCCATGTTTCTTTCACTTACGATTCACGCCATAATCAGTATATTTGACATAATTTATAATTGCTTGCACAGATGAAACCAATACTGTTAAAAAGCAGCATATCTCCCTTGTATTCCTTCACAATTGAAGAGAGGATTTGCGCATACTTTAATATACCTTATCATTTTCATAATGAATATGAATTAACGGCTATACTTAAAGGTCAGGGGTCTCGTTTTGTAGGAAATAATATCAGCAGTTTTGATAATTCAGATATGGTATTGATTGGCAAAAATTTACCACATCACTGGCATAATGACAAGGAAACTGCACAACCGGCTGATGCTGTAAAGGCCATTGTTCTTAAATTTGATTCTGATTTCAACGGAGTGCGACTTTTTGATCTGCCTGAGAACCGGCAGATACAAAATGTACTTAATAAAGCGGCTAATGGTTTAAGGATTTTTGGCGATACGTTTACGAAATTAGTTGCTATGATGCAGTCGCTTTTATCTGCCACTGGACCAGACAGAATATCCATTTTACTAAAAATTCTTCATGAAATTTCTGTTTCCGGAGATACAGAAATTCTTTCCAGCGATGGATATATAACAAAAGTAAAAGACAATGAAACAGACAGAATGAACAGAGTTTACGAATACATAATGTCTAACTATCTTGGAAATATCAGTTTAGCCGATGCCGCTTCTGTTGCCTGTATGAACGAAGCAGCTTTCTGCAAATATTTTAAAAAAAGGTATAACAAAACATTTATACAAGTTGTAAGTGAAATCAGAATCAGCTACGCCTGCAGAGAACTCTTAAAAGAAGATTCAAATGTTGCAGCAGTTTGTTACGAAAGCGGATTCAACACTATTTCAAATTTCACAAAAACATTCAAGAAAATTACCGGAACCAGCCCAAGAGAATATAAAATGAAAATAAAAAAATTAGGCAAATGAGCGCTTCTCTGCTTATTTAAAAACGGACTGTCCGGATAAATTTTCACCATCCCAAATTTTTTGCTGTGTCCATTTAGAAGGGCTTGCTGTCCAGAATTCGTTATCCGGAGGAATTCCAAGATGAGTTAATCCAAGTGTACACATGTATAATGCGCCTGTGTAATTATAATAATCACGGGCATTAATCTGTTCTCCTACAATTCCCGCATTTAAAAAACCCTGGTTATCAAAAGTACCCGGAGCCATCATCATTCGTTTAATAACAGTTGTTATTGCTGATCTTGTTGCTCCAGGGTTCATAGATGCAGGAAGCCTTTTATTTCTGAAAGCAGAGTACTCAAGTTGCTGCAATACTGCTATTCTGTAAACAGAGGAACGCCCAATTACAGGAAATGTTCCTTCAGGAGAAATCAGATGCTCCAGAATTTCAGCGTATCGTTCTCCTCTTGTAACACACTTTTCATACAAAAGATTTACGGACATGTTCAGCTCCTTGCAATTACGCAGAATTTCAATAAGCAAAGGATGTATCACATAACTATTATAATAATCCCAATGAAATTCAGGGCCATCCCCGTATACGCCATCTCCCAAGTACCATTCATTATGCTTTTTTATTGCATACTTTATAGGTTTCATCTGGCACTCACCTGTAAATTTCCAGATAGCAGTTTCAATTAATGCTGAAAAAAGAAGCCAGTTGCTTTCGTTGGGCTTAAATTTCCTGTGCAATTTAAGAGCATCAATTACATTCTTTTGTTGTGTCTTAGTTAAAGGATTCCATAACTGTTCCGGAGCAATTAACAACGGATAGGCTATATAAGCAGCATGAACAATTATTTCCTGCGTTGGCTTTCCAAACAAATAATCTTCAGAACCAGGTTTTGTTGCATTTATGAGGCATTCCCTTGCAAGTTTTATATAACTATCACGAAGAACACCTTCATCGGATGAGTCTGCTCCAAGAGATAACCAAGGGGCCATTCCTGACAAAATCCTTCCAAAAGCCTGTAAAGAAGAAGTATGAACATTGCTTTCTCTTGTTTCCCATTCTTTTCTCGGGAAAACTTCATGAAGTTTTTCTTTACTCAAAGATTGAAAAACCGGATCAGCTATTCTGAATAACAGATTCAATGCGAAATCACGATCATTGTCAACAGGTTCAATAATGACAGCAGTTTTTTTTTCTTTGATTTCAGCCATTTTATACAGTTCACTACCAGCCAATAAAAAAGCCCCTGTTCCATACGTTTCAGAATCGTCAAATTTAACGTTGGTTGGTGAATCTCCAACTTCCTGAACATATCCAAGCTTTCCATCAGGATGTACTGATTCTTTTAACGCAAGCCATCCTTTTTGAATAACCGGAATAAATTCATCGGCAGGTAGCAATCCATTATTTACCCCCCATGACATAGCATAAACATAAAAAGCTGTTCCGCTTGATTCCTTTTGTGGATAGTTTTCAGGATCCAACAAACTCTGGCTCCAGAAACCATTTTTAACCTGTATCCGCTTTAATTTGTAAGACATCTCTCTGAATTGCTGCTCAAAAAACTTCCTTGAGGAATCGCTTTTAGGCAAATATTGCATTACCCTTGCCAACCCTCCTAAAACCCAGCCATTTCCCCGTGACCAGAATATCTTTTCACCATTTGCTGATTTCATTTTAAAAAACCGGTCATCTCTGAAAAAAAGGCTATCGTGAGACGAATAGAGATATGCAGATGTGCGTTTCCACTCTTTAATCATAAAATCTTTATACTCAGGTTGATTCAACAATACAGCAATCCTTGCATAAGCAGGTGGAGCCATAAATAACGCATCACACCAAGACCACCATTCCCACCAATATTTATTTTTATCAAAGGTAATATCCGGCATCAGCTCTCTTTTCATAGGAGCATCCATAACAAAACGGGATTTGTCGATTACATATTTCTTTCCATTGATTTCATACAGTTCAAGAAAAGCCTGGGATATTGCCAATACATTAGCATCATAAGGACGAGCAATCGGCTCCCAATTAACCTCATCACCCATTTTCTTAACCTCATCTAAATATTTTTTCTCTTCAGAAACATTGTACAAAGCCATCAGACCAATATAAAATGGCCCATATTCCCATGAATTAAGTTCCTTGCCTGTTGGGTTAGCTAATTGCCAATCAGCAACTCTTTTCATATCAGCCATTATTTCATCTGCCTTAATTGAAGCAGAAAGAGAGATTCCGGAAAGTTTACTGGTCTGACCTTTACAGAAAGAGCTTAATAATAAAAGAAAAATAAAAAAGCCTTGTTTTTTCATAACTGGCAATTTGTTTAATTAATAATAACAAGTCCAAACCTTTTCAATACCGTGTTCAACACAATTATTTTATCAGGTGTACTTATTGAATTTCTGAATTTAAAGTGAGTTTTTTCAAAATAAAATCAAACAGGATATAATTACAACCACAATTTTTGCTAATAAGAACAGTCTTTTTGCACAGACATCAAGCAATCCATAAATAAAATAAATTGGCAGAGGTTTGTTCACAATAAAGATTTTCTTAAAAAAGAAAAAATCAAGTTAAATCAGGCAACACATTAAAAACCCATTTTCTTCTGATTGGGTTTTTGCATACACAAGTATCAAAAGATCAGCTTAAAGCAAATCAGATAAGTATTAATTTAAATGGAAAATTGAAGCTTGCAGAATAAGAGTACCCAAACCATACCCTTGCCCGGCATCAATTTGTTTATTGCACAAGAACCATCCGCATATAATCAATCATTGCCTGATTAATTTCGACATTCATATTTTCGTTGGCGGCTAAAAAAACAAGAGAAACAACGTGCTCTCCTTTTGTTAACCAAACAGGTAAAGTATTACTGAATCCCCAGTTACTCCATTCTTCTTTTCCACGTTGCGGAAATACAACAGCGTTTATTGATTTTCCATCAACCTCCAATGTTCTGACTGCACATTTATTTTCTGTATTTGAAGGGCCGTTTCCATTTGCATACCGAAAATCAATTCTATAATTTCCACTTACTTTAATATTCACCTTAAACAACAAGCACTTATTCAGGTGAGTGCTTATTTCAGTAAATCCATCTCCGGCAAATCCTTTATAAGGCAACGTTGATTTATCTGCAACCATTTCGGCCTGAAGTATCATTACTGATTCATCTTTTACAACCTCAACAGGTTCTGACGCAAATGACTCTGTTTTATTTTTATCAACAGCAATTACCTGGTATTCAGCATATGTTCCGGGCTTTACCGGCAGGCTTGTTTCAGCAGTGGTTGTCAATAATCTGCCATTCTTTATTATTTTGTAAGTAACAGCATGTTCTACAGCCGACCACACTAATTGTTGTTCCCGATACTTTACAAAAGGCGTTTGAACTGAAAAAATTACTGGCTGGTGATTTGTAATTAAGGAGCCCTGTTTCCCACCAAGTATAATTTTTACTTTATGCTTACCTGTTAAAGTTGCCGGGATAGAAAACCCTGACTGCTGCTTTCCATCTAATTCAAAAAAGCTGATACTGCTTCCATAACCCTCCATATCTATATCCAAAACAGCACTTCTGTAAATAAAACCTGTAAGTGATCTTTTTCCTCCCAGTGCCTTTGGTACATACGGCTGAAACAACAGACTGTCTTTTTCAAACCTCACCCCAAAGAACAGCTTGTGAACAAGACTGAGATTTCCCGAAAGGCTCCAAAGCATTACACTTGAATTGATTTGTGTGCCGTTGAAGTCTCCATTACCTGCTACAAAATTTTCTTTGTTGGTTAAAAACATAGATGCAGAACGATAAATTGCTGCAATACTTTCCATTACAGACTGATCGTTTTTTACAGAACCAGCAGCCAATAACCAATATGACTGTACAAAAGGCCATACTGCATTATTATGATAAGGCGGGATGTTGGGGATTTGCGGATAAATACAGGGAATACCAAAATCTGTAACAGGAGTTTTTGCAACAATCTGCTTTGCTTTTACCTTATCTGCAATACCAAAAAGAATACATAAAGCTTCCCCTAATGCTTCGCTTCTTGGTGAAATTATTTTAAAATTCCTTCCATAGAGGAACTGGGCGTAATAACCTTTACCCGGCATCCATAAATAATTATTAATTCCTTTTTTGATTTTTTCCGCAATCAGTTTATGTTTTTCTGCCACTGCTTTTTCATTTAACACAGTGGCCATTTCAGAAAGAATACTATTAGCCTGATAGTGTACGGCGTTTGTACCCAGACATTCACTTTCAAAAATATCAGCAGGTTGCATCCATTTGGGATATGTTTGCTCACGCCAGTCAAGAAATGAAGATTCACCTTTTACCATACCTGTAACCGGGTCGTACACATTCTGCAGATCATCTTCAACAGATTGTTTGATGATAACATACGCCTGCTTTAACCAGTCTTTATTTCCGGTTGCTTTGTATACTTCCCATGCCGCAGCAGCCCATATCATGCGGTCGGTACTCGCTGGCCATGCACCACCTGTACCAGTATCCTGAATAATTTTTTTCTTTTTACTCACCTTACGTAACAAACTGTTCATGGCAACACGAGGCTGTAAATAAGCCATTGATAAAATAATGCTATAACTGATGTCTCTTGTCCATACCCCGCTCCATTCTTTGCCGGTACGAAATGTACTATCCGCTTCAATTGCCTTCAGCATTTCCTCCAGTGAAAGATTATAAACAGCATCTGACAATTGAAATCCTGATTGATAGTGCGGATATGCTTCTATTTGTTTTGGAAGAATCCATTCTGCATCGGTATGCTTTTCATCTGACTGTCTGTTCAAAACAATTGTTGTTTCATAAATACCATCACCATCATCATCATTTAATTTCAGATCATTATGATGATATAAATTATCAAAGTCCCATATTAAAGGAGCTGTATTACCTGCCACATAAACTCCTTTAAAATCTTCCTTATAAATTTTTTCATTGCTGAACGTTGTATAATACCCTTTCTCATTAAACTGCTTCAATACAGCCCGCATATCAAGACGTATCTTAAGTATTGTATTGGGTTGCAGATATTCTGCTGCCGGTACAGAAGTTTGAAGCTGTGAACCAAATGTAATTACAGGTGTTTGAGCTTTTCCATTTCCCGACTGCACAATAAAGTGATGATCTCTGCCCGAAAGCATTTCATTATCTTTTCCGTTTATTGCAAATTTAAACACCACTTCTGCCGACTGGTACAAATTAGCAGGGCTTTGATAATTGCTGACCATGTGTATTGGTGAAAGAGCTCTTGATTCGTATTTACCCTGCACTACTCTGTCTTTATAAATGCTAAAAGCCTGCGACCGGTAAACGGGTTCCTGAGATAGCACTGTTCCATTAGCAGCTAAAAAAAGCAAAAACAAAAAAAATCGATTCATATCATTCATTTTATTCAATTACAATCATACTCCAATATTTCAGTGCAGGCAACGTAAACTTTAATGAATTACCAGATTGCTGAAATTTTAAATTCTGTGGAACACCTGCATTAAAATCAGGGCTTACCACCCAAACATTTTTAACCCTTGAAACAAACTTCAATTCAATACCTGCTCCAACAATTTCCAACGGTTCTTTTTTTGTCCCTTTATTATCCCTCCATTCAAGGTCTGGATCATCAGAGAAATTAATAAAATGAAGTACCTGCTTTTTACCTACCAATTTACCTTGCACAGCTACCCGACCTGCTTTTGGCGGCCACATATTAATATTCATTTTGCCATTTGCACAAACCACATCAGGATTGTTAAACATACCACCATCCCGCAACAGGTTTTGATAAGCAGTTAAAAAGTCGTAATAAGCAGTGATATTTTTCTTCAATTCATTATTCATTGCAAGATTATTATTAGGAAAATATTCTTTGCAAAGCATATGTTCACCCAGTTCAAGATGACTTCCTCCAAACGCAAATATTACTGCATTTGCAAGTAACACACCGGCTGTATTAAAATAGCCTTTGCCGGAAGCATTCTGATAATTCATATACGCAGCAAGCACCGACGATTTTCCATTACTATATATATCATTATTAAGTATGGTTGCTGCCAGATCCTTGTACCCATCGTTTGGAGTCCATACTTCAGTATATAAAAATTCAACAGGAGAAACAGCAATACTTCCTTCCTGCCCATACTGATTAACAGCATTAAATACCAGTTTTTTGTCGGGGCGGGCTTTTTTCATGGCTGTAATAAACGACCGGAAGCTACCAGCAAGGTCAAGTTCCGCACCATTGTATCTGTAAAGCTTTCCATCTCTGTTACCAACCTGGTCTATATGAAACCCATCAAAAGGATAGGCTTTATACACATCATTATTTTTAGCAGAAAGATATTGCTGCCATGATGAATCAGATGGATCAACAAACCATATTTTACTTTTGAAAGGTGGCTGAGGAAGATCGAACATATCTTTTTTTACATGCAGTGAATCTCTGTACATGTACCACCTATTATTCACACCATCCTGTGCTGCATCATCCAATGCGCCATAACATAAGTTATAAAACATAGCCTGCATTGCTTTCTGGTGAGCTCTGTTAATATATCCCAAAACAGTTTCCCTGCTGCATTCCCTGTCAGCAATATCTTTCCACGTTGCAGAAGGAGCAGCAGACGAACCTGCCAAAGGCTGATGGTGTTTATCATGCCAGTCGTAAAACTGAATGCCATTGATGTGATGACGAGTGAGATAGCTGATTACAGAATCCATTTCTTCAGGAGACTTAACTCCAAACTCACTCAAAAATCCATAACGTGGAAATTTATTCCAGCTACTGCTTACATCAACCGCTACTGAAGCCAGAATTATTTTCTGCTTATTTTTTACAGTGTACACTTCCACAAGATAACCCTGGTAATCGGCCGGTGGGGGAACCCACGACCAATCTGATTTCAGCAATGGTTCCTGCTTCAACACTTTATTAAGATGCCGATAGCGAATAAACGCTGACGAAGCCTTATGGTTAATTTTCAGCCATACAACCTCACCGGGTTTGTAAACAGCTTTGTTTGTACAAAGTGAATAGGCACCATCAAACACATCAGCAGGAAACGAATTTGCTGTTTTTGTAAAAAAAAATATCATCAGAACATGCAGCACCGCTACAATAATTTTATTCATAATTTAATTGTAAAAGAATAATTAATAAAATGATGTTATGGAACAATTTTTATTACAACACAACCATGAGCAGGAACATCTTTACTATAGGATGACATTTTTCCAATATCTGTATGCTCCCACAAATCCCTGACGGAAGCAGTTCCTGCAATTCCCAGATCGGAAAAATTAATTGTTCGGGCACGGGTAGAATTTTCCCGGTTAAAAAATGCCACAACCCAATTACCATCCGACAACTGACCTTTCCATATCTGGCTTGATTCATCAGAAGGATCATTTGAAAGTGGTTTTCCAACAAACCCATCCTGGTTTAAAGCCAGCATTTCGTTGTTTTGATATACCCAGAGATTATTTCCAATTGTGTTATACTGGTCTGAAACTGTAACCGGCCCTCCGGCAATAAGGCAGGCAGAAACAACTGCTTTTTTTTCATCATCAGTACTGAATGTATTAATCCTTAAAAAGTCAGGGTCGAGAATCATTTTACCACGACCGGCGATAGACGACCAATATGTGAGTCCATCCATTGCATTGGCATATTGCGACCATCCTGCCCTGCGAATGCCTCTTGCATTATCACTGAATCTATACCACTTTCCATCGCCGCAATCTTCATTAATACGAATCATGTGACCATAAACTTTCTCTACTTCCGCTTCTTTATTAAGATTGGGCATTACAAGACTTAAAAAAATACCATTTGCATCGCAAGCCTGCCGTATCCATTTCAACGCTTTAATATAATCCGCCTGTGGTCTTGACGGGCCAACTGTACCAATATTTCGGTCGTAGCCCGTTTCAAACCAAGAAAGAAAATCAACACGCAGGTATTTAACTCCCATATCGGCATAGTACTGAACATAACCTTTCACGTATTCTTCAGCACCTGGCCTGTTAACCTGCACCCATTTAAACCATAATGCACTTTCGCCTGAATTAATAATACTTGATAAGGGGATACTGGTTCCTTTAATTTTTATTCCTGCATCGGCAGCAGATTGTATTACCCAAAGCGGATTGTTATAAATACCAAGCGCCATCCCTCTTGACTGCAGGTTGGATGACCACCATGAATAATCATGAGTCCATGTAGCGGAATGAGTTGTTCTGTAACCATACTGATTGTACTTCGAATCATCACCCCAACCATCAATACAAACCATTTTGTAACCATATGGTTTAAGGTTTTGCTCAACCCAATTGACGTTATCGGCCCACACACTTTCAGGAATATAATTATCATGTACGATATTATATTCATAAGGGCTCCAGTATAAAGGAGCTTTAAAAGGATTTACTTTAACAGTATCCAAAACAACTGTAGTTGTGTCGCCATAGGTAATGGGATTACTGGAAATTTCTTTTTTTTTGCAGTTACATAACAAACAGGTTATAATTAAGATGCTTACAACTTTTTTCATATTATGAAAGTTTTTTAAAATCCCGCCAGAATAATCTGGCGGGTGTCTAATCATCCACGTTTCTACGATTGCTATTGGATTGATTCTCTTAAAGCTTTATAATATCAATTGTTTCTTTTAACTGATTAAATATGATGCTATAGTTACCAGCAACTGTAATTCTCCATTTATGGTCGGGGCTGCCTGATGTTACAAATTTTGCCAGGTGGCTATTAATTCCCTGCTGATCGATCAATGGCATAAAATAATCACATCCCCAATTTCCTTTTGCTGTCGGGATTTTAAATTCACCGGCTGTTAATGGTCCGGTCCAGGTAAACTCATAAGGATCAGAAGGATTAACTGTCATCTCAGCCGGGTTATCAATATTCCAGCCAACAGGAGTGGCATCGCCCACCATCCAGAGTTTTGTATAAGGAGTAAATGGCTTGATATAAACTTTCATATTCAGCAGATCAAGTTTTATTTTGTAAGCACCTGCATCAGTAATCTGCCATTTATAATCCACACTTCCACCTGTTACCAACTGTACGTCGGTAGATGATAATGCCTGATAATTTACAAGAGGCATATAGTAATCAGTGCTCCAGTTACCTGTTGCAGTTGGGAACTTGAATTCACCGGCTGTAAGAACTTCATTGTAATTAAACACAAACAGGTTGCTGCTGTCAACAAGCATTTCATTTGGGCTGCTGATATTCCAGCCATTTGGTGTTGCACTGCCAACTATCCACAAGCGGCTGTATGGTGGTGCTGACGACTGCAAAACTGAAATAGTAAGATTGATTATATCAACTTCCACAATATAAATTCCTGCGGTTGCAATCTGCCACTGATTATCCGGCTGACCAGCATCTGTACGTAAAACCATTGTTGAATTATCTGATCCTTTGTTATATGAAGGAAGCCACTGCCCAAGAGTTGTGATAAATTTAAAATTGCCTGCATTTAATTTTCCTGTCCATTTGAATGCGCCAGGACTATTTGGTACAGCAGTAAGCGGTATTGCTTTGGTATTATCCCATCCATCAGGAGCTACGTCGCCAAGTAAATATAAGGTAGCTGAAACCGGTTTATAAGGCGTAACCGATATAGTGATTGCAGATGAAGTTTCAGATGCAACCCCATTATCCTGAGTAGTTGCAATAATCCGTGCTTCCAAAGTAAAAACCTGACCGGGAAGTGCGTTAAAATGATTCAGCAACGAATCATTCAGTTCCTGTACACTGAACTTTCGTGTATAAATGGCTTTGCCAATTATTTCTGTAATTGGATTTGCAAAGTTAGTTCCCTGCTTTGCGAGTTGCAGTGTGTAAAGAATAGCGGCATTAGTTCCCTGGTTACTTCCGGAAGTCCAGTTATAGATAACAGCATCACTCAATCCTTCCTTTTCTTTCAGTACAAAGGAGTTTTTTGAAGCACTGATAACCAAAGGCGTATTTCCTTTATTATACACTGCATAATTTTCACGTTTACATGCTGTCAGAAAAAATAAAACAGCAATAAACATAAGGAGATGATATGATAATTTCATGTTCTTGTAATTTGTAATAAATCAATTTTAGTACCCTGTGTTTTGTGTAAGATTCGGGTTTGCATCAATCTCCTTCTGAGGTATTGGAAGAAGAAGATGTTTTGCGGTAAAGTTTGTTTTACCGATGCTCTGGAAAAACTGCTGCGCATACTGCCCGTTGTCGTAACGAACCAGATCAAACCAACGCTGACCTTCAAACGCCAGTTCCATTCTTCTTTCTTTCCTGATCTTTGCCCGCAGATCGCTCTGGGTAGTTACAGAAACAGCCGCTAAACCTGCACGTTGCCGAACCTTATTTAAAGGAACAATACATTCACTGAGCCTGTTTAATTCACACAAAGCTTCTGCCTCCATTAACAAAACATCAGCGTAACGTAAAACAGGCCAGTTAAGCGGGTTCGTGTCATAATCGGGTGATATTGATTTAGGAACAAGAAACTTACGAACATTAAAGCCTGTTGTTGAGTAAGACGACTGGTATGTTTTACCATCAAATAAAGGACAGCCAACATATAGAATTGTTATATCCTTACGATTATCACCTGCTTCATATTGATCTGTAAATTCAGAAGTAGGCTGATTCCATCCGTAACCACCACCAACAAAGTCGGCATTGCGTGGGCCCATAAAAGTACTTACCCAACTTGCCTGGTTTTCATTACTCCAGAAACTATAATTTGTTTTTCCATAATACTGAACCTCAAACAAACTTTCTTTTGAGTTTTCTTTTGCCGGATTAAAGTTATCGGCGTAATTAGAATTTAACCGGTATCCAAGCGCTGTAACCTGCTGACAATAATTTACAGTTTCTGTATAATTGCCAAGTGTTAAATACACTTTAGCTAAAAGTCCGGCAGCAGCTCCTTTTGTTGCACGACCAATATTTTCGCCTGTATATGAAGCGGGCAATAATTTTATTGCATCTTTTAAATCATTTACTATAACATCGTACACCTGCGATTTTGGAGTTCTTGATGGGCGAAGATTATCTTCTGCTGTTACAGGGTCGGTAATCAACGGCACATCGCCAAACAAACGAACTAAAATAAAATAATAATGTGCTCTTAAAAAATGAGCTTCCCCAAGTACACGGTTTCTTTTAGTTGTATCCATATTAATACCGGGCACATTCTTTAATACAAGATTACAACGAAGAATACCAGGCGACGGGCCACGCCATATATCTAAAGCGGCGGCATTATCTGTAGCTGTAACAAAATTGGAAATATCCTGTGTTTCTATACCATCTGTACCTCCGCCTGCGCCAACCACACTATTCCCTGCCCATATATCGGTTGTCCAGATACGAATGTTGTAAAGCTTAGGCCATTGAAGCGGCTGGTAAGCTCCATTAATTGCTGATTCAGCATCGGATGCTGTTTTAAAAAAATTAGCTGTATTAATACTGTCTAATGGAGCTTTATCTAAATACTTTTTGCAGCTTCCTAATAACAACCCCAATATTATTACAGCACTGTATTGTAAAATTTTCATTGCAAATTTTTTTCCGGTTAAAAAATCAGATTAATACCTGCGCTTAATGTTCTTGTAACGGGATAAACATTCAGATCAATTCCCCCTACTCCTACTTCAGGATCAAACCCCGTGTATTTCGTAAATGTGTACACATTCTGTGCAGATAAATAAATCCTTGCTGTCTGGAGTTTTGCCATACTGATAAACCTTGAAGGAAGGTTATATCCAAGAGTTATGTTTTTAATTTTCAAGTAACTCCCGTCTTCAACAAACCTGTCTGACACTCTTGTGTTTTTATTAGGGTCGTTGAATACAGCTCTTGGAATATTTGTATTGGTATTCGTTGCTGTCCAACGGTTAAGCACTGCCGTAGTCTGGTTCTGTGCTACAGCCATTCCTTCCAATGAAATTCTGTTTGCATTAAAAATCTGATTTCCCTCAACACCCTGTAAAAAGATGCTAAGATCAAATCCTTTGTAAGCAAAGCTGTTGTTCATTGCAAAAATGAACCGTGGGCTTGGGTTACCAATATACGTACGGTCATTATCATCAATTTTACCATCGTTGTTTAAATCACGGAACCTGATATCGCCTGCTGAAGTTCTGTTATAAGGATCATTGCCAGGAACCTGAACAGCATATTTATCCACTTCACTTTGTGTTTGGAAAATTCCATTAGTTACAAATCCATAAAATGAACTTACAGGGTAACCGGCCTTTTGTATGGAAAGATTTTGATTGAGGCCAATACTTCCGGTATAAAGAGGAACACTATCATTAAGACTAACAACTTCATTTTTGTTAAAAGAGAAATTAAAATTAGTATTCCATTCAAAAGCTCCTTTTGTATTTTGAGTTGTGATGCTGACTTCAAACCCTTTATTCTGCACTTTTCCAGCGTTAATACTCGGAACAACTATATCGGAATATCCTGTTGAGATCGGCACACTCATTGGTACAAGCATGTTGTTTGTATTTTTAATATACGCATCAACAGTAAGTTTTAATCTGTCTTTTAGAAATGAGGCATCAAACCCAAGGTTAGCCTGTTCAACAGCTTCCCACCTTACATTTGGGTTTGGTATAGCCTGAGGTACAACTGCTGTAACAACCTGACCATTAAAATTGTACTGAACAGTTTGCAATACAGATGCGAACGAATAATTACCAATGTTCTGATTCCCGGTAATACCATATCCTGCTCTTAATTTCAGGTCAGAAATCCAACTGATATTTTTTACAAATTCCTCTTCGGACAAACGCCATGCTGCTGATGCTGAAGGGAACCAGCCCCACCTGTTATTTTCGCCAAAACGGCTGCTACCATCTCTTCTTAATGTTGCTGTAAAAAGATATTTGTTATCAAACCCATAATTAACTCTTCCTATGAAAGAAAGCAAAGCCCATTCACTTGCATTCCCTCCTACGGTTGGCTGAGCTGTTCCGTTATCAATTTGCTGTGTTGTGTTACTTGCAAAATTCTGGATAGAGCCATTCATGTAATCAAACCGGTTATTCTGGGCACTGCTTCCTGCCAACAGTGTAAGATTATGTTTCTCATGAAAAACTTTGTTGTATGTAACATAATTATCCCAGAGCAGTGTAATACTCTTATTATAATTCTGGTACAAATAGCTATTGGGCTGCGGGATTGGCTGCCAGTTATATGCAGGGGCCCAGGTTCGGTTATCCCAGAAAGAAGCCTGAATACCTCCGGTGCTCTTAAATTTAAGAGCCTTGGTAAGGCTTACTTCACCATAAAAGTTACCAAGGATATTATAACCTTTTGTTGAATTTTCTGTAAGTGTTGCTGTACCAATAGGATTTCTGATATCACCATACCAGGAAGCCTGGCCAACAGGGCCACTATAAGTTCCATCTGTATTGTAAACAGGCTGCGTAGGTAAGGCTGCAAGTGTATTACGAATACTGTAGTCGCCGCTTTTCTTTACGTCACTACTAAGAGTAAGATTATTTCCAAACCGAAGCCAGTCGAATACTTTTGATTCGCTGTTGAACTGGATTGTATAACGACGATAACTTGTTTTTAATACTACTCCTTTCTGGTCGAGTAATGTTCCCGAAACGTAATATGTACTCTTTGGTCCTCCGCCTGAATAAGCCATTGAATAGTTTTGTATGGTTGAAGCATTAAACAAAGCCCCAAGCCAATCAGTTCCTTTTCCTAAAGCAGGAGGATTTGCAAAAGCCGGATTCTGAGCCTGACCGTTTGCCGTCATCATTTCATTATGAAGACTTGCGAATTGTGAGGCATCCAGCATTTCAATGAGGTTAGTGACCTGTTGCTGACCAGCAAAGCATTTAAACTCCAGGTTGTTCCGTTGTGCTGATCCTCTTTTGGTTGTTATCAACACAACTCCGTTTGCGCCCCTTGAGCCATAAATTGCAGCAGCAGAAGCATCTTTAAGCACTTCAATAGAAGCAATATCGTCGGGGCTAAGTGTATTCAGAGGAACATCCGTAGGCACACCATCAATTACCAGCAAAGGATCGCTGTTGTTAATAGTTCCTATTCCACGGATACGGAAAGTAACATTGCTGCCCGGCGCTCCATTTGTAAGTACCTGTACACCTGCAGCCCTTCCCTGTAAGGCTTCGCCAATACTTGGAACAGGCAATGATTTCAGTTCTTTTGTATTTACTGATGCTACGGAACCTGTAAGATCTTTCTTTTTAGAGGTGCCATAGCCAACCACAACAACATCCTGTAAACCTTTCACCTTTTCAGTTAAAACAATGTTGTGGTTTCCGAGTTTTGATGCAGCCAGTTCAATTGTCTGATAACCCACACTACTTATTACAAGTATCGCATTATCATCTTCCACATTAATACTGAAAAGCCCCAGATCATTTGCTACAACAGAATTGTTTTTTCCTTTTTCTGAAATTGTTGCGCCGTTAACCGGCTCTCCTTTTTCATCAGTAATTTTTCCTGTGATGAGTTTACCAGGTGCGGTTCTGTTTTCCTTTTCAGTTTTTATTGTCTGCTGATTTATTTTATAAAGAACAATATGGTCATCAATAATTTCGTAACCAATATTATTTGCCTTGAGTACATTATCAACAAAATCCCTGATTGTGTGATTTTTTGCTGAATACGAAATCAGTCGCTCTGCACTAATTGTATTAGAACTGAACGAAAATTTTACTTTGGTCTGCCTTTGTATTTCCCTAATAACCTTTGCTATCGGCTGGTTTTCGGCTGAAATGCTGAAGGTTTTCTGAAGAACAGCCTGGCTTTTTGCTTCTTTTGCATAAAGAGAACCTAAAAATAATAGTGTGAAAGCTATATGTGCAATCGTTATTCTCATAGCAAACATCATTGAAGCAACAATACGTTGCCTATTTTCCATAAATTTGAATTGTTTAGTTCGAAAATCGGTTTGGACAAAACACAAGCTTGAAACAAGCTTTACAGAGCTGGATGTGTGTCACCACATCTGGCTCTTTTTTACAGCAGTTGCACGCCCGGAGGGGAATTATTTTTTTTCATAAAGCAATCGTTTGGTTTGTTACAATAGTTAATTGCAACCAGCACCTTTAATAAGTATCCTTGTACCGTTTACTTCATATGATGAATTGGTTGCAAGACATATTATTTTAAGCCTGGTAAACAGGTCGCCTGTTGAAACATCGCCGGTAAAAACACAGTTATTGATATTTGTGTTATCAATTACAATTTCAATCCCGTAACCTTTTTCAAGATCAAGAAATACACCCGATAACTTTGCCTGCTCATAAACAAAACGGGATGATTCCTTTACACTGACAGAGTCTTCATGATTTTTTACAAATTCAGGATGACTAACCAGCTCGGCCATTAATATTCTCCGCTCAACCTGGTAAACAGCTTTCTGATTAGGAGTAAGAATGACTGATGCAATAGGCGATGATCCTTTCAGCAACTTTTCATTTTCATATACCTGAACACGACCGGTTTTAACCGCCACTTCCACATTTCCTGTTAAATCATTTGTATTAATTGTGAAGCTTGTTCCAAGTACCCGTGTTACAAGATGATTATAGTAAACCAGAAAAGGTTTTTGTGGATTTTTTGCTACCTGAAAAAAAGCAGAACCTTCTAAATACACTTCTCTTGCCGAATCATTAAAATTCCTGAAATAGCGAATTGAGCTACCCGGCTTCAAAGTAATTGTGCTCCCATCTGTTAAAGTAATGATTCGTAGTTCATGGGACTTATTTTGTTCCAATACAGCATTTGCAGCAATCGTTGATACCACATCAGCATTTGTTTGATTTCTGTTTGTAATAAATAAGTAAGAAGCAATAACAATAAGTGCTACCGAGGCAGCAGCCAACCAATATTTCACAAAACTCCGGTTACGGTTCACTGGAATAATTTCGGCTGTAGATTTTTCGGAATTATAGATATTTCTTATTATTTCCTGTGCAATATGCGGAGGTAAATCAGCAGTATGTTGAGCACCCATCAGCAGATCGTTGTGAATAGAATCGCTGATTAACTCATCATATTCATGAGTGGCAACCATTTCAAAAAATTCGTCGTGCTCAGCAGCAGCGATATGCCCACTTAAATATTGCTGAAGCAGATATTGAAAGCGATCGTTTTTGTTCATAAAAAGCCGGGAAAAGAACCCGTACTATTTATATATACAATTAACTCAACCCGAAAGAGTACAAGGAAAGAAAAAAAATTATAACAAAAGCAGAATAAAGATGGCAGATACAAGTATTCCTTTATCAGAAAAATACTTTTTAATTGCTTCCAGAGCCCGTGACATGTGCGTTTTAACTGTAAGGGCAGAAATGCCAAGTTTTTCACCTATTTCAAGATAGGTAAGGTGATGCCGCCTGGCGAGTATAAAGACTTTTTGCTGTTGTACGGGCAATGAACGAACAGCCTCTTCCAGCAATTCATTATACTGACTTTCCTGCAAGCGATTCTCTACATTATTAACAGCAACTTCTGAAACCATGCTGATCTCTTTCATTGCATTCCATTCATTTGCAATTTTCTTTAGTCTGTTCAGCAGGTTGTTTTTTGTAAGTGTATAAAGCCAAGCACCAATTGGCTGATCTGAATTAAGCTTTCTTCTGTTAAACCATAATTTCATGAAAACATCCTGCACCACTTCCTGCGCAAGTATCGGCGATTTTAAATAACGGAGAGCTGTTTGATAGATTTTTTTTCGATGACGGTCGTATAATAATTGAAACGCATATTCACTATCATCAGCAAGCAGTGAAATTAACCGGGACTCCTCATATTGCGATTCATCAAAATGCAAGTACTTTTTTTTGTTAAAAGTAATAATATCCTGATAACTTTTTGGGCAAAAAAATCACGAACCATCCGGACAATAAAAACAATACCTCTGATGAAATTTGTTATAATACAGTTACAGAAAAAAATCATTTCTTCAATTCTCTTTCATTAAAAACCGTATTTGTTTTTACCTGATTAAAATTACCGAACCGGCTACAGGAATAATTCCTCCATCGCCACAAACAACTTCGGCCACATAACCAAACATTCCCGGAGGCGCTTTTTGCCCGGTTAGTGTTGTACCATCCCAACCAAGCAACGGATCATTTGCATTTGTATATGACCGCTCAAAAACAATATTGCCCCAACGATCGTACACACGCAGATTTTTTACTGCTTCAAGTCCATAACCCATTACATAAAACCGGTCGTTAATACCATCATTGTTTGGTGTAAATGCGTTGGGGATAAAAATATTATTCCTGTCGCACAGTACCGTTATTTTCACCTCATCATAAGCAGTGCAATTACCATCGTTGGTAGCAACAATCCTGTACACCGTTGTTTTTATTGGCGAAGCAACAGGATTAATACATGTTGTACAGGTAAGATATGATGCCGGTGACCAGAGTACAGAGCTAACATCGGCTGATAGCTGAGGCAATAACGTTACCGAATTTCCTCCCCTTATTGTTGTATCTCTTCCTGCGTCCACAACAGGATATGGATACACCGTAACAGTTACCGATGCAGTACTAGTAAAACAATTCAGCGTATCGCTCCCGGTAACTGTATAAATGGTTGTTGCAATTGGTGAAGCTAATGGTGCTGCTATTGTAGAATCGTTTAAAGTTGTACCCGGCGACCATGTATATTTTTCTGCACCTGCCGCAGAAAGCAGAATTGATTTACCTACACAAATAACCTGATCGGCTCCTGTTGTAACAGTAAAAGGTTTCTTTATACTTATGAGTACCGAATCCTTGTCTGTGCAACCTTGAGCAGATGTTCCTGTTACAACGTAATACCTGTCGCTGGTTGGAGCTGCAACCGGATTGGTGCAATTAGTACAACTAAGCTCTACTCCGGGTGACCATATATAAGTAGCCGCACCCGAAGGATTGAGTATAATTGAAGATCCGAGGCAGATGGTTGTATCATTTCCGGCGCTTACAACAGGTGTTTGATTTATTGTAATGGTATTACTGATTGTATCAGTACAACCAAGGCTATTTGTACCTATTAGCTGCACCGGGTATAATCCTGCGGTGTTAATATTATAAGCACTGATATTTTGCGATGCGAAAGATTTCCCGTCAAAATTCCACAACCAGTTCATTGTAGCTGTATCAGCATTTGTTCGTACTCCCTGAAGTGATACAGATGCCGGTGTGCAATAGGTGGTTGTTCCGCTTATACTAAGTACCGGTGTTTGTGAAACCTTAATCAGATTATTTTTTGTTACTGAATTAGTACATCCATTTGCTGTTGATATTGATAAAGAAACCGTATATGTTCCCGGCGCTGCATAAACATGCAACGGATTTGTTTGACTGGATGTAGTGCCATCGCCAAAATCCCACAAACGGGAAGTAATAATATCGGCAGTAATGGTTGAATCTCTGAACTGAATTGCGCCTGCATCACACAACACTGTTTTATCAAAACTGAAATCAGCACTTGAGCCAAAAATTTTCAACGTATCTTTTCCAATAATGGGAGTTAAGCAACCATCCGGATCCTGGAGAATAATTTTGGGCAGATAAAAACCAGGGTATTTATAACTGAACTGCAGAACAGAATCTTTTGAAAACAGCGTTGTACCATCGCCAAAGTCCCACAGATAATTCAGACTGTCGCTGTTTGCCGAAATCTGGAAATTTACATTAACCGGATAACATCCCGACAAAGGATTGTATGTTAAAGTTCCATTCGTATTACTGAGTACCTGGATGTTTTTTTGTTTGGTATCTCTACAGCCGCCCGGAGAAACAGCAGTAAGCGTTACAATATAAGTATTGGGAATGCTGTATGAATATTTTGGAATTGTATCGGTGGAACTATTACCATCGCCAAAGTTCCAGAGTACTGAACGGAAGTACGACGAACGGTTATTAAACTGAACCTGTATAGGTGGACAGATTGTAAACGAATCGCTCATAATAAAATTGGCATGAGGCACATCAATTGTAATGTAATTTGTTTTAATAACCGAATCGGTACAGCCTATTGATTCGGTTCCATAAAGTTTAACAGTATAAATTCCGGAAGCGGTGTAAGCATGTGCAGGAGAAACACCAACTGAAGTAGTTCCATCACCAAAATCCCAAACATAGCTGAGGTTATAGCCTGAAGAACGGTTAATAAATGAAACAGGTGATCCGGGGCATGATAATGAATCAGCAACTGTAAAATCAATCTTCGATTCAATTACATCCAGTACTGTTGGAGCCAATGTACTATCCGTACAGCCCGATGCATCCTGCACAATGAGCTTTGGTATATAAGACGATGCGGTTGTGTACTTATGTGTAACAGGATTTGTTGTTGTACTAAGAACGCTCCCATCGCCAAACTTCCACGTAACATTCGTTATTGCATTTGTGCCATCTGTAACCGATGTATTATTGAATGTAACATCTGAACCTGTACATTGAAGCGCAGGTGCAAAACCAAAAGAAGCCGTAGGCCCTGTTACAGTAACGGTAGTTGATATGGTGCCTGTACAATTGTTTACGTTGGTATAAGTAAGGGTTATCGTATGTACTCCTGTGGCTGAAAAGCCGTGGGCGGCTGTTGCAGACGAAGATGTTGTACCATCATCGAACTGCCATAAATACGTTTTAATCAGTGCGGGATCAACATTCGTAACAGAAAAATTAAACACATTATTACGGCATTTAGAGGACTGATCGCTTACAATTGAAGGATTAAGACTGAGCAAAGTAACATCCTGTTGCGAAGTATGGCTACAGGAGCCATTTGTTACTGTTAATATTACTTTATACGTTCCTGTAGCCGAATAATTATGTGTGGGATTTGCTGCAGCAGAAGTCTGTCCATCACCAAAATCCCAATGGTAAACTGTTACCGGCCCCGTTGAAATATCAGTAAAAGAAGCTGTGGTTGTTACGTTACAATTATAATTCACCGAAAATTTTGAAACGGGGGGCAGAATGTTTATGTAGCTTGTTTTTGTTATTGAGTCGGGGCAACCATTTCGGCGTACAATCAGTTTTATGTCAAAAGCACCAGCGTCGTTGTAAACGTGCAGCGGATTTTGGAGCGTGCTTGTATTATTATCTCCAAAAATCCAAAGCCATTCATCGGGGGAGTTGGTACTCATATCGTTAAACTGAATATCCTTCCCGGCACAGGAAGTTAAAGGCGCTGCCGAGAACGCAGCAGTTGGTTTTGTTCCCGTTTTAATTCCTTTGATATATGTAACAGGAACAGTGCAACCTGTAGATGTCGTTATAGTAAGCGTTACATCGTACTGGCCCTGCACCGGATAAATATGTGTGGGGTTCTGCTGTGTGGATGTTGTTCCATCACCAAAATTCCAGAGCCAGGATACCACACTATCGGCCGATACCACATTTGCCACCGGGCTGAATGTATAAGGAAAACATCCGCCACCGGGCAAAGACGGAACGGTAACAACAGGTTTTTGAACAATTATATAATCAGCTTTTGTAAAACTGCCGGTACAACCAGCACTTGCACTGATTGTAAGCTTAACAGTAAATGAACCTTCAGTTGTATAGGTATGAGCCGGGTTCTGTAGTGTAGAGGTAGTACCATCGCCAAAATCCCAAAGCCATTGAGTTGCTCCGGGTGTGGTATTGGTAAAATGAACTGTAAAAGGCGCTTTACACGAAACCGAATCATCTGCATTAATATCCGGAACAGGATTACTGATGACATCAATTGTACGGATTGATGAATCAATACAATTGCCAAAATTGTTTACCAGTTTTACAGTATAACTTCCTGTAAGCGGAAAAATTTTGATCGGATTTTTTATCAATGATGTTGTTCCATCGCTGAAATACCATGTAAACGACTGCGGGTTAGGCGATGTATGGTTAAAAAAACCAACAGTATCATTAATGCACACATTATTCCTGTACGAAAAAACCGAGCTGTAATTGCCAATATTCAACTGGTTGCTTTTTGTAATGGTATCAATACATCCCAGGTCGCTGGCTGCAATTAATGTTACGCTGTAATTACCGGCAGTTGAATATAAATGCGATGGATTGGTGAGGGTTGATGTTCCGCCGTCGCCGAAATCCCAGTTGTACGTCATAGTGCCTGTTCCGGTAGTCAGGTTGGTAAAACTGATGTTTTCAGGAGGTTTACAGTTAACCGGTGTGCTGGACGAAAAATTTGGGCTCACTCCCTGAGTTGACCTGATAAAGGATGACTTTACAAGCATATTACTGCACCCGTTGCTCGAAGTAACTTTCAGAGTTACATTAAAATTGCCGGCTGAACGATATATTTTATACGGGTTTTGAGCAGAGCTGGTAGTACCATCGCCAAAATCCCATTCCCATGCAACAATTGTAGTTCCCGATGGCGGAGTTGAGTTATCTACAAACTGCACCCGCAGCGGGAAACAGCCAACAGTTGAAGTTGAGGTGGTAAATGAAACCTGCGGCACCTGTGATATAGTAATATAATTGGTACGAATGAGCGAATCCTTTCCTGATGCGTTTGAAATAACCAATTTAACAGTATAAATGCCCGGCAGCAGGTAAACAGTTGAAGGATTTTGTGAGGTGGAGGTAATCCCGTTCCCCAAGTCCCATTTCCAGTTTGTTGGGGTGCCGGTTGAATTATCGGTAAACTGCACAAGCAACGGGGCACATCCCGATACCGGATTTGCAGAAAAATCTGCCTTCAGTTGTGCAAAAGATGAATTGAAAAACAGTAAAATGCAAAGAAAAGCACCTGGAATTTTTCCGGCCCTGATGGTTGGTAAAAAAGTAATGAATGCCCATTTCCTCATAAGGATAAGAGGTGTGTTACCTGGTTAATGCTGTTTCAGTTGTACCTTTTTTATAAACAGAAAAAAAGCCCGTTTATTATATTTTGTGCCTTTTAATGCTGAAAATAGCGAAAATAGCGCTCAGCACCGCAGTTTTGGTATAAAAAGAAACCAAACTTTTTGTTAGTTTAATCGGAAGCTCCTACCTTTGCCGTCCTAAAAATAAAAGGTTACGAATGCCTACAATTCAACAATTAGTAAGAAAAGGAAGAGATATTATCAGGGCAAAAAGCAAATCCCGTGCTTTGGATGCATGTCCGTTCCGCAGAGGAGTATGCACCCGTGTTTATACAACCACGCCCAAAAAGCCTAACTCTGCTCTCCGCAAAGTGGCTAAAGTTCGTTTAACAAATAAAGTTGAGGTAATTGCCTACATTCCGGGTGAAGGTCATAACCTGCAGGAACACTCAATTGTTCTTGTACGTGGTGGTCGTGTGAAGGATTTACCAGGTGTACGTTACCATATTGTTCGTGGTTCGCTTGATACTGCCGGTGTAAAAGACCGCAAGAAGAGCCGTTCTAAGTACGGAACAAAGAGAGAAAAAGCAAAAAAATAATTCCAACTAAGTAATTTTTATATACAATGAGGAAGTCGAAACCTAAAAAAATTGCGCTTGCACCAGATCCTAAGTACAACGACGTAATGGTGAGCCGCTTTGTTAATAACCTGATGTGGCAGGGTAAGAAGAGTACAGCATTCAACATTTTTTATGATGCGTTGGATAAAGTAGCAAAAACTACCGGTGAAGATGGTTATGAAATATGGAGAAAAGCATTGTCAAATGTTACTCCTGCTGTTGAAGTACGCAGCCGTCGTATTGGTGGCGCAACCTTCCAGATTCCTTCGGAAGTACGTGCCGACAGAAAAATTTCATTAAGCATCAAATGGCTTGTTCGCTACAGCCGTGAACGTAACGGACGCAGCATGGCCGATAAATTAGCCAATGAAATTGTAAGTGCAAGCAAAGGTGAAGGCGGTGCTTTCAAAAAGAAAGAAGATACACACCGTATGGCTGAAGCAAACAAAGCGTTTGCACACTTCAGAGCTTAATATGAATTAAATATATTCAATAAAAAGCCCTCCAGGTGGAGGGCTTTTTATTTAGGCCAAATCCTGCTTTAAATAAAATTATGCACGTCTATTCCGGATTAATATTATTTTCCTTTAAGATTTCATAGAACAACGATTCTTTTCCCATTGCCTTCATTTTTGAATAAACAAAGTTTATCTGCTTTTGGGCATCAACACGATAAGGCGAATGCAATTCAATGTATTTTGAATAAGCTTTGCACATATACTTTAATCCATTTTCGTAGTCATTTTTATACTTAATCAGAACATTTCCAATTCCGTAATAAGTTTCTGGATCATTAGGATATATGGCTGCCAAACGCTTGTATTCTTCTATTGCGATGTCATAATTTTTCTGAAAAAGATAAACGATCGGAATGTTCTGTAAAGGCATTAATCCAAATGGATTGATTTTTAATGACTGTTGATATGCGGCAAGTGCTTCATCCAGATTTCCCAGCTTGCGGTTACAAATTCCTATGTTATCCCAGGCAAAAGCAAACAGACTATCAACCTGTAAGGCATCTTTGAAATAACTAATAGCCTTCGCATAATTCCCTGCTTCGTACTCTTTTATTCCTTTGTTATATAATTTCACTGCTGTCGGATCGCCTGATATTGAATTTTCAGATTCCTGGTTTGTAACCGCCACCACTTTTTTAATAACTTCACAACTGTCAAATACATTTTCTTCTATTTCATAATAATACTTTTGGTACCCGCCCGACCCTTTGGGAAAAATTTTTATTTCAGCCTTACCTTTTGTGTTTTCAAGTATTTGCGCAGACTGAGAAATAATCTGATAGGCATCAACTTTATCATCAATACATTGACTGATTTCTTTTGCTATCTGTGCTGGTGTTTTACCGGATGTTTCAATTTTTGAAATACAATTACATACATCTGCCCGAACAGGACTTAATAGTTTTTGCTTTTGTGTAATACCTGTTTCTTTTACAATCCTGCTGATTTTTTCAGAATCTTTTATTGTGTCTTTTTGAGCATTTACTGTAAATATGCCTGCAAGAAAAATCATCAGTGAAAGAAGGTACTTTGTCATGGCCTTGGTTTTGGTGTTTATAATTAAGTGATTATAAAGCTACTGATTAAATCATGGCAAAATGGCCCAGGAGAATGTGCATTTCCTACTTATTGCATTGCAGGATGGATGATTATTAACTATTCACAATTAAAATCGTACTCAGCTTTTTTAGATCAAAATTCATTTGTGAAACAACACAAAAAATCGTTACCTTTGCGCCGCCATTAGGAAAAGCTAATGTGAACATGTTCATGCGTTTTAGGGCTTATTCTTCAAGTGGCAGTCTATGAGAGTATAAATTCTTACATATCAGCGAAGGCGTTCCGGAATATACCGGAATATTTCTCCTCTTTTGAAAGCTGATTTTTTTTCCGAACGTACAAGTGAGTGACACAACTGAAGCTCAACAGAATTGCAAAAGTTCACAACAAAAAATAAAACATAAAAACAAACATCAAATCAAATAGTCATGGCAGACTTAAAATTTCAAAGAAACTTTGGTATTGCGGCTCACATTGATGCCGGTAAAACCACTACTACTGAACGCATCCTGCGTTATACAGGTATGATTCACCGTATTGGTGAGGTACACGATGGTGCTGCTACTACCGACTGGATGGAGCAGGAAAAAGAAAGAGGTATTACGATTACTTCTGCGGCTGTAAGCTGCCAGTGGAATTTCCCTACTGTACTTGGTAAGGCAACTCCTGATACAAAAAAATATTCTTTCAACATTATTGATACTCCCGGACACGTTGACTTTACTGTAGAGGTTGAACGTTCTATGCGTGTACTGGATGGTTTGATTGCATTGTTCAGTGCAGTTGATGGTGTGGAACCACAATCTGAAACTGTATGGCGCCAGGCAAACCGTTACAATGTACCACGTATTGGTTTCGTCAACAAAATGGACCGTAGCGGTGCTGATTTTTTAAACGTAGTGAAACAGGTGCGTGAAATGCTGGGCAGCAAGGCTGTTCCTCTTCAATTGCCAATTGGTGCTGAAGATGATTTCAAAGGTGTGGTTGACCTGATCAAAATGAAAGGTATCATCTGGCACATGGAAACAGAAGGAATGACTTTCGATGAAATAGCAATTCCTGCCGATATGCTCGAAGAAGCAAAAGAATGGCGTGCACAGCTTGTAGAAGCAGTTGCTGAATACGATGACCACCTGATGGAGAAATTCTTCGACAACCCGGATTCAATTACTGAAGATGAAATTCATGAAGCTGTACGCAAGGCTACAATTGATCTTTCAATTGTTCCAATGATGTGCGGTTCTTCGTTCAAAAATAAAGGTGTGCAGACTGCATTAGATGCTGTTTGCCGTTACCTGCCTTCACCTGTTGACGTGGACGCTATTAAGGGAACTGATCCTGATACAGGAGATGAAATGACCCGTAAACCTGATGCAAAAGAACCATTTGCTGCATTGGCTTTCAAAATCATGACTGATCCTTTTGTTGGTCGCCTAGCATTCTTCCGCTGCTACTCTGGTCATCTTGATGCAGGTTCTTATGTATTGAACGTACGCAGTGGTAAGAAAGAGCGCATCAGCCGTATTATGAAGATGTTTGCAAACAAGCAAAACCCAGTTGATTTTATTGAAGCAGGTGACATTGCTGCTGCAGTAGGTTTTAAAGAAATTAAAACAGGTGATACACTTTGTGATGAAAATCATCCAATCACTTTAGAGAACATGTTCATTCCTGAGCCTGTAATCTCCCTGGCTGTTGAACCAAAAGCACAAGCCGACGTTGATAAAATGGGTATGGCTATTGCTAAACTGGTTGAAGAGGATCCTACACTTCGTGTAAAAACTGACGAAGAAACAGGACAAACTGTATTAAGCGGTATGGGTGAGTTACACCTTGAAATCATTGTTGACCGTATGCGTCGTGAATTTAAGGTTGAAGTAAACCAAGGCGCTCCGATGGTGGCTTATAAAGAAGCATTTAAACAAACCATCGAACACCGTGAAGTATTGAAAAAACAGTCTGGTGGTCGTGGTAAGTTCGCTGATATCGTATTTGAAATCGGGCCTGCTGATGAAGAGTGGCTGAAAGAAAATGCAGGCAAATCGTTCCAGTTTGTGAATGATCTGTTTGGTGGATCAATTCCAAAAGAATTTGTTCCTGCCATCACCAAAGGTTTTGAAACAGCAATGCACAATGGTGTATTGGCTAACTACCCGATGGTTGACATGAAGGTTCGTGTATTTGATGGCAGCTACCATGATGTTGACTCTGATGCAATGAGCTTTGAATTGTGTGCGAAGAGTGGTTTCCGTGAAGCCGGCCGTAAAGCAAAACCAACTTTGCTTGAGCCAATCATGAAAGTGGAAGTTGTAACACCTGACCAGTATATGGGTGATGTAACAGGTGACTTAAACCGCCGCCGTGGTATGCTGGAAGGTATGGATACAAAAGGTAATGCACAGGTAATTAAAGCGAAAGTTCCGTTGAGTGAAATGTTCGGTTATGTTACACAGTTGCGTTCATTATCTTCTGGTCGTGCAACTTCAACTATGGAATTCAGCCACTATGCACCTGCACCAAACAATATTGCTGAAGAAGTAATTGCAAAGGTGAAGGGTAAAGTGAGTGCTTAATTTTAAATTGTGTTTATAATAGAAATCCCGCTCAAAAGGCGGGATTTTTTTATATTAACAAGGGTACTTAACTTATCTTTATTCTGATTTATTCAAAAACGTATGAAAAAAAATACCGTATTGCTTCTTATTTCTATTGCATTAAGTTGCTTCACTTTCGCTAAAGCACAAACTCCCGGAATAAAATGGTCAAAAAAAATAACTCCAATTTGGCCAACGCATCCATATGAGTTTATTTATGATGTTAAACCAACCTCTGACAAAGGATTTATATTAGTTGGAGCTGATACTACTTACTCATTTTCCAATACCTATGGAATTCTCGAAAAAACTTACGGGCAGCGTTCCTGGATTGTTAAAACCGATAGTTCCGGGCTTGTTTTGTGGAGGTCTTCTTCATATTCGTTAAGTCTTTATGGAAACGTTTTCTCATCAGTAGAACAAACAAAAGATGCCGGGTACATTGCCGTGGGGAATATTGATACTGCAAAACTACTTATTGCAAAGTTTAATGGAGCCGGTTTATTGCAATGGACTAAGACTTTTGGAATTAAAGGGGTTAATTACGCACAATGTATACATAAAACAAAAACAAACGGATTTATTATTATTGGAACTACTAGCGCAACCAGCGGGGATGTTATTGGTAATCATGGAGGAAATGATATATGGGCACTTCGTATTGATGAAAATGGCAACATAATATGGAGTAAATGTTTTGGAGGTACTGGCAACGAAACAGGGCAATCAGTAATTCAAACAGCAGATTATGGTTTCATTTTTACAGGCTCTGCAACATCAACTAATGGAGACTTGGTAAGCAACAATGGAGGGATGGATGCTTGGCTTTTTAAAACAGATAGTAGTGGGAATTTATTGTGGCAAAAAAATTATGGAACCCCAGGAAAAGAAACTTTCAGAAGCGTAACAATTGCCCCTGATAATACAATTGTCTTAACAGGTAACGTTGATTCAACAAATTTGATTAACAACGGATTAAAAGGAGGTGAGAACCTATGGACTGTGAAAACGGATATGTTTGGAAACATTATCTGGTCAGAAGTCTTTGGAGGATCAAAAGATGAAAGAGGATATCATATTTCAGCCTTGCCAAATAATTCATTGTTAGTAACAGGATATACAAATTCAAATGATCTTGATGTTATTGGCAGTAATGGAGGAGCAGACATTTGGGTACTGAATTTAACTCCTTCAGGAACACTTAACTGGAGTAAGTGTATTGGAACAATTAGAAAAGAATATGGCTTTGCTGGTTTATACTTGTCTGAAAATGATTTCGTAGTTGCGGGAACTGCAGATTCTTCAAGTTTCTCACAAAGCGATGGTTATCTCGCAAGATTAGGCAACTCAAATACAATTAAAACAAACATTTTTTATGATGCTAATGCCAACAGTATAAAAGATGCTGGTGAAATAAATTATAACAATGTAACAATAAAGATAGAAAATGGATCGGAGATATATTTAGCGCAACCAAACAATGGTCTTGCAAAAATTGAAGTCGGTCTTGGCAGTTATATAACTACAGTTCAACCACTTAATCCTTATGTTACTATTATACCTTCAGCCAGAAACAGCAGTTTTAGTTCTTATTTTAACACAGATTCCTTCAATTTCGCCATTCAGCCTATACCAAACAAGCAGGATATAATGGTGCAACTTCTTCCAGTTTCCCCAGCACGTCCAGGCTTTAAAGCACAATATATTTTAAATTATAAAAATATTGGTACAACAACAATAGATAATGGCAGTGTAAAATTGCTTAAAGATAGCAGAACGGTTTATTCGCTGGCTTTTCCGTTACCTTCTTCAGTTATCTCGGATACAATTATCTGGAATTTTATCAATTTAAAACCACTGGATTCAATTGCAATTGGCATTGAATTACAGTTGCCTCTCCCTCCTGTTCTGAATAACAATGATACACTAAAGCTAAAAGCTTTTATATCTCCAGTTGTGAATGATCTGACTCCATCAGACGATACATCAATATTAAAGCAGGTTGTAACCGGTTCATATGACCCCAACGATAAACAGGAAAACTATGCAGGTACAATCCCCATCCAGGATGTTAACAATGGTTCCTTCATCAATTATTTTATACGTTTCCAGAACACAGGAAATGATACGGCCTTTGTTGTTCGTTTGGCAGATACATTGGATGCAAATCTTGACTGGCCAAGTTTTCAGATGATTGGCAGCAGTCATGCTTATAATCTTTCTATTAAAGATGGAAATAAATTAATGTGGACGTTTGATAATATAAAACTGGTTGACAGTTTTCATAATGAATTACTAAGTCATGGGTTTATCGCTTTTAAAATCAAACCAAAAAACACACTTACAACAAATTCACAGATTAAAAACACTGCTGCTATTTATTTTGATTACAACCTGCCTGTAATTACAAACACAACTGTTACAACCATTGTGGAAAATTCTATGACAACAGCCGTATTGAACATTTCCAAACCAAAAATAAAACTAACTGTTTCGCCCAACCCTTCCAGTAACCACATTGTTGTTTCAATAGGTGGTGACATTTACGGCAGCTTTGAATTAAGTTTAACAGATAATAACGGACGTGTTCTTTTTTCAAAGAAAGTAAATAAACCTGCCGATACAAATGTTTCGGTTCCGGTAGATCTGAAAAATCTCAGCAGTGGTATTTACTATATACGTGTGCGCCAAAAACAACTTAGCTGGGCAGAAAAAATCGTTATACAATAACTTCCATTTTACTTTAATAAAATCCAGGTTTATGACCTGGATTTTTAAATTATAATCAGTTTTTTCCCGTAAGTTTTCAGTGCCTTTATCGTCTAATTAAAATATCAATTACATTTATCAGAAATCATTTTTCAAGCAATTATGAAACCAATCGTTTACCCGGCAGTTGTTTTGGCAGTAATAATTATTGTTACAGCATTCACTATTCCAAAAACAGGCAATGAAAAGCAGGCACATTCGTATGTATCGCATTACGAAAATGTACTGGGCACATCAATGGAATTAAAAGTATCAGCCCTGTCTGAAAAACAAGCTGCAATAGCTGAAAAAGCTGCATTGACTGAAATTGATCGTTTATCAAAAGTCCTCAGCGGTTATGATGCCAACAGTGAATTCAGTAAATGGTTCAACACTAACAACAAGGCCGTACACGTTTCCAAAGATTTATTTACAGTATTGCGTTTATTTGATCAATGGCATCAGCAAACAAACGGTGCTCTTGATGCATCTGCCGAACTGATTTCAAAAATCTGGAAACAGGCAGCCGCCAATCAGCAATTACCTTCTCAACAACAATTAAACAATGCTGTTGCACAGGTACAGCAAAAGCATTGGATATTGAATGAAGCCAATCAAACAGCTACTCATTTAACAACCACTCCTCTGAAATTAAATTCATTTGCCAAATCATTCATTATTCAATCGGCTGTAAATGCAGCAAAGTCAGCAGCAAAAATTAATGGACTGATTGTAAACATTGGTGGCGATATGGTGATTGATGGAGACATCCATGAAAATGTGTGGATCAGTGATCCTAAAGCTGATGCTGAAAATGACACACCAATCGATCAACTACAGTTAAATAATAAAGCAGTTGCTACCAGCGGTAACTACCGCCGTGGAGAATTCATCAAAGGCAACTGGTATTCGCATATTGTTGATCCAAGAACAGGGAACCCGGCCAGTGAAATTATCAGCGCAACTGTTATTACACCTTCAGCAACTGATGCCGGTGCCTTAGCGACTGCATTTAATGTACTAAACCCCCAGGAATGTGTTGCACTTGCCAAAACCGTTACAGACGCAGATTATTTGATTATTACAAAAGATGGAAAAAGAATTGAAAGCAAAGGTTGGAAAACTTTGCAGGTGAGTAATCCCATCTCAACCAATATGGCTTCAGAAACCCAGAAGGGATGGAAGAATGAATTGGTGATGTCTTTAACTCTACCACAACAACAGGGATTTGCAAAACGCCCTTTTGTTGCAGTATGGATTGAGGATAAAGATGGAAAAACTGTTCGCAATATTGCATTATGGTATAACAAACCACGTTGGCTGCACGATTTAAGAGCATGGTACCGCAAAAACAATGATGCTTTTGCAACTGACATGAATGTATTTTATTCGGTTACTGGAGCTACACGTTCAGCAGGGAAATACACACTGAAGTGGGATGGAAAAGATGATAAAGGCAACGTACTGAAAGCCGGTAAATACACCATTTATTTTGAAGCAGCCCGTGAACATGGTGGTTACGATTTGCTGCGCCAGGAAATCAATTGCAATGAATTGGTTCAGCAGTTCAGTTTGAAAGGAGAATCAGAAATTGAATCCGTTTTACTTGAATACAAAAAGAAATAATAATGAAGCTGAACCGAAGCATTGCACAACTTTCACGCTGGCTGCATATTTATGTATCCATGATCAGTTTTGCCATCGTCTTCTTTTTTGCAATAACAGGATTAACCTTAAATCATCCCGATTATTTTGCAGGTGAATTAAAAACGTTAAACGAAAAAGGCAAGGTTGATCCTGCATGGGTAAGTGTTTCCGATACCAATAAAATCAAGAAACTAGAAATAGTAGAGCAGCTCCGTAAAGCACATAACATTAAAGCTGCATTAAACGAATTTAGAATTGATAATTCGCAAGTGAGTGCATCTTTCAGAGGACCAGGCTTTGGAGCTGATGCCTTTGTTGATCGCTCAACAGGCGAATATGAAGTAACAATTACAAAAGCCGGTGTGATTGGTGTGTTGAATGATTTACACAAAGGAAGAGACAGCGGAAGTGGCTGGAGTGTGTTAATTGATGTATCAGCAATTCTGATGTCGTTGGTTTCTCTTACCGGAATTATTTTAATTCTTTATATCAAACGCAAACGCTTAAGCGGATTAATAATAGCAGCGGCAGGTTTAATTTTGGCGTGGCTGGTGTATGTGGTTTGGGTGAAGTGATAAATAGACAAGAACATAAATTTACTTAGTCGCTTGTGCATTTATTTTGAAAAAGAGATATCAGTACCCAAGTTTTGTGCAACAGTCATCATTAGCCTCCAAGTCTTACTTCCTGAAAAATATATAATTGGCTTAAAATCTTTTGGCATCGTTGTAATTCCCACAAGATTAATTTTCTTTAATCCATAAAAACCGCTTAATACAATTTTATTTCCTTTTATGATAGCGATTAAACTACAATAACCAGGCATTGATTTCATTTCTCGTAAATGAGTGGTTAAGGTATCAGCTCGTCCTTCCTCTTTTAATATAAAATCACTTTTTGCGAATGCAACTTTAATTTTTTCATACAAATTGGAGGAATCGGAAAAAATAATAATAATTTTTTTGGATCCTCCATCTTGAGCAAACCCATCCATTGTTAAACACAAAAGAAAGAAAAACAGTGTAACTCTTATTAGCATAACATTCACTTGAAATTTATGAAACTAATATTCCGAAGTTAACAACAAAGCGAACATAAATTAAAAATTTGCTACTAAAAACTACTCTATCCGCAAATCCTTTAACCTTGATTTTGCTTTATTAAAAACATTTCTTCCTTTATCAATACCGCTACGCAAACGTATCTGCTCTTCTTCAGGCAGGTGAATGAATTCTTTACATTCGTTACTACAGGTGCCTTCCATTTTTTTACGGCATTCATCACATTGAATAAACAACAGGTGACAAGCATCGTTCGCACAATTTACATGTGTATCAGCCGGTTTACCACATTGGTGGCAGCATGAAATAATTTCATCAGTCACCCTCTCGCCCAACCTTTGATCAAACACAAAATTCTTTCCATGAAATTTAACCGGCAATCCTTTTTCCTTGGCCTGATTCACATAGTTGATAATACCACCTTCTAAATGAAATACATTTTTAAACCCTTTGTGCAGCATGTAAGCACTTGCTTTTTCGCAACGTATCCCGCCTGTGCAGTACATAATGATATTTTTTTCTTTATCAGCATCCATCATCTCTGCAGCCATTGGCAACTGTTCACGGAATGTATCGCTTGGAATTTCGATTGCTGTTTCAAAATGCCCCACTTCATATTCGTAATGGTTACGCATATCAATCACCACTGTATTGGGGTCATCTGTCAGTGTGTTAAACTGTTCAGCATTTACGTACTTTCCTTTATTGGACATATCAAACGTCGGGTCATCAATTCCATCAGCCACAATCTTATTCCGCACTTTTATATCAAGCACATAAAAACTTTTACCATCATCATCCACCGCAATATTTAAACGCAGCCCATCTAACTCTTTAACGGAGTAAAGCTGCTGCTTAAACTTTTCTACATTACCGGTGGGAACGCTGATTTGTGCATTAATCCCTTCGTGTGCCAGGTAAATTCTTCCCAATACACCTAATGCAATAAATTGTTTGTACAATTCATCACGAAAAGATTTTGGTTCTTCAATCTTAAAATAACAGTAAAATGAAATGGTTGTACGTGGAGTGGAATCGTTTTGAATACGCTCCTTCAGCTCCCTACGAGAGATGCGGTTGTGCAGTTGTGCCATTGTTTCTGAATTTTAGTCCGTTATTGCTTTGAACCCCAATTGCAGGTTGGGCAAAATTCTAAAGCGTGGCAAAGATACTGAAGCAGAATAAATTTCTATTACAACTAATCATCCGATGATGTAATATTAATCTTTGTTCCAATTCTTACTTCATATTGAGGGGACATTTTTTGCTGATATCCTGCAACAACATCTACACGAAACACCTTGAATATATTTTCCAGGCCAAGATGACATTCTGCATACGACTTGTTTGATAACTGCAGTGCGGCCGCACCCGTTACCAAATGCCAATTTAATTGTTTAAGCCCCGGAATTTTGTTTGTAATAAAGCCATTAAGATGATATTCTGTAAAAAATGCACCATGAATTTTTTCTGCATTACTGAACTGGTAGTATTGAGGAAGCTGGAACACATTTAAAAAATCTCCTGCATTAATCAACCTGTTTCCGGCAAAATGTTTCATATCAGGTATCTCTACTTTGTTACTGTTTAAGAAACCACCTGTTGTGATGTGATACTGAATTTCTCCTGCTACCTTCAGGTTAAAATTATCCCGAACAGACAATTGCCAGTAATCATAGTCCACATCACTGCCAAACAAATTCTTTATTCCTTTTTTATACTGCAGATGAAAAACCGGCCATCGTGATCCGATATTGATTTTCCTGTCGGGAAATTCAATATACTTTGCTCCCGGTTGAAAACTCAATCCCAAAGTAAGCATGCTTGCCTGATGCGGAACAAAAGCTGATGAAGTAAGTTCAGCAGGATAGTTTGGGTTATATGTTTTAGTTGATTTACTCCAACTATAATCAGTTGTGTTTACAAGAGGCTGCCTGTTCTGATATTCAAATTTGCCCGATAATGTTACACCGCTGCCAATACCCATACTTGCTTCAATCTTTGCAAAACCGGCTGCATACAGTTTCATAAAATTGTTTTTGTAAAACAACGTTGAAATTGAATTTTCATACGCACCTATCGGGTTTGTATTGTTCATCTGGAACACCCGCTTTCCTGCACTTACAGAAAACTCTGAAAAATATTTTTTTCCTGAACTGTAACGGAATGTACCCCATCCATAAAAACTTTTGCTGCTGAAACCATATCGCACATGTGGAATTAATTGTATCTTTTTCCGATCAGCAAAAAATTTCTGATAATTTACAGGCATATCAATAACCAAACCTTCCACCGTATTAAACTGCACAGAAGTTAACAATGGCGAAAAACCAAAACTTTGTTTTTTCGCCTGTTGCTGAAATGTTTTTCCTGTAAAAAGAATGTCGTTAACCTTTACTTTATTATTTATCCTGTCGAGCGAATCAAGATAATGTGGATCTTTCCGTTGTTGCTCAAGGCTGTCTTTTTTATGATAATCCTTTTGTTCTTCTGCGGTTAATGGTAATGGGCGTATGCTATCCCAATAAGCTACCGATTTTTTATTACTTCCTTCTGCATACTTTAAAACGGTTGAGCCAAAATCATTTTTTGTAAACGCAGGTGATGAATTAAAATTTTTATACACATTACCAAACACACCATAGGCATCAAATCCAAAAAACTTTACTGCCGGGTAAAGCACCTGGCTTTGCGGAACCCATTGCTCATGACCTTTCATCTGGTACAATTGCTCAATACGCAATGTATCTGCAAAATCCATCTGGCTTTCTTTGGTCAGCACAAATGCAATGCTGTGTATGCTCCAGTCATCTTCCACAATATTGATATAACCACTGAAACAAGGCTCGTATTTACGTTTGGGGATGACTTTGATTTTATTCACAAGCATCCCTTCTTCAGTAAAAGCACCTTCGTATTTATAACGGTAAAAGTAAAACGCATTATCAGCTATTGGCGATATAAAACCTCTTGGATTAAGCGCTTTGCTGAGCTGAATATTGTTTTCATAAAATGAAATAAACGAAGCACCTGCAAAACCAAAGCCATCACTCTGCCCGCTTACTCTTGTACTAATGACTTCTGTTTTTGTTTTATTGGGTTTATCAACTGAAATTCTTGAAACAGTTTCAGAAAGAAAAATCATTTTCTTTTTACTTGTATCACCATCTTCAAAGTCAACCGTTTCGCCCATAAATTTTTTGGGATAATTGCGAAGACTCATGGTGCCTTTACTATAGACTTCGCATTGATAGGAATTATTTTCCTGCGAATACTCTTTTCGTTTCTTAATTGCTTTACGGATAATTGCATAAGCAGGATCTTCATCGCCCGGCTTTACAACAATTTCACTAAGGTTTACCTGCTGTTCGGAAAGTACAAAATTCAGTTCAACATCATTTGTGCCCACAGTTATTGTTCGTTCCTGCCGTTCATATCCTACATGGCGGCAGATAACAGTATAAGTTCCTTCTTTCAGGTTCAGAGAAAAAAAGCCTTTGTTGTTGGCTGAAGTACCTTCAGTTGAATTTTTAATTGTTATGGAAGAAAAAGGCAGCAGTTCGCCATTTTGATTTGTAACTGTTCCCGAAATTTTTGCAGCCCGTAATGGCATATAAGAAATAAGCAGGATAGTCAATGCAAGGTATCTGATCATACATTGCGAAAATATATTTCAAAATGTTATGAAATTTTTAATTCTTATTTACTCTTACGCAGGTATGATCCGGCAAGTGCGGCAAAACCACCGGTTAGCCCCGCAATAAATCCGGAAACCAGTACCATCACAACATGAGATTTTACTTTGAAAAACAACTGAGCTATTTTTTCAGATAAAAGATGATTATTATTCACATCAATCATAAAAGAAAATATTGCCCACAAAAAAAACAAAGACAGAAATGCTGACAAAAAAGCTTTCCCGGGCTTTTGTGGAATAAGTGCTGCTACAACAAACGCAACAATAGCAATGTTCCACCAGGGAAAATAAAATCCGGCAGCATAACTTAATAAGGCTGTGAGTATAAAAGCAACAATAAATTTCATTTGACCTGATTTAGAATTTCATTATTAATCTGATACAATTAACTGCCGCCATGGTTTTCAACCACAGACGGGGTTTGTATTATCCTTTTTTAAATTGAATAGTCCATTTTGCCCGTGCATCTTTTTCTTCACCCCTCCTCATAAACCATGCGGTATAATATTTTCCCTGTGCCCATGTATCAACAAACTGATCGTAATATTTACTGCCGGGGTTACCAACCTGCCCGCCGGGGTAAACAACATAGGCTTCAGTTTGTGCTGTAAGCTGTACAATCATGCGCCAACTTGGACCATGACTTTTTGTAACTGCATTTACAATATCGCCATTACCGCCAACGGGTATGCCCGTACGTGCAAAAGGAAGAATTGTTTTCAGTAAATGATAAATTGTCGGGTCTTTATGTTTCGTCCATTCAAGTTTACCGGCAGTTTCTTCTTTTTGTAAATCAACTGACACTTTTTTTATTGCAGATGTAACAACATCAAACAAGGTTTCTTTTTGCGGAGTGTTGATATTATCAATGTATTTCATTGCTGAATCTTTTTTCAGCAACTCCATCAACGTTTGCGATTCGGGCCAGTTGGCTGCAGGTGTTACTCTTGTAATATCATCTTTCCAGATTTCCACTTCAAGGCTATCCCACCATGTTTGAAAAACTGTTTGACCGTTTGAGTTGGGCGATGCCAGCAAATCCCAACCCTTCACCATATCAACATATTTTTTTCCGTTGGCATCCAGCTCATTTTCCTTTACGTACTTCAGCAAAATACTTCGTGCATCTTCGGCAAACACATTGAAGTAATCGTACTGCAGTTTCATCATATCCTCAACCGTAATTCCATTCATTTCTTTTAAACGGTTCACAATTCGGATGCCTCTCGGAATGATATAATTACCGGGAATAAAATAAGGATAAGTTGAATCGGCCGGGCGTTCATTTGCACTGTGAAGGAAACCAAGTTCAGGATTTTTGCTGTGCGGATTTTCCTGCTGCGGAATAAATCCCTGCCACATATAACTGCTGTCTTCGCCCGGCATTACAAACAAACCTTGCCCATCCCAACGTGCCGGAAATTTTCCCTGCTGCCAGATGGCTATATCACCTGCTTTGGATGCAAAAACAAAATTCTGACCGGGGCAATTAAATGTGCTGATGGCATTTGCATATTCATTATAATTATTGGCACGGTTCAATTTGTAAATAGCACCACCTTCATTACTCGGATCATGTGCCACCCAGCGTATTGCATAATTATTATGATGTGAAAGATCGTTTGAAAAACTTTCATCAAACATTACAGGGCCAAATAACGTGTATGCAACTGTATCTAAATAATCAGCACTACCTTTTACTTTAATGCGTTCAACACGCTGCTCAGCTTTTGTCCATGCACCATTAAACCAGTATTCCTGTTTGGTTTTGTCTTTAAATTTTATTTCGTAATAATCCTTTACATCCCGCTGTGCATTGGTAACACCCCAGGCAATACTGTCGTTAAAACCAATTATTACAAATGGTGTTCCGGGTAATGAAACGCCATACACATTATTGCCGGGCGATGTTAATTGTATTTCGTACCAGATGGAAGGAAATGAAAGTTCAAGATGCGGATCGTTGCACAAAATCGGGCTTCCGCTTTTTGTTTTTGAACCGCCAACAACCCAGTTATTACTGCCATTATTTTTATCGGGCTTTGAAACTTCACTGTATGTTACCGTATCTTTTTTGCCAAAGTATAATGAATCGGCTGTTGAAGGTTTAACCGGAACAATGCCGGGCTTTTCAAATACCGTTCCTTTTGGAACAATTGGTTCAAGTGAATCATTCACCTGCGGATAAATCATTTTAAATTCATCCATACTGAATAAACTCTTGGCATTGGTATTCAGCAAATCATTTTCTGTTCCTGATGAAAGCATCTTGGCCATCATCTTTAACAACAAAGCAGTTTTCAGGTTTGTCCATTTTCTTGGATGATCGTCAAGCAATTTATATTCAAGCGGCATTGAACTTTCTGTAAGCGTGCTGATGTATGCATTCACTCCTTTTTCATACGCTGCAAACGCATTGGTTGTTTGCTCATCTTTCTTTGTTTCCTCAATAGATTTTTCTGCGGCATAAACCATTCCAAGCCTTCGCTGTTCACGGTCGTACTGAATTGCTTTATCACCAATAATTGCACTTACATTTCCTGCTGCAGCTTCTGTTTGAAAATCCATTTGCCAAAGGCGGAATTTAGCATGCAAAAAACCCTGTATGAAATAAAGATCTTCATCATTTTTCGCAAACACATGTGGCACCAGTCGTTCATCAAAATAAACACTGGCAGCATCTTTTAACCCGGGAAAACTTAATTCCTCATTATAATCTTTATTAACGGGTTCGGCGTTTTGCCAAAAACCATGCTGCGGACTAAGGAATTTTCCAAGCGGTGGCATAGGCCCGATTTTCGTATTCAGTGCTAATACCAGTCCGGCAGTAGCTGCCGACGATAATAAAAACGGTAACAATCGCATATTGAAAATTATGATTTGGGGAAATTAAAGAAAATTGCTGATTGACATCAAATCTTTTAAAACCGAATATACCCTATTCCGGCATACCCGCATTGTGGTATTGTAATATCTGAAAAACTTTGTTCTATTTGCATAACAAGTCTGTTAGCATTAGCAATTAAACCTTATAGTCTTCGCTTGTCTTACAGATTATTTTTCAGGAAGTAGTTTTCTTAGTTAAAAGGATGTTCTAATTCAGAATGTCCTTTTTATTTTTGTTTATGCAACAGGAGACTATTGATGTAAAAAACATTCTTGGCTTACAACTGCCAACCGACCCGAGATGGGTTGATCTTACCGAATTATCATTGGAAGAAATACTTACAGATCATGCTTACTGCGAGCAGAAAGCGGCCACCACCTGCATTTCTATTATTCAGCGCCACAGCCAGTATGAAAAACTGATTACAGAAGTAGCCCCGATTGTTTCTGAAGAATGGTCGCATTTCAGAATGGTGCTGAAAGAACTTCAACGAAGAGGATTAAAACTGGGCAAACAGCGAAAAGATGTTTATGTTAACGAATTGATGAACTTCAAAAAGAAAGGAGGGCATCCTGATGACCGGTTCCTTGATGACCTGCTGATTATGGCACTGATTGAAGCAAGAAGTTGCGAACGATTTAAACGCCTCAGCGAAGGTCTTAATGATACATATCTCAGAAAATTCTACCGCAAATTCATGGAAAGTGAAGCCGGGCATTATACCTTTTTTATTACTATGGCTGAATATTATCTGCCCAAAACAAAAGTGCGTAAACGCTGGAAAGAGTGGCTTCAGTTTGAAAAAGAACTGATGAATAAAATGGAAGTGCGGGGCGACCGGATACATTAACAAACAAAAAAGGCGATACAATTGTACCACCTTATTATAGGGAAGAGATCAATATCATAGGGGTTTATTTCAGATTAGAAACGGCCCAAACAATTTTCCATGGTAGCTTCTACGAAATAACGATTCAGGTATAACCACATGAAAAAAGACCTTGTTTTAAAATAAAGGTTTAATATCCAACGAAAAAAAACATCTTACATTCACCTTACATTTCATTTTTATTTATTCATTATGCTTAACAGAAGAAGTTTTATTCAGATTACGGGGCTTTCATCTGCGCTTTTATCAGTAAAAAATATTTCCGCTTCACCCTCAATCAGCAAAGGGCCGGTTGTGCTTTCAACCTGGGCACAGAATATGAATGCCAATAAAGCTGCATGGGAAATTCTCAGCAAAGGTGGCAAAGCACTTGATGCAGTTGAAGCTGGTGTAATGGTGCCCGAGGCTGATCCGCACGATGTTAGTGTAGGCTATGGTGGTTTGCCAGATCGTGATGGGAAAGTTACACTTGATGCCTGTATTATGAATGAAAAAGGGCAGTGTGGTTCGGTAATGGCGCTTGAACACATTATGCACCCGATACAGGTTGCTCGATTAGTGATGGAACAAACACCGCATGTGCAACTGGCAGGGGAAGGTGCTTTGCAATTTGCCTTAAGCAAAGGATTTAAAATAGAAAATCTGTTAACACCCGAAAGTGAAAAAGCATGGAAAGAATGGCTGAAAACATCCAAATACGATCCGCTTACTATTCCCAAAATACTTGAAAAAAATAACAATGAGCCCGATCCGTATCCCTGGCCTGTTGCCATGCTCAATCATGATACAATAGGAATGATAGCAATTGATGCAGCAGGTAATTTAAGCGGAGCCTGCACGACAAGCGGTATGGCTTATAAAATGCGTGGCAGAGTTGGCGACTCACCTATTATTGGTGCAGGTTTGTTTGTTGACAATGAAGTGGGGGCTGCTGCCGCAACAGGAGTAGGCGAAGAAGTGGTGAAAATTTGCGGTACGCATACAGTTGTTGAAATGATGAGACAGGGAAAAAGTCCGGAAGCTGCCTGCAAAGAAGCTGTACAACGAATTGTAAAAAACAACGGGGTGAATGCAAAAAATGTTCAGGTTGGATTTATTGCATTAAACAAAAAAGGTGAATATGGCTGTTACTCAGTAATGCAGAAATTTACAATGGCTGTACACAATCAGAAAACAGAAGAAAGTATAACTGCAAAAAGCTGGTATAAATGAGTTACAAATTAGAAGTGATTGCTTTTAATCTTGAAAGCTGTTCTGCCATTGAGCAATGCGGGGCAAACAGGATTGAGTTATGTGATAATCCCGGTGAAGGTGGTACTACCCCTTCTTATGGTTTTTTAAAAAGAGCAAGAGCGCTTGTTTCAATTGATCTCTATGCAATGATACGACCAAGGGGCGGCGATTTCTTATACAGCAACGATGAATTTGAAGCAATGAAAGCAGATATTTTGCGCTGCAAAGAAGCTGGCTGTGATGGCGTGGTAATTGGAATGTTGAATGCTGACGGTACTGTTGATAAGAAAAGAAATGCCCAACTTGTTGAACTGGCTTATCCTCTTGGTGTCACATTTCACCGTGCATTCGATAGAACAAGAGACGCTTTTGAAGCGCTTGAAACAATTATTGAAACCGGTTGCGAAAGAATTCTTACATCGGGACGTACACCAAATGTTGCAGAAGGAGCAGATGTACTTAAAACGTTAGTACAGGCTGCCGGAAAACGCATTATCATTATGCCAGGCAGTGGTGTAAGAAGTAACAATATTGCATCACTGGCAAAGCAAACAGGTGCTGTTGAATTTCATACATCAGCAAGAACAATGCTGCATTCAGAAATGAAATATATCAATCATCAAATGAAGGAAGAATTAAATACTGTTATTGCAGATGCCGATGAAATAAAAAAAACATTAAATGAATTAGCAGCCTTTCATTCTGTATGAACCTGCGTAAAGAAATATTAGCAGAACATTCCAAAGCACAAACCAATAAAATCATTAATTGGGTAGGAAGTTCACAAAAACGGTTTGATGAGCTTGTAAACCTGTTTCTTAATGATGAATACCGTGTAACACAACGTGCAGGATGGCCGTTGAGCTATGCAGCATCTGCTCATCCGCAACTTGTAAAGAAACACATGCACGTTTTAGTTGATACACTTCATAAAGAAAACATTCACAATGCTGTTAAGAGAAATATTGTGCGCTTTTTACAGGAAGTTCCAATTCCTGAGAGTATGCATGGCGAGGTGATGGATATTTGTTTCAGTTTTATTGCCGATGTAAATGAAGCCATTGCAGTAAAAGCATTTTCACTGTCGATTCTTGAAAAACTGGCAAAAATTTATCCTGAAATAAACCATGAGTTACTTGTTATAATAGAAGAAAGATGGGATTATGAAACAGCAGCGTTTCATTCAAGAGCAAGAAAAATTATAAAAAAGATCAACAAAACATCAGCTAATAAATTCTGATAGTTACCTGATCAAAACAAAATTTCCTTTTCGGTCAACTGCTTTTCTTGTGTCCTTATCAATATAAGATAAGCGCCACACATAGGTTGTTGGATCCTGGTCAATTCCTTTGTACTTACCATCCCACTGATTAAGCCAGTTACGGCTTTCAAAAATCATTTGCCCCCACCTGTTATAAATTCTGAAAATAAAGTTATCCGCCTTTATTGCGTTCATTGGTCCGAAGAAATCATTCAAACCATCGCTGTTTGGAGTAAATGCATTGGGCACATCAATGCGGCAGGTTTTTACAATTGTAATTGTCTTTTGGTATGTACTCGTACATCCAAGATCATTAGTAACAGAATGAACAATTGTGTATTTAGCGTCGGTAAAAGTTGATGGAAAAAGATGCGATTGAGGTTGGTCGGCCGTACTTGTTTGTCCATCTCCAAAATTCCAGAAATAGGCAATTGGTCTTTCGCTTGAATCTATTCCTGTTATATAAACTGGTTCATTGGGACAATTCAGTGTGTCAACAGTAAAGTATGCCTGCAAAAAATTATCCAAATAAATTGATTTTGAAACAGTGTCTTTGCAAAAACCATTCGATACTATTAATGTAGTATTCTTCTGCCCAAATGTTTTATAAATTACTTCTTCAGTTTGGTTATAGGTATTTCCACCTGTTCCAAAATTCCAAAGCCAGTTGTTTACTCCATTACCCCCCGGATGAGAATATACAATTGTATCAGCAGAGCATCCATAATAAAGGTTATAATTAAAATCTGCATTAACAGTATCCTGTACTGAAAATGCCATTTGAGATGGTGGTGTTGTCTGGTTACATTCATCAACAATTGTATTACCATCAAATCCGGGCTTTAGCGAAACAACAAATGTTCCTGTACTTTGCAATGGCTGGGCAAATGATACAATAATGTCAGAAGTAAGATCATCAGCATTGCAGTTTCCTTTAGCACCAGTAATAGCAACCGGGTAAGTTCCTGAAATTGAAAAATCGCTTCCGGAAGGATCAATAGAGCTGCATTTGATTAATTTAGAAAACACAAACCTGATTGATTGAGGAGCACAGGTAACAGGGACAAGACTATCTAATTTTGTGGGTTGTAAAAGTGGGATGGTAAAAAAAACAGTATCTGTTACAGGTATCTCTCTATCGCAGAGATCAAGAATTGTATTACCATCGCCCCCATTTTTTAAATGCAGGGAATAATTACCCGGAGGCAAAGATTGAGCTAAAGTAATTACAACCGAATCCGTTTCATAACTGGTATTACATCCAATTGGTCTTGCGCCTGTTGCATTTACGGTTCCATTGATCGGAGCAAAATCGCTTCCATCAGCCACAATGGTAGAGCATTTCATTTTCTTGTTTAGTTTCAACCGCAACTCATCACCTCCGCAATTAGGTTTTACCTGTTGCATTAAAGGTTCCTTAGGATCAGTAATAACAGCAGTACCGCCGGTAAATGAAAGTTTGTACCCCTGTTGCGATTGGGAATAATTACTTATCATCAGCAAATAATTCCTTCCGGCAATAATATTAGGCAGTTTACTGAAATTTGGCGGATTAGTAACCCCTTGTACAGTACAGCACTCAATTGTTTTTGAAGCAGTGCTTTTTGTACCGGTTTGCCCGGGAAGAGCGCTGAAATTTGCTCCTATAATTAAAGAAGCATTTGTATTGGAATAAACAATAGTGGGGCTTAGGCCTGTAATATCCCAAATCTGCCAGTCATAATCATCACTCGAGCTTATAGGATCAATTAATAACCCTAGTGTTCCTGACTGATAGCAGGTAAACTTGTACCAGAACGGATTAATGTCGGCATATGCACAACCGTTTGTCACGCCACTGCAATTCGGAACATAAATACTTCCATTTGTACAATCAGGTACAACTCTCTGATCAAAAACACTTGTGCCACAAACCGGAATCGCTGTAGATGGTGTTTGACCAAGAGTAGTGCATTGGGCAAACACACTATTTCCAAACAAGAGCAACACTGCTATAAGTGCTGCCCCTGAACTTTTTAGACTTAACTGATAATTCAATTTCTATATTTACTTCAACGCAAAATAACTGTTATCACCCGAAAGACAAGTGATATTACAAAAACGTTGCCTCATAAAAAACCCCGACCTATATGGTCGGGGCTGAATGTATTACGGAAGAAGCGTGAAATTAAGCAATTTCAACATCAGCACCTGCTTCTTTCAGTTTAGCTGCAATATCTTCAGCTTCTGCTTTAGAAACACCTTCTTTAACAGGCTTTGGAGCACCGTCAACTAAGTCTTTTGCTTCTTTCAAACCTAAACCAGTTAAGTCTTTAACAATCTTAACAACGTTCAGTTTTGAAGCACCACCGCTTTTCAGGATTACGTTGAATGAAGTTTTTTCTTCAGCAACGGCTGCACCACCTTCACCACCAGCAGCAACTACTACTGCAGCAGCAGCTGGTTCAATACCATACTCTGACTTTAAAACTTCTGCTAATTCCTGTACTTCTTTTACTGTTAAGCTTACTAATGATTCAGCTAATGCTTTTACGTCTGCCATTTTTTTACTTTTTAACCGCCTTCATATTCTTAACGAATCCGGCGGATGGTTATAAATAATTGCCGCATTTGAACCTCATCGGCATTGGTTGTTTTTTAAATTGAATAACTATAATTATTCAGCAGATGCAGCTTCGCCTTTGGTCTCTGCGTTATGCAGCAATGCAGCAATAACACGTTTTGCAGGAGACTGGAGCAAACCAATAACTTCGCCAATAAGCTCGTTCTTTGATTTGATCTGAGTTAAAGCTTTCAACTGATTATCGCCAGCGAAGACATCGCCATTAATAAAAGCTGCTTTCAGCAATGGTTTTTCTCCATTGTTTGCCTTGCGGAATGAGCTAATGATAACAGCCGGTTCCTTTGGATTTTCTGAAAACATTAATGCAGTTACATTATTAAGTGCTTCATAAACACCAGCATAACGTTCAGCATCCAGCGATTCCAATGCTTTTTTAATCAGCGTGTTTTTTGCAACCTTCATTTCAACATTCTTGTCGAAACAGGCACGGCGCAATTTGCTTATTTGCTCTACAGTTAAAGATTCGGTATCTGTAATGTAGAAGTTATTGTATTGACTGAACTTGCCTTTCAGCACTTCAATCACTTCATTTTTTTGATCTTTCGTCATGATTTTAGTTTTAATAACCCTGAAAGGATTAGTTCATGAATGATTTTGTGTCAACAGCAATAGCAGGGCTCATTGAGCTTGCTATATAAATGCTCTTAAGGTAAGTTCCTTTTGCAGTAGAAGGTTTTGCCTTGATAATTGCATTTAAGAATTCAGTGGTATTTGCAGCCAGTTTTTCAGGAGCAAAACTTACACGGCCAATTGATGCATGGATAATACCAGCTTTATCAACCTTAAATGCAATTTTACCACCTTTCACTTCATTAACAGCAGCAGCAACATCATTTGTTACTGTTCCTGTTTTTGGGTTTGGCATCAGGTTACGGGGACCTAATATTTTACCAAGCCGACCTATTTTAGGCATTACAGAAGGTGTGGCAATGATTACATCCACATCAGTCCATCCTCCATCAATTTTAGCAATAAATTCATCCAAGCCTACATGATCTGCACCTGCTGCTTTTGCATCAGCTTCTTTATCAGGAGTGCAAAGTACCAATACTCTTTTTGTTTTACCGGTACCATGAGGTAATGTTACTGTTCCACGAATTGCCTGATCGGCTTTTTTAGGATCAACACCTAAACGAACGTGAACATCTACAGAACTGTCAAATTTTGTACAGTTGATTTCTTTAACGAGTGCAGAAGCATCTTTAAGGGAATAAATCTTGTTATTATCCACCTTTGCTTGTGCTGCTTTTCTTTTTTTGGTCAATGCCATGATTAAAAAAATTTAAGGTGAATAATTAGTTTTCCCAAGGGGCTTTCCCGTCAACAGTTAAACCCATACTGCGGGCAGTACCAGCAACCATGCTCATTGCGCTTTCAAGCGTAAAGCAGTTAAGATCGGGCATCTTGTCTTTTGCAATTGCTTCAATCTGATCCCATGTTACTTTACCAACCTTTGCACGGTTCGATTCTTTTGAACCTTTCTGAATTTTAGCTGCCTCCATTAACTGGATAGAAGCCGGGGCTGTTTTAATAACAAAGTCAAACGACTTGTCGCTGTAAACGGTGATTAATACGGGAAGTACTTTTCCCATTTTGTCTTGAGTTCTTGCATTGAACTGCTTGCAGAACTCCATGATGTTAAGACCCTTTGAACCAAGGGCCGGACCTACAGGAGGTGCAGGGTTTGCCTGTCCACCTTTTACCTGCAGTTTCACAAATCCTGTGATTTCTTTTGCCATTGTAAAAGTTTTTTTGGTGATAACGTACCGCCGGTGGCAGCACTCCCAAACAATAAAATTCGTAAAAGAACTTTTTGGGATTGCAAAGGTAGCGCTGATTCCTTTACCAGCAAAGGATTTTAGCGATTATTTTGCCGGATCTGATAATCTGTCCAAACGCCATTAATCCATCTGTAACTACCTGTTTAAAAAATACAATTATATTTTTTATTGACTGAATAATTTGATTTAATTTTTCATTGAGATTCATCTTTTCATAAAACCCATTTCATTATTATGGCAAAAGCAAAGAAAAAAGCAGCCAAAAAACCTGCTAAAAAGGTCGCTAAAAAAGTGATCAAGAAAAAAATAGCAAAAAAGGCCCCGGCAAAGAAAAAAGCAGCAAAAAAAGCTGTAAAGAAAGCCGCTAAAAAAGTGATAAAAAAAGCAGCAAAAAAAGCTATTAAAAAAGTAGTGAAGAAAGCTGCAAAGAAAGCTCCGGCAAAAAAGAAACCAGTTAAAAAAGTTGTTTCTAAAAAGCCCGTTGCTAAGAAAGCTGCTCCCAAAAAAGCTGCCGCAAAGAAAGCCTCTCCAAAGAAAAAAACTGCCCCAAAAGCAAAACCAGCAGTAGCTCCTGTAGCAGCTCCGGTTCCTGCCCCTGTACAAGTTGAATTACCTTTAGCTGAAGCTCCCGCTGCTCCCGCAACAGAAGCCCCTGCGGAAGGACAGGTATAATTTTTTGTATAAATAAAAGTCCTTAACATAAATAGTTAAGGACTTTTTTTATTGAAGTATATTTTCTTTAGGAAATTTTTTCTACCTGCATGTAGTTTAACTCAACAGGTGTAGCACGACCAAATACTTTTACTGCTACCTTTAATTTTTTCTTCTCATCGTTTACTTCTTCAATAACTCCATTAAAGTCGTTGAATGGTCCATCGATGATTTTGATTGTTTCACCTACAATGAAAGGCTCACTCATCACCATGCTTGTTGTATCTGCCATTTCATCTACTTTGCCCAGCATTTTGTTTACCTCAGCTTTACGGAGAGCAATTGGATTTTCTTTACCAAGAAAATGAATCACATTACTTGTATTGCTGATTGTTTCCCGTATTTCATCACTCATCTTTCCATTCTCAACTTCTATCATCACATAACCCGGGTAGAAGTTACGTTCTCTTACCACTTTCTTACCGTTAGCGACTTTATATACTTTTTCAACCGGAAGGAACACCTGTTTCACCACTTTATCCCAACCGTTACGTGTAATCTCTTTATCGAGATACTCTTTTACCTTCTTCTCTTTGCCACTTACGACACGAAGCACATACCACTTACTGGTTTCCGCATTCACTATTTCAGACATAGCAGATTAAGATTTGAAGAATGAATAAAAGAATTGAAGCACTTTGGCAATACCTAAATCCATAACCCAGATTACAGCTGTAATAATGAGCGTAGCCACCAGCACAATCATGGTTGATTGCTGAAGCTGTGTCCAGGTAGGCCAGGTTACTTTTTCAAGTAACTCTTTGTATGAATCTTTGAAGTAAGCTGTTACCTTGTTCATAAAATTATTGTTTGTCTGATCATCCATTGAAAATACTTTCAATGGCTCAACCGTTAACCGGCTTAAAAAACCAGCACGGGCACTAGGATTCGAACCCAGATCAAAGGTTTTGGAGACCCGTATGCTACCGTTGCACCATGCCCGTAAATAAATCCCTATTCAGGATTCAGTTTTGAAGAACTGTTTAAAGAGCAAAGTACCTAAGGCTTAAAACCAAAGGTACTTTGCTTTTATTTTAAGCTTCCATTATTCCTCTTATTAAAAGGAGTTGGGGCTTTCTTATTTTAAGATTTCAGTTACCTGACCAGCACCTACTGTACGACCACCTTCACGAATCGCAAACTTCAAACCTTTTTCCATTGCAATTGGTTGGATAAGCGTTACTGTAAGAGTTGTATTATCGCCAGGCATTACCATTTCCGTTCCTTCTGGTAAACTTACTTCACCAGTTACGTCTGTAGTGCGGAAGTAGAACTGAGGGCGATATTTATTAAAGAAAGGAGTATGACGGCCACCTTCTTCTTTACCTAATACGTAAACTTCACCTTTGAATTCAGTATGAGGAGTAATCGATTTGGGAGCAACGATAACCATACCACGGCGGATATCTTTCTTTTCAATACCACGTAATAATAAACCTGCGTTATCACCTGCTTCACCCTGATCAAGTAATTTCTTGAACATTTCAACACCTGTAACCGTAGAGTTAAGTGATTGTTCCATCAAACCAACAATTTCAACAGGCTCACCTACTTTAATTCTTCCACGCTCAATACGGCCAGTAGCAACAGTACCACGACCAGTAATTGAGAACACGTCTTCAACACTCATGAGGAATGGCATATCAACCGGACGAGGAGGAAGCGGAATGTAAGAATCAACTGCATCCATCAACTCTTCAACTTTCTTCACCCATTTTTCTTCACCTGCCAATGCACCTGTTGCAGAACCTTGAATAATTGGTGTATTATCACCATCAAAACCGTAAGAGCTCAAGAGTTCACGGATTTCCATTTCTACCAGTTCAAGCAGTTCAGGATCATCAACTAAGTCAACTTTATTCATAAACACAACAATTTTAGGTACACCTACCTGGCGTGCCAAAAGGATGTGTTCTTTTGTTTGAGGCATAGGACCATCAGTTGCAGCCACAACGAGGATTGCTCCATCCATCTGGGCAGCACCAGTGATCATATTTTTTACGTAGTCAGCGTGACCAGGACAATCTACGTGTGCGTAGTGACGGTTAGCTGTTTGATATTCTACGTGTGCTGTATTGATAGTGATACCACGCTCTTTTTCTTCAGGTGCACCATCAATTTCATCGTATTTCTTTGCCTGTGCCAATCCTTTTTTTGCAAGAATTTCGGTAATGGCAGCAGTTAAAGTTGTTTTACCGTGGTCAACGTGACCAATTGTACCAACGTTTACGTGGGGTTTCTCCCGCTTAAAGGTCTCTTTAGACATCGTATTTGTTTTAAATTGTGTTTACAAAAATCAACCATTATATGTTACCGGCAGTGTAATATAATTATATTATCATCTGCTTAGCACACATTCATTCTGAACCAGCTCCTCAAATCTGAGCCGTTGATGAGAATTGAACTCACGACCTCTTCCTTACCAAGGAAGTGCTCTACCACTGAGCTACAACGGCTGGTAGAGTTTCAGTGAAATAATTCACATCAACCTAATAAAGAACTTTTCTGGAGCGGAAGACGAGGCTCGAACTCGCCACCTATAGCTTGGAAGGCTATCGCTCTACCAAATGAGCTACTTCCGCAAATTACCCGAAAGTTAACTAAATTTCGGGTTGTGGGCAGTGGTGGATTCGAACCACCGAAGTCGAAAGACAGCGGATTTACAGTCCGCCCATTTGGCCGCTCTGGAAACTGCCCTAACTGAGCCACTTGTCGGACTCGAACCAACGACCTGCTGATTACAAATCAGCTGCTCTACCAACTGAGCTAAAGTGGCATTTGTTTTCTATACTGCTTTTAACGATCAGTCATATTCATCACATAAAACAGGTATTGAAAAACATTATTTCTAAGAACTTGAAAAGCACATACGTATGCACCCCCCGTTTTTGGGAAGGCAAAGGTAAAGGAAAACACTAAACGGAAAAATTTTTATACAAGAAAATTTATTGTGTGGAAAGAAGTTGAATAAGTGCAAAAAAAATCCCTCCATTCCGGAGGGATCGAAACGATTATTAATCGTATTGTTTTTCTTTTTTTCTTTTTAGTTGTGAGATAAGAGATTCCATAGCATCATCAAAAGACTGTTCAAATGACTTGGATGTCTGTTTTACGAATAGTTGTTGCCTTGGCACATGAACTTTGATTTCGGCTACCTTGTCTTTAATGTTGTGAACTACATTGTCCAATTTCAGAAATACATCAACCTGCATAATCCTGTCGTGGAAATTGTACAGCTTTTGTACTTTCTGTTTTACATACTCGATCAGTTTTGCATCTGCATCAAAACGTACAGTTTGGATCTTCACGTTCATAGTGTTCCAATTTTTTGTTGGTTAAGAAAAATGTGAAAGAACTGGTTTTCATTTAGGTAACGTTTTTCCAGTCAGTAACAAGTTACAGAAGTAATCACATTTTTCAAAATATTTCTGAACAGTTAAACGGTGTATTTTAACAGGTATTTACTCACAAAAATAACTAATAAGCATTAGTATTTTTTGAATAATCTGATAATATAATCATGCTTTAGGATGAGCCTTCTTGTGTATATCCTTCAGCTTTTCTATTGAATTGTGAGTATAAATCTGCGTGGCAGCAAGGCTGCTGTGGCCGAGCAATTCCTTTACAGCATTCAGCTCTGCTCCGTTGTTCATTAAATGAGTAGCAAATGTATGGCGAAGAACGTGTGGGCTTTTTTTGTCGATAGTAGTGATTAATGACAGATATTTTTTAACAACAAGCTGCACATATTTAGGATAAAGTTTATTTCCTTTTGTATTAACCAGTAAAAAATCTGCTGACACCGTTCCTTCAAAAAACTTTTTTTTCGCTGTAAGGTATAATTCCAGTCCATTTTTTAGTTCGGTCGTTATTGGTATAAGTCGCTCTTTATTACCCTTACCTAATATCTTGAGATTATTTTTATGAAAATCAACCTGCGTTTCTTTAAGAGAAATCAGCTCACTTAAACGCATTCCTGTGCTATATAGCAATTCTATCAGCAACTTGTTCATCTGTCCTTCCCAATTATCCGGAAACTCCACATATGTAAATAAAGTAGCAATATCTTTTTGCTCAACATAAACAGGTAAACGCTTATTCTGTTTGGGAGATGTGATGGTTGTCATGGGAGAAACCTCAATGATCCCCTGTCGCAACAAAAATTTAAAGAAAGATTTTAATGAAGAAATCCGGCGGCTGATGCTTTTGGGTGAAAGCCCTTCATCTTTTTGTGAAGCCAGCCAACTTCTTACAATTGCCGACTTGATTTCAGAAAGTTGTAAATCACCAAAATTGGTTACCAGGTAGTCAAAAAAATAAATGAGATCGTCAGTATATGAACGTATAGTTAGCGGAGAATATCTTTTTTCAAATTTGAGATACTCCAGGAAAGAATTCAGTTCTTGGCGGTTGCTGATGTACATAAATACAGATAGCCGTAAAGTTACAAAACCTTACGGCTATCAGCTATATTTTAAAATGAAGGATTACTTCACTTCAATTTTGCCACTGGCAATTTGCTGCTTGTAGATTGCTTTCAAAACTTCACCTCTGCGTTTTACAGAAGGCTTAGTGAATGACTGACGCTCACGCAACTGAAGCAGAACCTTACTTTTTTCAAATTTCTTTTTATACTTCTTAAGCGCTTTGTCGATATTTTCGCAATCTTTTGAATCAATTATCAGCATAATATATACCTCCTTTAAGGAATTTTGAGGCGCAAAGATAAGGGGAAAGAATAATTTACAGTCTTTTTAAAGGCATTTTTTTGCAAATTTGCAGCATGTTTACAGGAATAATTGAAACCGCCGGAAAAATTTCAGCAATTGAACAGTCAGGAACGAATAAAACATTCTGGATAACCTCTCCCATTTCGAATGAATTAAAGGCCGACCAGAGCGTTGCACATAATGGCGTTTGTTTAACAGTTGAGGAGGTTATTGATGGAAAGCACCGGGTCACAGCAGTAAAAGAAACTTTGGAGAAGTCGAATCTGGGCTTTTTAAATAATGGTGATGATATAAATATTGAGCGCTGCCTTCCTTTCAATGGTCGGCTAGATGGGCACTTGGTTCAGGGGCACGTAGATGCAACCGGAACCTGCATGGCTGTTTCAGAACAGAACGGAAGCTGGTTATTTACATTTCAATATCCAAAAGAATTTGCACATTTGATTGTTGAGAAAGGATCGATATCATTAAATGGCATCAGCCTCACGGTTTTTAATGTAACCGAGTGTGAGTTTACTGTAGCAATCATTCCCTACACTTTTGAACACACCAATATGAACAAAATTCTGAGCGGCTCGGTTATTAACCTTGAATTTGACATCATAGGAAAATATGTTCAGAAAGGTCTGGAAGTTTATACGAACAAATAAGCCAATACAAATCAGATAAAAGAATATATTGCAGCAAGAAGAATTACAGGCATTTTATTATTATTAAATTCATACTCGTATGCCATCTGTTTCAATCATCATCCCGGTTTTAAACGAGGCTGAAAGTATTTATCCTGTATTTCAAGAAATCAAGCAACATATACTTCCTGACTTTGAATTAATTTTCATTGACGATGGCAGCACAGACACTACATTATCAGAAATACAAAGCCTGGCCGATGAAGATCAAAGAGTAAAATGTATTTCCTTCAGCCGAAATTTTGGTCATCAAAATGCGCTGATGGCTGGAATGGATTATGCAAACGGTGAATATATAATTACAATGGATGGAGATCTGCAACATCCTCCTTCTTTTTTACCCAAAATTTTCGACAAGTTAAACGAGGGCTATGATTTAGTAGCAACAAGACGAATTAAAACCAATGATAAAAACTGGATTAAAAAAATTTTATCCAAATGGTTTTATCGTTTTATTAATCTGCTGTCGGATGTTCCTATTGAAGAGAATGTTTCAGATTTCAGGGGATTCAATAAAAAAGTACTTCAGACAATTCAGAAATTTGAAGAGAGAGATCTTTTTCTTCGGGGCGTATTCAGTTGGATTGGATTTAAGAAAACAGTTTTATCGTTTGAAGCCCCTGCCAGATTATATGGAAAAAGCAAGTATAGTTATGCAAAAATGATGCGGCTTGCATTAAAAGGCACCACTTCCTTCAGCTTTAAACCGTTACGTATTTCTTTATTAATTGGCAGTTTTGTATCGCTCATCTCTTTTTTCTTACTAGTAATGTCGGTAATTGCATATTTCCAAGGCAAAACTGTTCCTGGTTGGGCTTCGTTAATGACAGCAGTTACTTTTATGGGGGGAATTCAATTGTTAGTTATTGGATTGATGGGCGAATATATTGCCAGCCTTTTCAGGGAAAGCAAAAAAAGACCACTTTACATCGTTAATGAAAGGATAAATTTTGATTAAAAAGCATCCCAATCGCCGGTTTGGAGAAACCAATCGGCAGTTAATAAAGGATGATTTTTATCATTTGCGGCTATTGAAAACACTTGCTTTTTGGGTAAGAAAAAAGAAGGAATTTTAACGAAACCGCTTTGGGGGAATGAGTGCCTGCTTACATTTGATAAATATACAGCCGTAAATAAACAATGCTCATTGTTAGCACAGGATTGAATAAAGTAACCTAACTGCCTTGCTGCTTCTTGGTTTTGAGAAAAATATTCTAATAATAAGAGGATACGCATTCCTTTCACAAAAAAAGGGCGCACTACTGCAAAGCCGGTTACTTCATTACACCACGTTACAACATGCCACTGATAAACTTTTCCTGGGTGCTGAATATAACGCCAATTTAAATAGTCAACATTCCTGTTTATATATGCAATTTTTAATGAACTGTTTTTTTTAAAAAATTGATTTACCGCTTCATTAAAACATTCATTTTTAAATACAGACTTTGCCTTTTCCGATTGAAGGAAATTAACTTTAGCATAAAACCCAACCTTCTCCGCTAATTTGTGCTGATTCCTGAAAAAAAAATCAAGGCTGTTTTTATTTGGAAAAGCAAATTGAATATCATCTCCCTTTAATTCTTCCCGGAGTGCACGCATACATTTTCCAAAAAATCCATTTGCTTGAAACTGCGGATTTGTTGCGCCGTCAACTACCTGCCAGGCTTTAAAATTCTGGTTTTGCAAATTCACATTTACTGGTATCATTGCAGTACAAGAAATAATTTGTTTATCTTTTTCCACAACAGCAATTACTCCTTTCCCTGCCGGCGGGTTGTACTTCCACTTATAAAATTCGGGTGTCATGTAATCATTGCTAACCATGCTTTTTTTAAAAATGGATGCAAAAGAAATTTTATGCAATTCCGACAATTGTTTCAAATCAACGGAATCGGCTTCAGTTATCTTAAGTTTATATTCAAAATTCATTCCCTGCAATTTTATACCAGTTAAATTAGCTTAAACTTTTTTTGCTCCGCATTTTATTTCCGCAAGATTTTCGTTTTTTATTTGTTGTAACGTTTTGAGTTCTTCTTTACGCATCTCGCTCAAGAAAAATTTTCGTGTAGAGCGATTAAAAGAAAACCGATCAATTTCTGTTTTGCTCACCTGGCCGGGATGCAGGATAATTTCAAGACTTTTTACCTTATTTTTTCTTGCCCGGTTGATACCTGCCTTAATATTCTGAACTGTCATTTTCCCTGAATATTGAACTCCAAGTACAGCTTCTGTTTTAGGTGAGTAACCAGTTTCCATTGCCTTAATCTTTACCCGAAATAAAAAAAGTATTAATTGCTTCAGGCAACCTGAAAAAAAAGAAACAGTAACCAAATCAGATAACTTATCAATAAAAAAAAACTCTTTTGAAAACCGCACATATTTTATGTTATGCTTTTTTGCTAATTCAGTAACAATTAAAAAAAGTGAAGGTATCATATGTACATGATTATGCCCGTCAACGGCTTTAATCTGCCTCTCTCCAACTATTGATTTAACAAAAACAATCTGGCTGTCCCATTCATTATATATTTCATTCAGCAATTTTCTTTTTTTTGCTCCACCGATTAGTAAAATAAAGTTCAACTTCCAATAAGGCAGCTTAAAATTTCCAGCCTCGTCAATTAAAATGCCGTGTGATTGTGTTTCTTTTATACATTTCCAATCCGACAAATTAAGATGAACGGATAAATGAACTGTTTTTTCTGGGCTTTTTCTTAATCGTTCAGTTATCATATAATCACTTTCCCTGTTGGCGATAATGCTAAACCCATCAATCAGGTCATCTTCCCAGCATTGTAATACCTGATTTGTAAGACCTGGCGATAAACCCGCATCATCAGCATGAAAATATATAAACATGATAAATTCAAAATTAGGATTGAAACAATAATAAATATTAAATTTGATAAAACATACCCAGTAATTGCTAAAAAAAAATTCTTACATAATACTTTTTGTAGTATTTCTAATTGCGTTTGCCCCTGTTATCTGCCTGCAGTTTTCTTTAAAAAATGATATGTTCATTGGTTATTTTCCGCCACGGTATTTAATGAGTGAAGTAATTCACAGCGGCATCTTTCCAATCTGGAACCCTTATATAGCTTTTGGTTTGCCTTTTTATGGTGATATGAACGGCTCTTACTGGTCGCCTATAACCTGGCTTATTTCCTTAACCATAGGTTACAACGCTTACACACTTACGCTGGAAACACTTTTTTATGTTTTTTTTGGTGGTGCAGGAATGCTTTCGTTAAGTAAACATTTTACAGCTAATAAATACCTGCGCCTTATTGCAGCCGTTGCCTATATGTGCAATGGCTATAACATCGGGCACTTGCAACATCTTAACTGGTTAAGCGGCGCTGCCTTCTTACCGTGGTGTATCAGTTACTTCATCACGATGTATAAAATACCAACACTCAAAAATATTTTTCGCACTGTTGTTTTGCTTTACTTATTAATTTCTTCTTCGCACCCTGGTATTATTATCGGGTCCTTTTATTTTTTTGTATTTCTTTTTCTTTTCTTTTTTTTCTTTCCAGCTATAGAAAACCAACCGGCCTATAAAAAAGCATTTTTTAAAACAAATGTGATAACTGTTGTTTTGCTGCTCATCGTATCCTGCGGCTTGTTTTTTGGTTATACTGACATTCTTCCTCATTTTTCAAGAAATGAAAAAATAGACCTGGTTGCATCAAACATTGCACCTACAACCTGGGCAAGCCTCCTTAGTTTTCTACTACCCTTTGCAACAACTAAAAACGATGTTTTTTACCAAACCGATATAGCAATGCGTAATTGTTATTTTGGCATTATACCGTTTATTTTCTTTTTATCTTCTTTAATTAGCAAAAAAAATAAACTACAGTTTTTCTTTTCAGGAGTTGGTGTTTTTTTTATGCTGCTTTCAATAAAAACGCCTTTGCAGTCATTCATCAATTCGTTTCTTCCATTAACAGGTTATGTAAGATTAACAGGAGAATTCCGCATTTTTTCAATTCTTTCTTTCTTACTTGCTGCTATCATACAGGCAGATAAATTCCTCGAAAAAAAACCAAACCTGTTAAGCAAACTAAAATATATTATTCTCTCTTTATTATTACTTTTATCAGGTTTGTCGCTTTTTGCTTTCAGTCAGATTTTTTATGTTAAAGACAGTTTCTTTTTTCATCTTTCGGCTATAACCAATCAATCATCTTTATCATCTTTTTTAAAAAACACGGTTGATAGCCTCAGTTTTTACGATGTAATTTTTATACAATCTGTACTTATGTTTTTTTTCCTGTTAACAGTAATTTTTACGTACAGGAAAGCCAAATACAAGACTCTTTTTTTTATTATACTTTGCGAAATAACAATCGCATCCTTATTAAATATACCTTTTACCGGTGTGGGCAAAACGGCAGTAAGAGACCTGTACTCCATCCATAAAAGAGCAGGTGAAGGCTTTCCCGCTCCAATACTTCAGCCAATCATTAAAAATGATACACTCAACAGGAAAGACAGCTCTTTAATCGGCGAATGGAGTTATTTTAACAGGCAAATTGGCTCAACAAAAAGAGTTCTTTATCCCGTGCTTTTAAAAAATACAGTATTATATTTCAACCAAATTGAAAGAGACAGTACATTCAACATGAAGTATAATCCCTATCTTTTCTTTTGCGCTCACCCGGAAAACAAAAAAATTACAGGCGACAGTACGCAGTTTCTAACTTCCGAAAATATCATTTCTTATTCCGTCAATCAAATTCATGTCCGGTTTAACTCACCTAAAAAAACCAATCTTGTTATATTGCAGAATAATTATCCCCATTGGTTTTACAAAACAGTAAATAATCTGTCAAGCGTAAACAAGGCCGGGCTAACCTTTATAAGTATTCCTGTATCAAAAGGAGTAAATGATATTGAATGTTTTTTTTACCCTGCCTCATTTTATCTTTATTTTTCTATAACAAGTATTTCATTTTTGGTTCTTTTTGGTTTAGGATTTTTGCTGATTAAAAAAAGTAAGCTAAATGCTTATCTGTTAAAACCACTGCTGCATGAAAAAAAATAACCGCTTTAAAAAGTTTAGTTTCTATTTTATAATGATACTGATTGTGTATGCTGGTATTGAACTTATTTGTTTTGCATTTATTGCATTGGGGTTTCTTCCAGCCTCACTTCCTGATTTTAAATTTCAATCCACCGTTACGGAATATCCCGTACAGGTTGCCGACATTGATTCCAATTGGGGTACCTGGCATTATACCGGCAATCATCGTTTTAAAAAAAAGTGTTTTGATATTACATATTCAATAAACAGTTATGGAGCAAGAGATGTAGAAAGAGAGAAAATTTCAACAAAACAAAACCGGGTGGTGGTGTTAGGCGATTCGTTCCTGGAAGGATATGGAGTAGATTCAGGGCAACGAGTTACAAACATTTTGGAGAAACTAACCGGTCGTGAGTTTCTCAATTTTGCCTGCTCCGATTTTGGACAAACACAAGCATACCTCGTTTACAAAAACCTAGCATCATCCTTCGATCATTCAACTGTTTTAATTGAATTGTTTCCCTTTAATGATTTTAAAGATGATAATATCCAATCCCCTACTATAAATAATGCAAAACGCTATAAGCCGTATTTTGTGTTGAAGGATTCAACTTATAAACTAACTTATTCATCTGCTTCTGTAAAAGAATCGGAGTTAAACAAAGAATCTTACTTCAAAACTGAAAATACTTTTACAAAAAAAATAACACGGTTTGCAAAAAGCTTTAGTGTGACAGCCAATACAGTAAGCTATTTCTGGCACAGGAAGATTGCCTTTTCAGAAAAAAACAGTTTTTCATATTATTACCAGTATAGCGAGGACGAGTTGCAAAAATTTTTCTTTCTCATCCGGCAAATTAAATTATTGGCAAAGAATAAAAATATTGTATTGCTTGTAATACCAACGCAGGACGATGTATCAGTTTATAATAAGGAAATGAAAAGTAAACTTTCAACTTCATTATCTGAATTTTGTAAAGCTGAAGATATAAAATTGCTTGATTTGCTTCCATTTATTTCCAGCCAAAAGACAGCGTTGTATCTTGATTGCGACGGGCATTGGAATGTTGAGGCCAATTGGCTCGTTGCCCGCTATTTAAAAAACCAGTTTTAATGTAACACAAGTGAATCTTTCAGTAATTCTATTCGCCTGTTTAAAATATTTGAAAATGTAACTCTAAAAAGATTAACGTTCGACATCCCGTCGTATAATTTCATTGTTACCGGATCGGGAAAATAACCAGCACACAAACTGTTGTAAGGAACTAATTTATCATTAGACCTGCTCAAGCCTCTAATTGCATGATCACTGATGAGCAATATCACTGCCCTTCCTTTTGTATTTTCTTTCAGTTTGGCTAAAAAATTACCAATAACCTTATTAGTATAGATAAGATATTGCAAATATGCATCCTTCATTCTCTCGTAATTATCGTCAGTTATTGTTAAAAAACCCTCATTAATATTACCGCTGCTGTCAAATACAAAAGGAGAATGCGGCATCATTAAATGCACGTAGGCAAATGTTGGTTTTGCATCACTTTCGTTTACAGTTTTTTCTAAAATACTGTTCAATAAGTTAGCATTTACCGACGTATTCTGTGCAAACATTTTTAGCAACTTCTCTTTATTTCCCAGTCGGCGTTGCAGAAAGAAAGGAAACAGTTCAATAAATTCTTTTAGTGCTGTTCCATGAAAAAATAACGATATTCCGGTGGGTAAATGCCCGCTTTTATACTCCCGTTTTGCATAATGAATATCAAACGGAGAATAATTTATTATCTCGTAACCCAATTGATTAAAGCTTTTGAAAACTGAATTATTTTTAACACACATCATCCATTTATAATACAAATCATTGTCGTAAACAGATAGATTTGGGGAATGAGAAAGATAGTTAGCATTTAAAACAGATGAAACAGATAGCAAAGTAAAACTGTAATTACTCCTGGCATTTTTAACCACTTGAAAATTCATGGATTCAAGTTTTTCTGTAAAGGCTGAATTATTATATTGAAAATGCTTTAACAGCATTTCTGAACCTGTGTACTCATCAAGAAGAATAAAGTAAACAGATGGAAGCTCTGCGAGTTTTGCCGTTTGTTGAACCTGCGGCTGAATTAATTGTAAAAAAGAATCATCTGCCGACGGTTTATTTGTATATTTGATTGTAATGCTGATAAGTTCAAACACTATTAATATGTACAGAGTAACATTAAAATAAGCATTCAATTTTGCAGAAATCCTGACTTTAAATCCTAAAAAAATCGCTCCAAGCACAAAGAGAAAAAGAAGTACTCTGGAATTTATCCCCAATGGATAAGAGATTTTTACAATTAAGAAATAATAAAGAAGTAATGACAGTACAATGGTAAGAATAAAAATAATTTGTTCTTTTTTCAAAAACAAAAAACGCAACAGGAAATAAACGCTGAAAAAAAAACCAAATAGAAGAACAAAAGATAAGAACAGCGCAGGTATGTCAACCAGGCCAAACGTTTCATTCCACCGGTGAAAAATAAAAAACAAAATGAAAGGAATGATATAAAATTCATTTCTCAACAATTTTGCTGTTACCATTTTTCCCATCAACTTTCTTTTTGCGAAATTATGAAATATGCAAAATCATTCCCATTTACAAAAGTATATCAGCCATGCATTTCAACAAAGAATTCAAGATGAAAAAATTGGTGTATTATTTCTTTAATGAACCAATTAAGCTATATCACTACCGCATTAAATACATTTTCCCATAACCTTTATTAAAATACTGGTCGGTATTATCTCCTTCAGCTTTATGTTTTTCAAGTGACACGCCATTGTTATTTGTTATTACCCGATACAAATAAACTCCATTTGCCAGTCTATTTCCAAACTGATCAGTTCCATCCCACTTATATTCTGTAATATTCCTTCCGATTCTTAATGGTCCGAGTTCTGATTTCGTAATCTCTCTTACAACTTTTCCTGTAATCGTCAAAATCTGAATACGCATATTTTGAGGAACTTCAAACCCAGTTAGTGTAAAAACAAAAGCTGTTGAAGTTGTAAACGGATTCGGATAGTTCAGTAGGTTTGAAATCATTGGCTTATTAATAACCTCAAAAGCAACTTTATAATCCAGGTTACCAGCCTTGTTTCCACTATAATCAGTTCCTGATACCGTTAACTCATATTCGCCATCTTGTTTCAAGAATGGTGTGATGTCAATAGTGGCAGTATTTTCGCCATTAGAAAGATTAGCGGGAGTAAATTTTACGCTATCTGATTGTGGTTTATATTCACGCTGCACGCCATCAGGGAAACGAATATTAATTTTCATCCCGGCTGTATCACTCAAAGCTAAGTATTTACTTTCATCTTTTAATTTTACCACTATATGAGGTTTTGATGAAACAATATCCCTGTTTAGAATATGTGTCCCATCAAATGTAACATCAAGCCATGGATTGTAATTATCCGGTTTTACATAAAAACCCTTGTATAAGAAATTATTGAACAAAAATTGCTCAGGCTGATCATTATCTGGATTTACCATAAAATACAAGGTATTCATGCCAGGGTAGTTTTTTGTATCAATTGTATAGGAAACAACTATTGAATCGCCTGCAACAAGAGGTTTTCTTTTTGGCAGTACAATGGGGTGAGGCGTATTGTTACGATCTGTAATAACCAGTTTCAACAATAAACTGTCAAATGCGTTTTCGCTCACATTTTTAAAAGCAATAGCAAAATCAATTGGCTCGCCTACTTCTACACTGTCTTTCATTCTGAGTGTTAAATTGGGTGCAACAGCGCCTTCAGGAAGATAATCGGCAAGCACACGCCAGTAATTTAACTGTTGCGGTGTTACATGCAGCACATCCGTATTATTCATTTTAATTTTCAAATAAGGAAAATTAGCTGCTGAAATAAAATCAAGCAAAGTATCCTTTGCACTTGTAATAGTTGCCAACGTCATTTCCTGCCCGTCAAGCGTTTTTCCAATAATTTCAATACTTGTTACGTCGGGATCCGCAGGTTCTATATTGCTTCCCTGCCACAGTAACTTTTTCCAATTTTTAGCAGGGCCAAACCAAGGTGATTCAATTGTTCCGGTTGAAAAGAAAGAGGGGATTTCAACAACATCAACAATTTGTTCAGTTACTTCGCCAATATGCTGTACCGGTTTAAATGAAGGATCATTTTTACGATAGATAAAAATCATCGGCCTGTTGTTTTTAAAAGAATCAATTAAATTAAACCCGGCATTTTTCAATTTACCGTATAAAGAATTACCGGCTCCAAAAGTAACTTCGTCAAGCTTTAACATGGTAGCATCACTATATGGAAAAATATCTGATCCGTAATTTGTTACAACTACATAGTTTCCGTTTGGAATACTATCCATGAAATCGGCAGCTCTTTTCCGATAGTCTTCGCTGTAATAACTATATTCAAATAAAATACGTGGCCAGGTTAAGCAGGCAGCAAGGCTACGGTAACGCCCCTCTCCATTTGGTTGAGGCGAATTAGACCAGGGTTTAAGTGTTTTGCCATCAAAAACATAAAACTGGAAACTTCCTCCCTGGCAACCCTGCCGTTCAATAAAGTTAAAATCTATAGCAATATCAAGGTCGGATGCAGTATGGTACGGATGAATACCAGTGCGAACCTGCAATTTGGTATTTACACTATCAAAAATATAATTACGTTTTGTGGTATCTAATATAATTTGCTTGTATATACTTTGCTTATGCTGGTAATAATGTGATTGATTAAATCCTGTTGTATTACCTGGAATATATACAAAACTGACCCCATTCCAAATAACTGCTGACGTTTCGGCTGGTTTCATACCTACCCTCCAATAGTACACAACACTGTCTTTAAAAGACAAGCCTGAAGGTTTAAATGATATGGAGCCAGCAATAGAAGTCACAGAATCGATTTTTTTGACTGAAGAATTAAACTTCATAGTAGTATCAATCTCAAAATAAAACTTTCGGCTTGTACCAATAGGATTGGCTGTTGAAGCATAAAATGTGATATTATTTTTATTGACTACAGAATAATTATAAGGATATACTGGACGGATTTCATCTTCAAAAATGTAAAATTCCTTTGTTATCGTATTATTGGTTTCACAAACCTCAGAAATTGAGTTATCAGGATCAATTTCAACTTTAACTTTATTACTGCCCTTATCTGTAAAAGAGTTAATCGGCACCTGAATCTGAATAGAATCTTTATAAGATACCGGTGCTATTTTTTTCTCAAATATTATTTTTTTACTACCATCGGGAATTTCTCTTGTAACTTTGACTTTCAACGAATCTTTTGTTGACCTTCCCGTGTTGTATATACTTACAGACACGTTAAATTTATCTTCAGCAATTGAAATAAATTCAGGCACCTTTACCATTGATTGATCAATTGCGTAATCCGGCTTTTGTGAACTGTAAAACTTAATTGCAGGATCACCATGCAGAGTAATCTCCTCAAGGTGCATTCTCACATAATAATCATCAAATGAGTATCGTGAAATCAGCGTGTCACAAACGTTTCTCATGATTTCGCCAACACTTTTACCATACTCAATCTTGGATAGTTGGTTATAAAACTCTTCTGTATATAAATTCAGATAATGAACAATTCCTAAGTGTGTACTTGCTATAAAAGCAATCGACCCCATTTGCGGAGAAAGAACCCACTTTTCGCTGATGATTTTATTTCCTGTAAGCCTGGTTGCATCATATAAAAATAAATTACCGGCCTGGCAACCATTTACTACAAAAATCGGGTATTTACCAATTGCAGGATAATTAGCTGGATCAGAAAGATTGTATTCAAGTGTTGTTGGAGATGAGTGACCAAAATATGTTAATAATGAAAATCCTTCTTTAAACAAACGTGTTATATTATCACTGGCAATATTCTGTACTACTGCCACACCAGTTTTCTGAAGTGAATAAACTGTTGCCCCACATAAAGTATCACTTACAACAGAAGCGTATTGATTAAGATAAAACATAATCTGCTCACCTACATAATCATTTGCTCCTCCTACATGAATTATATTTTTCTTCCATAACTCATCCTGAATATTACAGGAGTTTGTGTTATAATAAGCTTCGTATTGCTTTACCTTATCTAAATAAGCATTTATTTCTGACGGATCAACTACATTCAGACGACCTATCGGAAAATTAGGAACAATTGCCCTGTCTTCAGAAACCATGGACATATCGGATGCAGGGTTACCCAGAACAGGAACAAGATTCAGTTTATCTATTAATGGGTTAGACTCGGATGATCGGAAGCTGTTATAAAAAACACCTTTGCCTATTATTAGGCTGAATTTTGGTTTAGCTGCAAACGCTGCATTAGCAAAACGCAAGAAATTCTTAATTCCATATGCGTTGTTTTTAACGCCATACCCAAACTGATCCAGAATATCCTGGATGTTAAAAATTTTCGCATTAAAACCTCCTCCAGTTGAACTACTGCGGTAAAGCCTGTATTGTTCAACCTGATTTACACCATTTGCATCAGAATAAAGTGATGGATTAGAGATTATAATGTAATCAGCCTGGTTTGCAGCTAATCCATAATTAGTAAATGTTCTTGTTTTAAAAGAACTGACTGTTTTAATATTAGAAGGATCTTCACTTACTAAAACTAATTTTCTTGTAGTTGAAGAAGCAGGCAGCACAACCCGGATCTGAGTTGGAGAGATTACTGAAGCTGTAATCCTTAACCCATTCGTTAAATCATACAACACAGGGGATTGAGATCCAAAACTCACATTATCTATTACCAAGTTGTTTCCGTTAGTACTTGCAGGCAATTCAAATTGGAAGTTTGAAGCCCCACCAAAATTAAAAAGACGTGGATAAGTCAATTCAAACATCCCTATTACAATCCTGTCTGTAGATTCAGTTGATGTATTTTTAAAACTAACAGCAGCACTGTTGGATGTAATAAGAGACAAAGGAATATTATTGGCAGAAACATCGATTGTTGAATTAAAATAATTCATTTCAACTTCGGTAACCATAGTACTGTTAACAGAAACCTGTACTGTTCTTGTATTTGTTGATCTCCCTTCACCGGAAAATTTCAACATCGCATTGGGCCCAGCGGTTGAAACATATAAACTACTGAGTGTTGTTGATAAAATTGTTGATGGTGCAAATTCGCTGCTTGTATATCCTTCACCCCGGTCAAAAGAAGAAGAATACACATTGCTTCCCACATTAGATGCATATCCATAGTTCAGATTATTTTTATAATAGTTCCCGGCAGTGTACATAAAATACGGCTCTGCCGAAAGTCCTGAACTAAGGTCATTGTTTGTTTGAACTAATCTTAAATTCGCTGAAGGAGTAGCATTGACTGTAAGAAAAAAAGCAGCGGTATCTGTAAACAAACTCCATTTATCGTTAATCTGGTAATCGGGCTGCACATACATTCTTTTTTCCCACTTACCATCATTCATTTCACCCCAAAATTCAATATATCCGTCAGTTGCTAATGCCCCTGTTGGAGCTGAAGTGTAAATAGGAACCTGCTGGCCATTTCGCCAAAGTTGAAAGTACGAAGCATCTGTATTGCCAATTCCTAACGTTGCAAGCTGAGACTGGCTTATACGGTAAACACCGGTTGCACCAACATTGAACTTATAATATGTTTTACTGAAATCTATCCACTCGTTCATATAGTTTTGCGTCTGAGCAGTCGCAAAAGAGCATATGAATAAAAAAACTATGATTGGAATTCGTTTCATTTTTTAGAATTTTTTCTTGGTTTTTAAGTTTGCTTTCAAAAGGTCAAGACGAAGGGAAACAATATGTGTATATAATGGATTTGACTGATTAGCCAGATTTGTAAACGCATAATCAACATGAAAACTGTTTCCTAACTTAAAGCCCGCTCCTGCCCCAGGCTGATAAATCCACACCTTTTTCTGGTTTAATGTATCCCCATCAGCATAAGTTTTCTGGAAATTATAAATTCCTCCTCTCAGGAAAAAAGCATCTTTAATATTCAGTTCAACTCCTATTTTGGGATCGCCGTTAACAGCTTTTGAGCTGATAAGTGTATTTCTTTGCCCGTCAAACGTTAAATCAAGATTTGCTTCAGCTTTTAATTTTATTCCCTTTGCTATTCTGAAATCATAAGCACCACCAATAATTAATCTGGGGGCAGTGAGTTCGGTTGATTTTACAGGAATTTCATTATTGGTTAAAAACAATACTTCCTTTTCTCTTTCAGTAAAGCTAAACGTCCATGAGTTGAAGGTGGTAGTAATATCTTTCGCCATTGCTCCCAAAGACCAGTTTTCACCTTTCATCTGTATGCCCAGATCCAGCCCAAAACCCCATGCTTTTGCAAATGTTCCAACATTACGATGAATCACTTTAGCATTCATTCCAATACTGATTAGCTTATTATCTGTTTCTTTCAGCTTCTGCGCAACCGATAAAAGAAATGCGTAATCGGCTGATGAAAAAGACCTGAGGTTTGCATAATTCACGCTACCATCTGGTTCTATCAGGTAAAGTGTATTAGGAATATCATCTACTGCAAACCGCAAAAAAGACAATCCAATTGTTCGCTTGTTATTTGCAACAGGAATGGCTAATGCCCCAAAATCATACTTTCCAATACCCGCAAAATATTCTGCATGCATAAGAGAAAGTGACGGATCGTTCTTTACAGCAGTAAGGCCAGCCGGATTCCAGTATCCGGCCGTAGCATCACTAACTGAAGCTACCTGGGCACCACCCATACCAAATGCACGGGAGCCTGCACCAATGTTCATGAATTCGTTTGAGTAAATCCGTATTTGTCCAATACAGTTAAATACTACTGAAAGGGCAACGGAAAGAAGGAATGTGGATCGGGCTATCATCCGGTCAGTTTTCGGTAAACAATTAGTTTTAAAAAGAGGCAACTCTCATAGATTAAGCTGCTTTTACAATACAAAATAAAATAATTCTTCTTGGCTTTGCAAACTTGGTCTGAGAACGCTACCGTTAAAAACGCCGAGTTATAATGTTTATTGCCCGTTTTAAGGATTATGCCTTTCTCTACCCTACTTTTGCGGAAATTTCCCTGAAAATGAACCTGATTGATGAATTAAAATGGAGAGGCATGATACAAGATATTATGCCGGGCACAGAAGAACAACTAAAAAAAGAAATGACGACCGCTTATATTGGGTTCGACCCAACAGCCGATAGTCTTCACATAGGCAGCTTAGTACCTATTTTTTTGCTTGTACATTTTCAAAAAGCAGGTCATAAACCAATTGCACTTGTTGGGGGTGCCACTGGTATGATTGGCGACCCAAGTGGAAAAAGCCAGGAACGCAATCTTCTTAATGAGGAAACGCTGAACAAAAATGTAGCTGGCGTTAAATCTCAGTTGGAAAAGTTTCTTGATTTTGATGCAGTGAAGACAAACGCTGCGGAAATGGCAAACAATTACGATTGGTTTAAAAGCATTTCGTTTATTGATTTTTTGCGTGATACAGGCAAACACATCACCATTAATTACATGATGGCGAAAGACAGTGTAAAGAAACGTATTGAAAGTGAAGTTGGCTTAAGCTATACCGAGTTTGCTTATCAATTAATGCAGGGATATGATTTCTACTGGCTTTATGAAAACAAAAACTGTAAACTACAGATGGGCGGCAGTGATCAGTGGGGCAACATTACCACTGGTACAGAACTGATTCGTCGTAAAATTGGAGGCGAAGCATTTGCATTTACATGCCCTTTAATAAAAAAAGCCGATGGCACTAAGTTTGGCAAAACAGAACAGGGAAATATTTGGCTGGATGCATCTAAAACCACTCCTTACCAATTCTATCAGTTCTGGTTAAATGCCCATGATACTGATGCTGAAGTATGGATCAAAATTTTCACTTTCCTTGAAAAAGAAGAAGTCGAAGAACTGATTACCGAACATACAAAAGATAAAGGCAAACGTATTCTGCAAAAACGCCTTGCAGAAGAAGTAACAAAGTTTGTTCATGGAGAAGCTGAATTAAAAGCAGCCATAGAAACAACAGAAAAGCTTTTTGCTAACCAAACTGCGCCTGCTGAAAGTCTGAGTATCGATGACCTTGAAGGAATGGAAGGCGTTATTAAATTTGATTATGCAGTTGATAAAATCGCAGCAGGCATTGACATCGTTAGCTTTTTAGCCGAAACAACCATTTTCCCCAGCAAAGGCGAAGCAAGAAAAACAGTGCAGGGCGGCGGTGTCAGCATCAATAGGAAAAAGGTCGAAGCAATAGATATGAAAATTGACAATTCATTGTTACTTCATAACAAATACCTGCTGGTTCAAAAAGGGAAAAAGAATTATTACCTTGTAAAAGCCGTTTAAGAAAATTAGAGGTAACCAGATATTTTTTTGGTTGGGTTTTTATTCAACCTTATTTTTGCAGCCCCTTCGGGGAGATTGGCCTATAGTATAATGGTAGTACGACAGATTTTGGTTCTGTTTGTCTTGGTTCGAATCCAGGTAGGCCAACAAAAGCCGCTCAATTGAGCGGCTTTTGTATTAATATCTCGACGCATTCTTTTAAACTGTTTTCCCAATCAGGCACTGTTACAGCATAAACAGTTTTAATTTTTTCTTTATTCAGTAAAGAATATTTGGGGCGTTTTGCCGGAGTTGGATACGCAGCCGTAGAAATTGGATGAACTATACATCTGCTACCGATCAAATTTTTAACAGCAACTGCAAAATCATACCAACTGATCCGGCCTTCATTGCTGTAATGATAAATTCCGCTCTCCCATTTACCAGATGCAACAATATCCATAATTGCTTTTGCAAGATCAGCAGCATATGTTGGTGAACCTACCTGGTCACTTACAACATTCAGTTCAGGACGTTCAGCCATCAGCCTCATCATTGTTTTAACGAAGTTGTTTCCGAATGATGAATAAACCCATGCTGTCCGAATAATGATGGAAGAAGGATCTTCTTTCATGCACAATTGTTCGCCCAGCAATTTGGATTCACCATATACATTTGAAGGATTTGTCTGATCGTCTTCTTTATAAGCAACTGTACTTTCTCCATCAAAAACATAATCGGTTGAAATATGAACAAATTTTGTTTCATATTTTTTACAAACCGATGCCAGATTTCCAACTACTGTTCCGTTAACCATCATCACCACATCCCTGTTTGATTCTGCTTTATCAACTGCAGTATAAGCAGCACAGTTAATGCAATATGCTGGGTTCTGTTCCGAAAAAAATTGTTCAACCAGTTCAAAATTATCCAGTGCCAGATTGTCAATATCAGTAAATACAAAATTAAACTGAGGATAGGCAGGCGCAAGCTGCTTCAGTTCATTTCCCAACTGACCATTACCTCCTGTAACAAGTATTAAAGGTTTTTCCATTCCTGTTTTATAATGAAATTAAAAAAAGCAATCTTCAGGCAGTTGATTAAAGGCCGGATGCACCAGATCTTTTTCAGAAACAATCTCATTTCCTTTTTCGATATGCCAATCGATATTTAGAAAAGGATCGTTGTATAAAACCCCACCTTCGCTTTGTTTGTTATAAAAATTATCACATTTATACAGCACCTCTGCTTTTTCGCTCAAAACTGAAAACCCATGCGCAAATCCTCTTGGCACCAGCAATGCATTGTTTTTTTCGGAAGTAAGTTCAATTGAATAAACCTGTTTAAAGGTTGGCGAGTTTTTCCTCAGGTCAACAACTACATCTAAAATCACACCTTTTAAACATCGAACCAGTTTTGCCTGTGCATGCTCACCTTTCTGAAAATGCAATCCCCTGATAACACCATAAGTTGAGCTTGACTGGTTATCCTGAACCCAGTTGTAAAAAAGCCCGGCTTCTTCAAATGTTTTCTGATTGTATGATTCAAAAAAATATCCCCTGTCATCACCAAACACTTTTGGTTCAAACACAATTAGGTCGGGAAAATTTGTTTTAATAAATGCCATTGGTTGATTTAGATTGCAGATTTACGATTTCGGATTCACAAAAGCTATATTCACTAATTATCGCTTTTCGTATTGCTCGTCGTAATATTTTTTATAATCACCACTGGTGATATTGTTGATCCATTCTTCATTTGTCAAATACCATTCAACTGTTTTTTCCAAGCCTTCTTCAAACTGAAGTGATGGCGACCAGCCTAATTCTTTATTGAGCTTAGTTGCGTCAATTGCATAACGCAGATCGTGGCCTGCACGGTCTTTAACATACGTAATCAACTTCGCACTTTCGCCATCAGCACGACCCAATTTCTTATCCATAATGCTACAGAGCAAATGAACAAGATCAATATTTTTCCATTCATTAAATCCACCAACATTATAGCTTTCGCCCAACTTTCCATTATGGAAAATGGTATCAATAGCTCTTGCATGATCTTCAACATACAACCAGTCTCTCACATTTTCGCCTTTACCATAAACAGGCAAAGGTTTATTGTTTTTGATATTGTTGATCATTAACGGAATTAATTTTTCCGGGAAATGATGCGAACCATAGTTGTTACTGCAGTTGCTCATTACAACCGGCATTCCGTAAGTATCAAAGTAAGCCATCACAAAATGATCGGATGCAGCCTTTGATGCTGAATAGGGTGAATGCGGATCGTAAGGAGTTTCTTCCGTAAAGAACCCTGTTTCGCCAAGCGAACCATATACTTCATCGGTTGAAACATGATAGAATAATTTTCCTTCGTAATTAACTGCCCAATGTTTACGGCAAGCATTCAGCAACACTGCTGTACCCAGTACATTTGTTTTTACAAATGCAAGCGGATCCATGATACTACGGTCAACATGACTTTCAGCTGCAAGATGAATCACTGCATCGAAATGATATTGATTAAAGAGCTCATCCACTCTTGCTTCATCTGTAATATCCACTTTCTCAAAACCATAGTTCGGTTTTGATTCCACATCTTTCAGATTAGCCAGATTGCCGGCATAGGTTAATGCATCGCCATTTACAATTCTGTAATTCGGATACTTATTTACAAACAGGCGGATAACATGACTACCAATAAAACCGGCACCACCTGTAACTAAAATTGTTTTATCAAACTTGCTCATTATAAACTCCAGTATTTGAGTGTTGAAATTTTATGACGATAAATGCCTTTTAAATCTGCAAACAACGCATTTTCCCGACAGATAGACAAAAGATATTCTTCAGTAAATTCTTTATAAGGCTTATGCGCTACTGCCAAAACAACAGCATCATAACCGTTTGAAATACTACTGCACATATCCAACCCATATTCATGTTTCACTTCATCAGTATCAGCGTGGGGATCAACAAAATCAACCTTTACATTATAGTCCAGCAATTCTTTTACCATATCCGCCACTTTTGAATTACGGATATCAGCAACATCTTCTTTAAACGTAGCTCCCAGCACCAGCACTTTTGCATCGGCCGTACTTGGACTGTATTTGATGATATGCTGAATGATTTTTTTTGCAACATATCTCGGCATTTCATCATTTACAAATCTGCCGCTTGCAATAACTTTTGAATTATAACCAAGCTGCTGTGCTTTGTAAGTTAAGTAATACGGATCAACACCAATGCAATGACCGCCCACAAGCCCGGGTGTATATTTATGAAAATTCCATTTTGTACCTGCAGCTTCAACCACATCATAGGTGTTGATACCAATATGGTCAAAAATGATCGACAACTCATTCATTAAAGAAATATTGAGATCACGCTGGGTATTTTCAATGATCTTTCCTGCTTCAGCAACTTTAATATTTGGTGCACGATGAACTCCAACTGTTACCACCGTTTCATAAACTGCTGCAATTTCTTTCAACGATTCTTCGTCACAACCTGAAACAATCTTAACCGTATTGCTTAATACGTGTTGCTTATCGCCAGGGTTAATCCGTTCAGGCGAATAACCAATTTTAAAATCAACTTTTCCTTTCAAACCTGAAAACTGTTCCAGTATCGGCATACAATCTTCTTCAGTACAGCCGGGATAAGTTGTGCTTTCATAAACCACATAATCGCCTGGCTTTAATACTTTGCCTACCGTTTCACTTGCTTTTTCTAATGGAGTCAGATCAGGCACTTTATGATCATCAACAGGTGTAGGAACTGTAACAATAAAGAAGGAAGCTTCTTTCAATACATTAATCTCATCTGTAAAAACAATATTCTTCCCAACAAACATTTCCGATTCCAGTTCTTTACTAGGATCTTCGTTTCGCTTCATCATCTCAACCCTTTTTTGGTTGATATCGAAACCAATCACTTCCATATGAGCAGCAAGCTCAAGAGCCAGCGGCAATCCAACATAGCCTAAACCAACTACTGCTAACTTTTTTTCTTTATTGATTAATGATTGAAACATTTCCGATGTATGATTTCTGATTTAGGATGTATGATTTAAACTCATCACTGATTACTCATTATTCATTACTTCATGCTCACAAATTCTTTCGGCATTTTGCTCCATTCTTCTTTGGGAAGATTTTTGAAATACTCGTAAGTAATTTTCAAACCTTCAGCTCTTGAAACTTTTGGTTCCCATCCAAGAATCGTTTTTGCCTTTGTAATATCGGGCTGACGTTGTTTTGGATCATCAACAGGCAATGGTTTATAAACTATTTTCTGTGATGTACCCGTTAACTTAATTACTTCTTCAGCAAATTCCTTCAATGTTATTTCTGCAGGATTTCCAACATTCACCGGCATATCATAATCACTCATCAGCAAACGGTAAATACCTTCAACCAAATCAGCTACATAACAAAAACTCCTCGTTTGACTTCCATCACCAAACACAGTTAAATCTTCTCCACGTAAAGCCTGGCCAATAAATGCAGGTAATGCACGGCCATCGTTGAGCCTCATGCGTGGACCATATGTATTGAAGATGCGTATAATTCTTGTCTGCACACCATGAAAACGGTTATATGCCATGGTAATGCTTTCCATAAAACGTTTTGCCTCATCATATACACCACGTGGACCAACCGGGTTTACATTTCCCCAATATTCTTCTGTTTGCGGATGAACCAACGGATCACCGTAAACTTCAGACGTTGAAGCAACTAATATTCTTGCACCCTTTGCTTTGGCCAAGCCCAAACAATTATGTGTGCCATGTGCACCAACCTTTAATGTCTGGATTGGAATTTTCAAATAATCAATGGGGCTTGCCGGTGATGCAAAATGCAGGATGTAATCCAGCTTGCCGGATATATGAATAAACTTTGTTACATCATGATGATAAAACTCAAACTGTTCTAACGGAAACAGGTGTTCAATATTTTTCAGATCGCCGGTAATAAGATTATCCATTGCTATAACATGATACTCTTCCTTAATAAACCTGTCGCATAAATGCGATCCTAAAAAACCTGCTGCACCTGTAATTAAAATACGTTTACGTTCCATTGTTTTGTTTTATTCTTGATATAGTTATTTCACTGCTTCCCTGCCCACACTTTCATAATAGAAACCAAGCTGCTTCATTTGCTGCCTGTCGTACACATTTCTTCCGTCAAAAATCACATGGTTGTTCAGCAATAATTTAATTTTTTCAAATTCAGGTGTACGGAATTCACTCCACTCAGTTGCAATAATCAATGCGTCTGCATTAATCAATGCATCATACTGGCTTTGAGCAAAATTTATCTTATCACCTACTACTTGTTTTACGTTTGGCATTGCTTCAGGATCATAAGCAGAAACTGTTGCACCTGCTTCTGTTAATGCCTTAATCATATACAAAGCCGGCGCTTCACGTATATCATCTGTATTTGGTTTGAATGCAAGACCCCACAAAGCAAAGTGCTTTCCTTTCAGATCATCATTAAAGTATGCTTTTATTTTAGGCAGAAGGAATAACTTCTGTTCTTCGTTCACCTTCATTACTGCATTGAGAATTTCGAAATCATATTCAACTTCATTAGATGATTTTACCAATGCCTGCACATCTTTTGGGAAACAACTGCCCCCATAACCAATACCGGGAAACAGGAAACGCTTCCCAATACGTTCATCACTTCCTATTCCTTTCCGCACCATATCAACGTCAGCACCAAGACGTTCGCACAAACGTGCAATTTCATTCATGAACGAAATTTTCACAGCAAGGAAAGAGTTAGCTGCATACTTTGTAAGCTCAGCACTTTTTTCATCCATGAAAACAACAGGATTTCCACTGCGTACAAACGGTGCATACAATTCATTCATGATTTTGATTGCCCTTTCATCAGTAGTACCAACTACAACACGGTCGGGTTTCATGAAATCATCAACAGCCACACCTTCACGCAAAAATTCAGGATTACTTACAACAGCAAAATCGCCTTTGTAATTTTTTGCAATCGCTGCTTTTACTTTATCAGCCGTACCAACAGGCACAGTGCTTTTATCAACAATTACTTTATAGTCTGTAAGAATTTTTCCCAATTCATCAGCAACACCAAGAATGTATTTCAGATCTGCGCTTCCATCTTCGCCGGGAGGTGTTGGAAGAGCCAGGAAAACAATCGTTGCATCTTTTATACCTTCTGCAAGATTGGTTGTAAAATTGAGGCGGTCTTCTTTCAGGTTACGGAGAAAAATTTTCTCAAGACCAGGTTCATAAATGGTAATCTGTCCATTCGATAATTTATCAACTTTATTTTTGTCAATATCAACACAGGTTACATGATTACCGGTTTCTGCAAAACAGGTTCCGGTTACCAAACCAACATAACCTGTTCCTACAACTGCAATTTTCATAAATATTTATTTAATCTTTTGATTCAGAAATTCCAATACGCTGTCAGTTATGAATTTTAATTGTTCTTCGTCAAGTTCTGTATGCATAGGTAAAGAAATCACCCTTTCTGTAAGCCAGTCTGTAACCGGTAAATGATAATCTGCACCACCAAACGCAGCAAACATTTGCTGTTTGTGAGCCGGTACAGGATAATAAATCATTGAGGGAATTTTCTTTTCAGCCAGGTACGCATTTAATTCATTTCTTACTTCAGTCACATTTTCAAACCCATCAAGAATTAATGTATATTGATGAAACACATGACGACTGTTTTCAGCCCTGAAAGGAGTTGATATATTTTGATGGCCTGCAAATGCAGCATCGTAATAATCAGCGGCTTTTCTTCTTGCTGCAATATATTCATCTAATCTTTTTAGTTTGATGTTCAGCACCGCTGCCTGTATGGTATCCAAACGGGAATTACATCCAACCAGTTCATGATAGTAACGAACTTTTTGTCCATGATTGGCTACCATTTTCAGTTTTTCGGCTAAGGCATCATCGTTTGTGAAGATGGCACCGCCATCGCCATAACAACCAAGGTTCTTCGAAGGGAAGAATGATGTACAGCCAACAGTTCCAATTGAACCTGTTTTCTTTTTTGTTCCGTCGGGGAATGTATAATCTGCACCAATTGCCTGAGCATTGTCTTCAATAACAAAAAGATTGTGTTCAGCAGCAATATCCATAATTGCTTTCATATCACATACATGCCCGTAAAGATGTACTGGAATGATTGCCTTTGTTTTTGGAGTGATTGCATTGCGGATAGCTTCCGGATCAATACAAAATGTTTTTGGATCAACCTCAACAAATACAGGTTTTAAACGCAGCAAGGCAACCACTTCGGTCGTTGCAATAAACGTGAATGACGGAGTAATCACTTCATCGCCTGGCTCAAGCCCAAGAGCCATCATGGCAATCTGCAACGCATCAGTGCCGTTAGCGCAGGGAATTGTATGTTTTACACCAAGGTATTCACTAAGACCGGCTGCCAGCTCCTGTACCGGTTTTCCATTAATAAAAGCTGAACTGTCGAGAACATTGAGAATAGCAGCATCAACTTGATCTTTGATAGCCAGATATTGCTGCTTTAAATCAACCATTTGTAAAGGTCGCATATTAGCATATTTAAACGGCTGCGAAAGTACGGCAAAAAAGCCGTTTAACGGCTCAATTAGTTCATTAACAGAAGTTTTTTAAGCAACCATAATCCGCTTAGTTTTGCATTTTATGATTTTCTTCTATAACATTTTCCTGATTATTTATAAAACTGCCATTTCCATTGCTGCCCGCTGGAACAGCAAAGCAAAAAAATGGATTGATGGCAGAAAAAACTGGCAGCAACAATTTGCCTCTTCATGGAAAACTCAACCTGACGATTTTGTTGTATGGGTGCATTGTGCCTCACTCGGAGAGTTTGAACAGGGAAGACCAGTTATAGAAAAAATCAAAAGCCAAACATCAAAAGTTAAGATACTTCTTACTTTCTTCTCCCCCTCCGGCTATGAAATAAGAAAAAATTATAACGGCGCAGATTATGTAATGTACCTGCCACTTGATTCAGAAACAAATGCTAAAACATTCCTTGATATTGCACAGCCCAAACTGGCCGTTTTTGTAAAATATGAGTTCTGGCACTATTACCTGCAGGAACTGCACCACAGGAATACTGAGTCTATTCTTATTTCAGGCATCTTTCGCCCATCGCAACCATTTTTTAAATGGTGGGGAAGTTTTCACAGCAATATGCTGCAGAATTTTTCGCAATTGTTTGTACAAAACAAGTCATCAAAAGAATTACTGGACAAAATCGGTTTATCAGCAAAAACAATTATTGCCGGTGATACAAGATTTGACCGTGTAATAATTGCAGCAAATGAATGGAAACCGGTTGAATATATTGAGCAATTCTGCAACAACCAGTTTGTAATTGTGGCAGGCAGCACATGGCCTGATGATGAAAAAATTCTTTCTGAATACATAAACGATCATTGGAACAACCAAAAGCTCATTATTGCCCCGCATGAAATAAAAGAAGAGAATATTAAGCGGTTGAAAGAATTGTTTCCCAATGCTGTTTTGTTTTCTGATGCTTCAGCAAATGAATCTTCTTTACAAAATTTCTCCACTTTAATCATCAACAATATTGGTTACCTCTCAAGGCTTTACAAGTATGGCAATATTTGTTTTGTTGGTGGTGGGTTTAATTCAAGCGGCCACCACAATATTCTTGAAGCTGCAGTTTTTAATAAGCCTGTTATTACCGGGCCTAATTACCGGAAGTTTAAAGAAAGTGTTGATCTGAAAAAAGAAGGCGGAAGTTTTTGTGCAGAAAATGCAACGCAATTGAATGAAGTAATTACTTCGATGAATGTTGAAGAAGCAGGAACTATTGCAGGAAACTATGTGCAGCAAAATGGTGGTGCTACAGCAACAATTCTTAACTGGCTTCAGGAAAAACGCCGTTTTACCAAAGCATAAAATTCCTGCACTGCAGATCTTTCATTATCCCATCCCAGTTTAATTTTTAATTCACGTTCAATCCAGTATTGGGCCTCAGGATAAATCGAAAAGTTGTTGATGGTTTTGATGCTGCGTTCATACATTGCTTCATCTCCTCTGAATAGCTCGTTGATAAATACAAAGCGGTCATTAATGCCGATTGCTTTTTTCAGATCCCTGATATGTGCTGATTCGCTGAGCTTATGACCAATCTCCGTTTTCTGTTCGTTTAACTGATCATTAATGGATAATTGTGTACCCGGAGCTACTGCTTCATTCACTTCCTTTTTCTCTTCAGTTTTTTCAGGTTCTTTATAATTTGGCTGATGAACTAATGTTGGAATTTCAGGTTCTGCATCAAACAACAAAACAGGTTTGTTCGTGTGTTGCTGTGCCTGCATTTTTTGTGCAAACTCAGCTTTTTGCCTTATTTCTTCAAGCTCTGCTTCCACTTCATCTTCATTCACCTGTAAAACTTCCAGAATTTTTTCTGATGGTTGTTCTTCTTTACTAACAGGAACGGATGCACTTTGTTGATTTTGCTGAACAGGAACATTCATTCTTGATGCCGGTAAAACAACTGCCACACGCTGCGTGCCAATTGTTCCGGCCTTTTGCTGAACAACAGTTTGTAGTTCAACCTGCAGTTGATTTGTAAGCATCAGTAATTGAGTTGCATCAGCATTTTTTTTCAATGCTTCCTGCAATTGTTCAATGAGGGATGTAATACGTTCCATGAATAGTCCTTACTTTTGGCGATATTGGTAAACGGCTGTTAAGTTACAAACAGTTTAGCATAAAATATTGATAATGTTTATAGAACCAAATATACGTGGTGAAAAAAGAGGCTGGATTGAAGTGATCTGCGGTTCCATGTTCAGTGGAAAAACAGAAGAATTAATACGAAGGCTGAAGCGGGCACGAATTGCAAACCTGAAAGTGGAGATTTTCAAACCTGCAATTGATGTAAGATATGATGAGGAAAAAATAGTTTCGCATGATGAAAATGCAATTCTCTCCACACCAATTGATAACTCGCAAAAAATTTTATTGCTTGCACAGGATGTGGATGTTGTTGGAATTGATGAAGCACAGTTTTTTGATGAAGAAATATCCAACGTTTGTGAACAATTGGCTATAAGAGGAATAAGAGTTATTGTTGCCGGGCTTGATATGGATTACAAAGGAAAACCTTTTGGCCAAATGCCCAACCTGCTTGCAATTGCCGATTATATTACCAAGCTGCATGCCATTTGTGTTGTATGCGGAAATATTGCCAACATCTCCTACCGAAAGTCGGCAGATGAGGGACAGGTTGTTTTAGGTGAAAAAGATAAATACGAACCAAGATGCAGGCATTGTTATCATTTATAATTCACTAATCACTTCATATTGCCTTCAGCAAAAAAAATAATTGCCCTGTTTAAAAAAGACCTGCTGCTTGAAATACGACAGCAATACACTTTTTATGGCATATTGCTTTACATAGCCAGTACAATTTTTGTTTTATATCTGGCAATGGGCCGACCAGAGGCAGGAGCGTGGAATGGCCTTTTCTGGGTTAATCTGTTATTTATCTGCATCAATGCTGTTGCAAAGAGCTTTTTACAGGAAAGCAGGGGCCGAATGCTTTATTATTATTCAATTGCCGGAGCACTTGATTTTATTTTGGCAAAGCTCATGTATAACCTGTTGCTTATGCTGGTTATGAGTTTGCTGAGCCTGTTGTTATTCAGCTTTTTTCTCGGCACTCCTTTTGAAAAAACAATCAATTTTCTGGGCATTACCTGTCTTGGTGGTATCAGTATCAGCTTGGTATTTACCTTATTGGCTGCTATTGCGGCAAGAGCGAATCAGAATGCAGCTTTAATGGCTATTCTTGGCTTTCCTTTAATTATTCCGCAACTGCTGTTACTTGTTAAAATTTCCAAAAGTGCATTTGGAGAAATTTTCAATACAGGCGCACTTTCACAAATGATTCTTTTATTGTGCGGACTTGATCTGATGGTAGTTATCCTCAGCCTTATTTTGTTTCCATTTTTATGGAAAGATTAATATCAACCTCCTAACTTTGCGGCACGAAAAAAGTGAGAGGTTTATCCTTCTTGTTTGTAAACAAACTCATCATTACGCTTGTTTGCCGAAACAATTAAGAGACTCTTCTTCAAGTTCAATTAAGATTATCAGTTATGATGAAAAAGTCCTGGTGGAAAATTCTGGCAATTGCGTTATTGCTCTACACATTTACTGCTGGTTTTCTTATAGAGGTTCCAATCATTGGAAACTTACATCAAACAATCAGGAATCTATTCTTTCATGTTCCTATGTGGTTCGGGCAAATGGTTTTATTGCTTGTAAGTATGGTTTATGCAATCCGCTACTTGCGTAGTGGCAATCTTGCCGATGATATTTATGCAAGGGAATATGCCCGCACGGGAATTGTTTTTGGGATTCTTGGTCTTGTTACAGGTGCTATCTGGGCCAACTATACATGGGGCGAGCCCTGGAGTAATGATCCCAAGCAAATTGCAGTTGCTATAGCTTTGCTCATTTATCTCGCATACTTTGTGCTCCGTAATTCAATGCCTGATATGGATAAAAGAGCCAGGGTAAGCAGTGTATATAACATTTTTGCTTATTTCATTTATGTACCACTGATTATGGTTTTGCCACGTTTGGTTCAATCGCTTCATCCCGGCGGGCAAGGTGTTGAAGGCAACCCTGCAATGAGCGGAAAAGATCTTGACCCAACAATGCGGATGGTGTTTTGGCCTGCTGTAATTGGATGGACATTGCTTGGGGTGTGGATTTCAACTTTATCTATCCGTATTTCAAAACTCAAAGAAAAAAACTGGATCAATGCGTAAATATATTTCACTCTTTATTTTTTTCCTGTTTTCTGCTGTTCAGATAATGGCACAAACGCCAGGCGATGAAACAACAGCAATGGAAAGTCATGGTAAAATTTATGTTGTACTTGCAGTTTGCCTGACGATCCTTTTTGGTCTTATTTTCTACATCATCCGGATTGACCGCAAAGTATCTGAATTGGAAAAAAAGAACGATTAATTTCCATATAAACTAAAATTTCGATTGTATGTCTAAAACAAACTACAGCTTTTTCGAAGCAGTTGAACACAACTTTGATAGAGCCGCCGCCTTTACCAAATGGGATAAAGGAATTCTGGCTCAGATTAAAGAGTGCAACAGCGTTTATCAGATGAAATTCCCCGTAAAAATGGACGATGGAAGTATTGAGGTAGTAGAAGCTTACCGTGTACAGCACTCACATCACAAAACACCTTGTAAAGGTGGTATTCGTTTTTCAGTTGAGGTTAACCAGGACGAAGTGATGGCTCTTGCCGCACTCATGACTTTCAAGTGTGCGATTGTAAACGTTCCGTTTGGTGGTGCAAAAGGTGGTATTAAAATCAGCCCCCGTGGCCGTTCGGCTTACGAACTTGAAAAAATTACACGCCGCTATACTGCCGAGTTGGTAAAGAAAAATTTTATAGGCCCCGGTATTGATGTTCCTGCCCCTGATTATGGTACAGGCGAACGGGAAATGGCATGGATTGTTGATACTTACCAATCGCTACGCCCCGGCGAAATTGATTCTGCAGGTTGCGTAACAGGTAAACCTATTTCTCAAGGCGGTGTTCATGGCCGCCGTGAAGCAACTGGCCTTGGTGTATTTTACGGCATCCGTGAAATATGCAACATGGCTGACATAATGGCTAAGCTTGGTTTAACCACAGGCTTAAAGGGAAAGAAAATCATTGTACAGGGATTGGGCAATGTTGGATATCATTCTGCAAAATTCTTCCAGGATGCGGGTGCAATTATTGTAGCGCTTGCTGAATATGAAGGAAGCATTTATAACTATGACGGTCTTGATGTTGATGCTGTTTTTGCTCATCGCAAAGCAACAAAATCAATCCTCAACTTTCCGGGTGCAACCAATTGCGAAAAAAATGCCGATGCATTAGAGCTTGAATGTGACATTTTAATTCCCGCCGCATTAGAAAGTGTAATCAATGGTGACAATGCGCCAAGAGTTAAAGCAAAAATTATTGGTGAGGCTGCAAACGGGCCATTAACTCCCGAAGCGGATGAAGACTTTAACAACCGAGGAATACTTGTTGTACCTGATATGTTCCTGAACGCAGGCGGCGTAACTGTTTCGTATTTTGAATGGTTGAAAAACCTGAGCCATGTGCGTTATGGACGTTTAGAAAAACGTTTCCAGGAAAATCAAAACATTGCCATTGTTAATCAATTGGAAGAATTAACTGGCAAAAAGATTGATGGGAAAGTAAGAGAAATTGCAGTTCATGGCCCCGATGAAATTGATCTTGTTTACAGCGGGCTGGAAGAAACAATGATTAATGCAGTGAACGAAGTAATGAATTGCTGGAAAAACAATCCTTCCATTCCTGATATGCGCACAGCAGCTTATGTTGTTGCAATTGACAAAGTTTCCAACGCTTATGTTGAACTTGGAATTTTCCCTTAATTCGTCAGCATACAAAAAAATTGCTCATATATCCCGCCTTTTCGGCGGGATTTTTTTTAACTCACTACAGCCTTTTACCACATCTACGAAACTCTTCATAACTGTTTGTTAAATGTGGGCACAAGATAGTTCTGAAATCATGACAGCTTCGTTATTTTACAGTGCAAAAGGCACACCCTTTGATAAATTGTAAATTTGTAAATAACTAATCAATTAGAAGTATGAACACAAAACACATTCTTGTTACAGTCCTGATAAGTGCAGTAACCGCATTAACAAGTGTTTTTCTGTACTCAAAAATTTCAAGCCACTCTCAGTCGCTTTCGCAAAGTCAGGCTCAGTTGCCTGTCAATTATGCAGGTTTATTTGATGGTGGTGGTACTCCCGGCCCGGTTGATTTTGAAACGGCTGCAAGTGCATCCATTCCGGCAGTAGTTCACATTAAAACAAAAACAAACCCTACACAAACTTCTAACCAGCAGAAAAAACGGACAAGTCCGTTTGGCGACTTGTTTGGTGATGATTTTTTTGATGATTTCTTTGGAGGGCGTGGGCAAAATGTTCCGCAAATGGCCAGCGGCAGCGGTGTTTTTGTAAGTGCCGATGGTTATATAGTTACCAACAACCATGTGGTTGATGGTGCAGATGAAGTTACAGTAACACTCAATAACAAAAAGCAGTACAAAGCAAAAGTAGTTGCAACAGATCCAAATACAGATCTTGCTGTAGTTAAAGTTGATGGAAACAATTTCCCTTATCTCGTTTTCGGCAATTCAGATGAAGTAAAAGTTGGCCAGTGGGTTTTGGCAATTGGTTATCCTTTATCGCTTGAAACAACTGTTACTGCAGGTATTGTAAGTGCTAAATACCGTTTCCTTGGTATTAACCAACGCAAAGCCGGTCAAAATGCAAATGTTGTTGAAAGCTTTATTCAAACAGATGCCGCAGTGAACCAGGGCAACAGCGGTGGTGCATTGGTGAATACAAGAGGCGAATTAATTGGTATCAACTCTGCCATAGCATCTCCAACGGGTTCTTATGCCGGATATTCCTACGCAATTCCCGTAAACATTGTAAAGAAAGTAGTTGACGATTTGATAAAATTCGGTACAGTTCAAAGAGCATTCCTTGGTATTCGTCCTGAAGCAAATGGCGATGAAGGAACCGATTCTCAAATTAAAGAAGGTGATGGTGTTGTTGTAGGCGAAGTAATGAACAATAGTGCAGCACAGGAAGCGGGTATTAAGAAAGGCGATAAAATTATTAAACTTGATAACAAAGCTGTAAGTACATGGACCGAATTAACTGGCACTGTTGCAAGTTATCGGCCAGGGCAAAAAGTTACCGTTACTTATGTACGAAATGGGAAAGAAAACACAGCCCAGCTTACATTAAAGAATAGTTCAGGTAATACTGATCTGGTAAAAACCTCAGTATTAGATAAACTTGGAGCCGAGTTTGAAACACTCGATTCAAAGAAAGCAAAAGAATATGGCATTGATGGTGGCGTGGTGATTAAAAACTTATCGGATGGTGTTATTGCCGATCAGACAGTGATTAAAAAAGGATTCATCATCATTCGTGCTGGAGGAAAAACGATTAAGTCGGTGGATGATCTGAAAAATGTTATTGAAAATTCGGGCAACAGCATTATTCTGGAAGGCATTTATCCGGGGTATGAAGGGGTTTATACTTATGCAATCAATGATTTAAGAAATGAACCATAGGCGTTAATATAAGATGATTAAAAAAATCCCCTGATAAAATCTAGGGGATTTTTTTTATTTTGACATGATGTGATAACCCCATGGCTTAATACTAAATTCAGCCGTTGATTTATGTTTTTCACCAGTAAATACATCCTCCATCTCTCCCCTTACCCTTAAATCATGTAACCGGAAATTGATAGGTTTATCAGAAAAATTTAAAGTAACAACCACTGCTTTGTCTTTATTCATACGCAAAAAACAAAACAATTCATCCGGATGATCGGTTGCAATACGCCACGTAATTACATCTCTGTGTGCTGCAAGTAGCGCAGGGTTCTCTTTTCGCAATTGCAACAATTTTTTATATAAGGTATGAAGTTTTATTTCAGAGCTCCACTCAATTTCATCCTTATCAAAAAAACTCAACCGTTTATCATTTGGAAGCTCCTGCCCACTGTAAATCAGTGGTACACCATCCCACATACAACTGAAAACAGCAAGAGGTATGGCAAGATTTCCATATTTTTCATATTCTGTTCCGTTCCAGCTATTCTCGTCATGATTAGAAGTAAAGAAAGCATGCAGGTGTTGATGCGGTTTCTTTTGCCAGTAGGCATTCAGTACCTGATCAAGCTCAAATAGTTTCTTTCTTCCTTTACTGAATTCTTCTGAAATATGCATCCAATGCCATGTGTAACTTACGTCAAATACCCGTGCAAATGCTTCATCATTCCACTGATCAAATTCCCCCAGCCAGAATATTTTTTTTTCACCCTCTAATGCAGTCCTTGCTTCAAACCAGAAATCAACGGGCACAAGCATTGCCATATCGCAACGGAAGCCATCAATATTACAATCTGTAATCCAGAATTTCATTGCTTCAATCATTGCTTTTCGCAATGCCGGGTTGTAAAAATTCAGATGAATGACATCTTCCCAGCTTTCTACAGGAGGTTTAAATTTTCCATTACTATCCTGTGTATAATATTCGGGATGTGAAATAGTCCATTCGTGATCCCATCCTGTATGATTGGCCACCCAGTCAATAATTACTTTCATTCCAAGTTCATGTATTTGCTGAACGAGTGTTTTAAAATCGTCAATTGTTCCAAACTCAGGGTTTGTTTTTACATAACTTGAACAGGCATAATAACTGCCTAACGATCCCTTCCTGTTTTTTTGTGAAATTGGAGTTACAGGCATAAACCAGATTATTTCAACTCCCATATCCTTTAAACGTGGCAGATGCTTTGAGAATGCTTCAAAAGTTCCTTCGGCTGTATATTGCCGTAAATTAACTTCATAAATATTGGTTGAGTGAGCCCAGTCAGCAGGTGCAAAATCAGTTATTGACATATCGGTTTAAATTGAAGCTCAATGATACGAACCAAAAAGCAATTGTACCACGAATTTTAAAAACATCCTCTCTCAACCATGTACCTTTGCATTTGTTATAATTTTTATGAAGAAATTTCAAGTCCCGAATATTTACCGCAGTTCACTCATAACTGCCATTAAGAACAAAAGGAAGCAAGACGACAAACTGAAAAAGGATTTCTCTCCAACTATGATTGATCTTGGACCTGTTCAGTTTTACATTGCCCGTCACTTTGGCTTTTGTTACGGAGTTGAAAATGCAATTGAAATTGCATTCAGAACGATAGAAGAAAAACAGGGAAAACGGATTTTTCTTTTAAGTGAAATGATTCACAATCCACAGGTTAATACAACTCTGAAGGAAAGAGGCGTTTTATTTTTACAGGATACTTATGGCAAACAGGTTATTCCTTTTGATGAAATTACAGGTGATGACGTTGTAATTATTCCAGCTTTTGGCACTACACTTGAAATTGAACAAATGCTGAAGCAAAAAGGAATAAAAACAGAAAAGTATAACACAACCTGTCCATTTGTTGAAAAAGTATGGAACAGAAGTGAGCAGATAGCATCAAACGGATATTCCATTGTTATACATGGTAAACCAAAGCACGAAGAAACAAGAGCTACTTTTTCTCATGCCAGTTCAACAACTCCAACTGTAATTGTGAACAATATGGCTGATACTATTGAATTGGGCAAATACATTACAGGAGAAAAAGCAGCAGCTATGTTCTATGATGAATTTAAGGGAATGTATTCAAAAGGATTTGATATAGAAAAAGACTTACAAAGATTTGGAGTAGTGAACCAAACCACGCAACTGGCAACAGACACGCAGGCTATTGCTGAATATCTGAAAAGCTTAGTTATGCAGCATTATAAGCTCAACAATGAAACAATAGGCGAACGATTTGCAGATACAAAAGACACTCTTTGCTACGCTACTAACGATAACCAGACCGCAGTTTCTGCTATGCTTGAAACAAAAGCAGACTTTGCTGTAATTGTTGGCGGATATAATAGTTCAAACACCACACATCTTGTTGAACTTTGTGAGGAAAAGATGCCGGTTTATTTTATTAACAATGAAGAAAACATTCTTTCCGAAAAAGAAATTGTGCATTTCAATATTCATGACAAGCAGGAGCATCTTACTAAAGATTTCATACCTGCATCAATCCCGGTTAAAATTCTTATAAGCAGCGGAGCATCCTGCCCTGATTCTTTAGTAGAATCTGTGATACGGAAATTCAGTTCATTATTTACTATTGATAAGACGCTTGATGAGATAGAAAAACATTTTTTTTAAAAGGCTGAGCTTATTAAGATGATCGTGATAACACAAATCCGATTCATTAAGAACATTATTAATCCTAATTCCAAGAATAATTATGATTACATAAGCTTTAGCTACTGTTTTGAAATAATGTCACTTAAAACTAAGAGCCCCTGTAATAGGGGCCCTTCTTTGGTTTTATCTGGTTTTTCCTTACAAAGTATGTAAAAATTCGTTAGTTATTTTTTAAAATATTATATAGGAATTTAGTATAATTTTTTTGCATTTTAAAAATTAATTCAGTTTCTTACCACTAAAACATAAACATTATTAAAAAAGTAGAACCTATTTCCCTCACAAAAAATCTAATAAAATTTCTAAGCAAAAGGGAACGAACCTGTAAGACAGGAAAACATCAATCTCACTTCAGTTTTTAGAGGGGGATGACTAACAATATTAAAAATAAATCACAAATATTAAAAAAGCAATTTTTTTGCAATTTGTTTAAAGCCTTTTATATAATATACGGAGCTTTTTATAAAGCTCCGTATATTTACTGTCTAATAATAACAAACTTATTTATTGAACAGCTAATCTTTCAGTGATTGTTTCTCCTGTTGAATTAACCTTTACACGAATGAAATACATTCCAGCCTTAAGGTTTGATAATTGCAGGCTGCTTGTATTAAGATTACTGAAACGTTGAACACTTTTACCAGTTACATCATCAACCGAAACATCTACACTTCCAATACCTGAAGGAATTGCAACGTTAGTTGTGCCACGGCTTGGGTTAGGATAAACCATTAAGGTGAGTGTTCCATTTCCTATTCTGATTGATCTTATTTCGCTGTAAACTGAATGACCATCAAAGTCAACCTGGCGAATGCGGTAATAAACTGGTCCGTTAGGAAGAGAAGCTGCATCTTCAAAAGTATAAGAATAAGCAGCACCATTTCCACCTGGAGCTTTTGAATCTACAAATCCAATTTTCTGATATTGACCATTACCAATTTTACGTTCAACATCAAAGCCATCATTATTCAACTCAAGAATTGTAGCCCAGTTAAGAACAACTTTACCACTTTTTTGAGCGGCATCAAATGATGTCAATGTTACGGGAAGTGTACCATTTGTTCCTGGCACTAAAAACTTATCAATAATATATTTAGTTCCATTTTGATTACAAGTGCCTGCAACACTGAAATCATATAATACACGGTATCGAGTGCCATTAGCAAATGACGGTGTAAGATTAAGAACATTTACAGCATTACCAGCTACCAACTGCACCTGACTTGTATATAAGATTAATGCGGGATTAGATGGTACAGTAGCTGTTGTTACTGAAGGGTCAACTAAATAAACAGTAACATAAGTAGCACAAGGCAACGCTTTCATTGAACTACATTTCAAATTTGCATCAAAAATATAAATCGTAAATCCAACATCAATTTTCCCGGCATTATAAGTAGAACTGTAAGTGTTAATTGAAGTCAATATTCTTGCAGGATTGTTACCACCAACACCAGGCGTTTCAAGACCATAGTCTGCTGAACAAGAATTGTCTGGGTTATTGTAAGGACTAACTTGCATTCCTGTAGCCAAATCCCAACCAGTAGGCAAAATACCAAGATTAAATTCTTCATACTGCTGGGCATCAGCAGATAAATAAATAACAAATGCAAAAGCAAAGAGTAAAAACTTTTTCATAAAAAAGGTTTAGAGGTTACAAAAAATAATACGGCGATTCAAAGGACCTTTTGAAAAAGTTGATCAATTGGGATATAGTGATTACTGATTCAGTTACCTGAATTAGCTGATCACAGGAAGATGGACAGTATTAACCAGAAAAAATTAAGCTAAGTCTTTAAGGATTGTATTGGAAGAATAGGAATAAAGGACTAAGGGGGGGGGTTTACGGATAATAAGGATGATGTAGCGAAGATATAAGGTGTATTTATATTTTCAAAATAAAATCTCCGTATTTTACATATTTAATTTTTCTTAATCAATCGAGCAACTTTCTCACTCGCATTTAATTTACTCGCAAAAAAAATTGACTTTTTTCCTAAGCACTTTCAACCGTTTGTTCAACAAATTGCAAAGCCACTTTTAATTGTTCGTCCGGTGTCAGGTTCGTATTATCAATCGTGATTGCATCATCCGCTTTTTTAAGAGGGCTTATTTCTCTGTGAGAATCGATATAATCCCTGGTTGCCAGATTTTCTCTTACTTCGTCAATTGTTACAGAAGGATTCTTAACCTGCATTTCTTTAAATCTTCGTTCTGCACGCACTTCATTGTCTGCATCCATAAAAATTTTCAATTCAGCATCTGGAAAAACTGTTGTACCAATATCACGCCCGTCCATTACAATTCCTTTTTCCACGCCCATCTTCTGCTGTTCTTTTACTGCATATTCCCGAACAGATTTTATGGTTGATACATCGCTTACCTTTTGTGCTACAGATAGTTCCCTTATATATGACTCAACATTCTCATCGTTCAGATAGATTTCTGATTGACCTGTTTGAATATTGTTTTTGAATGACAATTTAATATTCTGCAACGCTTCCAAAACTTTTTCCTCATCTGTCCAGTTAATATTATTTCGCAAAAAAAACAAAGTGATTGCCCGGTACATTGCACCACTGTCGATATAAGTATAACCTAATTCTTTTGCTAATTGTTTTGCAAGTGTACTTTTTCCACAGCTTGACCATCCATCAATAGCAATAATAATTTTTTTCATTTTACAGAGATGAGGATGCAAAAAAACAAAAAAGAGGCCGTTAAAAAAAACGGCCTCTTTGAAAACTTAAAACTAAGCTTCTGATGACTTAGCTGATTTTTTAGATTTTTCTTTGAAAGAGAATTTTATTTGCTGATTTTCTTTATCCAGATCTGCAATCAGTATATCTCCTTCTTTAATTGTCATACTGAGAATTTCTTCTGCCAAAGGGTCTTCAAGATACTTTTGTATTGCCCTGTGTAAAGGCCTTGCTCCAAACTGCACATCATAACCTTTATCAGAAATGAATTCTTTCGCTTCAGGAGTTAATTCAAGACTAAATCCCAGATTACTCAAACGGGCACTTACCCCTTTCATTAAAATATCAATGATTCTAAAGATATTTTCTTTAGTAAGAGAGTTAAAGATCATTACATCATCAATCCTGTTCAGAAATTCAGGAGAGAATGTTTTCTTCAATGCCTTTTCTATTACCGCTTTACTATTATCCTCTGCATTCTGAATACGGGTTGCAGTGGCAAAACCAACGCCTTCACCAAAATCCTTCAACTGCCGAACACCAATATTGGAAGTCATGATGATTAGTGTATTCTTGAAATCAACTTTTCTTCCTAAACCATCTGTTAGCTGCCCATCATCAAGAACCTGAAGGAGAATATTGTAAATATCCGGATGCGCTTTTTCAATTTCATCAAGCAATACAACCGAATAAGGTTTACGACGAACACGTTCTGTTAACTGGCCACCTTCTTCGTAACCAACATATCCGGGAGGTGCGCCAATTAAACGGCTGACGGTGAATTTCTCCATGTATTCACTCATATCAATACGAATGAGAGCATCCTCACTGTCAAACATATACCGGGCTAATGCTCGAGCCAGCTCAGTTTTACCAACACCGGTAGGCCCAAGGAAAATAAAAGTTCCAATTGGTTTTTTGGGATCTTTCAACCCCACCCTGTTTCTTTGGATTGCTTTTACAACTTTGCCGATTGCTTCATCCTGACCAATTACAGCACCCTGCAAATCCTCTGCCATGCGGCGGAGTTTTTCTGTTTCAGCCTGAACCATCCGTTTCACCGGAATCCCTGTCATCATACTTACTACTTCAGCAATGGCTTCTTCATCAATTGGATAACGCTTGTGTTTGCTTTCTTCTTCCCACTTTGTTTTAGCTTTATCCAGTTCTTCACCCAGCTTTTTTTCAGTATCACGAAGCGATGCTGCTTCTTCAAAACGCTGGCTCTTTACAACTTTATTTTTTTCCTGTTTTATTTCTTCAATCTTTTTCTCCAGCTCAAGAATTTCCTGGGGAACGTTGATATTTTTCAGGTGAACTCTTGCCCCTACTTCATCAAGAACATCAATAGCCTTGTCTGGAAGCAGCCGATCAGTCATATACCTGTCACTGAGTTTAACACAAGCTACAATAGCTTCGTCATCATAAGCCACATTGTGAAACTCTTCATATTTAGGCTTGATGTTATGCAGAATCTGAATAGTTTCATCAATGCTTGGCGGATCAACAATTACTTTTTGGAAACGACGGTCCAAAGCCCCATCTTTCTCAATATACATCCTGTATTCGTCGAGAGTTGATGCACCAATACACTGTAGCTCACCTCTTGATAAAGCCGGTTTGAAAATGTTAGAAGCGTCAAGCGAACCACTTGCTCCCCCAGCGCCAACAATGGTATGAATTTCATCAATAAACAAAATTACATCCCTGTTTTTCTCCAGTTCATTCATAATAGCTTTCATTCGCTCTTCAAACTGGCCACGGTATTTAGTGCCTGCAACCAATGCTGCGAGATCGAGCGAGACTACTCTTTTTTCATACAAAACACGGGAAACCTTACGCTGAACAATACGCAGTGCGAGCCCTTCAACAATTGCAGTTTTTCCAACACCTGGTTCGCCAATCAAAATAGGGTTATTCTTTTTGCGTCGGGAAAGAATTTGTGAAACACGCTCAATTTCTTCTTCCCTGCCAACAATCGGATCAAGAGATCCCAGTTCTGCCATTCTTGTGATATCTCTGCCAAAATTGTCGAGTACAGGTGTTTTACTTTTTGCACCCGGTTGTTGCTTCGAGCGGGACTGAGCGTACTTCGATTTTTCATCGTCAAATTCTTCTTCGCCTCCCGGATCGTCGTATTCTGCCCTTGGATTAGGGTCACTTGATTTTACCATACCTAATTCATTTCTGAAGATGTCGTAATCAATTTCAAACTGGTTTAAAATCTGTGTGGCAATATTCTCCCTGTTCTTTAAGATAGAAAGCATTAGATGCTCAGTTTCAACCTGAGGACTCTTTAAAGCTTTAGCTTCAAGAACCGTTACCCGTATTACCTTTTCTGCCTGCTTTGTAAGTGGCAAACTATTAATATTGGCAATATTCTTACCTGTTTTATCTTTAACCGCCAACTCAATTTCTTTACGCAATTCGTATAAATCGACGTTAAGGTTTTTAAGTATTTTAACGGCAGTATTCTCACCTTCTCTTATCATACCTAAAACAAGGTGCTCAGTGCCAATGAAATCATTACCAAGTCTCAAAGCCTCTTCTCTGCTAAAAGAAATGATTTCCTTTACTTGTGTTGAAAAATTATGATCCATATTTTGGATATTCGGTTTTTACAATTATAACGAATAAATTTGACTGTATTCTCCTTTAAATTACACACTATCTGTTAATAAAGCTATGAACGTCAAAATTGATACCAAGGAAAAATTTCAGGTTTTAACACCTTTAGAAAGTGTTCTCACTGAAAATATGACAGATGAACTAAGCCAATTGTTGCTTTCCTTTCTTAAAAAGGAAGTAAAAAACATTATTCTGAATATGCAGGAAGTAAAAACAGTTGATGAGCCTGTAGCTGCATGTCTTCTCTCCTCTCAGGAACAATTTTACGAACAACAATGTTCATTTGTTATTTGCGAAATATCGCCAGAAGTGGAACAATTTCTCGATGAAAAAGAATTTCTTGATCTGATGAATTTTACACCTACTGAAAGTGAAGCATGGGATATTGTGCAGATGGAAGAGATTGAACGGGAACTTTTTGATGAAGAAGAATAACGTACATTTCACATATATATCAATCTGAATACTAAATTTGAAGAAATAATTAACCGATTCATGCTCGCTGTAACAATACTTGGTAACAACTCTGCTATTCCTGCTTTTGGACGACACCCCACTTCTCAGATTATCACAACTTCAGATGAATTAATGATGTTTGATTGCGGCGAGGGAACTCAAATACAAATTCTTAATTACCGTATAAGAAGAAGCAGGATCAATCATATATTTATTTCACATCTTCATGGCGATCATTACTTTGGGCTTGTAGGATTATTAAACAGTTTCGCTTTACTGGGCCGCATTCAGCCACTGCATGTTTACGGCCCGGCAGACCTGATTAAGATTATTGAAATGCAATTTGATTTTGCAAATACAACTTTCCCTTTTGAATTTACATTTCATCCTATAACAAAAGCCGGTTTATTACTTGATGCTAAACATTATACAGTAGAATGTTTCCCCACACAACACCGCATAGAATGTTGGGGATTCATTGTGAGGGAAAAGAAAAATTTACGAAAGATTATAGCCGAAAAAATAAGGGAGCACAATATCCCTTCAACAAGCTTTGGCAAGCTTCAGCAAGGCGAAGATTATATTTCGCCAGATGGATTGGTCATAAAAAATGAACTGCTGACTACTGAAAATACAAAAGCCAAAAGCTACGCATTTTGTGCCGATACAAAATATGACGAATCGCTTGCTGCTGTAATTAAGGATATTGACCTTATTTACCATGAAACAACTTATACTGCTGCATTTGCAGAGAAAGCGTATGAACGGTTTCATTCAACTTCCAAGCAGGCTGCAGCTATAGCTTTAAAATCTAACGTAAAGAAATTAATTATCGGCCACTTCTCTGCCAAATTTGAACAACTTGAAATTTTTGAGGAAGAGGCAAAGGAAGTATTTCCACAAACTGAAATTGCATTAGAAGGGGTAACTTATTTAATCTGACTATTGTACATCCACTGAAAAAATGCAGGTAATTCTTTATGCCAGAACAACTCATTATGCTTACCATCCTTCACCTGCTTATAAAATAATTTCTCCACACCATTTTGCTTTAAACTAATATACATCTTCTTCATATCAGCAACCATTTCATTACTTTCCTGTTCGCCACATACAAAATAAACTGAAATAGTAATTTTCTTTGAGCTATCTGCTTTCTGATAAATTTGAGGTGCTACCCAGAATGCAGGAGAAAAAATTCCTGCGCCTCCAAAAACATCCGGATACTTTAACACACTGTACATGGATATTAAGCCACCCATTGAACTTCCGGCAATCATAGTCGATTTTTTTTCTGACTGCGTCCTGTACCGCAAATCAATAAAAGGCTTCAATGTTTTAACCAGGAAATCAACATAAGCATCGCCTTCTCCTTTACCAAACCTTGAGTCATAAGGGTTGTACTCATTCAGCCGCTTATCACCGCCATGATCAATTCCAACAATAATAAATTGTTTTCTTGATGCAATGGAATCCATTACTTCATCAACTCCCCATTCACCGTATGAAGATGTAACCGCATCAAACAAATTTTGTCCATCGTGCATATAAAGTACTGGGTAGCTTTTTTTGGTGAAGGCGTAATCTTCGGGCAGATAAATCCATATTCGTCTTTTCCTGTTAAGTTGAGGGATAAAAAAAGCTGTATCAATTATAAATACATTTTTACTTCTTGTTGAAACCGGTGGTCGTGCAGGGAAATCATCAGCCCAGGCTTCAATGGAAAGAGAAATTAATGTATCGGAAATAACATTACAATATCGGTTATTTATTGCTGTACCTTTTGCCGACACTTCTGTAGTAGCCCAATTGCCTCTTGTTATTTTATATTCAATAATTCCGGGAGGAATTTCTTTTGTTTCTGCAACCCAATTACCGGCATCATTCCGTCTGAAAGCAGAAGATTTTAACCCCGGATTCCACGAGTTAAAAGAACCAGCAACATACAAACTATCCTGAGGATAGTTAGCCGGTTTTGCTTTTATCTCAAACTTTACTGTAAACTGTGCATTAGCTGATTGGCAGAATATGAACACTGCAACCAGTAAGAATGAACTTAATCTATTTACCCTTTCAGGCATTTGTATAAAATATAAACTATTATCCTAGTTTGTATTTATGCAGGTAAGCCTGCACTGCCTGCTGAACACCAGCAGACAAAGGAACAAGAGGCAAACGGAGATAATTTTCTATTAATCCCATCTCGGCCAAAAATGCTTTCACTCCTGCAGGGTTGTTTTCGGTAAATAACAAATCATAAGCTTCAAGCAACTGATCGTTTAGTTTTTTTGCAGCAGAAAAATCACCTTTCAAAGAAAGTCGGATCATTTCTGTAAACTGTTTGGGTAAACAGTTAGCAGCAACACTAATTACACCTTCCATACCACAGGCAATCTGAGGCATAATAAGATTATCATCACCACTCAAAGCAAGAAAATCAGCCGGCTTATCTTTTAATATCTGCATACACTGCACCATATCACCACTAGCCTCTTTTATTCCTGCAATAACAGGAAATTCTTTTGCAAGTCGTAAAGTTGTCGATGCAGACATATTTCTCCCGGTTCTACCGGGAACATTATAAAGAATAATGGGTTTAGGAGTTACTTCTGCCAAAGCTTTATAATGCTGATAAATACCTTCCTGTGATGGTTTGCTGTAATAAGGGCTTGCGCTGAGAACAGCAGTTGCTTTATGTAAGGGAAACGATTCAAGATCTTTAATTAACGTAAGAGTATTATTCCCTCCAATACCAACCACTACAGGAACCCTGTCGGAAACTACCTGATATGTAAAAAGAATCAGTTCAATCTTTTCTTCTTTACTTAACGTTGGAGTTTCGCCTGTGGTACCTAATGTAACAACATATTCTGCACCATTTGCAATTACATAATTAATAACACGTTCAAGTGCTACAAAATCAATCTCCATATTTTTTTTAAATGGAGTAATCAGTGCCACACCTGTACCTCTCAGTTTCTCTCTTAAGCTCATATCAATTGTTGTATTTTGAAAAATTATTTACAGTTCGTCCCAGAATCCCATTTTGCTGTAACGTTCTATTCTTTGTTTGATTCGTTGTTCAGGATCAATTTGTTTTAGTTCGGCCAGTATTGGTAATAGTTCTTTTTTTAATAACTGTGCCGCTTCATCGTAATCCCAATGTGCTCCGCCAGCAGGTTCAGGAACAATTCCATCCACCAGACCAAATTTATACATGTGATCCGGAGTCAGTTTTAACTGATCGGCTGCAACTTCTTTTTTCTCCCAACTACGCCATAAAATGGCACTGCAGTTTTCAGGAGAAATTACAGTGTACCATGAATTTTCCAGCATCAGAACCTTATCCCCAACACCAATGCCTAAAGCACCACCGCTTGCCCCTTCACCAATAATAACACAAATAACAGGCACTTTTAACCTGATCATTTCGTAAATATTTTTTGCTATAGCTTCCCCCTGTCCTCTTTCTTCTGCTTCAAGCCCTGGGTAAGCTCCCGGAGTATCAATAAGTGTAATAACAGGCTTATTAAATTTTTCGGCCAGTTTCATTAACCTCAAAGCCTTTCTGTAACCCTCAGGATTAGCCATGCCAAAGTTGCGCAACTGGCGCATTTTTGTATTAATCCCCTTTTGCTGGCCAATAATCATCACTGTTTCCCCATCAATCTGTGCAAAACCACCAATCATAGCTTTATCATCTCGCACACCTCTGTCGCCATGTATTTCAACAAAATTGGTACACATTTTATCAATATACTTAAATGTATAAGGCCTGTCGGGGTGACGGCTTAATTGCACTCTTTGCCAGCTTGTTAAGTTTTGAGTCAGCTCCTTCCTTTTTTCAAGAATACTTTGCTCAATCTGATTAAGCATTGGCGAGTAATCAATCTTACCGCTTTTCTCCGCTATTTTGCGGAGTTCCTTTAGCTGATCTACCAATTCTTTAACTGGCTTTTCGATTTCTATAAACTGACGGTTTTCGAGTGATGGCATAAGATTTTATCAAATTGGTGGGTAAAATTAGGGGATTGTTAACTAATAAAAAAGGCTGTCTTTGACAGCCTTTTTTATAAAGTTTACCAGAAGAAATACTATTGATTTACTTCTGTTGCCTTAAACAAATCAGAAGAAACTAACTTAGGTGTACTAACATTTGTATTAATTTCAGATTGAGGATACAAGAACCGCTGAGGAATTGAAGTACCCGTAACTGGAATTAATCCAATTGCATTTTTCGTTCTCCTAACGTCATTAAATTGTTCAAGTTGGCCAACAAAGGTTACATATCTTTCTTCAATAATTTCATTTAATAAAGCTGCATTTTTTGCCAACCCAAAATTTTCCATACCATTAGTCTCAAAATCAGCATCAACGTAAGGGTCATACTGAATACCATATGAAGCTACATAACCTTCTCCAATATAGCCACCTGCGTTCATATAACTTCTGAAAGCATTTAAAGCAGCAAGAGCCGTTGGAAAGTCTGAATTCCGAATAGAAGCTTCAGCGAGTATTAGTTTGTTTTCTTCAAAAGTTACTAGGGGAAAAGAAGTGGAACCACCAAAGAAGCCATCAAAACCGGCACCACTACCCCAATCAAAATCACAAAGAATATTGAGCTCGTAAGTGGAATGATACCCTATATAGCCATCTTTTGCATACAGATAATTAAATCGTGCTTCTTCATTTGTTTTAGAGTTTCCTCTATATTTAACAGCAGCCGGGTCAAGAAGCCTAGGTGCAATTGCGTCATCTGCCCCCATATAACTATCTCTATCATAAACACAGAAGGAATAATAGAGGTTAAAGTCAGAATTGTAAGCTGTACCATGCTTGGCCATCATATTATCCGAAGCACTGTTAATTCCTGAAGCAGATGCAGTGATTGCTTTGGAATATTCTTTTGTATGAAGATAAAAGCGTGCCTTTAAAGTATTAGCTGCTTTAATCCATTTTGATGCAGAACCGGAATAAAAAATATCTTTTGAACCGGGATTCACGCCAACTCCAGAAGAAAGATTGGTAATTGCATTATCAAGCAAAGTCTGTATACCTGCATAAACTGTACTTTGTTTATCAAATTTTGGAGCAGGATATGTTACCGGATCACCTGCTTCAGTGAAAGGAACATCGCCAAACAAATCCGCAACAGTACCAAATGCTTGTGCCATCATTACCTGGGCAATACCAATAACCAATTTATTATTGGTTACAGTCTCTTTTTCGATTATTAGTTTACAAGGCGCAATTACTCCTCTGTATGCAGTACTCCATGTATTATCATAATCTCCCGAGGTAGTTACATAATTGTTTAGACTTGTGTACTGGCGATCAGCACCAGTAAAAGATTGGCTCCACATACCAGAAAGTCTCGCCCAATCACCTTCATAAAGAACAATACTTGATACCTGAGCGCCATTTAATAATAAATCGGAAGGCGCATCTGTGGGGCTATTAGGACTAACATTAACCCCATCCACAATCTTCTTACAAGAAGAAATTGATAAGGTTATTAATAGTGTGTATATAAATATATTAATTCGTTTCATGTACTAAAGTTTTCAGATTAGTAATTGATTTTTATTGTAAACAAATAAGAACGAGTACTAGGATTATTAAAATAATCCAAACCACGTCCATTCGATGGTCCAGTGAGATTTGTTTCAGGATCAATACCTGTATAATTTGTCCAAAGAGCTAAGTTTCTTCCAGTTAGGGAAATTTCAACTGAATTAAGCTTAGTCTTTTGTGAAAACCTTGTTCCTTTAATTGTATATCCCAACGACACTTCACGTAAGCGTGTTCTCGTACCATCTTCAACAAATTGTGAACCAACAGGGCCGAAACCACCGCCTAAATCTGTGTACCATGCTTCAGTCAATGCAACTGGGCCTGCTCCAAAATCATAAACAGCACCCCTAAATTTTGTACCAGCAGCAATTGTAGAACCTGTATATGTTTTTAATGCAGAAGGAGCTGTTGCTTCATAACCAACATCTTTATGAGTACCAAAAGTATATAGCGCACCTTTTGTACCATTCCAAACGTCGCCACCTTGTACGTGATCAATCAGGAAAGAGAAGTTAAATCCTTTAAAAGATATTGTTGTATTAAATGAACCAGTCCAGTCAGGATTAGGATTTCCTATTACACCCTCTTCTGAATTCTGTTGAGGAAATCCATTTGCATTAAGAACCAAAGCACCTTTATCATCTCTTAAAAAATCAACACCCCAAAGAGCACCTAATGGATGTCCTTCTACAGCCCTAGACGAAGAACCGGTAAAACCTGCAAGAAAAACAGATTTTGTCTCGCCCATGTCAACTACTTTATTAACATTCTTTGCAAACATTACAGTGCTACTGATTTTTAAATCACGGGTCCTGACCCAAGAAGATCCAAGTTCAAGTTCAACACCACGATTCTGGATGGTACCGATATTATCTAATTTATTATCATATCCTGTTGAAGATGGTACTTGAACCGAAAGAATAGCATCCTTCGTTTTATTATTGTAATATGTTGCACCAAAGCTTATACGGTCATTCCAAAAACGTAAATCTGTACCCACTTCAAATTCACCCTTAATCTCAGGTTTAATATCAGGATTTCCTTTTGTACTACTCCTGGCATACCCTCCTCCATAAGTTGCAGAAGAAGCATCCAATGCAGGGCCCCAAGATTCAAATTCAGCAGCTGGACCAAAATAAGTATCCCACGCATAAGCAGCAGCAGGAACACCAACCTGACCGAAAGATGCTCTGAGCTTTCCAAATGACAAAATGCTTTTATCTCCGTCATAATTTGCACCACGGAAAACATAAGCTAAAGATGCTGATGGGTAAAATGCAGGATCTTTTAAAGTTGAATACACTTCATATCTTCCTGATAAATCAAGGAAGAGCATTTCTTTATATCCTATACTTCCCTGCAGGTATAAACCATTAACTCTGGTAGTTGATTGTGAATTAAAAGGATTACGTCTGTCTGCTGCAGAATTACTCAAATCAAATGGAGCACCTGGAAGAATAAATCCCTGAGCAGTTGCACCAATATTTTCGAAATTTCTATTATTATAATTGAACCCCAAAGTACCAGAGATATCCCAGTCATTGATAGTTTTAGATTGCGCTCTTAACATAACATCATTGTTAAAAGACATCTCACTTATCGTTTGCTCGGTCAACTGCCCACCATTAGCCGATCCAGAAGCAAGTACTGGGAAATTGTCAATTCTGCTATCTGTATAATAATCTAATCCAACTCTATCAACAACACTCAACCAATCAGTAAGTTTTAAGTTCAATTCCATTGTTGGTATAAAACGATGCACATTTGCTTTGCTAGTGACTCTGTTTATCACCCAAAAAGGATTATCATATCCTGAAGTTGTTGCAGCTCCAATGCCATTTCGATATGACACCTGCCTGTTCAGGAATTTTGCTCCAGCGGAATTTACATAAGTACCTTCGAAAATTTCATTATTAAAATCAGGAGTTGTTCTCAATCCTCCAAGAAAAATACCATTTAAATTTGAGCCCTGTTGTACACGGTTTGATTTCGTAAATGTGTATCCAAGTCCGGCATTAATCTTTAAGGCCCCCCATTTCTTTTCAGAATTAAAACGAATTGTTCTTCGTGTGTAATCGCTACCAGCCTTAAGGATACCTTTTTGATCTAAGTTACCGAGACTAAGATAGAAGTTACCTTTATCATCACCCCCGGAAAAACTCAAACTGTTATCCCAGAAAAAACCATTTTCAAACAAATCCTTGCTGTGGTCATATACGTCTTTACTATTTTTTCCCCCATGAGGATTTGCAGCAGTTCCGTTTGCTACTGCATATCTTTTAGTACCATCTGGCAAAAGCAAATATGCTGATCCACTTTGAGCATCTGCACCACCTGCACGATCAGAAATTTTATCCCCCCATGACCTTGACCCATTAAAAGCAAATCTGCCATTAGACCCCTGACTGTAATTAGTCTGAAGAGGTACTGATTTATTTAAAACATCAGCAGAATAGGTAGATTGAAAAGAAATATTCACTTTTCCACCTGAATTCTTCCCTTTTTTGGTAGTAATCATAATTACACCATTTGAAGCTCTTGAACCATATAATGCGGCGGCAGCGGCTCCTTTCAAAATTTCATAACTCTCTATATCATTTGGATTAATATCATTTAAACGAGATTGCTGAGCTACGCCATCTGTTGAAGAGCCTAATGTTGAATTACTCACTGGCACACCATCAACAACTATTAAAGGCTGAGTACCCCCGGTAATTGTGCTTTGTCCTCGAATCAGAATATAAGCTCCTGCGCCGGGATCCCCTGTTGTTCTTGTAATCTGAATTCCGGGAGCCTTACTTGTCAAACCATTAATCAAATTTGCTTCCCCAGAACTTTGAACGGCATCGCCTTTTACAGTAGAGTTACTAAAGGTTGAATTGTCCTTTGCCTTTTTAAAACCTAATGCAGTTACAGTTACAGTTGTTATTGATTTGGCTTCAGCTTCAAGTACAATTTTCATATTGTCTTTGGCTTCTAAAAATTTACTGGAATAACCAACAGCCGTAACTTCTAAAACCACGTTGCTGCCACTTACATTAAGTGTAAAAGCTCCATACTCATCAGAAATAACCCCTTTTTTAACTCCTTTTACTTTAACACTTGCAAACGGAACTGGTGTGCCATTTTCGTCAAGCACCACTCCTTTAATTGTCATAGATTGACTAAAAACAACCATAGACAAAAAAACAAACGCAATTAGCGTCGAAATTTTTTTTCTCATGTTTAGTGATTTAATTAAAAAAATGCCTCCAAATATAAGCCTAAAAAGAATTATACAATCAAATGTTAAATTTTTCCAGACTAACTAAAATGACAATACTCTAACTTAAAGTGCTGCTTTTATGGGAATTATAATTTGAAAATAATCTGAAACTTTATTTCAGAACGCTTCCTGCCGTTTATTAAGTCAAGTGCTGATCCAATAGTATTACGGTTAGTATAAACAGTTTGTGCCCAGCGTACCCAAACTGTAATTTTTTTTAAAATATCATAGTTTAGGTTAGCGTAATAGCGTACTCCTTTATCGTAAAAGGCCGGTATTGTGTAACTGTACAGCAAATCGCTTTCATAGGCATAAATACGACTGTTGTAATCATCTGTTTCAAAGTATTGCAGCCTGAGATTTGCTGTAACCCGACTAAGTAATGGTTTATAAAAAAAATCAAAATACGCCAGAAATCCACGGCTTATTTCATGTACATTGTCATTGTACCACATTGCCTCCATTCTTTGGCGGAGCGTGATTGCAGGGCTCACTTTATAATGAATCTGGGTTCGCCAGTTGGACCGCTTTACAGGATTTACAGCAGAGGTTTCAGTTTGCCCATCATTTGTATAATTCAACGCTTTGGTTTCGGTTCGGAAACAGGAATAAATTTCAATCTGCTTATTAGGATGATAAGTAACCTGTAGTAAAAAGTCTTTCCCATTTGAAGGAGCATCAACTCTGTATTTCAGGAATGGGAAACGGTAAATATCTGCATAACCTGTTACATCCCATTTTGATAATGGTTTAACAGAAATGCCAGCAAACAATCCCTTTTCATTTACCGGATAACTTCCTTCAGTAAATGCGTTTCCGAAAACAGATTGATAGCCGGGTTGAATATTCCTGTAAACAAACGACAGATCAACTTTTGGGTCAACACTCAGCAGTAAACCACTTATTACTCCATTATATTTCTGATTGTGATTAGCTGCTTCCCCAAACCAATGCAGGTTTTTATATGTATATCCCCAATCGAAACCGAAATTGGTTGATTTTCTCCCGTTAAAGGCAAAATAATTGTAAGGTTGATCGTCCTTGTTAAATAGATGATTGAAGTTGAAATGAATAGCATTTAATCCAAGATGCAGATTATTTTTATTGTAACTAAAATTTCCTCCAAATGAATTCATCTGAACCTTGTTCCTGTCAGCCAGTTCACTTGCTGTACGGTGCAACCCTGATGTTTGCAGTGAAGAAAAATAATCATCACCCTGCAATGTATCGGCTATCATATTCCCACTCACTTTCCTGAATGAAGCATAACCCGTCAACTGAAATTTCCCCTTTTCCAACGTAATCCCGGTGCCACGGTTAAAAAAATATTCCCCGGTTGAATTATAAGGACGCAGTATTGCTGCCTGCCGTTTAACATTCAGCACATCGGCGCTTTTCTTAAATGCAAGTGACTGCCACTGAATCAATCCCTGACCCATATTTACTGTAAAATCGCCAACGACAAGGTTCTTTATAATTCCCAGATTCCGCACAAAAAAATGAGCAGAATAAAAATCAAAACCATACTTCTGAGCGCCTTTAAACAACTGTTCGCCCGGGTCATTTTCTGCTGTTATTCCATATTGAAGCTGGTTAGTATAAGCATATTTATACCTGAACAGAAGGCGTTCTCTTCCGCCGGGATAAAAACCAGAAGCCGTCGAATCATTTTTTCGTAAAAATCCTTCTGATATTTCAGGAACATAAACCATCCTTGATAAAATGGAATGTTCGCCAAGCGAAAGGCGTTTACCAAATTCCTGATGAATTTTTAACGATGGGCCAGCAAAAACATAAGGAAGAATTTTCTGAATGGTTACAATATCCCATAAAGGAACAGCTTGCAACTCATACAGGTTTACCAATCTGCCAAACAATTTTCTATACTGAATAAAACTTGCTATCTGCAACGGAGATAAAAAAGAAAATTCTTTCAACTCCTCCTCTCCCGCTTCATTTAGATTCAGTTTATGCCTGACATAATACTGCAACTCCTGTAAGTAAGAATCATCTTCAGTTTCGCTTTCATTGATTTCTGTAATATTTTCTATCTGTTGTTCCGTTGCAGGAACTTCCTGTGCATTGACGTTATTCATTGCAACCACAAAAAACAGTATCGTCAGTAAAAATTTCATTCCTCTGACGGTTCCTGTTTTTTACTGAAATCAAATAACAACATAACAGACGGCGATATGCCCAGTTGCTGATGATAAACTGTAGCCACATCAATCCTGAACTGACCAAACTTTAACCCAACCCCGGCAAAAGGTTGAGCTGTTACTGTGTTTATTCCAGCTCTCAAAAACAATTGTTTAACCAATGCATATTGAAATGCAGCATTTACACCCACATTTTTATTTTCCTCCTTGATAATTTCTGCTGTCAGAAAAAATTTATCCGATACTTCATAACCCAACCCACCTCTGTAAACGAATGCAATTTTTTCATTTTTTGCCTTATCCAGATTCCCTCCTACGGGATTATAAACACTGAACCCTGCATGAAGTTTTTCACTAAGGTGCATGAGAACACCAGCTTCAAAATAAAAAGTTGAAGATGATTGATAAGCAGGAATCCGCAGATTATAATAATTGAATTTTACGCCTGCATCTACTTTTGACCCAAGCGGTAAAGCATAAGCCAGCGACAATTGTGATTCGTTATAATTACTGTAGCCAAAATAATCGGCTTGCAAACCGAAAGCTCCCGAATTGGTTTGAAAAGCTGCCGCAGCAGTGTACTGGCTGAATGCGTTAAGCAAAAATCTTCTTTCGCTGTAAACACCTGCGCTGTTTTTTGTTTTTGCCAATGCAGCGGGATTAACGATAAAGGAAAAAGCATCGGAACGCCCTGAGCTGTAAGCACCTAATCCCAGATAGTTGCCGATCAAAGGCTGCCGTACAGTTTGTGCATAGGTTATGCAGGCGAAACAGGTATAGCACAAGAACAGATATTTCTTCAAACAGATTAGTTTTAGACTGAAAAATAATATTTTCAACCACTTTATGCAACTCCGCTTTTAATTTTTTTCCACATCATCTAAAACGTCATGGTTGTATTATTTTTGCAGCATGCAATTACTTGATGGTAAACTGGCAGCCCAAGCCATAAAAGATGAACTGAAAGCAAAAACAGCCTCATTAACAGCAAAAGGCAATCGGCCACCACACCTTGCTGCAATTCTTGTTGGAACGGATGGTGCAAGCGAAACATACGTGGCATCAAAAGCAAAAAACTGTGCTGAAATTGGTTTTGAATCAACATTAAAACGTTTTCCTGATACAATCAGCGAAGAAGAATTGCTGAATGAAATTGAACTGCTTAACAACGATGACAATATTGATGGTATTCTTGTTCAGCTTCCCCTACCCAAACATATCAGTGACGATAAGGTGATTAATAAAATCAATCCGGCAAAAGATGTGGATGGTTTTCACCCGGTGAGTGTGGGTAACATGGTTAGCGGAACTCCAACATTCATCCCTGCCACTCCTTACGGTATTTTACTGATGCTGGAGCATTATAAAATACCAACAAGTGGTAAACATGCGGTGGTAATTGGTCGCAGTCATATTGTTGGCACACCCATGAGTATTTTATTAAGCCGCAAAGCGTATCCCGGCAACTGTACAGTTACCACCTGCCATTCTGCAACTACCAACCTGAAAGAAATCTGTCTGCAGGGCGATATTATTGTTGCGGCCTTAGGTAAACCTGAATTTTTAACTGCCGATATGGTGAAAGAAGGTGCGGTGATTATTGATGTTGGTATTACAAGAGTTCCTGATGCAACAAAGAAAAGCGGCTTTGCTTTAAAAGGTGATGTTAAGTTTGATGAAGTTGCTCCAAAGAGCAGTTACATCACCCCTGTTCCTGGTGGTGTTGGACTCATGACCATTGCAGGTTTGCTGATGAATACATACAATGCTTACATGCAGAAAGAAAACAAATAACACATCCAATAACCGTTTTACTTTTCAATGACTGACCAATCAATTTCAACGCAACAGCTTCTTCCTGTAATGGAATCGTTTTACACCTTGCAGGGCGAAGGTTATTACCAGGGTAAAGCTGCTTACTTTATCCGTTTAGGTGGTTGTGATGTTGGTTGTGTTTGGTGTGATGTAAAAGAAAGCTGGGATGCGGATAAACATCCAAAGTTCAGTATTGATGAAATCGTTGAAAAAGCGGTGAAAGATGTTACAGGTTACCAGTTGCAAGTTGCAGGCACAAAACAACCCGTAACCAGTAACCTGAAACCTGGAACCAGTCTTGCTGTTATCACAGGCGGTGAACCGTTATTACACAATTTAACTGCGTTAACCAAAGCCCTTCATGCAGCCGGTTTTCAAACCAATATTGAAACTTCAGGATCAAGCCAACTGAGTGGCGATTGGGACTGGATCTGTCTTTCGCCCAAAAAGTTCAAAGCTCCGTTGCCGGAGATTCTTTCAAAAGCCAGTGAGCTGAAGGTTGTCATCTTCAACAAAACTGATTTTGATTGGGCCGAACAATATGCAGCACAAACATCGCCGCAATGCAAATTATTCCTTCAGCCAGAGTGGGACAAAGCCCAACAGGTAACTCCAATAATTATCGATTACATAAAAGCAAATCCCAAATGGGAACTGAGTTTGCAGATTCACAAATACATCAACGTTCCGTAAAAAGTAAAAAAACAAAAATCAAAATTTAACCCTGATTGTACTGCAGTCGAACGATCCGGCTACCTTTTGCTCTTTAACTTTTGCCTTTCCTATTACAACATCTTTCGCTTGTTTTCGTTGTTATCTTTATAAAAAGAAAAACGTTGAACAGATTATTACTCTATATTAGTTTTTTCATCAGTTTTACAGCAAATGCCCAGTGGTATGACCCGGGTAAAGTAAATGTAAAAATCGGCTACAAATATGCGGATGCATTGAATGAAGCAAGAATGAAAAACTATGACAAAGCAATTCAACTGATTGATGAATGCATTGCAGCCGATAAAAAATTTGTTGATGCATATCTCAGCAAAGCAGGCATCTATTCCGAACAAAAAAAATACAAACCTTCAGTTGAATGGTATAATACAGCCAAAAGTCTCGATTCAGTTTATTTCAATACATTTCTTCTTCCTTACTCCATTGCGCTTGCAGGAAATGGTGAATTTGAAAATGCATTACATGCCATTATTCAATACCTGCAAAGACCAAACCTCAACGAACGTTTAGCAAAATCGGCTAACTACCGTAAACGTTGTTATGAATTTGCAATTAACTATTCCATTAGGCATCCGCAAAAAGATTATGTTTTTACGCCACAGAATCTGGGTGACAGTATCAATACCAAACTGCTTGAATATTTTCCAACCACAACTATCGATGGAAACACATTGGTATTTACAAGGCGAGTTGGACAGGAAGATTTTTATGTAAGCGAAAAGAAAAACGGTGTATGGAGCAAAGCAGAGCCATTGCCAGGAAATCTTAATACCGCTGAAAATGAAGGTGCACAAACCATTTCGCAGGATGGAAAAATGCTCATCTTCACCGGTTGCAATATGCCCGATGGTGAAGGCAGTTGCGATCTGTATGTTTCTTATCTCACAAAAAATGGATGGGGCGAACGGATCAATATCGGCAGGGTTATTAATACAGAATTCTGGGAAAGTCAGCCAAGTTTATCACCCGATAAAAGAGCCTTGTATTTTGCAGCCCGTGATCCTTCAGGCTATGGCGGAAGTGATTTATATGTGAGCTACCTGCAAGCTAACGGTAAATGGGGAGCACCGCAAAATTTAGGGCCGGATATTAATACGAGTGCAGATGAAAGCTGTCCGTTTATACATGCCGATAATCAAACACTTTATTTTACCAGCAATGGATTGCCCGGTTATGGAGCCAACGATTTATTCTTTGTAAAAAAACAGGCAGATGGAAGTTGGGGCAAACCTGAAAATCTTGGCTACCCTGTTAATACAATTGATGATGAAGGATCGTTAACCATTGCCAGCGATGGTAAAACAGCTTATTACTCCAGCGATGGCGCAGATAGTCGTGGTGGGCTTGATATTTACACGTTTGAATTGCCGGAAACCGACAGACCCAATAAAACTTTATGGGTTAAAGGAAATGTGTTCGACATTAAAACAAAAGCCGGCTTACCATCTTCAGTTGAATTGATTGATTTGTTAACAACACAAACCATCAGCAAAGTGCAAACCGATGAAGAAGGAAATTATCTCATTACCTTACCGGTTGGCAACAATTATGTGTTCAATGTAAACAGGAAAGGCTATTTGTTTTATTCTGAAAACTTTTTGCTGAAAGAACAAAAGGTTGATACGCCCTTCACCATCAACATTCCGTTAATACCCATTGAAGTAAATGCAAGCATTGTACTTAAAAATATTTTCTTCGACAGTAAACAATCTGTACTGAAACCTGAATCAATGATTGAACTCGACAAGGTAGTTCAACTGATGAAAGAGAACCCAACTGTTCAGATCGAAATCAGCGGGCATACCGATAATGTGGGTAAACCCGCCGACAACCTCAAACTGTCGGTTGACAGGGCTAAATCTGTCATCAATTATTTACTCTACAAAGGAATTCCTGCAGTAAGGTTAAGTTCAAAAGGATTTGGTGAAACAAAACCTGTTGCCGATAACAAAACGGAAGAAGGGCGTGCAAAAAACAGGCGAACAGAGTTGAAGGTGTTAAGCAAATAATGTATTTTGAACACATGAACACCGACCTGATCTATCAGCTTGCATTAACACAGGTGCCTAATATAGGAAAGGTACATGCAAAAATTCTTGCAGAACATTTTTCCTCTGCTGAAGAAATATTCAAAGCACGCAAATCTTCTCTTGAAAAAATTGAAGGTATTGGTGAAGTAAGGGCAAACAGTATTAAACAATTTGCTTCATTCAGCGATAATGAAGATGAACTGAAATTTATTGAGCAATACAAAATCACTCCGCTTTACATTACTGATAAAAATTATCCGCATCGTTTACTGCATTGTTACGATCCCCCAACGGTTCTCTTCTACAGGGGAACTGCTGATCTGAATGCTTCAAAGATTATTTCCATTATCGGTACAAGAAATAATTCGGATTATGGAAAGATGATGACTGAAAAAATTCTGGATGATCTTGCAGCACTTTCACCATTAATCGTAAGCGGACTTGCGTATGGTATTGATGCAATAGCACATAAATACGCAGTAAAACACCAGTTGCCAACAGTTGCTGTGCTTGCACATGGATTAGATACCATTTATCCATCGCAACATAAATCGCTTGCAAAGGAAATGGTTGCAGGAAATGGTGGTGTGCTTACAGAATTCCGAAAAGAAACTAAACCAGATAAACATAATTTCCCCACCCGTAACAGGATTGTTGCAGGCATGTGCGATGCAACAGTTGTAATAGAAACAGGAAAAAAAGGTGGCAGCATGATCACCGCCAATCTTGCCAACAATTACAACAGGGATGTGTTTGCTGTGCCGGGCAAAATAACCGATTCAAAAAGTGAAGGCTGCAATTATCTTATTCAAAGTAACAAAGCTGTATTAATCACAAATGGTGAAGATGTAATTGAACAGATGGGCTGGCAAACAAAAGGAAAAGACAACAAACCCAAACAGCGGGAATTATTTATTGAATTAACAGAAGATGAAAAAATAATTTACCAACTGCTGAAATCGAAAGACAGTTTTCATATTGATGAAATCAACCTGCAATGCTCCATCAGCAGCAGTGCTGTCGCAGCGGCTTTACTTTCACTTGAGTTGCAGGGCGTAGTACAGAGTTTACCGGGGAAACTATATTCATTAATATAAAGGGCCGCCAAAAGGCAGCCCCTGCTTTATAAAAAGCGACCCGTTTTATTTTTCTCTTGATCCGTTTTCAGGAATATTGAAGAGTGTACGAACATCTTCATAACTCATTGCCTTTAACTGATCTACTGTGTAGCCTGCGGCGGCACCTGAAGTAAACCTTCCCCCGGAAACTAAGCCTGGAATAAGTATGTAGCGATATTCAAGAGTCTGTGGCAGATTAATCATTACCGGTTGAGTTCCGGGATCAGCCGATGTAAAACGGCATGAACCAAAGGTATGCCTGTAAACAAATATTTTCTGAAGTGCAAAAATGCAATTGATCTGGCTTGTAGTGCCACCTGCTTCTGAAACATAAGGAAGTTTATATGAACTACTTGAGGTATAACGGAAATACACAATAATTGTTCCTTGTGTTAATATGGTATTTGATAATGATGGAGCATCAATATGTCTTAATTTAACGCATGTAGCATCAATCGTAGTATCACGAGAAGCATAAGGACCGGTTACCCATGCGGAATAAATAACCTGGGCAGGGGTTCCAGCAGGGCCTTGAGCACCTGTTGCCCCCGTTGCTCCTGTTGCTCCTGTAGCGCCTTGCGGACCAACAGGACCAGTGTCGCCTTTACAGGCGCAGATAAAAGAAAAGTAATTGAAAAAACCAAAGTGATGCCTAAGAAAAACTTTTTCATGTAAAAGGTTTAATAGTTAATGATGATGATTAAGGCTGCAAACCTATAGCTACCATTTTACACTATCAATACCCAATAAGTGGGCTTTTTTATTCACTATTTCGGGTATATGATATTTCCCCGCAGCCCGATTTGGAAGCAAATAGCTCATTCCTTTATCTTTGCACATGGCAACAAGAAATAACTCCACTTTCAGCAAAGCTGTTCTCAACAAATTTTTCGGTGAAGGTTTAACGTTTGATGATGTTCTTCTTATGCCCGCATACAGCGAGGTGTTACCAAGAGAAACCAACATCAGCACCCATCTCACCAAATCAATCCAGTTAAATATTCCCATGCTTTCGGCAGCAATGGATACGGTTACCGAAGCTGGTCTTGCAATAGCACTTTCCCGTGAAGGCGGTATCGGCATTCTGCATAAAAACATGAGTATTGAAGACCAGGCAGCACAGGTTCGCAAAGTAAAAAGAAGTGAAAGTGGCCTTATTATCGACCCGATAACATTACATAAAGATGCAACAATCGGAGATGCTCTTTTGCTGATGAAAGAAAATAAAATCGGCGGTATTCCCATTGTTGACCAGAATAAAAAACTTGTTGGTATTTTAACCAACCGTGACCTTCGTTTTGAAACAAACAAAAAGCGAAAGGTAAGTGAAGTAATGACTGCCGAAAATCTTGTTACTGCACCTGAAGGTACCGACCTTAAAAAAGCGAAAACAATTCTCAGCAGACACAAAATTGAAAAACTGCCGGTAATTAAAAAAGATGGAACTCTTATCGGCCTTATTACTTATCGTGATCTGCTGCAACTGCAAAGCCATCCGAATGCAGTAAAAGATGAGTTTGGACGTTTACTTGTTGGTGCAGCTTTAGGAATTACGTACGATTTGTACGAACGTGCCGAAGCTCTTCAGCATGTAGGCGTTGATGTGGTTAGCCTTGACAGCGCTCATGGTCACAGCAAAGGCGTAATAGATGCCCTGAAAGGCTTGAAAAAGAATTTCAAAAAATTACAGGTTATTGCAGGTAATGCAGGTACGGGCACCGCTGCTAAGGCATTAGCCGATGCCGGTGCAGATGCAGTGAAGATTGGTATTGGCCCCGGATCAATTTGCACTACACGTATTGTTGCAGGTATAGGAGTACCACAACTCACGGCGGTAATGGAAGCCGCATTTGCATTAAAGTCGAAAGGTATTCCTGTTATTGCTGATGGCGGAATAAGATATACCGGAGATATGGTAAAAGCATTGGCAGCAGGCGCTTCAAGTGTAATGATGGGTAGTGTGTTTGCAGGCACTGAAGAAAGCCCTGGTGAAACCATTATTTATGAAGGCAGAAAATTCAAGCAATACCGTGGCATGGGATCAATTGGCGCTATGCAGAAAGGCAGCAGCGACCGCTATTTTCAGGATGTAGAAGACGGCATTAAAAAATTAGTACCAGAAGGAATTGAAGGACGGGTACCATTTAAAGGCAATGTAAGTGAAATTGTACACCAATATACAGGCGGGTTAAAAGCAGGTATGGGTTATTGTGGTGCTAAATCAATCAAAGAACTGCAGGATGCAAAATTTGTTGTGATTACAAATGCAGGCATGAAAGAAAGCCATCCGCATGATGTGATTATTACAAAAGAAAGTCCGAACTATTCGAGATAATATTAAAAAGAATTTAAACGAAGCAATGCCGGATATATCTGTCCGGCATTCTTATTTTTACAAAAACAAGTATTTGAAAAAGTATCAACCTCTCCTGCTTTCTGTTTTATCGGGCTTATTGCTTTTTCTTGCATGGCCTGTTACAAATATTACCGTTACTGTTTTCATTGCATTTATTCCGTTGATGATGATTGAACAAATGCAGTTTAGCCGGTTAAAATTCTTCGGGCTTATTTACCTTGCCATGTTTACCTGGAATGTAACTACCACCTGGTGGATTTGGAATTCAACCATGATTGGTGCTTTGCTTGCCATTGTTGTAAACAGTGTGCTCATGAGCATACCCTGGATGGGATTCAGGTACATGAACAAAAGGTTTAATAAACTGGTTGGTTATACGTCACTCATTATTTTCTGGCTTTCATTTGAATATATTCATCTGCACGATTGGGGATTAAGCTGGCCATGGTTAACACTGGGAAACATTTTTGCATCAAGAACCAACTGGATTCAATGGTATGAATTTACGGGAACAAGTGGTGGAAGTTTATGGATATTGCTGGTGAATGTTTTGCTGTTTAATATCACTATTACAACTCCTGAAAAATTAAAAGCTCAATGGTGGAAATTAATAGTGGCAGTTGCTGCACTCATTCTACCCTTTGTAATTTCGATCTTTATTTCAAGCAGTAAGCCCCAAATCTCAAATCTAAAATCTCAAACATCAAACATTGTTGTTGTTCAGCCAAATATTGATCCTTATGAAAAACTGGAAACAGGAACATTTGAAATGCAGTTGCAGAAACTTATCCGTTTAAGTGAATCAGCTATTGACAGTAACACAACGTTGCTGGTTTGGCCGGAGACTGCATTGTATTCTCCCAACGGATTTGATGAAGCAGGATTAAAACAAAATTTCTTCCTGAATCCATTGTTTGACTTTTTACGTCGTCATCCAAAAGTAAACCTGTTTACAGGTATTGAAAGTTATCGTGTGTTTAATCAAAAGGTTTCCATTTATGCAAAAGCAATTGATGGCACAACTAATTTTTACGAAGTGTATAACGGAAGTATTCTTCTCGACAGCAGCGGCGCTTATGCTTTCTATCACAAATCAATGCTTGTGCCCGGCGTGGAAACGTTGCCGAAGTTTTTATTGTTTCTTGGACCCATATTTGAAAAATTTGGCGGCACCGCAGGTGGTTATGCACGTCAGGAAGAACGTACTCCGTTAAAAACAAGAAACGGCTACATCATTGCTCCTGCCATTTGTTATGAAAGTATTTATGGCGAATACATGAGTAAATTTTTTGCGAATGGTGCCAACATGCTTGCAGTTATTACAAACGATGGATGGTGGGGCAACACACCCGGTCATAAACAACACGAACTGTATGCAAAGCTCCGTGCAATTGAATCAAGAAAATGGGTGCTGCGCAGCGCAAACACAGGCATCAGTTGTTTTATTGATCCAAACGGGAATGCTATGCAGGAACAACCATGGTGGACAGAAGCTGCAATAAAAATGAATGTGCCGGTTGATGACAGAAAAACATTTTATGTAAAACATGGCGATGTCATCAGTAAGATTGCATTACTCTTTGCTGCAGCTTTATTACTGCTGGCTCTATATGTCAAGATCATTAAAAAGAAAAAATAACTATTGAATATGCAAAAAATCATTCAAACAGGAAACAGTCAGCTTGCTTATCATCTATATGGCTCCGGTTTTCCTGTTGTGCTGATTCATGGTTTTGGCGAAGACGGCCGCATCTGGAAAAATCAGATCAATTACTTGCAAACAGGTTTTCAATTAATCATTCCTGATCTGCGTGGAAGTGGCCAATCAACTTTAAACACTCATTCGCTCAGTATTGAATCAATGGCTGATGATGTTAAACAAATACTTGATGCAGAAAACATCAGCCAATGCATCATGTTTGGTCATTCAATGGGCGGCTATATTACACTTGCATTTGCAGAAAAATATGTTGATGTATTAAAATCTTTCGGCCTCGTTCATTCAACTGCATTTGCGGACAGTGAAGAAAAAAAAGAAGCACGGAAAAAATCAATTGATTTTATAAAAGAACATTCTGCTTTTGAATTTGTAAAAGCAACGATTCCTAATCTCTTTTCAGAGAAATTTAAAACAGAACATAAAGAAACTGTTGATGATCTGATTGAACAAGGCAAGCAATTCAGCAAAGAAGCATTGACTGCTTATTACGAAGCAATGATTGCCCGGCCCGACAAAACTACGGTTCTCAAATCGGCAACAGTTCCCGTTTTCTTTTTTATTGGCGAAGAAGACAAAGCAGTAAACCCGGCCGATGCAATTACACAAACAGCCATGCCTTCCATTTGCAGTGCAAACATTGTTTCGGGCATTGCACACATGGGCATGCTGGAAGCGGCTGATGAACTGAACCATGCAATGGAAGCTTTTCTCAGTTTTATCCTTTCATCCAAACAGTAATTTCATTTCAGTAAAGAAAAATGAAACTACAATCAGCATAATTGCTGACTGCGCTCCTGTTTACCGGCTTCTGTTTGCTGCTACATTTAATGTTGATTAAAAAACAATATTATGACACCAGAAGTTAACGGCAGCAACCATATAAGCATGCCAAGAATAGGAGATGCAGCGCCCTCTTTTAAAGCTGTTACTACACAAGGCAATATCCATTTCCCGGATGATTATAAAGGCAAATGGATTATTTTGTTCAGTCACCCGGCCGATTTTACCCCCGTTTGTACATCAGAGTTCATGACGTTTGCAAGCCTTGAAAGTGAATTTGCAAAACTCAATACACAATTAGTTGGCCTGAGTGTTGATGGACTGTACAGCCACATAGCATGGCTCAGAACAATTAAAGAAAAAATTGAATTCAGAGGTATGAAAAACATGGAAGTGAAGTTTCCATTGATTGAAGACATTACTATGGATGTTGCAAAACTCTATGGAATGATTCAGCCAAATGAAAGCAGCACCAAAGCCGTGAGAGCAGTTTTCTTCATTGACCCTGCCGGAATTATCCGTGCAATGATTTATTACCCCCTATCTCTGGGAAGAAATTTCGATGAACTGAAACGTGTAATCATTGGTTTACAGACTGCTGATAAACATGGCGTGGCATTACCTGCCGACTGGAAACCCGGCGAGGATGTGATTGTACCCCCTGCCAACAGTTGCGGTGTTGCAAAAGAACGTATGGATGGGAAAGAAAAGGATGTGTATTGCAAAGACTGGTTCTTTTGTATGAGGCCATTATCGGTTGAAGAGATAGATATGTAAAAAAGGAAGAAATAAATGATAAAACCGGAGCGTTTATTTATGCTCCGGTTTTTTGTTTTCCTTGTATTTGGTTCATACAGCTTTCAGCACGTACATGTTTCTGTTAGTTTAAAAGCTGTACATGTTTACTGAATGTATTATTAAAAAGAGCTGTCTGCTAAATTAAACGTACCTTTAATTGTCCATTTGAGTAATCTCTTGTAAGCGAACAATTCTCCGCAGTTCTCATATTCTTCTTTTACACCAGTATTAAGCTCAATTTTATTAACTAAACAATTCATTATTATGAACTTGTATGTTTCCAATTTAGGGCCTAATGTAAAAGATGAGGATTTAAAGCAGCTTTTCTCTGCATATGGCAACGTTATTTCAGCAAAAGTTATTATCGACAAATTTTCAAATCAAAGTCGGGGTTTTGGCTTTGTAGAAATGCCTGACAACACCGAAGCACAAAATGCAATGAGCGCATTAGACGGAACAAGCAACGACAACCGTTTTATAAAAATTACCGAAGCAAGGCCAAGAGAAAACAGACCACGCACTAATAAATGGTGATCTATAATTTATTTAATCAATTTTTTAACATGACGAATGATATGATTGAAAAGTTCGTTGAAAATAAAGCGAACAAAAATCAAAAAGTGAATATTCATTTTAAAACAAGAGAAACAGTAAAAGGTATTTTTATCCGTGCTGATGATTATGAAGAATTAAAGTCGAAAAATTTTTGGCGGATTGTTTCCGATTCAAAAATGAATGAGTGGGAGAAAACCAAAGATTTCAATCTCGGACGGATTTTTAATGGTGCAGAATTTACACGCTTAACTGAAACCATTAAATAGTTTTCGCTTTTCAAATTAAAAAAAGACTGAAAAATGTTTACACAAACTTGGAAAAAGTATCTGGCAGTAATAGCAATACTTCTGAAACGTTCTTCAAAAGAAGATCAGGTTCTGAAAATGAACAAAGCAGATTTTGAGAGAGCATCGGGAGGCAGAAAAACGAAATTTGGCTTTAGCAAACTTCAATTAATTAATGGAAAAATAGACATTGCTTTCAAAGCTTCCCCATTTTCAAAAGAACTTATAACACTACTTCAGGAAGATGACATTACAAGGAATCTGATAAAAGGCCGCCATTTTGAAATTTCAATGACGAATGATTTCCAGATAACATTCAAAGATATTACACCCCTAAAGGAAACTACAAAAGAAGTTATCACTACTCTTGAACCTGTAGAAGAAAATATTTCAGCAGATTAATCATTGAGCACCTCTGTAACCATTATCAGCACCTCTGCTGACGGCAAGCAACCTTCAGCAGATTTTTTTTTACAAACTTTAAACAACTATGTTACGTTCAGTTATTACAGGTTCGGGATGTTACATACCTCCTGTTGTACAAACAAATAACGATTTTGCAAAGCAGATTTTCTATGCCGATAATCAGCAGCCACTGCCTACTCCACCACAGGAAGTTGTTGAAAAATTTAAACAGATAACAGGTATTGAAGAAAGAAGATATACAACGGATGACTTAAACACATCCGACATTGGTGCTTTTGCTGCAAAAAATGCAATTGTTGACAGCGGTGTAAATCCTGAAGAAATTGACCAGATCATTGTTGCACATAATTTCGGGAACGTTATTAAACATACCATTCAAACCGATGCGGTTCCGTCATTGGCAAGCCATATCAAACATAAGCTGAGTATTCACAATCCCAACTGTATTGCGTATGATATTTTGTTTGGATGCCCGGGATGGATACAAGGCGTTATTCAGGCAGATGCTTATTTCAAAGCAGGTATTGCAAAAAAAGCATTAATCATTGGCGCTGAAACTCTTTCCAGAGTTATTGACATGTACGACCGTGACAGTATGATTTTTAGTGATGGTGCCGGTGCCGCTGTGCTGGAATATAAAGAAACAACTGAAAATGGCTTCGGCATTTTAAGCGCTTCTGTTCAAACTCACTCAATTGAAGAAGTAGATTACATACACATGGGCAAATCATTTTATCCTGATAGTGATCCACACATCCGCTACATAAAAATGAAGGGCCGTAAAGTGTATGAATATGCAATGAAACACGTTCCGGCTGCAATGAAAGATTGCTTGGATAAAAGTGGTGTTGATATAAAAGATGTGAAAAAAATTTTTATCCATCAGGCAAATGAGAAAATGGATGAAGGCATTATTCACAGGCTGTACAGGCTTTATGGCATTCCTGCCCCTGAGAACATAATGCCTATGAGTATTCATTGGCTGGGCAACAGTTCGGTTGCCACAGTTCCTACACTATATGATCTTGTAAGAAAAGGACAGGTAGAACATCACCAGCTTAACGCCGGTGATGTAGTATTGTTTGCATCAGTTGGAGCGGGAATGAATATTAACTGCGTTTGCTACAGACATTAAGTATTACCGCTGCGTAAACACCCTTCCCCTGCGCCCACCCCTTGAAAAACTGTTGAATGAAGGAACTGACGGGGCCGCAGTTGCAGTTGCTGTAGTTGTTGCTGACTGAACACTGTGCATAGCTGCAATATCAAATTCATGCCCTTCAATAACCGGAATTGTTTTCTTAATCAGTTTCTGAATGTCTGTTAAAAAAATTTTTTCACTCCAGTCGCAGAAAGAAATAGCAGTTCCAGAAGCACCTGCCCTACCGGTACGGCCGATACGGTGAACATATGTTTCAGGAATGTTGGGTAATTCGTAATTCACCACATGCGTTAAATCATCAATATCAATTCCTCTTGCTGCAATATCAGTAGCAACCAACACCCGGGTTTTTCTTTTCTTGAAATTTTCCAATGCACGCTGCCTTGCGTTCTGTGCTTTGTTACCATGAATAGCTTCAGCAGTAATGCCAGCATTGTTCAGTTGTTTTGCAAGCTTATCAGCAGCATGTTTCATTTGTGTAAAAACCAGAACCGTTTTAATTTCTTCATTCTTCAGCAGTTCAACCAGGAGTGAACGCTTATTTTGCTTTTCAACAAAATAAACTGATTGATTAATTGTATCAACCGTTGAAGAAACAGGAGTTACTTCTGCTTTTACCGGGTTTACCAGTAATATATCAGCCAGTTGTTTAATTTCAAATGGCATAGTTGCAGAGAAAAACAACGTTTGCCTTTTAGCAGGAAGTTTAGCAATTACTCTTCTTACATCCTGCACAAAGCCCATATCCAGCATACGGTCAGCTTCATCAAGAATAAAATATTCAATCTGATCAAGTGAAATAATTCCCTGCTGCATTAAATCCAGCAAACGGCCGGGTGTAGCCACAATAATATCCACTCCTTTTTTAATACCACTCACCTGCCTGTGTTGCGGAACTCCTCCAAACACAACCTGGTACCTGAACGGCAGAAAATGACCGTATGCTTTAATACTATCACCAATCTGCAAGGCAAGCTCACGGGTAGGTGTAAGAATTAATGTTTGAGTAACATGGTTTTGTTGTTGCTTTTCCACCCGTTGCTGATACATCAGTTGTAAAACCGGAATTGTAAAAGCAGCAGTTTTCCCGGTTCCTGTCTGGGCACATCCCAATAAATCTCTTTTTTGCAACACAGCAGGAATAGCCTGTTGCTGAATAGGTGTTGGGGTTGTATAACCCTCTTTACTCAAAGCCTTCATTAAAGGCTCAATGAGCTGTAAATTGTTAAATGACACAATAAAATATTTAATTATAAAATCTTTGATAAGGCTATCAATCAATGTGTTGATACTTTATCCGCCTTACGTTAGCACGATCGTTATTTGAGAAGAAAAACTAAACAAACAGAGAGAGTAATAACATTAAGAACAGCAAAGATAAGCTTTTATAATGAAATGCTGGCAATTCGTTCGTACGGCTGTGTTTACTTCACCTGTATGATTTTTACAGGACAGAGCTTTGCAGCTTTTTCATTGGCATCACGCTCCTCTTCATTCACCTTCACCGACCAGAATCCTCTTTTTTCTTTTGCATCAACCAAGGTGCTTCTTCCATCACGCTTCGACATACGCCAGCGGTCTGGTGCAGCTTCAACACAATAGTTACAGCCTATACATTTTTCCCTTTGCTGTGTGATGGTAATCATATTACTTCAACCTCCGTATCTGAAGCTACAATCTTGTATAACTTATCTGTATGATGAATTTCCACATCAAGAGGAAATGCGCATAAATCGCCTTTTTCTGCTACTTCAGCAGCTCCTGTTTCATTTACGTGCAATGAGTCAATCACTGTTTCAATTACACCGAAATTTTTACCAATAATCATTACACGATCTCCTACACGCAAAGGATAACTTTCTATTTTAAATTCAGCAATTTTTGCTTTGGGGTAATAGTGATTACCCTTGCCAAGATATATTTTTCGTGTAGTTGCTTTTGATCCTGAACCATCTGTCCACTCACCCAATTCCTGCCCAAATAAATAACCACCCCAGAAACCCCTGTTATACACTTCTTCCATCCGCTTCATCCATTCAGCAGCTTTATCTGCAGAATAAGTATGATTATAATAACTGTCAATTGCTTCACGGTAACATTGTGTAACTGTTTTTACATAATCAGGGCTCTTGCCTCTGCCTTCAATCTTCAATACACGAACACCAGTTTCAATCAACTGATCAAGAAAATTAATCGTACAGAGATCTTTCGGCGACATGATGTATTCATTATCTATTTCCAGCTCATGCCCGTCTTCAATATCAATTACTTTGTATTTTCTCCGGCAGTTCTGCAAACATGCACCACGGTTAGCCGATGCATTTTGTGTATGCAGACTGAGATAACATTTTCCCGATACAGCCATACACAACGCACCATGTGCAAACACTTCAATCTCGATTAAATTTCCTGATGGACCTGTAATATTTTCTTTTTTAATTCCATCGCAGATTGCTTTCACTTGTCGCAGACTCAATTCTCTCGACAGCACCATCACATCAGCAAACAAAGAATAAAAACGTACAGTTTCAAGATTGGTAATATTCAATTGCGTGGAAATATGTACTTCTAAATTGAGCGTACGTGCATAAGCAATCACTGCCTGATCAGATGCAATTACTGCAGTAATACCAGCTTTCTTCGCTTCGCTCACCACCATTTTCATCAACGACAGATCATGATCATACACAATCGTATTCAATGTAAGATAGCTGCGTACATTGTGCCTCTTACACAGTTGAGCAATTTCCGGCAAATCTTCAATGGTAAAATTCATGGTAGCCCTTGCACGCATATTCAGTTGCTCCACACCAAAATAAACTGAATCGGCACCTCCCTGTATTGCGGCCATCATTGATTCAAAACTGCCCGCCGGCGACATTAATTCTACTTGCTTTCCCTGCATGAAAAAAATTTAAACCTCAAATTTACACAAAAGGCACAAAGGCATCAAGACAGGAGTATGAAACCCCGTCAGCGGTTTTAAACCCCGACGGCGGTTGAAGTAGAAAGAAAAATAAATTTATTAAAACCAACTGCATCAACATCCATCAACCGCATTGGCATCGCACACTTGTACAATAGAATAAAACTGAACAATTCCTGAATACAAACCATGTTGGCGGTTGTAAACCCCAACGGCGGTTGAAGCAAAACTCAATTGTTAAGTTGTATAATTTGCTTTTCTTCAACAGCAAGAAAAACTAATTCGCCTTTTCTGTGGGATGACGATTGTGTCCGCACTTTTATCAACTGCTGTTCAACAAGCACTTCAAGCAAATAATAACTACCAAAGAAAGAAATGCGTTGTGCAATTCCGAAGATATGCGATTGACCGGTTGCTGTTACATGAATATTTTCAGGACGTATAATAAATGTATCATTTGAAGTAAAAGAACCAAACAAAGGAGCTTTGTTCACATCAATTAAATTATAATCGCCAACCAACCCTGCTGCATATTCATTAACCGGTTGCTGGTAAATTTCTTCCGCTGTTCCCTGCTGAATCAATTCACCATTCTGCATTACGAGAATTTTATCGGCCCATGAAAGCACATCAGCAGCATCATGGCTTACAAGAATACAGGTAATACCAAGTTGTTCACTTATATCATCAATCACCTGCTTGATGGTACGCTTGTGCATAGCATCAAGATTGGAATAAGGTTCATCAAGCAACAATAATCGTGGAGACGTAGTAAGCAAACGTGCAAGAGCAATCCGTTGTTTTTCCCCACCTGAAAGCTGATTTGTACGTCGTTGAAGTAAATGATCAACCTGGCAAATTTTGTACAACTCGATGGCTTTTTCTTCGGTTAATTTATTTGCCATTTCGAGATAATCCCTGACCCAATAATTATTTCTCAATTCAAAATACTGGCTCAGGAAAGCAATACCGGGATGACCGGGAAATAACTCATCTTCAGGATTGATAATTTTTTTTTCTTCAAAAAGCACTTCACCTTCATCGGGTTTTACAAAACCACCAACCAGTTTCAACAACGTTGTTTTTCCAGAGCCGGTTTCGCCAACAATAGCAATATGCTGTAGTTTTTCCTGTGTAAAACTTACACGCTTTACAACAACATTCTGCCCGACTGTTTTACTGATATTTGAAACTTGTATAAACAACATGAATTAAGGTGCAAGCCTTTTAATATCCCAGCTTTTATTTTCAGTAAAAGTATAAACAATTCTATCGTGCATGCGGCTTGGCCGTCCCTGCCAGAATTCAATTTTAACTGGCTTAACACGAAAGCCTCCCCAATGCGGCGGCTTTGGAATTTCGCCATGCTTAAACCGTTCACGATAAAATTCAAATGTTTCTTTCAACCATGCTTTTCCTGCAACTGCAATACTTTGCGGTGATGCCCATGCACCAATTTTACTTCCATCGGGCCTGCTGTTGAAATAAGCAATGCTTTCTTCCGTGCTGATTTTTTCAGCTACACCAACAATCTTTACCTGGCGTTCCATTTCTTTCCAGAAAAACAGCAGGCAGCAGTTGGGATTTTCTTCGAGCTGCGAACTTTTTGCACTGTTATAATTGGTAAAAAAAACAAAACCGTTTTCATTGAAATTTTTCAGTAATACTGTTCTTGCTTCCGGCACGGCATCTTTACCTGCTGTTGCCAGTGTCATTGCATTTACTTCGTCAATTTTTGAATCAGTTGCCTCATTCCACCAATGCTCAAACTGGGCAAATGGAGTTGGTTTCACCGATTCCTCATCAAGCGAATTAAGCGTATAATCTTTTCTTATTCTTGCTATATCTTCCGGATTCATTTAGGAACTAAGTTTAACTACAATATTTTTTATTTTGAATCTGTCTTCTGTTCTCATTTTAAACTCGACATATCAATCACAAACCTGTATTTCACATCATTTTTCAGCATACGTTCATACGCCTCATTGATGTACTGCATTGGAATAACTTCCACATCGGCAGTAATATTTTTCTCCGCACAAAAGTTGAGCATTTCCTGTGTTTCAACTGTACCACCAATCATAGAACCAATAATGCTGCGGCGGTTTTTAATCAGCTCAAACGGATTTACTTTCGGATCATCTTTCGGCAATCCTACCACCAGCAGTTTACCGCTTACAGCAAGAAGTTTCAGGTAAACTTCATAATCATGATTACCACTTACAGCATCAACCACAACATTAAAATAACTCTCCATTTTTTTCATTGCTTCAACATCGGTACTCAACACAAAATGATGGGCTCCTAATTTTTTTGCATCCTCAGCTTTGGAAGGCGATGTGCTGAGCATAGTTACTTCTGCGCCCATTGCCACAGCAAACTTTACAGCCATGTGTCCCAAACCACCCAAACCCGCAACTGCAACTTTATCACCGGGTTTTACATCAGCATATCGCAAAGGCGAATAAGTAGTGATTCCTGCACAAAGCAACGGAGCCACACCGGCAAGATTTAATTTATCCGAAACATGATACACCCAGCGTTCATCACAAACAATTTGTGTACTGTAACCTCCCTGTGCAATGCTCACACCATCACGTTCATAACCATTATATGTTCCTGTCATCCCTTCTGCACAATATTGTTCCATGTGATCTTTACATGGTTTGCATTCACGGCAACTGTCAATCATTACACCAATACCAGCAGTATCACCAGCTTTGAATTTTGAAACATGGCTACCCACTTTCACAACTTTACCTACAATTTCATGACCGGGAACCATTGGGTAAATTGATCCGCCCCACTCGTCCCTTACCTGGTGAAGATCAGAATGACAAACCCCTGAAAATAAAATCTCAACCAAAACATCATGCTCTTTCAGTTCCCTACGTTCAAAATCAAACGGAGTGAGTGCTGAAGCAGAACTTTGTGCTGCATAACCTTTAACCGGAATCATATCTCTGAATTTTAATGCTGCAAATTACTTAAACTTCGTTTCCTGAAAGCGAATAAATACATCAAAGGAAATTACTAAACACATTTGCAGTTTCGTACTTTTAATTGCATACTTTGAGAAATGAAAAAGAAAGCACATCTTGTTTTGGGCAGCGGAGGAGCAAGAGGCATTGCTCATATAGGCGTAATTGAACAACTGGAAGAACACAACTTTGAAATCATTAGTATAACAGGATGCTCAATGGGTGCTGTTGTTGGTGGAATGTACTGTGCAGGATACCTTAAAACATATAAAGACTGGCTGCTTACGCTGAACAAAACCAAAGTATTTAATCTGTTTGATTTTACATTCACCATGCAGGGTTTTGTAAAAGGTGAAAAAGTGCTGGCTCAGTTAGAAAAATTTACCGGCAAACAAACTATTGAGGAACTGAAAATAAAATTTACGGCTGTTGCCACCGATATTATTAACAGGAAAGAAGTGCATTTTGCTTCGGGAAATTTATACAAGGCTTTGCGTGCATCTATTGGCATACCCGGTGTGTTTACACCCGTACAGGAAAATGAAACTTTTCTGGTTGATGGCGGCGTATTAAATCCGTTGCCATTAAACCTGGTGAACAGAAAAGAAGACGAGTTGATTGTTGCAGTAAACATAAACGGCTATGCTGAGCCGAAACGAAAGGAACCGATTATTACTACTGAGGAAAAACCTGTTACCCGTGACTGGCTTCAATCATTTACCTTACCCGGAAGAAAAAAATCAACTGGCAGCAAAAATGTAAGTATGTCGGTTTTTGATTTGGTCAATACTTCCTACGATTTTACACAGGATCGTTTAACTGAAATGATGATTAAAACATATCCGCCTGATTTATTAGTCGAAATTCCACGTAACAGTTGTGCTGTATATGAATTTTACCGTGCAGGAGAAATGATTGAAATGGGAAAGAACGCTTTTGATAAAGCGTATAAAAACACAATACAATAGTAATACTGATGATATAGATAGAACAGATTTATGCAGATTTTTATATAATTAAAACTCCTCTGTAAATCTGTCTCATCCGTTTAATTCTTGTTTCTACAATCAGCTCAACACCATTTGCTGAAACAAACGTGCAACAGTTTCTTCAAAGCTTTTACACAAACCGGAATGAACCGGAGATGTTTGTACAACTGTACTACGCTTAGCAGTTAACCAACGGAAACGGGATGCAATATCAAGTGCTGCAATAGGACTGTCTTTCGATTCACCTTTACTGATTTGCTCAAAAGCCTCAAGGTGCGATTTAATTTCAGCTATCTCTGCAGCCGGAAACAATGTGAGTAATTTTTGTTCATTCAGCACATACATTGTTTGCAGGAACGGCGGTTTTTTACAATACACAATCACGCCCACATTGAGGAACTCTTCCCGTTCCACCCGTGGCACCACCCTTATAACAGCATACTCAAATAAGAAATTTTCCTGCATTGATTGCTTCGTTTACAAATATATCGGTGTGACTAATTCTGTTTATTAAAAACTGGCTGTACACATTTCTCATTTCATCAGGACTTTCTTTTATATCCTCATGCTGCAACCATTCATCCGGCACTATTGATACAATTGAGCGGATTCGTTCTTCCGTTACAACCTTCTTCAGCTCTTCATTTACCAGTTGAAGTAATGAAGCCTGTGGCAACAGTACATGATCTTTTATCTGCGCAAATGGCTTTACTGATTGTTCTTTCCAGTTTGACCATGTATGATGAAAATACAAAGCGGCTCCATGATCTATAAGCCAAAGTTCATTGTGCCAGCTCAGCATGTTTGTATTGCGTGCAGTACGGTCAACGTTCATCAGCAATGCATCAAGCTATACAATTTTTGATGCAAGATGCTCATCAACTTTTTTTACAGCAGGATCGTATGTAATGGCACCCGATAAATAATGCAGCCCCAGATTAAGCCCTTTGCTTGCACGCAGTAAATCCTGTATTTCTTCATCCGGTTCTGTACGTCCGAAAGCTCCATCAAGATGGGCAAATACAATTTCAGGAACTTTTAATTCCATTAAACGGGCTATTTCTCCACCAATTAAATCTGCAATCAATGCCTTGCTTCCCTGCCCTGCTCCACGAAATTTTAATACGTATAAAAAGCCATCATCCGCTTCTGCAATAGCTGGTAACGAACCACCTTCACGTAAAGGAGTTACATAACGCATTACCTGCACCGACCTTATTTCGGGTTGCTGAATATTTATTTCCTGCTTCATCTTCACAGCAAAGATGCTGTTTCATTTGAAATATCGGAAGAATTCTTCTCAGTTGTTTTGCCGCTTAGCCCATTTCAGCACTTCAATCCACAATGTAGCTGCCAGTGCAACAGCAATACATTGCGCCACAATAATAAATGGCAGTTGTGTTAAACCAAACAAGCTCCTCACTCCCGGCACATACAATGCAATTGCAATAAAGAGTAAAGTAATACCAATGATGAGCCCAACAAGATTGTTTTTATAGGAAAGTGTTTCAATAACCGAATAATAAAACGAACGGTTCACCAATGTAAGAAAAACATTACTGAACAATAGTGTAATAAAGATGACTGAACGGATGGTTGCATCATCAGCGCCTGTGTGCATGAAATACCAGCCTGCACCCAAACAGCCTGCTGTAATCATTAATCCCTGTACAATGCTTACCGACAATTGCCGCAAAGAGAGAAACGTACTCCCCATTTTTCTTGGAGGTCTTTGCATGGTTCCTGGCTCCATTGGTTCATTTTCATAAATAATAGAACAGGTTGGCCCCATAATCAACTCAAGAAAAATCACATGTACCGGCGAAAATATATCCGTAAACTTCCACATTAATACCAATGGCAATGTTACAATCAGGATAATAGGAATATGAATGGAAACAATGTACTGAATTGCTTTTTTCAAGTTATCATAAATCTTACGGCCAAGTGCAACAGCATCAGTCATGTGCGCAAGATTGTCATCGGTAAGAATTAAGGATGCTGCATTCTTTGCCACCTCACTTCCCCTTAATCCCATTGCAATACCTATATGAGCTGCTTTCAATGCCGGCCCGTCATTAACTCCATCACCCGTCATTGCAACAATTTCACCATTTTCTTTTAAAGCATCAATCACCTTCAGTTTAGCTTCGGGAAACATACGTGCAAAAATGTTTACATGCTTTACTTTTTCCTGCAACTCTTCTTTACTGAAATGGAGTACTTCTTTTCCGGTAAGCACTTCACTGTTATGGTCAAGCGATATTTGTTCAGAAATGGCTAATGCAGTTTCAGCATAATCACCAGTTATCATTTTTACAGGAATACCAGCTTCACGGAAGGTTTGAATGGTTTCCGTAATTTTTTCTTTTGGCGGATCCTGAAAAGCAACTAATCCTAAAAACTCAAATTCAAAATCTTCCTGCGATGCTGGCCATTTTTTCCCTTCCCATATTGCTTTACCAACACCAAGCACCCTGTAACCATTTCGGGCATATTGTAACGATTGCTCTTCAACATGTTTAAGCTCGCTTACTGAAAGTTTGCTCTGCCGTAAAATACCTTCAGGCCCGCCTTTAACAGCAATCACAACTTCACCTTCTTGGTTTTCAAAAATATGTGTCATCATTGGCGGTTTCCCTTCAATCGGGTATTCATGTATCTGCTCAAACAAATTTCGCTTGTCAACTTTTGCAGTTTGTTCGTACAAATGATGAATTGTTTTTTCCATGGGATCAAACGGATTTGTTTCGCTGCTCCACATGGCATATTCAATCAACTCACCGGGTAATGCTGTTCCGTTTTTTACTTCAACCGATTCTTTTGTTGCTGCATCGTACACATATGCAATGCTCATTTTGTTTTGTGTAAGCGTTCCTGTTTTATCGGTACAGATCACTGTTGCCGAACCCAGTGTTTCAACATATTGCGGTTGCTTAACAATGATTTGATTCTTCAGTAAACGGAAAGCACCCAACGCCTGGAAGGTGCTGAATGCAACAGGAATTTCTTCGGGCAGAATACTCATCGCCAATGTTAAACCATGCAAAAAGGAATGAACGATATCACCCGACTGCAGGTAATTCACAATCACCACAATCACAAAAGCAACTGCACCTATCCACACCATATTTTTTACAAATGAACGTATCTGAAGCTGCAATGGTGTTTTAACAACACTCACTTCTTTCATCGATAAACCAATTTTTCCAAACATGGTTTTCAATCCAACTTCCGTAACCTGTATGGTAGCACTGCCACTTGTTACAAGTGTTCCTTTATAAACCGACTGATTATCTTCTGCATTTTTAATAACAGAAAACGATTCACCTGTTAAGATGGATTCGTTTAACGAAAAATCGTTGGCTGCAATGATAATCCCGTCTGCGGCTACAATTTCACCTTCGGCCAACAACAACAAATCTCCTACTACAATTTCTTCTGCATCCACTTCTATCACCAAACCATTACGCAACAATTTTGCTTTTGCAGCCGACATTTTTTTTAATGCCTGAACTGCATTTTTACTCCTGTATTCCTGGAAAAGCGAAATGCCTGCAACAATAAATATTGAAACAAGCATGATAACTCCTTCTTTAAACTGACCAACCGCAAAATAAATGATACATGCAGCAAGCAGTAACATAAACATGGGTTCGGTAACAACATCCTTAAGCACATTTAAAAACACCCTGTCTTCGTGCAGTTCAAGTTCGTTTGCACCATATTGTTTACGGCTTTCGATTACCTGTTCATCAGTTAATCCTGTTGAAATATCTGTCGATGTCATAGCTGACAATTAAGTGAATGATCAAGTGGGGTGAGAACAACAAATCTACTAATAAAAAAAGGGTGACGCCTAATCAGCGTCACCCAAAGTTCTAATCGTTATCCTTCTCTTTTTCCTCTTCTTTCTCTTTACTGCCCTCCTGTTTTTCTTTTTCATTTCCGTTGGTCTGATTTACATCAGCAGCGGCACTGATTTCAGTGTGCCTGATCTTTCCGCCATAATAGCCGGTGCGGGCCATTGCGCCAAAAGAAAGCAACGACATAACCAATGCAATTGTGAAAATGATTTTTGCCCGTTCGCTTTTTTTCCATTTAAAAAACAATGCCGCAAGAGAAGCAACACCTGCTGCAACCATGAGCCAGATGGCAAGTTCAGCTGCCTCTTCATGAAGATTAATCATTGCTTCAGAAACACCGGGCAGGTTTTCCACTGCATCTTCAGCAGGTTCGCCGGTTAAAAAAACGGGAATTGCAAGCAAGGTCATTACTACAATAACAACGGCCGCAATTGATTTTACCTGGTCTTGTTTTTTGATAATACCCCAGAGTAAGATTAAACCGCCAATCATTGATCCGATGATGGGAAAATGATTCAGCAGTAAATGAATATGAGTAGTGTTCATTACTGAAAAATTTAAATGATGAATAAAATGTCAATCAGAAAAAAATCAGCAATGACGGGGAGGCTGCCAGATAGAAGCTAAGTATTGTGAAGGAAGAAATAAATCACGATAATCAGCAAAATCATTTTTGCTTTCATTCTCGGGTTTGCTTAAAACAACAAAAGTGGTTGGAGCAACTGAAACAAAAGAAGCAACTGCATGCTCTGCCGATTTAAACGGCAAACGGCTGTCTTCATCAGCATCGCTGTCGGTACCATCTTCAACAATATAATGCAGTACAAGAAATTTAATAAAGCTTGTTTTTTGTCCTTCGCTTTTATGATCAGCATAATGTTCAGCAAGCAACGGCAGCTTCAATAATTCTTTTGAAGAAGTTGCTGATAGTGAATAAATCACAATCAAGAAAAATGCTGTTGCTTTTTTAAATGCTGTCACAGTACAAGTTTAAGCAATTATTTTCACCTGTTTTATAACCAAAGTCACTAAATACAATTTTTAAGAATTTAATAAGCAAATGAATTCAGCAGATCCCGGAGTATCATTGCATGATTACAATCAGAATCTTTTGCTGCATACAGTAATGTTACTTTTTTCTTTGCTGCAATCTGCCTGATGCGCTTAAGCTCATCAACAGCATTTTGCAAAAGCTCTTCACGGTAACGCTCTGCAAATTCTTTCAGCCGCTCCGGTTGATGATCAAACCATTTTCTTAATTCAGTTGATGGGGCGATTTGTTTATTCCATTCATCAAGATGAGCATTTTCTTTTTTAACTCCTCTTGGCCATAACCTGTCGGTGAGAATGCGGTAACCATCATCCGCATTATACATTTCATAAATCCGTTTAATGACGATAGGCTTCATGATGAAAGGTTTGTTGATTTATTTCAGGTATTCCTTACTTATTTCATCGTACAATTTCAGCAGATCATTTGCATTGCCTTGCCTGTCGAAAATGGATTCCCATGTATTTAACGGTTCCCAGATGCAGGTTCCTTTTCCTTTGCCATTGGGCAATCCAAATGCAATTTTGTTGACTTCTTTTTTCAGTTGCGAATATTCAACAACAATTACATCTTTTCCATAACGACGAACAAGATCGTTGAGGTTATTGTTGAGATCATCCAATGTGCCATGCCATTTGGGATAATACGATTCACCAATTACATCAAAATGCACACCTCTTGCAAGCATCTGGTCAATAAAAAAAACAGATTCATCATTTTGTCCGCCCAATGCAATGTGCAACATCATTACTACAGAAGCATCCACTTCTTTTACGGCAGCAGTTCCTGCATTGATGAGTTGTGCCAAACTGTCGAGATGTTTTACATTACCTTCAGGCCACACAAGTCCATGATTGATTTCATTGCCCACCTGCACCATATCAGGAACAGTGTTTTGATTTTTCAATGCTGTCATTACCTGTTTTGTATAATCATACAAAGCCTGTTTCAGTTGTTCAAAGTTTAGATTTTTCCATGCTGCAGGTTTGTATTGTTTACCGGGATCGGCCCAGTAATCGCTGTAATGAAAATCAAGCAGCAGTTTCATTCCTGCAGCTTTTACTCTCTTCGCCATTTCCAATGTATGATTCAGATCGCAAAAACCTTTTTTGGGAGAATAGCCACTGTCCTGCGCAGGATCATGAAAAATGCGGAGACGCACATAATTAAATCCATGATCTTTTAATATCTGGATAGCATCTTTCTGCACACCGTTATTAGTAAACTTGATTCCTCTTGCTTCAAGTTCGGGCAGAAAAGAAATATCAGCACCAATCATTTTTGTAGTTTCTCTTGGCTTGGCGGCTTCTCCTTTCAGTTCATATTTTTTATCGGTTGCTTTTACATTTATATTTTCTGGCGCAACTGTAATAATATCGGTTGAACCTGTCCACAAACCGGCCGCCTTTGCTTCCACTTTAATAATGCCGGGCACTTTTCCTGACTGAATAATCAACTGGCACTTTCCATTAAATGCACTTCGCTGCCATGCACCTTCAGCACATTTATCAGGTTCATGGCTGCTGGGATCGCCATTGCCAACACCAATAATTTTTGCATTGCCTGAAATATAAAAACGGATCATGTTATCTGCATCAGGCACTTCTCTTCCTTCTTTATCAATCAACGAAACATTAAGTACAGTTGCATCTTGTCCATCAGCTAACATGGTTGTTTTGTAAGGAGTCAGCACAACTTCAGCAGCCTGTCCTGTCGTTTCAACCTTAGCAGTCAATCGTTTTCCTTTCTTATTTGCAATTGCTTCTAATTTTCCCGGTTGATATGGAACACTCCATTGCAGGTGACCATTACGTGGCATATCTTTTTTACCTAAGCTTTTTCCATTGAGAAAAAGTTCCACATCATCTGCATTACTGTTCACCCACACATCAACTGGTTCTCCGCCTTTTCCATTCCAGTCTGCAACTTTTTTTCCAGTTGCATTCCAGTGTGGAGAAATGTGCAGCACATCTTTATCCGTCCACCAGCTTTGATAGTAGTAATAAATATTTTTGGGGAAACCGCATACATCCATAATACCAAAATGCGAATTGATATTGGGCCATTCATACGGAGTTGGTTCACCCCTGTAATCGAAACCAGTCCACACAAAACCTCCCACCCAGTAATTATTATCTGCTGCAAGTTTCCACCAGTCTTCTGCACGGCTTGCCCACCACGGCGCAGTAATATCCTGGTCGGGCACATAAGCACGGATGGTATCTTTTGTATAAATGCCCCTTGTAGTAACGGTGCTGCCCATCTCAGTTCCAATGATGGGTTGTGCAGGATGGCCACGGTGATAATCAGCCACAGCAAAATGACGGTAGTTAAATCCACGCATCGGTATTACTTCATTTACTCCGTTAAATACATTGCCAAGATCAGCCGCATACGTGCATGTACGTGTAGGGTCAAGTTCTTTTTGTTTGGCAATTAATGTTTGTGCAATACGCAATCCTGTTGTTGTAGTCTGTATCCATCCTTCTTCATTACCAATTGACCAAAGAAAAACAGAAGCATGGTTACGGTCACGCTTAATCAATCGTTCAAACTGGTTGATGTATTCCGGGCTGCTGTTGAGCAAACGTTGTTCATCCAGCACAAGCATACCAAGACTGTCGCAGGCATCAAGCAATTCAGGCGTAGGTGCATGATGACTGGTGCGATACGCATTTGCTCCCATTTCTTTGAGTAAACGAATGCGGTAGTATTGCAGGTAATCGGGCAATGCACTGCCAATACCCGCATGATCCTGGTGATTATTGGTGCCATAAATTTTCACATGCTTACCGTTAAGAAAAAATCCTTCGTTTGCATCAAAACGCAATGTTCTGATACCAAAACGTTGTACATGCTGATCGACGATTTCATTTCCCGATTTAACCACTGTAACAACCCTGTATAAATAAGGATCAACCAACGACCATAAACGGGGATTATTTACTGAAATTTTTTGTTTGATTGTTCCGTTTGCATTAACTGCTAATGACAATGACTGTTCTTTTGTTTGCGAAATAAACTTTCCATTTCGTTCAGTGATATAAGAATAAACTGTACAGTTAGCTGCATTCAGATTTGTATTTCCAACTGTTGCTTCCACACTTACTGTTGCTTTTGTAGTCTGCACATCAGCATAAACAAACACACCTCCATCTGTAAAATGCAGGTTGTTTAATTTATTCAGCCACACATGCCGGTAAATACCTGCACCTTCATAAAACCAGCCTTCGTATTGTGTAGCATCAACACGTACTGTAATGACATTGTCTTTATCATAATTGACATAATCAGTAATATCGTAATTAGCGCCAACATATCCGCTCATATTGTTCCCAACAAAAAATCCGTTGACCCAGATGTTTGCATTACGGAAGATGCCATCAAACTGCAGTTGAAAACGACTGCCCGAATCAGCTTTGGCAACTGTAAAATGTTTGCGATACCAGCCAATACTTGTTTCAGGATACAACCCACCCACCGGTTTATATCCATGCGATTGCACATCGAAGTTGGGAGAATAAACAAACGGCAATTCAACAGCCCAGTCGTGCGGCAACTGTACTGTTGCCCAACTGCTGTCTTTAAATTTTACATCAATAGCAGTACTTTGAGCAGCGCCCGATTTGGCAAAGATGTTTGCAATACTGTAATTAAAATCTTTTAACGGATCTGAAGCGTGACCGAAATGAAATTTCCAGTTTTCATCAAAGTTGATTTTTTGCTGGGCATTTGATGTGAATACTAAAAACAAACTGATAATAACGGATAAAGGCCGTTTTAAAAAAAATAAATATTTCATTGAAATAAGTTGTATAGTGCAAGTTTCAATCAACAACAAAAGTACCACAAATCTTCACCCGTCAAAAGCCGAAGTTTTAATTACATTCTGCTTTTTAGTTGTTAAAAACAAAAGCTTCATCTGCATTTTATTTTAACTTTAGCCAAATTGATTACATGAGAAAGCTCTTATTCCTGTTCTTCTTTTTACAACTTCTGCTTAATATAACAAAGGCTCAAACATACCGGCTGAAGGAGTTTGATTCTTTATTATCACTTCTTCATCATACAAACCGATTCAACGGAACTGTTTTGTATGCAGAAAATGGTAAGGTAAAATACAAAAAGGCGTTTGGAGTTGCTGATTTCAGGACAAATTCGCCTCTGAGTACTACTTCCTCTTTTAATCTTGCATCTGTAACCAAACAGTTTATATGTATGGCAATAATGATACTAAAAGAAGAAGGCGAACTTCAGTTTGATGATGATTGCAGTTTGTATCTTACCGGATTCCCTTATAATAATATCACTATCAGGAACCTAATGACACATACTTCGGGCATTCCAGAATACTTTGATTTATTTCAACAAAACAGAACGCCGCTTGATACTTTAAACAATGAAAAACTGCTGGCTTTATTTACAAAATACAAACCCGATATTGACTTTCCTGCAGGCACCAAATGGGCATACTGTAATACGAACTATGTACTGCTGGCGAGCATTATTGAACACGTAAGCAAGCAGCCGATTGAATTGTTCATAAAAAAAAGAATTACGGAGCCGCTTGGTTTAAAAAATACGTATATCTATCATGTTCAGATGCCTGGTGTACCTGAAAATCATGTATTGGGGTTTAAAGTAAACAGCGACACAAATGAGATGAATGATCTTACCTATTTTGATGGAATTGTTGGCGATGGGAACCTGTATTCATCTGTTGAGGATTTGTATAAATGGGAACAAAGCCTCTCCACAGAGAAATTAATTAAAAAAACAACTTTTGCAGAAGCTGTTAAACCTGTGAAGTTAAAGAACGGGAACACATATCCTTACGGGTTTGGCTGGTTTATTGATAATGAAAAAGAACAGCAATACAGTCACACAGGTGGTTGGGCTGGTTTTGTAAACTATTTTTTCCGGGATGCAAAAAACAAGAGGGTATTGATTGTTCTGAGCAATGGAACAAATGGCTCGGCTAACAGAATTTCAAAGGATTTTATCAATGGAAAAATGCTCTCTGTTACACCAACACTGCTTATTACAAATGTAAAACTGATTGATGGAACCGGCACACCTGCAAGAAATGCATCTGTAAGAATTGAAGGCAAAAAAATTATTTCCGTAGGAAATCTGAAACCATTTGAAGGTGAAGAAGTAATTGATGGAAACGGGAAAATACTTGCACCTGGTTTTATTGACACACACAGCCACCTGGCAGGTTACCTTGAGAAATTTCCTGAAGCTATGGCTGCATTAAATCAGGGAGTTACTACAATTGTTTCCGGGCAGGATGGTGAAAGCGATCCTGTTGATAGTATTAAAGCATTTCTTCAGAAAAGACCCGTTGCAGTAAACATTGCAACTTATACAGGACAAACAAGTTTACGTGAAAAAATCATGGGGGCAACTCAACTTTACAGGCAGGCAACTCAAGCCGAAATTAAAGGAATGGAGCAATTGCTCAGCCAGGATTTACAGAATGGTTCGTTGGGTTTATCAACCGGGCTTGAATACGAAGGTGCATTTTACAGCAGCAGAAGTGAAGTAATTGCATTGGCAAAAGTTGCCGCAAAATACAAAGCAAAATATACAAGTCACATTCGCAGTGAAGACATTAATATGGATGATGCAATTGATGAAATTATTGAAATAGGCAGGCAGGCAAATATTCCCGTTCAGATTTCACATATAAAAATTGCATTAAAAGACAAATGGAATACTTCATCTCAACTGCTGGCAGTTCTTGAAAAAGCAAGATCGCAGGGAATTGATATTTCTGCCGATTGTTATCCCTACGATTTCTGGAACAGCACAACCAGGGTTTTATTTCCAAAGAAAAATTTCTCCAGCATCATTGGGGCAACTTATGCCGTAGATCATTTGTTCGATCCTGAAAAATCAGTAATGGTTCGTTTTAAACCTGATACTGCTTATAAAGGAAAAACAGTTGCACAAATTTCAACAATGCGTAACGAAACACCTGCACAAACGCTGCTATATCTCGTAGCTGCCGCCCAATTATATAATCAGCAACATCCTGACGAAGGTGGCACAGAAACAATTATGGGTAAATCAATGACAGAAAATGATCTGATTAATTTCTTTAGCTGGCCAAACACCAATATCTGTTCCGATGGCGGCAATGGAGGACATCCCAGAGGATATGGAAGTTTTACCAGAGTACTGTACAAATATGTGAAAGAAAAGAAAGTTCTTAGCTGGGAAGAAGCAATTTATAAAATGACGGGGCTTGCTGCTTCACATACGGGCATTAAAAACAGGGGAATAATATCTCCCGGATATTTTGCAGATTTTGTTTTAATTGACCCCGATACAGTAAAGGACAATGCAGATATTCAGAATTCCACTGCATTGTCGGATGGAATACTAAAAGTTTGGGTTAACGGAAAACTTGTGTACCAGGAAAAAACTTTTTTACAGCAATACCCCGGCGAATTTGCTGGCAGATAAAAAAATCATTATGCAACAAAAACCAAAAGCAATTATTTTAACTGACGGCATCCTGCATGAATCAGATGCCAAAACAGCACATGGACTGATACGTGGAACAGATCGCTATGAAATCTGTGCTGTTATCGACAAGGTACATGCAGGCAAAGATGCCGGCGAGGTGTTAGATGGCATTAAACGAAATATTCCGGTTTATGCTTCTGTTGAAGAAGCGATATCGTTAATAAGCAATATTCAATATTGTATTATAGGAATCGCAACCGTTGGAGGTATTTTACCAGCACATTTCATTCCTCTACTTGAAACATGTATAAAAAATCACATCTCATTAGTAAACGGGTTACATGATTATCTCTCAGGCATTCCCCGTCTCGTTGATCTTGCCGGTGAATTTGGAACAGAACTGATTGATGTAAGAAAACCAAAAGAAAGAAAAGACCTCCATTTCTGGAATGCAGAAATATATCAAGTAACTGCGCCTGTTATAGCAGTTATTGGAACAGACTGTGCATTGGGCAAACGAACCACCTGCCGCATGGTACAACAGGCATGTACAGATGCGGGCATAAATGCACAAATGATTTATACAGGACAAACAGGCTGGCTGCAAGGCGGCAGGTATGGATTTATTTTTGATTCAACATTAAACGATTTTATTTCGGGTGAACTTGAACATGCCATTGTAACCTGCTGGAAAGAAACCAACGCAGAAATAATCTTAATTGAAGGACAGGCAGCTCTTCGCAATCCAAGCGGGCCATGTGGATCTGAGTTTTTAGTTTCGGCAAATGCAAAGCATGTAATACTGGTTCATGCACCTAAAAGAACCCATTACGATCATATTACAGCATGGGGAACAATTCCTTCTGTGAAATCAGAAATTGAGTTAATTAAAATGTACGGATCAGAAGTTATTGCGCTTGCTTTAAATACAGAAGATTGTTCGATGGAGGAAGCAATTCAATTTCAGCAGCAATACGAAGCCGACTTCGGCATTCCTGTTCTTCTTCCATTACAACAGGGAGTTAATAAGATGTTACCAGTTATTTCTTCGCTTGAAAAACACATCTAATGAAAATTGTTGCAGTCAGCTCCTGGATGGAAAAGATAAAGCTTACACAGCCTTATACAATTGCATACAATTCATTCAACTCTACTGAAATTATTTTTCTTGAAATTGTTCTCAGTAACGGAATAACAGGAATTGGCTCTGCCAATCCGTTTGAAGATGTAACGGGCGAATCTCCTTCTGCAACACTGAAAAATCTGCAGGATGGCTTTCTTCAGAACATCGTTGGAAAAAATATTGAAGATTTTAAAAAGCTGATTACACTAACAACACAACAATACAAACACTACCCTGCAACAATTGCCGCAGTTGACATAGCATTATACGACGCTTATTGCAAGTATATTCAAAAACCGCTTGTTGATTTTTTAGGAAGAAAAACAGGTCCTTTGGCCACTTCTGTAACAATTGGAATAAAAGATATCACATCAACAATTGAGGATGCAACAAATTATTACAACCAGGGATTCAGAATAATAAAATTAAAAACAGGACAGCATTGTGATGAAGATGCAGAAAAAGTAATTAAGCTGTATGAAAATTTTGGAGCTAAAATTAAAATCAGGGTTGATGCAAATGAAGGCTATACAATTCAACAACTGAATAACTTTATTCAGCAAACATCATTTATCCCCTTGGAACTTATTGAACAGCCACTTAAAGCAGGCAGTGAAGATGAATTGCTTTCACTTCAAAAAAATCTGCAAAGAAAGATCGTTGCAGATGAATCACTCACCGGAACAGAAGCTGCATCCAGGCTTTTAGTCCCTCCTGTACCATACAGTGTTTTTAATATCAAACTAATGAAATGCGGAGGCATTGCTGCCGCAAAAGAAATTGCCTGCCAGGCTGCCGCAATTGATCTTTTCTGGGGCTGCAACGATGAAAGCAGCGCTGGCATTGCTGCCGCTTTGCACACTGCATACAGTTGTTCAAATACAAAGTATCTCGATCTTGATGGATGTTTTGATCTTACAACCGACCCTGCACAAAATAGTTTTATATTAAAAGATGGTTTTTTGTACTGTAATAATTCTCCGGGACTCGGTATAACTCTTAAAAAATAACCCCCGGAATTTGCCTTAAATTTATTTTAGCATTTCAGAATGTTATAATTATGCAAAAGCCTTCCTTCTGGTAAGATTATTGTTCCTGTTTTTACGTCTCATAAACAAATCGATTTGAAAAAACTTTACACTTTAAAAAAAATCAAATGAAAGCAAAAAATCAAATAATAACCTCTGTTTTCAGCAGGCGTTATCTTACAGCAGCAGTAGCACTTCTGTTGGTTGGCGGATTATCTGTTGGCCCTGCTTTCTCTCAGGGAAATGGTCGTGACAGGGGAAACGGAAATGGCAATAATAGCAGGGGAAATGGTGGCGGAAACAGCAGCCGGGAACAGCGTGGCAATAACGATGTAAGCCGGAATAATGGAGGAGGCAATAGCTCCCAGAGAGATGTTTACCGTAATCCCAATCGTGACTGGAACAACGGAGGAGGAAATAATAACAATGTCAATCGTGACAGGAGCTACGGCAATAACAATAATAATGTAACCCGTGACAGAAATTCCGGTAACAGTAACAATGTTTTCAGAGACAGGAATTACGGCAACAGTAATAACGATATAGCCCGTAACAGAACCTACGGCAATAATGACAACCGGGGCTATGACCGTAACAGAGGTTATGATAACAACCGTGGAAACATCAACAACTGGAACAATGGTAACAGCCGTCGTATTCCAGACAATTCAGGCGCAGTAAATTATCGTCGTCCAGGTGGCGGAAATAATTATTACAACCGCTATCCTGAAAGCAGACCTGGTTATCGCCCTGATTATGGCTATTACAGGCGACCGGTTTATAATGCTTACAATCCAAGCTGGCGTTATAATTACCTGCCTGCCCGCTATAGCTATTACCGCACCTTACCCTCAACCTATATCAGTATTAATTTTGGTGGTATTGGTTACCGGTACTGGGATGGTGTTTTCTATCGCCCATATAACGGATTGTTCAGCGTAATTGCACCTCCAATTGGTATTTATATTGATATTCTTCCTGTAGGTTACAGAAGAATTTATGTTCACGATTATCCTTACTATTATTATAATGGTACATATTATGAAGAAAGAGGAAGCCGTTATTATGTGGTTTCTCCTCCTGTAGGCGCTGTGGTTGAAAGCTTGCCTGCCGGTTACGAAACAGTAGTTATTGATGGCGAAACATATTATGTAGTTGACGGAGCACAATACAAACCATTTATTCAGGACAATGGTGAAATATGGTACGAAGTAATTAAAGCCAATTAACAACTATAAAACAAAATTAAAACGGGAATCAAATTTTGATTCCCGTTTTAATTTTCTATGCACAATCATCGAATCAACAACACATTCCCTTTTTGAAAATATACTTTATCGTCAATCCCCACACCCTTAAAATACCATACAAAATTTCCCGGATCCTGCTGAATACCTTTAAATGTTCCGTCCCAATATTCACTGGAATCTGAATTCATTGAATACACTTCCTGTCCATAGCGGTTAAATACTTTAAAAGCATATATTTCTTTAATACCAATTGTAACCGGGTAAAAATTATCATTCAGCCCATCGTTATTTGGAGTAAACGCATTTGGTACATACACCTTTACTTCTTTAATTGTATTTACAACCTGGGTATCAACTGTTCTGCAACCCGCTTTTGTATCAATTGTAATAAGATATTTCTGGCTACCCTCATCAGGCCTGTTAAAAACGGGATTAACAATTGCTGCATTACTCAGGTAAGTTGACGGAGCCCACAATGTTGATATACCAAACGTTCTGGCCTGGAGTTGAACATCCATATTCTGCAAAGAATATTTCAATGGATAACTGATGCCGGGAACAGGCTGTTCAATATTGATTATTTCAGACCGGGTAGAAAGTTTGCACCCCTCAGAATTGGTAAGAGTTGCATAATATGTTCCCGATTTTGTAACCTTATACCAGTTTGGATTTAAAACCGAGACAGACGTTCCGTTTAAATACCATTGAACTGTATTTGCCGTAGGTAAAACAAGTACAGCACTATCATTGGAAGTACTGCAGAATTCGTTTTTTCCCAGTAAAAGCAAAGTTGTATCAACAGCAGATTTATTTACAAATACAGTATCGCTGTTACGGCATCCTCCTCCAGTGCTTCTAACTGTAAGAACATAATTAGTTGGAGATGTTGGCTGAGCCATCGGGTTTGAAACAGTTGCATCGGACAAACCAGAGGGTGGCGACCATGAATAAACCACTCCAGCCTGGGGATTCTCACCCAATAATACAGCACCACCGGATTCTCCACAAATAACAGTATCTCTCCCGGCATTTGCTTTTAACTTCAGCGTATCAACAAGTCGGGCAAACAATGTATCCTTACAACCATATCCGTTATAAGGTGTTAATTCAACCCCCAGCAATGTTCCTGATGCAGGTGGGGGACGAAGGCTCAGTGTTTGCTGATTTCCTAATACTTGTGTAAAATCGGAGTTAAACCATCTGTAGCTCTCATAACCATAAGGGGCAATTACATTTACTGCTGTATCATCAGCACAATAAGATGCGCCGGTAAACTCACCACTACATCCGGAGTTAACATCGATGTAAGCATAGCCAAAGTGTCGTTTAAACGTACAATCGGCTGTTTTAAAAAACAACCTGATTGTTTTACCCGCCTTATTATTCAGATTAATTGAAACAGGAGTCCAGGCTTTGCACCACACGCTGTCATCAACCGGAGAAACAAAAAATCCGGGAAGCGGTGACCCGTAAGCTGCAAAAGTAAAAGACGAGCATTCTATTACCTGATTATCGCTTACATTCGTTACTTCCAGTTCAAGCCGTGGTTGCTCATATTCATGGTGATTAGGATTTTGCAATACCACAGCATAGTAATACAGGAGCGAATACGTATTCTGACCGGCAGGAATAGTAAATTCATAAGATACTCCTTCTGCTTGAGCTCCCCCCGAAGTGTTACCGAGTTTCATTGAGTACCTGCTCCCATTAGGGCACATCACTGAAAAGCCGCCATAAGCATCCGTTTGCCCCGAATTAACCAAACGATCAAACATTGTATGCTGACCAACAGCAGGCCCACCAGAAGGCGATAAAGAAATAACGTTCTGCGTCCCGATAGCAGCAACTGATCCTGTATAACAGGTCCAATTGGAAAAATCACCATATTCGAAGTCAATATTAGGAGGGCACGATTGAGCCGTTACGTCTCCGGAAAGCAAAAGAAACAAAACAAACCCCCGGAAAAAATATTTCCATCTGAAGAGTTGATTATTGCAAAAAAAACTAACTGACCAATTATGAAAAAACCCCATTTTTAAATTTAAGAATAAGTTCTACAAAAATCAATATGAATATATTGATGGGGGTAATTCATGTTTGGTTGGGTGTTTACAGGATAAATGAGCTAATAAAAAAGTGAATAAAAAGGAAATATTTTTTAAAAAAATCAATCACAGTACAGTCATTAACAGGTCATTTAACAGAAATACTATAAAAAAATGCCGGCATTTGATGCCGACATTTTTATTTGGTTAATTTCTTGCTGCTTTAACCAGTTTTACAACTTTTCGTTGATATCCCTGGGTTACTTCAGCAAAGTATGTGCCCTGCCCGTAATTACCTCCCAGTTCTATCACAGCGCCAGAATACAAGTTATCGTTTACCTGAATAATGCGTCCTGTTACATCAACAACCTTCACTGTAATCTTTTCATTCATGTCACTGCTTTGTAATTGCAGTTTAAATGATGTTTGTGTTGGGTTGCCAAACACTTTTACATTAAACTCATTAAACGGAGAAGAAACAGTGTTTACATTTGAAAGAGTTGAGCCATCTGTTCTAATTGCTCCGAAATTAGCACCATTGATCTGTATATTTCCACCAGTTAAAACAAGCGGGTTTGTTTTTGATACAGCCCAGTTGCTGGAGAAGAGTAATGAGTTTGTACCGCTGAACAGTGTAACAGCAATCGAATCGGCTGATCCTGGTTCACCATTATCTGCCAGATCAACACGGAGATCAAGATTACCACCAAGTGAAATGGTATTTAACGGATCAGTCACATCAGTCAAATTAGCTTTTGAAAGGAACTGAGCTTTGCGTTTAGCTGTAGTACCGCCAACACCTAACGAAGTCATTGAATTTGATTTAATCTGGTAAGTACGAATAACACCAGCCACATTTCTGCGGAAGATAATATTTACCCCACCCTGCAGATTTGTTCCTTTCTTATTATACTTCACATTCAAGCCAAAATTCATCTTAAGCCCGGAAGTAGAAGCATACGTACCGGATGATTGAGTTGGCTTAATAAAACCACCGCCGACAACAAAATCACCTAATGGTTTATATACAGTTAAAACAGTATTATCGTCAGAGCTGCTGCGAACATAATATCCATCAGGAGTACCCACTTCAATACCGATTGTAAATTGCTGCGCATCACTTTGCCCGATATCAAATGTGTAAGTAGATGAAACCGTTCCCACTTTCTGATCAGCTTGATTTAACAGTGCCGGTGTTAACCAACCTGTGAGATAAGTATTATTATCCCTGTTTATAAATCTCACTTTTGCATTTCTGATATCACCTGCAAATACATCGTAAGCATTATCACCAATGGCAGCCGTAATATCCATAACAGTTGCCTGCAATGTTACAGTTGCTGTTGATGTTGATGTACTTGGTGTAGCCTGAAACATTAAACCAGTGTACACCACTCTTGCGTCTTCATCTGTAATATCAAATCCATCATTATCGTTTGAGGGCAAATAAGTTCCATCTCCGGCAAAAGAACTCTGAACAGTATATGCCTGATCCGGATCCTGTGTAAGTATTAACAATGCAGAAGCTATACCGGATGCTGTGGTTATACCATTCACATTTTGTGTACCGATTGTAAAGGTGATTGTTTTACCACTCAATGGAGTTGAGGTGAGTGCATCTACCAGTGTGGCAGAAAGTGTTGCCTGGTCAGAATATTGTTCACTTACATCTCCGCTATAAACTAACGAAACAGGGCGTTTATTAACTGTAACAGTTGTATTACATGTTGAACTGTTGCCATTCACATCGGTTACTGTAAGCTCAACATTATAATTACCACTTGCAGTAAATGTTGATTGAGAAAGACTCAGACTTTGAATTCCGCATGCGTCGGTACTGTTATTATTAATATCCTCCGCAGCAATTGTTACAGAACCATTCATACCCAGGTAAACTGTTACAGGTTTACAGTTAGCAACGGGTGCTGTTACATCTTTAACAGTTACTGTTGCAGTGCCGGTTGAAATATTTCCATGAATATCTGTAACTGTAAGTGTAACAGTATTTGTTCCCACATTACCGCAATCAAAACTTGTTTTGGACAAGCTGATGGTTGCAATACCGCAGTTATCGGATGATCCGTTATCAATTTGACTGGCAGTAATTACAGCATTCCCTGAATTATCCAGGTTAAGAATAATATTCTGTGTAACAACAGTTGGCATCTGATTATCCTTCACCACCACATTGAAACTGCACTCATTTGAATTATGGTGAATATCTGTTGCAATTACTTTCACCGTTGTTGTACCAACAGCAAAATCGTACGGGAATACAATCTCAGTTGAACCGATGTAATATTTCGTGGAGGCTACACTGCAATTATCGGTAACAACTGCATTAAAGCTCAACGTTGCGTTACATTCATTTAAATCTGTATTATAAGAAACAGCCGGAACCGGGCAAGTAATAACAGGTTTTTCATTATCTGTTACCACAACAGTTTGTGTTACTTCAATTGCAGCGTTGCCATTCACATCTGTAACATTCCACTTGATCGTAGTTGTGCCAACAGGGAACACATCAGTTAATGGTTTGCCATCGCTACGTACGCCTGTTACAGTTCCTACTGAACAGTTGTCGGTTGCACTTGCACTTACAGTTACTGTTGCACCGCATACACCCGGATCGGTGTTGACAGTCTTATCGCCATTTGTTGTAATAACCGGCTTCTCATTATCGGTTACAACAACAGTTTGTGTTACTTCTATTGCTGCGTTGCCATTTACATCTGTAACATTCCACTTGATGGTGGTTGTACCTACTGGATATACTGCTGTTAATGCAAAACCATCACTGCGTACGCCTGTTACCGTTCCTACTGAACAGTTGTCGGTTGCACTTGCACTTACGGTTACCGTTGCACCACATACTCCTGGATCGGTGTTTACAGTTTTATCACCGTTAGTTGTAATAACCGGCTTCTCATTATCTGTTACTACAACAGTTTGTGTTACCTCAATTGCTGCATTACCATTTACATCCGTAACATTCCACTTGATGGTGGTTGTACCTACTGGATATACTGCAGTTAATGGTTGTGCATCACTGCGTACTCCGGATGGAAGTCCAACTAAACAATTATCTGTTGCACCTGCACTTACGGTTACTGTTGCACCACATACTCCGGGATCAGTGTTTACATTCTTATCGCCATTAGTTGTAATAACTGGCTTCTCATTATCTGTTACTACAACAGTTTGTGTTACTTCTATTGCTGCATTGCCATTTACATCGGTAACATTCCACTTGATGGTGGTTGTACCTACTGGATATACTACTGTTAATGCAAGACCATCGCTGCGTACTCCGGTTGGCATTCCTACTGAACAGTTGTCGGTTGCACTGGCACTTACGGTTACCGTTGCACCACATACTCCCGGATCGGTGTTGACATTCTTATCGCCATTGGTTGTTATAACAGGTTTCTCATTATCTGTTACTACAACAGTTTGTGTTACTTCAACTGCTGCGTTGCCATTTATATCGGTAACATTCCACTTGATCGTAGTTGTGCCTACAGGGAACACATCAGTTAATGGTTTGCCATCGCTGCGTACACCTGTTACCGCTCCTACTGAACAGTTGTCGGTTGCACTGGCACTTACAGTTACTGTTGCACCGCATACACCCGGATCGGTGTTGACATTTTTATCGCCATTTGTTGTGATAACAGGCTTAATCTTGTCCTCTACTTTCACATAAGCAATCCCGGTAGACGTGTTACCGTTTCCATCGTTCACTGTTAATGCAACAGGTGTACCTAATCCATGTTTTCCAATTCCATCAGCATTATCTGTTGGAAATACTTCCCACTCGGTAGCTAATGTTGGAAATCCAGAAGTTGGATTTGAAGAAATACCGGCAACAACATTTGTTTTCCTACGTAATGTTTTGTCTGTTGTTGCGTAACCGCCGACAGCAGTCCAACCACCAGCTCCGGGATCTTCTCCAATTCTTCCGAAAATATCAATATTTGTTCCATTCTTGGCAAGTGTGACCGCATCATTCCCATTATAGAAAGATGCAGTGGATGTTTGATCAGCCTGGGCCAGGATAGTAGAAGAAGCTGTTGAGGTTGCAAGAACATACACATCACCTGGAAGAACTGTACCTGTAAGATTTATTGTGGTCCCAATTGATGTACTTCCATTAGAGTAGAATCTTATTGCGTAGTTTGAAAGATTGATATTATTACTTGTACCATTAAAAATCTCAATGGCTTTAATATTTCCTGAGCCTTCTATGTATTCAGAAATAAACAGATCAGTTGGAATTCCATTTACAACATTTGTACAATTGAATGTTGCTGGAGAAACAGATACCAAATTAACCGTTCCGCAATTATCCGTACTTCCATTATTAACATCAGCCGGAGTAATTGAAGCACTTCCATTTGCATCGAGCTGAACAGTAATATTTTTTGTAATTACTGTTGGAGCAGTTACGTCTTTTGCTGTTAATACAACAGTTTTAACATCAGTTAAACCGGCTAAATCTGTTGCAGTAACTGTAACGTTATACGTTTGATTATGCGCAAGCGGTATAACCGTTCCTGTTACAGGGCTTTGTGTAATTGTTACACCTGTACAATTATCAGTTGCTGTACCACGAACATCCGGAACTACAATGGAACAACTTGTATTAAGATTTACATTTTGATTTGCGGCAGGTGTTAATACCGGCGGCGTTACATCCTTCGCTGTTAACACGACTGTTTTTACAGTGGCATTACCGGAAGCGTCTGTTGCAGTAACTGTAATATTTGTTGTTTGATTGTGTGTTAATGAAATTGAAGAACCTGCTACAGGACTTTGTGTAATAGTAACTCCTGCACAATTATCAGTTGCAGTACCACGTACATCCGGTACAACAATTGAACAACTTGCGCCAAGATTTACATTTTGATTTGCTGCAGGTGTAAGAGATGGTGCAATGTTATCAACTACGGTTACATAAGCAGTTCCTGTTGATTGGTTGCCGCTGCCATCAGTAACTGTAAGGGTGACTGCATTACCTGAACTAATTGTTGTAAAAGTCTGACCAACATTGATACTTCCTGGGTTTGCTGTTGCAGTTTGTGATTGCCAAGTAAAGTCTGAATATTTATTTCCAGAACCAGCCAATTTTATACTACCATTAGCAATTGTGCCATCTTCACTAAATGGTAGATTCACGGAAGTTTGACCTGAAGCCCAGGCTTGTCCAGTTGCAACGGTAAACGCTCCTTCATAGCTAAGTAATTGAATAACTGTACTTGTAGACAACTTAACAAGTGCGATACCATCATTTGGACCGTTCTGAAGCCCATCGACAGGATAATAAATTGCAAATGTTCCAAAACCATTACTTTGATTTGGCATTGTACCTGTAAGCGTAGTTATCTGAGCAGGAGTTGAATATATTACTGCTGCAGATGGATTACTTCCGTTAAATCGAATTATCGCATAATCAGACAAGTTAATTCCAGCAGTACCTGCAATTTCTACAAACTCGTTTACATCAGTACCGGAATTATCATAATGAATTTCATTAATCCAAACAGTTGGTAATGATGCCCCCGAACTTACATTACTACAATTAAACGTACTCGGACTCACACTTAATGTAACAGGTCCGCATACATCGCTGCTTCCGTTATCAACCTGTGCTGCAGTAATACTTGCATTACCTGAAGCATCCAGATTTACCGTTATATTCTTTGTGAGAACAGTTGGAGGAGTAACATCCTGTACCGTTACAACCGCTGTGGCGGAGCTAACATTATCTCCAATATCCGTAACAGTTAATGTAACCGTATTAGATCCAATATTAGAGCAATTAAATGCGGTCTTATCTAATACAATAGATTTAATTGCGCAATTATCTGTACTGTTATCATTTACCTGTGATGCTGTAATAGTTACATTACCGGCAGCGTTTAACTGAACCGTAATGTTCTTCGCTTTTGCAACCGGTGCAGTTACATCGTCCACAATCACTGTTTGTGTCGCTGTTTCCACAT
>DDEN01000057.1:179037-179179 GCA_002336115.1 Chitinophagaceae bacterium UBA1953
TACCATCATCAAAGCTCCATGTAATGGTGTAGGTACCTTGTGCAGTATATGTCAACGGATCACTTGTTGTTCCGGTAATCGTTCCTGAACAATTATCTGTTGTGGTTGGTGCCGTTACGGTAACTGAACATTCACCTGTTGC
>DDEN01000057.1:179205-354805 GCA_002336115.1 Chitinophagaceae bacterium UBA1953
TACCATCATCAAAGCTCCATGTAATCGTGTAGGTGCCTTGTGCAGAATATGTCAACGGATCGCTGGTTGTGCCGGTGATCGTTCCGGAACAATTATCTGTTGTTGTTGGCGCTGTTACTGTAACTGAACATTCGCCTGTTGCTGTAGCAATGGTTGGCTTAACAGGTTTGGTGATATCATCGACAATTACTGTTTGTGTTGCAGTCTCCACATTGCCGTTACCATCATCAAAGCTCCATGTAATGGTGTAGGTACCTTGTGCAGAATATGTCAACGGATCGCTGGTTGTTCCGGTAATCGTTCCTGAACAATTATCTGTTGTGGTTGGTGCCGTTACGGTAACTGAACATTCACCTGTTGCAGTTGCAATGGTTGGTTTAACAGGTTTTTCTGCATCGGTTACTGTTACTGTAAATGTCTTCGTATCAGTTCCGCAACTATTTGTAGCAGTTACGGTTACTGTAGTTGTACCAACAGGGAATACCGAACCGGAAGCATGTGAATAAGAAATTGAAGGTGCAGGATTTCCTGTTACAACTGCTGCCGGATAATTAACAACAGCACCACAAGTATTATTATCGTTTACTGTATTGATATTACTGTACGATGAAGTGATAACCGGTGCATCAAGCACTGTAAAGTTTGCCTTATAATTTAATCCATTATTGTTTGCATAATGGGTTCCTGCACAAATTCCATTTGAGTTATAATCAGCTTGTGTGTACACTTCAATTGTGTAATCACCCGGTGTTAGTCCATTGAGTAAATTGGCTGTGCCTGTATTAGTTTGCCAGGTTTGATTCTGGCCTCCTGCACAACTTGCTCCGTTATCATTTGATAAAAATGAAAGATTTAATTCTGTAAATGTTCCTCCTGGATTTCCGGCAGGATATACACGATAATATAGTTTTCCATTTAAAACATCGTTTGGCGGACATTTAAAAGTTTTATTCTGTGCCCCTGCTATTACTAATGAAGAGGTTGGGCAAAAACTTCCAATGCTTCCGGAAAAGTCCGGGTTGCCGGTAGATGCTTTCAGATCATAAAAAGTATTTCCTGTATTATTGGCATTTAAAATCAGGTAACTTTCAAATATCCCTGAATTATCACTATTCTTAATTGTAAATGAAACTTTATAATTATTGCCTGCATTGTTATATGTCGCCGTTCCACCACCACAATAATCATAATCAGCAACAGAGTACATTTCTAATGTATAAGTACCGTCACATAATCCGTTTAACAGATTTGTTGATTGCCCCGTGTTTTCCCAAAGCTTGTTTTGGCAACCAGGTCCTGCACCGCTAAGATTACCCGTAAATGAAAGATTAATCAAATTAAATGAACCCGGTGAATCGCCATTTTTATATACACGATAATAAAATTTCCCATTAGTAATATTTCGGGGGCTGCACTCGTAAATCAGGTTCTGAGCTCCTGACAAAGAAAGCGTCTGGCTACCATTAAAGGTTCCAAGACTTGTTGTATTTATTGAACTGAAGGTTAAAAATTCATTCCCCGAACCTCTGTTAATAATCACTTTTGCATCATAAATTCCTGCTCCCGGGCTATTAGAAACAGTAAAGGTTGCTTTGAAATTATTAGAGTTATTGGAGTTATAAATTGTTCCTGAATTGGGATTATTTCCATTACAATTTGAATAATTGGCATCGGCATAAACCTCAATCACATAATTCCCGTCAGCAAGGCCAGATAATATATTGGTTGTTCCGGAAAGTGCCTGCCATACTTCACCGGTATTAGTTGATCCTGGACTGACTGTACAGGAAGTAGTATAAGTTGAGCTTGAAACAAGTGTGAAAGAAGAAAAAGCAGGAACAACACCAGATTGCGGATAAATACGGTAATAAATTTTTGAAGAAGAGAATGAACAAACATTCTGACCGCTACCACTGACACCACAACGTTTAATTTTATTTTGTCCGCCTACAATAATAAAACTTTGTGTATTACAGAATGTTCCAAGAAAACTGTTATTAAAATCAGGATTTGCTGTATTCAAATTAAGATCATAGTACGCTTGCCCGGTTCCATTGATATTTAATACCAGATACGATTCATCAAAACTGGCCGTACCGGCACCATCCGTAAATGTAGTCTCTGCATGAAGTCCTGACGTTTGACCATCGGCATTTAACAACAAAGTTGCTCCCAGTTCATCTTCATCAGCAGGCACTAACCATGTAGCTGTAAATGTTCCTTTTTCATCAGCAGTTACATACCATGGCTGATGTGAAGCACTGGTCTGGTTATCGGCTGTTTCACCCTGGTGTATCACCTGGAGTTTTACCTGTTCGCCAGCTTGAAAACCTGAGCCGGTAATTAAAACAGTTGAACCTGGCGCATAATCATCTTTATCGGTTTTAACTAAAGGACTGCTTACTTGCGCTGAAGCTGTAAACACAAGCCCGAGGCTTAAAAAAAGAATTGAATAGCGAACGAATTTTTCTTTTTGCGTCACAAATAAAAAAGAAAAAAGCTTACTCAGTTTTGCAGAGAGTTGAATCATTTTTTGCATACAACATGGTTTTGGTTAAACGGCATGCACAGGAAGATTTTATATGGCTTTTTGAAGGATAAAGACAAGCAAACAATTGTATCATAGCTATTGCTACAAACCATTAACTAATCAGAAAAATTACTGTAACTCTTATTGGTGTGAAGAAATTCAGAGGAATAGGATGCAAAAAATTACTCGTGAAACTAAATGAAAAATCAAACCATTTCAATTTTCTTTAAATATATTTTTATTACTAATCTATTTCTCATTATTCCAAAATACAAAATCAGAAAATGTAGTTTTGCCTCTGCTACATGCTCACTAATTCAACAGGATACAAGGTTATCAAATCATGGCTTTCATCCAAAAGCATCACTCCTTTCACCTTCCAGGAAGAAGCATGGCGGCATATTCTTAATGGTGAAAGCGGACTGGTAAATGCGCCAACAGGTTGCGGTAAAACGTTCTCGGTTTTCCTGGCCGTTGTTATCCAGTTCATCAATCAACATCCCGATAACTACAAACAAAAACAACACAACGGCTTGCAGTTGCTGTGGATCACTCCTTTGCGAGCATTAGCAAAAGATATTGCCCGTGCCATGGAAGAAGTGATTGGTGAATTAGGAATGGAATGGAGCATTGGCATACGTAATGGGGACACAACAGCAAGCGAACGGGCAAAACAAAAAAAACAAATGCCCGAAGTGCTTATCATCACCCCCGAAAGTCTTCATCTCTTACTTGCACAAAAAGGCTACCCTGAACATTTCAAAAACTTAAAAATCATAGCAGCCGACGAGTGGCACGAATTAATGGGCAGCAAACGTGGTGTGCAGGTTGAACTTGCACTGAGCAGAATTGTTAATGCAAAATTTTCATTTACCAATTCAATGCCCGTCATCTGGGGTATTTCTGCAACCATTGGCAATCTTGAAACAGCAAAAGAAGTATTACTATCTTCTCTTTTCTCCTCCCCTGAAGGGGGAGGTCGGGAGGGGGCCGGTGTAATTGTAAAGGCCAATATGAAAAAGCAAATCGATGTTGAATCTGTTTTGCCCGATGAAATGGAAAACTATCCATGGGCAGGTCATCTTGGTTTGAAATTAATTCACAAAGTCATTCCCATTATTGAGCAAAGCAAAACCACACTCATCTTTATCAATACAAGAGGCATGAGTGAACGCTGGTACCAGGAACTACTCAACCACGCACCACAACTGGCAGGTACACTGGCCCTGCATCATGGAAGTATTGAACAGGAATTAAGATTGTGGGTGGAAGAAGCTTTGCACACGGCCAAACTGAAAGCAGTTGTTTGTACAGCATCGCTTGATCTTGGTGTCGATTTCCGTCCTGTTGAAACAGTAATACAGGTTGGTTCACCAAAAGGTGTTGCACGCTTTTTACAACGTGCAGGGCGTAGTGGTCACAGTCCGGATGCTGTCAGTAAAATTTATTTTCTTCCCACACATTCATTGGAGCTGGTGGAAGCAGTTGCATTGAAGAATGCAATTGACAATGATTTAATTGAAGCCAAAGAACCAATGCTGCTCTGCTTTGATGTACTCATTCAATACCTCAACACATTAGCAGTATCAGATGGTTTTATTCCTGATGAAATTTTCAACGAAATAAAATCAACGTATTGCTTTAGTGAACTGCTGAAAGAAGAATGGGAAAATGTGCTGCACTTTTTAGTTGGCGGAGGAAAAGCATTGCAGCAATATGATGATTATAAAAAAATTGAAATCATTGATGGCGTTTATAAAAATCTCAGCAGGCGACTTGCCATGCGTCACCGTATGAACATTGGTACAATTGTAAGCGATGTAATGCTGAAAGTAAAAATGACCGGCGGTGGTTATATTGGTATGATTGAAGAATATTTCATCAGCCGACTTAATCCCGGCGATTCATTCACACTTGCAGGGAGAAATCTTGAACTGGTACAAATCAAAGACATGACTGTACTGGTTACAAAATCAACTTCTAAAAAAACATTGGTACCAAGCTGGAACGGTGGTCGTATGAGTTTAACTGCTAATCTTGGAATGAAGCTGAGAGAAACCTTCAGCGAAGTTGCTGATATGAGTCGGGGTGCTCAAAGCAACCTGAATCATTCTGCAAAAAATAAGCAGAAGCAAATAAACTCAACACCCGAATTAAAACATCTTTCATCTTTGTTTCAGTTACAGCAGCAGCTATCGCACATCCCCAAAAAAAATGAACTGCTCATTGAACATTTTGAAAGTAAAGAAGGTTATCACTTACTTGTTTATCCATTCGAAGGAAGACAGGTGCACGAAGCCATGAGTGCCATTCTTGCATGGCGTATCAGCAACATTGTACCACTTACTTTTTCCATTGCCATGAATGATTATGGTTTTGAATTATTAAGCGATCAGCCCATTCCTGTTGATGATACAAATGCAGCCGACCTGTTTTCTTTAACCAATCTCAGTGCCGATATTCAGCGAAGTGTAAATGAAACAGAAATGGCCAGGCGAAAATTCAGAGACATTGCTGTCATTGGCGGACTCATTGTACAAACATCACCAGGTGAACAAAAAAAGCCCCGGCACCTGCAGGCATCAGCCAGTTTGCTATTTAATGTTTTCAGCGAATACGATCCCCATAATCTGTTACTCAAACAAGCATACCAGGAAGTGTACGATCAGCAAATGGAAGAGCTTCGTCTTCGCAATGCGTTCAGCAGAATTAATAACAGCGAAATCATCATCCGTTTTCCCGAACGCTTCACACCACTCAGCTTTCCTATTATTGCCGACGGACTTAACCGCAACAGTCTTTCAAGCGAAAAAATTGAAGACCGCATCAAACGCATGCAGGAACAATTAAACAGGCTTTAATACATCAGCGTTAATTTTTAAAATCCGGCATCCATTGCCCTACACTTTAAGTTAAATCCTCTTTAGAACAGAAATCCATTGCCCTGCACTTTAGTGCAGGGTAATAAATGTAACACCAATGGGCTTTAGCCCAACTTGTATTCATAATATTTTTCTTTTTATATTTAAACAAAAAACAGCCATGCTGAAAAAAATCTTTTATGTATTGATTGCCGCTCTCGTAATCATTCAGTTTATAAAACCCACACGCAACATTTCTGCCGTACCATATCCCAACGACATAACAACAAAATTTGCCATGAGCGATAATGTAGCATCTGCACTTAAAACAGCCTGTTACGATTGCCATAGCAACAACACCGTATATCCCTGGTATGCAAACGTACAGCCTGTAGCATGGTGGTTACAAAACCACGTAAACGAGGGCAAACGCCATCTCAACTTCAACGAGTTTGCATCTTACAATGCAAAAAAACAACGTAAAAAGCTCGAAGAAATAAGCGAATCAGTAACCGAAGGCTGGATGCCGCTGGGCAGTTACACCTGGATTCATAAAAATGCAATTCTCACAGCCCAACAGAAAGATGCCATTAAAAAATGGTGCGACGAAAGTTCAGCAACCCTACCAGCCGCCGATCCGCAACAACAAAGCGACAATCAGAAAAAAGAAAAATAATAAAACAAATCCCGGCAGCAAAGTCGGGATTTTTTTATGCAGTTTATGTAGCGGGGGTCATTGCAACTATTAAGCTTCCGTTGCGTCGCACTCTTGTACATTCAACATTTCTATTCAGCATTATACTCAACAAGCATATGCATTTTTATATTTTAAATGTAAATTTAAAAGCAACACTAAAATATCATTTCGTGAAGATTAAACAATATCTTATAAACATTGCTGTTTTATTAAAAGAAGCAAAGGAATCACATTGGGCTGACATCTTTGAGAGTTTAATAACCAACTTCGACGAGATTGAACTAAATGAAAATATTAAACGTATTAAAAGATTATATGCAGGGATGGCTTCATTTAACGACTTGGTGCTTCACAAAAACGAAATTCCATGCGTTCAAGAAAACGAATTACTTGACTACTACAGAAAAGAATTATTTAAAGAGATAAGCACATTTTATGAATAATAAGTTTTCAGTCCACCCGGGGTTTAGCCTTAGCCTACACAAAGGAAGTTAATTCTTAGCTTCGGAGTACGCAAAGTCCCTAAGCAGACTTGCTTAGAAAAAATAGAAAATGAAAAAAATATCGATTTTATTAGTATGTGCGTGTTTTATTTCTTCTTGTTATGTTCAAGAAAAAAATAAAAAAATCGAAACACTTGTAAATAAAGCTTATAAAGCTATTCTAAAAAAGGACACTTCAAATCTTTACTTAATCATTGATACGGAATTTTGTTTCGAGATGTATGGAAAAGAAGATTTTTTGCACAAAATAAATTTTGCTTCAAATATTTTAAATCAGAGCAAAGAGGCTTTTCGTTTCAATAAAAAAAATTTTCAGTATAACGCCTATTTGAATATGTATCAATACAATATTAATATTCCCGTTGGAAGTGCAATCGAAGGAGACAAGTTAATATTTAGCTTTTCAAATGAAAGCATATTCGATCAAATAAAAATGATTGACTTTGTTTTCAAAGACAAAAATGATATGCTTCCTCTCGAACCAATTAATAAAATTTCTCAATAAAAAAGATATATGCTAAATCATGGGGTCGGCTAAGGTCAACCCTTGGACCGACACAGAAATTGATGTTTTAGTAAACTTCGCCCATGCTGATTAAGCGAAAGAGATGAAAATAAATAGTAAAATAAATAAGATGTGATTGAATTGAAATTTTAATGTTATACAACGCCCAATTTTGTTTATCAAATTCATTTGGGCAGATTGTTTTATTGTTCGGCCAATCTCCTGCCCTACAGAAAATAAGTTGCAAAAAACGAAAACTCATTTTGCAAAAAACCTACTTCTAAATATTTTGTGCTTATACAGTGTTGTGATGGATGTTTTAAAATTTGATAAAGCAAAAAGCAACTACATAAAATTTAAAAACATACTCTGGCTCCCAATGAATAACTGGTTGATGATACTGTTTTGTAAGTATGTCCATCGTCCATACTTACGGTAATAGTCCACACAATTGGCAGAGATGAATACATTACCGAGCTCATTACCGAACCACATTTACCCGATGGGTCGTAAGTGGGTTCTTTGTCTTTAATACATGATTGAAGCAAGAGTATAAATATTCCTAAAATTGCTGATTTAAAAATCCGGTTCATTTTTTTAAGTTTATTTTTTAGGTAACCCGTTTACATATTCAGTAGTTGAGGCTTTGCCATTGTCATCATAAGTAATCCAGGTGCCATTGCCGTTTTTAAGCGTGCCTTTATCCCGTTCTTTGCCATTTTCGTCGTAGGATATAAGTATTTCCCAACGTAGCCCCTTTGGTTTTGCCGTTTCGCTATATTTATAAATGGCAGCTTCTTTTAACTTTCCGTTATTGTAAAACCATTCTGCTTTACCGTCCCGGCAATAATTTAGGTAGGGCACTTTAGCGGTAATGTTGCCCAACTCATTATAAAATAATACAAGGCCACTTCCATTTGTTAGTGTGGGTTTGCCTGTTTCATCAAAATAATCCAATAACTGGGCGAACTCCCCTTTTTCATATTTGTCTTTACCCAACAAACGGCTATTGGGGTGATAATATTCAACTTCTCCCTCCAGTTTTCCATTTATGTATTTTCCCTTTTGCCTAACCCCGCCTTTTTCAAAGTACAGCGTATAAGCTCCATCATTAGTACCGTTGCTATAGTTAAATTCTTCTTCCGGGTTGCCATTTTTAAAATACCAGGTACACAGGCCATGTTTTTTGCTATTTAAAAAACTGCCTTTAAAAGAAACCTTACCATTTTCATAGTATTCAATAGTGGAACCACTACCCGATTGCATGGTTATAGTACCATTTTCATCAAACATATCGGCGTAACTCACAAACTTTCCGTCTTTATAATTTTCTTTTCCCAGCAATTGCCCGTTGGGGTGGTATAACTCCTTTACGCCAACAATTTTACCATCGGCGTAAGCGGCTTTGTCTTTTATTTTTCCATTTTCAAAATAATCAATGTCAATACCGTGTATTTTTCCGTTTTGATAGGGCCTTTCTTCGGAAAGTGAGCCATTTTCAAAATAGTATTTCCATGTATAGGCAGGCTGCCCTTCTTTGTTATGAGTTCCTGTTCTTTTTAATTTTCCGTTGGGGTAATAAAATTCTGCAAGCCCGGTTGGCTTGTTGGTTTGCCAGGAGTATTCAATTTTTGATTCCAGAATATTATTGTCGTTCCAATACTCCCAAATACCGGTTCTCATAAATGAACCGGCATTTTTAACCATTGTTGTAGATGAAAGGGCTGCTTTTCGAGAATTGCCTTTATTAAATGCTTCTGTTCCCTGATATTTTGGAATGCCTGAGAAAGATACCCAACTTGCATCATCCGAATTTCGGAAGTTAATATCAGACAAAACTTTTTGCCCCTTTCCATATCCCCCGCTTTCGTAGGGATATTTGTTGGCATATTGTGTTTTGATGACTTTCGTCGTATTATTTTCAAAGTCATATTCTGTAGCCGGGTCTCCATTTTCCCAATAAAGCATCCAAATACCCTTAGTTTTAAACCATCCCATACCCTGCTCAGAAATTTTCCCGAAGTTTTTATAAGTAGCGTTTTCATCAAACTGCCCTTCAACGTACTTGTTTCCGTTAGCATAGTAGGAATTATATTTTTTAAAAAATAACTGGTCGCCGTTCCCATAGCCAAATTCAATCTCTTCATAAATTTTTCCGTTATCATGATAATTTGTCAGTATCCCTTTTTCATGATCTATCCGGGATATTACCCCGCCATCTCTATTAAATCTTTTCCATACACCATAGGGTTCGTTTTTTTTGTATTTATAATCAGTTTCAATTTGTCCGTTTTCAAAGTAAAATTTGAATGAACCATTTTCATATCCATCATCATCAAATGATTCCTCACTGCTGATGGTGCCGTTTTCAAAATAATGTGTCCACTTTCCTGTGGCTAAGTTGTCTGTATATTCTCCCGTTATTTTTATTTGGCCATTTTTGTGGTAATACGTCCATTTTCCTACACGTCCTTCACTCTGGTATACATCATTTATTGGCATAATTTTTTTTAATCTGATCTCTAATGCATCCTTCTCCGATAATGTTGTATATCCTTTAGCATACACTTCACTTGTGGGTTCATAATAATTGTTAGTATAATATAGAGTTATGGGTCTTTTGGCTGATTTCTTAGGGATTTGTGCGCAAAGTGCCGTAGTATAAAATACCAGAATTGTAATAAGGTAATACTTCATTTTTAAAGTGTATTGGCTGTTGTTTTAATATTCTTTCTGTATTTCTTCAAAATGCAAAAAACTAAATATTAGTTTACCAAAAAATACCTACTTCTAAGTATTTTGCATTTAAACAGTGCCGAAATGGAAGTATTAAAGTTTGATGAAGTAAAAAAAACATGGAGACAGATAGCCAAACACAACATTAACGACCTGCCACCTGATTTTGAACTGGAAGTTTATAAGAAACTGCTGGAAGTTTTTCATGTTGGCGACTTTTATTATTTCATATTTAACCTCTCCAATGTTGAGGTAGAAATGGTAAGCGATTCAGTTAGAACGGTTTTAGGAATCAGCCCTACCGAATTTACACCGAAGTTTGTTTTTGAAAGCATCCACCCCGACGACCAACAGCGTTTTACTTTATACGAAAAAAAAGTTACTGACTTTTTTAACCAGCTACCGCCGGAAAAGATATTAAAATACAAGGTAAGTTATGATTACAGGATGAAAACAACCGATGGCGGCTACAAATGGATTCATCAGCAAATTATAACCCTGCAAAGTAATCCCGAAGGTGCTGTTATCAGAACACTCGGAATACATACAGATATATCGCATCTTAAATCCGGAAATGTTCCAGCAGGTTTATCAATAGCTGGTCTTGAAGGCGAACCATCCTACTACAATATTGTTCATAACCAGATACCGGCATTGCCTTTCAAGGAAATTTTCACCAAAAGAGAAAAAGAAGTCATTCGACTTATTGGTAATGGTGCTAACTCAATAGAAATTGCTGAAACTCTTTTCATTTCCAAGCATACAGTGACTACTCACCGCAAAAACATTCTAAAAAAAGCCGATTGCAAAAACTGGATGGAGTTTTTTTCAATTTATCCGATCAACTCTTAAAGATTAGTTGTTCGACAGGATCAACTCCCTGAATTTTATCAAAGCAAATGTTCTGTTGTATTTCTCGGGTCGTTTGTCTTGAACCTCTCACTTGCATCTTTAACCGGCGCAACGTTGATGAAAAAATTAATGCCATTTACATAATGTTTTTGGCTTGACACATGACTTTAAAAGACACATATTACAAAGGGAAGCTTTCAAAAAGGCGGAACAATTACAATCGCATGTAGTACTCTGACCGTGCAGCATTTTTTGAATCCAAAACAATCCAACCAAATCATGGTTAAGACAACTGCTGCGCAGAATTACCAACCGTACAAGTGTGCGACACAACAAAAGTTTCATAGTTGCAATAAACCCTGCTACATAATAAAACAAAATCCCCTCCTTGCGGAGGGGACTTACACAACTAATAAAACCTGTGATTCTAAGATTCACCTTACAACTATAAAACAAAGATTACTCCATGCTGAAGCATGGAGCTATTCATTAATCGGGTTTCTTGCCGTCTAAAAATGTGTTGATGGTTTTTATTTCGGCCTGGTTATTTTCATCGCTTTGTACAGTGTAATTGCTGTAAAAGTTTTCAGCAGGCGAAATGGTATTGTACAATTCTAAATTACGGCGGAGATAAGCCGGCACAGTGTCAAACTCATTATTCGGATCAGCATGCGTGTTAAACGAGAGGTTTCTCAACTTCTGTAAACGTTCAGCAGCTTTTTTCCGTTGCTCTTCTGCCTCATCTGTTACCAGTGGCTCTTCCGAAGATGCAAGATGAACTTTTTGATCGGCCCAAGACTTTTCCTCCGCCGCTGGTTGTTCTGTTTTTTCCACAATCTGCATTTCAAACGATTCTTCATCGTCCTTAACGATCTGCAGTTGCACAGGAGTAACAGGAACTTCAACCGGTTTTTCTTCGGCTTTTATTTCCGGAATGGATTCTTCTTTTTCTTCTTTTGTTTCAACATAAATAACCGTTGGCTTTCTTAAAAAACCTCCCGATGTTGTTTGTGCTGGTTGCTCTTGCTGCTCAACCGGCTTTTCTGTTAATTTCATAACAGGTGGTTCAATAACCACTACAGGTTCTTCTTTCTTTTCTTCTACTTTTGGCGTTTCTGCAACAACAGGAACAAAGGGATCAAGTACAAATTCAATCCGCTCGGTTTCAACAACCGGTTCGGGTTTTATTTCAGCAACAGGCGCTTCCTGTTTTACTTCTTCTACTATGATTGGTGCAACAGGATCTTTCACTTCTTCAGTAAAAAGTACAGGCTGTGTGTATTCTTTCTTTTCAGGTTCGCCCAGCGTCATAATAATTTTTTCCGGCTTGGGTTCGGCTTTCTTTATTTCAGCAGGCTTTTTATCAAACGGATTCTTTTGTTCAAAACCTGTTGCAATGAGCGTGATGCCTATCTGATCGCCCAACGTATTATCATATCCCAAACCGAGAATCACATCGGTATCTTCCCCTGCCTGTGTCAGCAGGTAGTTCTGGATAATTTCAACTTCATCCATCGTAAACTCATGTTCTGTTTCAGAACTGTTGATGTTGATAAGAATCCATTTTGCGCCACGGATATCATTATCATTCAGCAATGGCGAATTCAATGCTTCTTCAATTGCACGTTGTGCCCTGTTTTCGCCACTTGCACTTGCATTACCAAGAATTGCCACACCACCATTTTTCATAACAGTGCATACATCGGCAAAGTCAACATTGATTTGCCCGGTGCTGTTGATCACATCAGTAATACACTTTGCTGCAGTGGCCAATACATTATCTGCTTTGGCAAATGCTTCTTTCATTTTTAAATTTCCAAACTGGTGACGCAGTTTATCATTGCTGATAACAAGTAACGTATCAACATATTCTTTTAAGCGGTTAATGCCATCTTCAGCCTGCTGAATACGTTTCTTCCCTTCGTAACCAAACGGCGTTGTAACTATACCTACAGTAAGGATGCCCAGATCTTTACAGATTTTTGCAATAATGGGTGCACCGCCAGTACCTGTGCCACCGCCCATACCGGCTGTAATAAAAGCCATTTTGGTATTTACTTCCAGTATGCGTTTTATTTCTTCTAAACTTTCTTCAGTTGCCTGGCGACCGATTTCAGGATTGGCTCCTGCACCAAGACCCTGTGTTAAGTGCGGGCCCAACTGTACTTTATTTGGCACCTGGCTAAGGGCTATTGCCTGTGCATCGGTATTACAGATAATAAAGTTTACGCCTTCAATAATCTGGGAATGCATGTGATTCACTGCATTGCTTCCTCCACCTCCAACACCAATTACTTTGATGATGGATGACTTCTCTTTTGGCAGATCAAATTGTATCATAATTTCTACGAGTTTGCGGGTTAGTAAGTTTTTGTTTGAGTAGTAAGTTGTAGGTTATAAGTTATAAGTCGGGAAACTGTTCCTGCTAAACTTATCACTTACAACTTTCGATCTTCTTCTTCATTAAACAGATCAATCAATCCGTCTTTAATGCTGTCCATAAATCCTTTTAAGCTCTTGCGCTTTTTCACTCTTACCTGGTGCGTATCGGTTTGCTCGTCGTACACATTCACCACTTCGGCAACAGGTTCTTCTTTTACTTCAATTCCTTTCAGTTTGTTCTGTGTATTTTCAAACACATTGTAACCTTTCAATATTAAACCGATACAGGTTGAGTACATTGGCTTGGCCAGTTCATCAATATGACCGGGAGCTAAATTTTCATTAGGGAAACCAATGCGTGCATTTAATCCTGTAACATATTCTGTTAACTGAATTAAATGTTTGAGTTGCGAACCACCACCGGTTAATACAATACCACCGTTGAGCATGCGGTTATCTAAACCAACCTGCTTGAGATGATAGCTAACAAAATCCATAATCTCACTCATACGTGCCTGTATGATATGTGCAAGATTTTTTACACTGATTTCTTTGGGTGCCATTCCTCGAATGCCGGGAATAGTAATGAATGCGTTTGATTTTGCTTCATCGGCCAATGCACTACCGAACTGTACTTTCATTTGCTCAGCCTGAGTGCGAAGTACACCTAATCCCATTTTAATATCGTTGGTGATGTTTTCACCGCCGAAAGGAATAACTGCTGTGTGTTTTAAAATTCCTTCATAAAACACAGCGAGATCGGTAGTACCACCACCAATATCAACAATAGCAACACCTGCTTCCAGGTCATGCTCACACATTACTGCTGCGGCTGATGCCAGTGGCTGCAGTACGAGATCCTTTACTTTTAAATGACTCTTCTCCACACTGCGGTTAATGTTGCGGATTGCATTTTTATCGCCTGTGATAATGTGAAAATTAGCACCAACTTTCACGCCACTATATCCAATCGGGTTGGGAATATTCTGAAAATTATCCACAGTAAACTCCTGCGGTATAACATCAATAATCTGATCGCCTGCAGGAATGTAAGTTTTGTACTGATCATTAATGAGCTGATCAATTTCACGCTGTGCAATTTCATCTTCATTGTTCTGGCGAACAATATCGCCCCGTGTTTGCAACGATTTGATGTGGTGACCTGCAATACCCACATACACTTCATTAATTTCTAAATTAGGATTGCTTGCATAGCAATTCTGCAAAGCCTGCTCAATGGCTTTGATGGTTTGATCAATGTTCAACACCATTCCGTGCTGAACACCACTTGAATTGGCACGGCCAAATCCAAGAATTTCCAATTTACCGAATTCATTTTTACGGCCTGCAATTGCTGCAATTTTGGTTGTACCAATGTCCAAACCCACGATGATGGGATTGTTATTTACAGCCTGTGCTCCGGTTGCTGCTCCATTAGTTGGTGATTCCGTTGTCATAGTTGTATGTTGTTTTTAGTTGTGTGCGTTTGTTGTGTTTATCGTTTTTTGTTTATAGTTGTTATTCAAGGTTTAACATCTTATTTCCTACATCCTACTTTTTCTCAACCTCCCTTTTTCGGCATTACAGCTTTAGGTTCATTTTTCTTTTGCTGCTTTGCTTCATTCAGCACCTTTTCTTCTTCACTGATTGTTTTCGGTTTTGTTTTAGGAGGGGTAGGGAGTTGGTTCTTCAAAGCAATTGGATTTTTGGCTGTTTGTGGTTTCACAGCGGATTTTAAAACGGGCCCTGCTGTTGGTTTACTCTTGTTGTCATCAGAGGTAAGCAAACTCTTTATAGTATCTTTTACAACTGACTTCGCAATTGTTTTTGTTATTGAATCAGGTTGGTTATACACACTGTCTTCCGTTATTCTTTTCTGATACGTACTTTGCTGCAATACAAAACTTTTGAACAGACTTGCACTGTCTCTTCTAACCGCTACTAATTGTTTATCGTAACGTACATCCAGTTCGCTGTAATAATTCCAGCCGGTTTTTGCCATTACATTTTTATAAAACAACAGAATCCGGTTAAATTTTGCTTCTATATTACCGGCATCGCCAAAAAGAATGACGTGATTACCGAGTTTTGGAATAAGCTCAAACTGATAATTGCTGATATTCACCTGATCGATCTGCGCCATCCAGAAATCATTTTTTACAATATAGCGTCCGAGTTCTTTCACCTGCTGCTGTAATGCACTATCTTTTTGTTTTGAAACTGTCGCTTCATTTGGAAAAGAAGTAAACACCGGAACCCTTGCAATCTGATCGTTGGTTACAGGCAACTGTTCACCAAGATCATCAATATAAAATGATTCACCTGCTTCCCTGAACACTCTTGCCACAGGTTCCCTTTCGGTAATATCTGCGTGAAGCACATCATTATTATCAAAGAACAATTCAGCATTACGTATCCACAAATTGTGTTTAAGCAATTCTTCCAGTTGCTGCAGATCAAATGTTTTCAGTTTCTGTCCTTTCATCAATTCAGGTCTTCCTCCGGAAATCGTCTGCAGTATTTGTTTCTTGCTGATGTATTCAACACCATCAACACTTTTAATATTCACCACAACATCTTTACACACTTCTCCATTCTGACTCTGAGCAGCAGCAACCAGCAGCACAATTGTAGCTGCCCCGGCAGCTGTCCAAACAGTTGCCAGTAAAAACTTCTTCCATGAAAATTTCTTACTGCTCATTTATTTTTATTCAATAATCTTTTTTATCTGCATCAACATCGCATCAATATCTCCTGCACCTGCTGTTACCAGCAACTTCATTTTTCCATTTGTTTTTTCTTCACTCAACCTGTTCAGCAATTCATCCTTTGTTACACAACTCACTGTTGCTTTTTTCATCTTACCTGCAATCAGTTCACTTGTTACACCTTCAATTGGCAACTCTCTTGCAGGATAAATGGGTAAGAGATAAACTTCATCAGCCATATCCAGCACTTCTGCAAAACCATCTGCCAGGTCTCTTGTACGTGAAAAGAGATGTGGCTGAAATACAAGCGTCAGCTTTTCATTGCCAAACAAACTTCTTGCACCATTAATCAATGCTCTTAACTCTTCAGGATGATGTGCGTAATCATCAATCATCACCACTTCACTTGCGCCGGGAGCAAGAATATATTCAAACCTTCTCTTTACACCTTTAAAAGCAGCAACAGCTTCTTTTATCTTTTCGTCATCAATGTTTAATATGTGTGCTACGGTAATGGCTGCAAGTGCATTCTCCACATTATGCAATCCACCAATGTTTAACTGAACATCTGCGATTACATGCCCGCTCACAACTGCATCAAACAAATAAGAACCATTTTGCACTTTCAGGTTTGCTGCATGCACATCTGCATCTGTATTATTTAAATGATACGTGATGTGATGCGTTGCTTTTAAATCGGCCGTACGTTTTAATCCGTATTTACTGATGAGCCATCCGCTTGGTTTTATTTTTTCTATGAATTCAATAAACGCCTGTTCCATTGCTTCTGCTGTTCCATAGATATCAAGATGATCAGCATCCATTGCAGTGATCACAGCAATATCAGGGCTCAGCTTATGAAAAGAACGGTCGTATTCATCTGCTTCAACAACACATACATTATTTTCTGATGACCAGAAATTGCGGTTGTAGTTCACAGCAATACCACCAAGAAAAGCATTGCAACCAAAACCAGTATGACGAAGTACATGACCCGTCATGGTACTGATGGTTGTTTTACCATGCGTTCCTGCCACACATATATTCAAAGAACTTTGTGTAATAATCTGCAGCACATCACTTCTCTTTACCACACTGTAACCATTCTGCAAATAATACTGGTATTCCTTATGTTCCTTTGGAATAGCAGGTGTGTAAATCACCAGCTGCACATCCTTTGGAATACGTTCAACATCTTCGTTATAATGAACTTCAATTCCTTCAGCCTCCAGTTGTGATGTAAGCGGCGTTACAGTTTTATCATAACCACTCACTTTCACTCCCTTTTCATGAAAGAACCTTGCAATGGCACTCATACCAATACCGCCTATGCCAATGAAGTACACTTTCTTTATATCGTTCAACTGAATCATTCTTGTTGTTCCGGTCTGATGCCCTCATCTGACCGATTTCATTTCTACATTTTATTCCGTCAGACGAGGGCATCTGACGAAGTGCACTTCTTTTGCTTACTTTATCAATTTCAATATTTCTTCTGCAACAACTACATCCGCATCCGCAACAGCAAGCTTTGCAATATTCTGCTTCAGTTCGTTTTGTTTTACTTCATCATTTAATAAAGCAACAATACTGCCGACGAGTTTTTGCTTTGCCTCATCATCTTTCACCATCAGTGCTGCATTTTTTTCCACTAAACTTTTTGCATTGGCTGTCTGGTGATCTTCCGCTGCAAACGGGTAAGGAACAAACACGGCTGGTTTTGCAGTTAAACATATTTCTGCAATAGCCATTGCACCTGCTCTTGAAATAATCACATCAGCTGCTGCATATGCATTATCCATTTGTGTGATGAAATCGTTCACCCACACATTTGTTTTTCCGTTTGCCCTTGCTTTACCCTGTTCGGCATAAGGTTTACCTGTTTGCCAGATGAGCTGCAGATTATTTTTTTCAAATTCATCAATGCCTGCATCAATTGCTTCGTTAATACTTTTTGCTCCAAGACTTCCGCCAACAACAAGTACTGTTTTTTTATCAGCATTCAATCCAAAAAACTTCAAGCCTTCTTCATGCGACACTGTTGATTCAGAAATTGCTTTACGAACAGGATTACCGGTGATCATCAGTTTTTCTGCAGTGAAAAATTTCGACATATCATCTGTTGCCACAAAAATCTTTGTTGCTTTTTTTCCCAGCATGATGTTTGACTTTCCTGCAAATGAATTGCTTTCATGGATGAAGGTTTTTATTCCCTTCGACTGTGCAAATCTCAGCACAGGAAAACTGGAATAACCACCCACTCCTATCACAGCATCGGGTTTAAACCGGTTGATGATTGTACGCACCTGCATAAAACTCTTTACCAGCTTAAACGGCAAACCGATATTTTTTATCAAAGAACTTCTGTTAAAACCTGCTATATCCAATCCTTTTATTTCGTAACCGGCCTGCGGCACTTTTTCCATTTCCATTTTTCCTTTTGCACCTACAAATAAAATCTGTGCATCGGGCTTTATTTTCTTAATGGCATTAGCGATGGCAATGGCCGGAAAAATATGTCCGCCTGTTCCTCCTCCCGCAATCATAATCTTAACACTCATGCCACTACTTCTTTTGTTTGTTTTGAATCGCCTTCATTCTCTTCAACATTACGTGCCACACTCAGAATAATTCCAATCGACAAACAGGTAAACAGGAAACTGCTTCCCCCCATACTTACCAGCGGAAGTGTAACACCTGTTACGGGAAACAATCCCACATTTACTGCCATATTTGTCATGGCCTGGATGACGAGTGTAAAACTCAACGCCAGTGCAAGAAATGCCCCGAATGCATAAGGACACTTCCTGAATATTTTTATACTTCTGAAAAGAAATACCATGTAAATAAAAATGATAAATGCAGCTCCAATCATTCCATACTCTTCAATAATGATTGCATAGATGTAATCGGAATAAGGATGTGGCAGAAAGTTGCGTTGCTCACTGTTACCAGGGCCCAATCCAAACACACCACCTTTTGCAACTGCAATTTTTGCCTGCTGCACCTGGTAAGGCGATTCATCTTTTTTCGCATACCTGAAATCCTGTACACGTTTGATCCATGTTGGAATACGACCAACGGAGAGTATTGCAGGTAATTCTTTCTGCTTCCCTTCTGCTTTATCGTAATAAGCTCCGGCAATAAGAATTAAAATAATTACAGGTACTGCAACTGCTGCACCAACAATGGCAATATGTTTCATACTTGCACGACCAATAAATAACAGCAGCATACTCGTTGCTCCTGTAAGTAATGCAGTTGAAAGATTGGCTGGCGCAATTAATCCGCAGATGATGACCACAGGAACCATCAGTGGTAAAAATCCTTTCTTGAAATCTTTAATGAACTCCTGTTTTTTTGATAACAATCTCGACAGGTACATAAACAGCGAAAGCTTTGCAATGTCGGATGTTTGTATGGTGAGATTAATGATGGGAAGTTTAATCCACCGGCTACCATCATTAATTTTTGCACCAAATAGTAATGTATAGATCAGCAATACAATTGAAATGTAAAACATCATCTTCGCCACCCTTGAATAGATGGTATAGTTTACACGGTGTGCAAAATAAACTACAACTATTCCAAGACTGATAAATCCAATCTGTTTTAGTAAGTATATAAAATTGTTGCCTTTGTACATTTTATACGCCAGCGAATTGGTTGCACTGTACACCACCAATAAACTCACCAGCGAAAGAACAATTACTATTGCCCAGATCACTTTATCGCCACGGGTTTTATCTTTTAAACCTGAGGGGGAAAATTTAGATGCTATTTCTGAAAACTGACTCAAAAATTAGTTTCTAGTTTTTAGTTTGTTGTTTATAGTTAGGTTTACTCCGCATTATATCATACTTCGTACATCGTACATTTTACAGCTCTCTCACTGCCTGTTTAAACTGAAGGCCTCTGTCTTCATAATTTTTGAATAAATCAAAACTTGCACAGGCAGGACTTAATAAAACAGCGTCACCTTTTTCTGCGAAATGATAAGCAGCTTTCACTGCATCTTCTGCACTGGTTGTATTCACCATTAATGAAACAACATCACCAAACGCTTCATGTATTTTCCTGTTGTCTAACCCAAGGCATACAATGGCTTTTACTTTTTCTTTCACAAGATCTTTCAGCACTTCATAATCATTTCCCTTATCAACACCGCCAAGGATAAGAATAGTCGGGCGTGACATACTTTCCAACGCATACCATGTTGAATTGATATTGGTTGCCTTACTGTCGTTGATGTATTCCACACCTTTCACCATTGCCACCATCTCCATCCTGTGTTCAAGACTTTCAAAAGTGGTAACGGCTTCCCTTATTTTCTCTTTGCGGATACCTAATGTAGCCGCTGCAATCCCTGCTGCCATGGTGTTGTACTGGTTGTGTTTACCTTTAATTTTAAAATCATCTACACTCATTGTCACTTTGTCATCGTTAACTGCAATCGTCATTGTGCCGTCTTTAATGAAAGCACCTTTTTGTGGTTCCTGTTTCATGGTGAATGGTAATGGGTTTGAAAGGATAGTAAGTTTTGTTAAATAATCTTCTGTAACCGGGTCGTCCGGGCAGTAAATGAAATAATCGTCTTTCGTTTGGTTTTGCGTGATTCTGAATTTTGAACGGATATAATTTTCAAATTTGTAATCATACCTGTCAAGATGATCTTCGGTAATGTTGGTAAGCACAGCAATATCAGCTTTGAAATCTTTAATATCATCTAACTGAAAGCTGCTGATCTCTGCCACATATATTTCTTTCGGATCGAGAGCAACCTGCTTGGCAATACTGATGCCAATATTTCCAACCAGTGCGCAATCAAGTCCTGCATGTTTGCATATATGATAAATCAAAGAAGTGGTGGTTGTTTTACCGTTACTGCCGGTAATGCCAACAATTTTACTGTTACCCTTAAAGCGGTAAGCCAGTTCAATTTCACTGATGACCGGAATTCCTTTTCTCCGGATTTCCTTCATCATATCACTCTTCTCAGGAATACCGGGACTCTTTACAATTTCATCTGCACTTAAAATCTTCTCTTCGTTGTGGGCACTTTCCTCAAATTCAATTCCCAGCTCTGTCAGCTCTTCTTTGTAAATATTTTTAATCGGCCCGGCATCACTCACAAACACATCATACCCCTGCTTCTGTGCAAGAATGGCTGCACCTGTTCCGCTTTCGCCAGCCCCGAGTATGTAGCATTTGTGTTTCATCAATCTTCTCCAGGTTATTTGTTACCAGCTACCGGCAGCCTGTAACCGGAAACTGTTTTCGTTCTTTTTGGTTTTTCGCCTTTCCTTATTCCCCTGTGAGAAATAAAAAAGGTTCTTCACAAGTATGGGTCAGTACGGGTTCAGAGGTGTTACAATGGTTTTACTTGGTTTTTTAAACTCCGGATATTGCGTTGAAAACCTGCTGTGGTTTTTCACAAAATATCTTTACCTTATTTTAAGTGTAACAATTGCCAGCGCAACACAAAGAATGGTTACGATCCAGAAACGTGTTACAATCTTACTTTCATGAAATCCTTTTTTCTGGTAGTGGTGATGCAGCGGACTCATTAAGAAAATTCTTCTGCCTTCGCCATACTTTTTCTTTGTGTACTTGAAATAGCTTACCTGTAGTGTTACACTTAAAGCTTCCACAAAAAACACAGCACACAAAATGGGAATGAGCAATTCTTTTCTTACCAGGAAAGAAAGTGAAGCAATAACGCCGCCTAACATTAAACTTCCTGTATCGCCCATAAACACCTGTGCCGGATAGGAGTTATACCACAAGAAACCAATACATGCCCCGATCATTGCGGCAATGAAAATCGACAACTCACCAATGCCCGGTATATACAATATATTCAGATATTCGGCAAACCTTGAATCGCCACTTGCATAAGCAAATATTCCAAGCCCAACACTTATAACTGCAGACACGCCTGTTGCAAGCCCATCAATTCCATCTGTTAAGTTTGACGCATTTGAAACTGCGGTAACAATAAAAATTACAATCAGTACATATAATAACCAGGTAGCAGCTCGAACTGCTTTCGGCAATAATTTAGCATAGTTAAATTCATGGCTTTTAACAAACGGAATGGTTGTAACAGGATCATTTGCTTTTACCATTATCTTTTCTTTCCCGTTTATTTTGATGATTTTAGTTTGTACACCTTCCGGAACTTTTGACCCTGTAAATTCACGGTAAGCACTAACCGAATCATTGAACATTAATGTAGTTGCTACAGCAACACCCAGCACAACCTGCCCTAAAATTTTAAACCATCCCGCCAATCCATCTTTATCACCTTTTACATAAGCAACGCCTTGCTGTTGTGCTATACGCTTTGCACGGATTTTTAAATAATCATCAATAAAACCAATTGCTCCCATCCAGATGGTTGCAAACAACATCAGCAATATGTACACCTTGCTTACATCAGCCAGTAACAGCGTTGGAACAACAATAGAAAGGATGATGATTAAACCGCCCATTGTTGGTGTTCCTTTTTTCTGTTGTTCGCCAGCAAGACCAAGATCACGAACCGTTTCACCAACCTGTTTTTTACGCAGGTAGTTAATCAGCTTTTTACCGAACACAGTTGAAATGACCAGCGATAGCAACACTGCAAGCATAACCCTGCTGGTGATAAACTGAAACAGGTTATCGCCGGGAAACTTTATCCCGATGCTGTTCAACCAATCAAATAAATTCTTTAACATGTGTTTCGTTTTATGTTGCCAGTTGCTGGCTACTTGTTTCCGGTTACCTGCGACCTGAAACCTGTAACCTGTAACTATCTTTCTAATAATTCAAACATTTCTTTTAATACCTGCTTATCATCAAAATCATGCTTCACTCCTTTTATATCCTGGTATTTTTCATGGCCTTTTCCTGCAACAAGAATGATATCTTCATGCTTTGCAAGATTGACCGCAGTTTTAATAGCTTCTTTCCTGTCGGCAATGGAAATAAATTTTCTTCTTGCTGCTGAGTTCAACCCATATTCCATATCAGCAAGAATATCCAGAGGATCTTCACTGCGTGGATTATCGCTGGTAAAAATCACTTTATCACTTAACTCACAGGCAACTGCACCCATTACCGGGCGTTTGGTTTTATCCCTGTCGCCGCCACAACCAACAACTGTAATAATCTGCTCATGACCTCTTCTTAATTTCTTAATCGTCATCAGTACATTCTCCAGCGCATCTGGCGTATGTGCGTAATCAATAATTCCAAGAATTAAATCTTTGGGAGAAATGATGTAATCAAATCTTCCTTCTGCTCCTGTTAATCCGCTCAGTACCTGCAACACTTTCTGTTTGTCTTCACCCATTGAAACAGCGGCACCATAAACAGCAAGTAAATTGTACGCATTGAATTCGCCAATCAAACGGAAATGCACTTCGTCATTGTTCACCAGCATCTGCAAACCTGTAAGACCGTTTTCTAAAATCTTCCCTTTGAAATCTGCAACATTCTTCAACCCGTAATACAGTTTTTTTGCTTTTGTATTCTGCAGCATCACTTCGCCACGCTTATCATCTTTATTACTGATTGCAAAAGCATCTTTCCCTAATCCATCAAAAAAGCTCTTTTTAACTTTAATGTATTCATCAAAGGTTTTATGATAATCAAGATGATCGTGTGTGATGTTGCTGAACAATGCACCTGTAAAATGAATACCTGTTATGCGGTGCTGGTGAATTGCATGACTGCTGCACTCCATAAACACATACGTGCAACCTGCATCATACATTTCCTTCAGTAAATGATTTAAGCTGATGACATCAGGAGTAGTGTGTGTTGAAGGAACAACCTTATCAGCAATGTGATAGTCAACTGTTGAAACAAGTCCGCACTTATAACCCATTGCACTGAACAGTTTAAACAGCAGTGTTGCAATGGTTGTTTTTCCGTTTGTACCTGTAACACCAACCACTTTCATTTGCTCCGTTACATTTCCAAAAAACTGGTTAGCCATATAGCCTGCAGCTTCAGCACTGTTCTTTACTTCAATATAAGTAACTGCATTGTTTAACTCCTGTGGAAGGTCTTCACAAACAACAGCAACGGCACCTTGCTCAATTGCTTTTGCAATAAATGCATGACCATCGGCCGAAACACCTTTCATGGCAATAAAACAAGTGCCTTGCTTCACTTTACGTGAATCAATCTGCAGATCATTCACTTCAACATTGGTTGAACCGTGAACACTTTGTAAATGCACTTTGTATAATATATCTTTCAGCAATGCCATTAATTCAGGTATAAAACAATTTGTTGTCCTTTTGCAACAGTTGTTCCTGCTGCTACCGACTGGTTATTGATTTTTCCTTTTCCGTTTATCTGCACTTTCATTCCTGTTGATTCAAGAACATAAAGTGCATCTTTTAAACCCATACCTCTTACATCAGGAACAACAGAACCTGCTGTTTCAATTGTTTGAGGTTGTATTGTATTATTTTTTAAAACAGTGCGTCGCCAGTTACCCATCAACTGATCTGCATACGTAAATCCAAACTGGTAAGAAATGGTCTGCACTTCTTTTTTCATTCCGCTGAATGTGTACAGCATAGAATCAGCAATAGATGGCAGTTGAATTGGTTGTTGCTGTTCCTGGCTGTATTTATATAAATGGTCAGCGATTTCTCTGAATACGGGAGCTGCCACAGATCCTCCATAGTAGTTAGCCGCATGAGGTTTGTTCTTAACCACAACGATGATGGAATACTTTGGCGCTTCTGCAGGGAAATATCCTGCAAAAGCTGATTGATAAACACCATCGCTGTATTTAAACTTACCGTCATTTACTTTTGCTGTTCCTGTTTTACCTGCTGCTTTGTAGGGTGCAGTTGCAAATGCCGCTTTACCTGTTCCTTCAGTACAAACCGCCGCCAGGCATTCCTGTAATTGTGCTAATGTTTCATTGTTGCATATATGTTCATTCAACACCACTGGCTCATTTTTTTTAATCACAGTTCCGTAACTCTTTATTTCACTTACCAAATAAGGCTTCATCATTTTACCATTGTTGGCAACAGCATTATATACCATCAGCAATTGCAAAGGCGACAACATAATCTCATAACCAAAACCCCATGATGCCAATGTTTGCGGATGCCAGTATTTTGCTGTGTTTGGATTTTTCACCAACGGCCTGAACTCTTCATTTAAACCAATACCTGTTTTGCTGGTGAGATGAAGATCATTGAGATGCTTGTAATACTTTTTAGGATCGTTGGTATAATACTGGTAAGCCAGTTTACTCATTGCCACATTTGAACTTGCAGTAAAGGCATGTTTGATGGTAGTTACTTCAGGGCTGTGGTGATCGTCAACAATTGTACGTCCGTCAATTGTCCACCTGCCGAAATTGATATTGATATTATCGTTAATGGTAACATACTTATCCTCCAGCACATTCATTAATGTAATCAGCTTAATGGTTGATCCGGGTTCTGAAGTACGCAATGCATAATTATCCGATTCAAAATAGGTGCCATCAGGATTAAGACCCAGGTTGGCAATAGCTTTAATTTTTCCTGTTGCCACTTCCATTACAATACAGGTTCCTTCCAGTGGCTGGTTCTGTACCATTGTACGCATCAATGCACGTTCAGCAATATCCTGTATGTTTACATCAAGCGTTGTATAAACATCATTTCCATTTTCAGGCTCCACTTCATAACCTTCAACCGGCATCATTACACCACCGGCAACAAAACGCACCAAACGTTTACCTGCAGTGCCACGCAGAACACTGTCGTACGAACGTTCAAGGCCAACCAGTTTTGCATTTTCCCTGTACAAACCAATTGTTCTGAAACCAAGTTCACCAAACGGGTTAAGACGTTTGGTTTTTACTTCAGCAATAAAACCACTTTTGTTTTTTCCTAAACGCACCAATGGAAATTCACGCAGTTCCTTGTACTCTTCAAACGTAACTTTTTTATGCAGCGGGTAGTACCTGTCTTTACTTTTATAGGCAAGCCTTAATTCTTTTTTATAATCGCCCGCCTGTTTGTCTTTAAATAAATTAGCAAGACAAATAGAAAGCGAATCAACATTATCAAAAAAGTTCTTTCCATCTTTTGCACGTAAACCGTCAGCAGCAAAATCAATAAAAACATCAAACTGCGGAATGGATGTGCTCAGCATACTTCCATCTTCACTGTAAATAGTGCCCCGTTCTGCATCAAGATCAAGAATTTTTGTGTGCATACTGTCGCCCATGCTGCGCCAGTAATTACCTTCAATACGTTGTGTGTAAAAAGCTTTCCCAAGAATGGTTAAGCCAAAAAGACCCAGACCCAGGAAACCCAGGTACACACGCCATAATATGTCTTTTTTTACTTCCATTAATTTGTTTTCAGTTTTGAACTGTCGGTTAGTTTCAACGGTTGCTGTATGTTTTCTTTTAAACCAATTGGCTCTACAGCTTTTGATACTTCACTCAACCTGTTCTGAAACATCAGCTTTCCGTTGAGTGTTTTAAATTCATATTCCTGCTCTTTTAACTGCCTGGTTGTTTTGTTAATGTTCCGGATTGTGTTATCGGCGTAATGGCCATTGGCGATGTAGATAATCGCCAGCAATGAGAGAAAGAGAAAGTATGGAACGTTTTTAACGATCCACTGGTAGTTCAACCACTTCTTAAAGTCAATCTTCTGCTCCTTTACTGCCATTGGTTTGTTTGTAATTTCCTTGTTTCAGTTTTTGTTCACCTGGTTTTACAACGGCCTAAAATTTTTCAGCAGCACGCAGGCGTGCGCTTCTGGATCTTGGATTTATTTTCAGTTCATCAGCCGATGCTTCCAACGGCTTTTTGGTAATAATTTTAAACACCTGTTCTTTTACATCCCTTTCAAACGGGTTATACGCTTCCTCTTCAAAACTTCCTTTTTTGAAAAAGTTTTTAACCAACCTGTCTTCCAGCGAATGAAACGAAATAACAGCCACACGGGCTTTGGGTTTCAGTATTCCCGGCAACTGCTCCAGCAGTTCCTTCAGCACATTCAACTCATCGTTTACTTCAATACGCAATGCCTGGAATACCTGTGCGAAATATTTATTGGGATTACCCTTTACCACCGGCTGCAGTGCCTGCTTCAGTTGCTCAATAGTTTGAAACGGATTGGTTACTCTTTGCTGAACAATTGTTGCAGCAAGGGTTTTTGCATTGGTTACTTCACCGTATTGTTCAAACAATTTATGCAGTTGCTGTTGCGAATAGGTTTGAAGAATGGTGGAGGCTGTTACCGGTTGCGACGGATCCATCCGCATATCAAGCGGGCCATCGAACCTTGTTGAAAAACCTCTTGAACCTTCATCAAACTGGTGACTTGAAACACCAAGATCGGCAAGCACACCATCCACTTTTGAAAAACCGTTAAGTTTTAAAAAGCGGGCAATGTGTTTAAAGTTGTGCGGAACAAAAACTATACGCTCATCATCGGGAAGATTGCGTTTGGCATCGGGATCCTGGTCAAATGCAACCAGCTTTCCATCTGCATCCAGGCGTTTTAAAATTTCCCGGCTGTGACCACCACCACCAAAAGTGCAGTCAACATACACACCGTTTGGCTGTATGTTCAGTGCATCAACAGCTTCCATCAGCATTACAGGAACATGATACACTTCCTGTTGCTGGTTGACAGCATCCTCGTCAGCAGCTTGTATTTTTTTTTGTTTCGCCATAACTTTTACAACACCTAAGGTTTCACCATCACTTCATTCGCCAGGTTGCTGAAATCGTCGGGAGAAAGGGTTTCAAAGAACTGTTTGTACTTATTACTATCCCATATTTCTATCTTGTTTCCTTTGGCAAACAATACCACATCCTTATCCAAACTTGCAAACTCTTTCAGTCGAGCCGGTATCAGCAAGCGGCCTGCTGAATCCAGTTCAACTGCTGTAGCGCCATTCAGGAAGTAGCGCTGAAATTGCCTTACCTTCGGATCAAAATCATTTAAAGAACTAATCTGGGCAAAAATGGGTTCCCAATGTTTGGCATGGTATAACGAGAGGCATGAGTCTAAGCCACGGCTGATCACAAACTGGCTATTCCAATCTTCCGGCAGTTGCTTTTTAAAGCCCGCCGGGAGCAGGAACCGACCTTTTGCGTCGAGCGTAACCTCATATTCTCCCAGAAAACCAATCATTTAAATGAATTTGATATTAAATCTACACAATTCTACACAAAATAACACTTTTTCCCACTTTAGAACCAAAAGTGGAAAGTTTTATTTTTTCCACAAACCGCAAACCCAACAAGGCAAAGGGTTTCATTGGCAAAACCCGGAAAATTCAGTGAAGCAAATGTGAATAGCTGTGCTTAAGCTGTGGATAAGTGAGGAGTAAATGTGAATTAGCAAAAAAGCCTGAAGGTTTATTCAATCAAACCTTCTAATGTTTTGAAGTAATTTTTTGTAGCCGGCATTTGTGCAGGTGGCATCGCCTGTTGTGTCACTCACCTGTGCGTTTTGTTTTCATGGCAGCAATGTGTGAGTTGGTATTGATCATTTATCAAATTAGAAAGTTGTAAATAATAATTTCTGTTTCCTGCTTACATTCATACAACCATTGCTTCTAACTTATGACCAGACAAAAGAAACTTTATTATGTACCTGGACTAATTAGTCTTTTTGGATTATTCATTCTGCTTTTCGTATTCAGACCTTTAGAAAAATTGGAAATAAAAGGGGTAATGGGGATTCATCTTCCCACTGATGAAAGAATCATTGATCCGGAAAAATTCACAACCGGTTTTATTTATAATTTTTTAAAAAGCAAAAAAATTGAACAGGTTTACTTAGACGAGTTTGATGAAAATGGTAACATCAGTGCAAAAAAAATAAATTTTATAAAAGCAGAAGCAGAGAGGTTACAGAACTTACATGACACTTCAACTGTCTTAAAGATATCCTTTAGTAAGGAAAATAACTATGGTAATTTTATTGAAATATTAGACATGGCTTATGCTTATAAATTTAGAAGATTCGCTTATTATGATGATGAATTTATATTAGTACCGAATAAAGAAACAACTTCATACAATTCCAAAGCACTTTTAGTAAATGAGTATGAATATGAAGGGTTTGGTAAATGGCAAATCTTTTGTTTGCAGATAAAGGATTATTATTTTGACTTTTGGAAATATTCTTTAAAGCACTTTAAGGTAATCAGTTTCGGTTTTATTTTTCTCATTCTTGTTCCGGCAATAATCAATCTCTTTCTGAGGTTTAAATAAACAACTCAATCAAAACCCCTCCTTCCTCTTCTCATAAAAATCAAGAACGTGTTGTGGAGTTTCTGCACCTGGCTTCATGGTTGCATCTGTAACAGGAAATTCAACAACAGTTTTAACGGGTATGGTGCCGTAATTTTAATCTCAGGCTATCATTTCTTTTACATACAAAACAACATCTTTTTGTCCACAGCGATATACCTTTCAGAGCTTTACGCAAATTAAGAAAACATTATTATTACATATTTCAAACACAGCACAACCCTGTCAGCTATCTGCAAACCTGTAACTTTGCTTTAAGAAAATAAATACGGCGAAAAAGAGAATCAAAAGAGTATAATTATCAGTTGGAAAAATTCTGATTATGAAATGCCTGTTCGGGAAGTTTCTGATGAAATTCTAATCATTTAAAATTTGTACGCCATGGATGTAGAGATATTAGCAAGAATACAATTTGCCTTTACAGTTGCCTTTCACTATATCTATCCGCCTTTAAGCATAGGATTAGGGTTGCTGATGGTTATTTTTGAAAGCACTTATATAAAAACCAAAAAAGAAGAGTATAAAAAGCTGGTTAAATTCTGGACCAAAATATTTGCCCTCACTTTTGGTATTGGAGTAGCTACAGGAATTGTGATGGAATTTGAATTTGGCACCAACTGGGCGGTTTACTCAAAATATGTTGGAGATATTTTTGGCAGTGCATTAGCAGCCGAAGGCATCTTTGCCTTTGCTTTGGAAAGCGGCTTTTTAGGAGTCCTTCTATTTGGCTGGAACAGGGTAAAGCCATGGGTACACCTTGTTTCTACAATAGGTGTATTTCTTGGTTCAATGTTTTCTGCAATCTGGATTGTTGCGGCAAACAGTTGGCAACAAACTCCTGCAGGTTATCATATAGTTGGCGAAGGAATGAATGCACGGGCTGAGATTACCGATTTCCAGGCAATGGTATTTAACCCTTCTTTTTTAGACAGAATTTCGCATGTATGGTTAGGTGCATTTTTAGCCGGTATTTTTTTGGTGCTTAGTGTTCATGCTTACTACATTTTAAAAGGCAGATATATTTCAATTTCAAAAAAGGCATTTAAAATTGCATTAATAGCTGCTGCTTTAGTATCATTAAGCCAGTTGGTAAGCGGAAGCAAAGCAGCCGAAGGAGTAGGGAAAAACCAACCTGCCAAGCTAGCTGCAATGGAAGGTGTTTGGACAGAAAAAGCCCCGGCCGAAATGTATCTTTTAGGATGGGTTGACAGCAAGCATGAAAAAACTTCGGGATTATCAATTCCAGGCGGCCTTTCCTATTTAATGTATCGGGAGTTCAAGGCTCCTGTCACAGGTTTAAAAGCATTCAAGAAAGAAGATCGTCCTTCACAAGTTAATGCAGTTTTCCAGTTTTACCACCTGATGATCATTATTGGAATATTTTTGATAGGGCTTACTTTACTCGGCAGCTTTATGTGGTGGAAAGGAAAACTGTTTTCTACCCGCTGGCTCCTCCGGGCATTTGTTCTCGCTGCCATTCTACCTCAAATTGCCAACCAGGTTGGCTGGTTTACCGCCGAAATGGGCAGACAACCCTGGGTAGTATATGGCCTGCTACGGACATCTGATGCGTTTTCACAGGCTGTATCAGCAAACCAGATAGTTTTCTCATTGATTATGTTCTTTATTTTATACCTCTTACTTTTTCTTCTTTTCGTTTATTTACTTAACAAAAAAATTAAAAAAGGAATTCATGATGAACCTGAAGTTGAGGATGGTGTTTTAAGGGAAGAAATAGTTGAATTATTAACGCATAAAACCAACAAATAATGCAAACTCTTTTTGGATTAGATTATCCTACTTTATGGTTTTTAGTGGTGGGGGGACTTTTTTCCGGGTATGCTATACTGGATGGTTTTGATTTTGGAGCCGGTGCCTGGCATTTGTTTTTTAAGAAAGAGCAAAGCAGGCGTATCGGTCTCAATGCCATTGGCCCGGTATGGGATGGTAATGAGGTATGGCTGGTAATTGGAGGCGGTGCTTTATTTGCAGGTTTTCCAGTAATGTATGCGGCATTTTTTTCTGCTTTATATATTCCATTTATGCTGTTTCTTTTTTTTCTGATTCTGCGAGCAATCTCTATAGAATTCAGAAGTAAAGAAGAAATGCTTTGGTGGCGAAAAACATGGGATATTGTTTATGGCATTTCAAGTACGTTACTGGCCTTTCTGCTGGGAGTTGTTTTAGGCAATGTACTTCAGGGAATTGCAATAGATAAAAATCATAATTATACCGGAAGTGGGTTTTTTGAATTTCTAAACCCATTTGCGTTATTAGTTGGCTTTACAACCTTGAGCTTATTTATGCTGCACGGAGCCATTTATTTACTTCTCAAAACCGAAAACAGGTTATTTGCAAAACTTACAATTTTAGTAAAGAAGGCAATTGCTTTTTTTCTTGTCAGTTTCGGCCTTACAACTGCCTATGCCCTGTTATTTATTCCGCATTTATCCGATGCGATTAAAACGAATCCATTAATGCTGATTTTCCCCTTTTTAGGATTCATCTCCATTGGCATTTTGCCAAAGTTGGTAGCCAAAAGAAAATTCAGATATGCTTTTTTATTCTCTGTGCTGATAATCTCGTTTATGCTAATGACAGTTGCCGTTGAGTTGTATCCCAACCTGCTGATTTCAACACTTAACAAAGAATATACGTTAACAATTTACAACTCAGCCTCCTCCCAAAAGACACTAAAAATAATGCTGTTAATGGTAGCTATTGGCGGGCCGTTAGTACTTACTTATACTTTGTTTGTGTATAAAGTTTTTGCAGGAAAAGTTAAACTGGACGAAACGAGTTATTAGAAACCTTACTCTTAACTTTTGATGTGCTATTATAATATGCAACCAAACAACCACAACAAACCGCTAAAAACAAACAGTTAATTCTTCAAGAAGGGGGACTGACAACTTATTGAAATAACATCAAACTAAAGAGCGACGAAGAATATCTCTTACGTCAAAATCCTTTCTTCCTCTTCTCATAAAAATCAAGAACGTGTTGCGGAATTTCTGCACCGGGTTTCATGGTTGCATCGGTAACAGGAAATTCAACAACTGTTTTAACAGGTATAGTTCCGCACCAGTAATCCAATTCATGATCTTCTGCATTATCGTTGGGCCGTGCTGTGGCAATTTTAGCAGAGGCTGTTTCAATATCAATGGCAATAACCCTTGTTGCTTTTAATTCATTTTCATTCGGCTCACGGCAATAATCCCAGCGGTTGGGTACAAAATGATTGATGATGGCTTTTAAACCTTCCAGCTTTTCTTCGTTAGTAAGCAGTTCACGCACTCTACCAAATATAACTGCCGACCTATAATTCACCGAATGATGAAAAGCTGAACGTGTAAGCTTCATGGCATCTAAATGAAATACACTTAAACAGGCTTCACCGTTTTCAATCAATGCGTTCGTCATCCTGTTTTGCAATGACCCATGCATGTACAATGTTTCACCACTTCTTCCAAAATTAATCGGCTGCACATAACTTTTTCCATTGAGGGAAAAAGCAACACTGCATATTTCGCATGCATCAAGTATGGCGTGAATTTCTTCCTTGTTGTAAGTTGCTTTTTTTGCTCCACGCTTAATGGTATTGTCGATAGTTTTTTGATACTCCATTGACTGAAAAGAGAATAATTAAAGAATAAAAAATAAAAAACAACCATAATTGTCACGAAAAAAAAAGTTCACAAAGAATTGTTTTCTCAGTGAACTCAGTGTATTATCAATATTCTCTGTGTTGTTATGCGAATTATTTCTTTAACGGAAAATCAAGTGTAAACATACTTCCCTTCCCAACCACACTATCAGCTTTTACTTTACCGCCATGTGCTTCCACCATTGTTTTTACATAGCTGAGCCCAAGACCAAACCCTTTTACATTATGTACGTTTCCTGTGTGTGCACGATAGAATTTTTCAAACACTCTTGCCAGTGTTTCCTTGTTCATACCAATGCCATGATCTTCCACTGTAATGCGGATATTCTTCCCGATGTTTTTTGTAACAATCTTTAACTGAAACGAATCGTCCTTTGAATATTTAAGTGCATTATCAACAAGGTTGTTGATGAGGTTGGTTAAATGCACTTCATCAGCTTCCATTAAATCGTTTGTTGCATTGAGCTGTACATCCACCTTGCCCTGCTTTTCTTCAATCTGCAGTTGAAGATTACTGAGCACATTGCGTACAATATCGTGTACATGCACATCACGTTTGTTGAGCTGCACTTCCTGCCGCTCCATTTGTGCTGCCTGCAGAATAGTTTCCACATGTTTGTTCATGCGTTTGTTTTCATCCTTAATCATGGAAGTGAAATAATCTCTCTTTTCAGGATTTACCAGCACTTTTTCACTTCTTAATGCATCAACAGCAAGTGAAATGGTGGCCAAAGGTGTTTTCAACTCATGCGTCATGTTATTGATGAAATCATTCTTCATGTCGCCGAGTTTTTTCTGCTGCAGCAATGTTCGTACTGTTAAGAAAAATGCGGTGATGATGATGAGTGTGAAAATAACAGCGCCAATAATGGTCCAGCCAAGCGATTGCAGAATGTATGATTTGTAGTTGGGTACTACAATCACCAGGTATTCATCAGGCGTTAAGCTTTCAAGCAAACTTCCGCTTGCAGGGATTAATGGATAATACACACTTTTATTATGCACCGAATCAGTTGCCATTTCAACAAAACTCTGTGTTTTCATTTCAAAATGGCCGATTGCGTTATCGCTTGCAACTGCAAATTCAAACTTTGTATCCTTGAGGTTCTGACGAAGAAATGCTTTCTGAATTTTTTCTCTTATTTCATAAAGTGTAAACCTGTTTGTTACAGAGAACTGGCGGTAGATATCATAATTATCACCGGGAAATTTCATACCCGGCATTTGCCCGGGATTGTTGAATGTTACATTTCGCTGCGATACAAGTTCCTCTCCCACCTGCTGCGCTATATCGCCCAGTTTACCGTAAAGTTGTTCTTCCCTGAATAAAGCCTGCGTACGTATCCAAGATACCTGGATAAAAATGATACCAAGCAGCGATACGGTAATCAGCGTAATAATAACCGGAAAGATTTTCTTCATTTATTCTTTTTTGAGCCAGAACTGTTTAAAACAAACCGATCTGATGTTCAAATTTCAGTTAAGCAGCCTGTTTGCAAAAATAGTTGTCAAAGTAAAAGGAAATACAGCAGAATCCAATCATCTGCTGTTTTAACTTCATTTTTAACAGGAACTGTTTTTTATTATTTGAAATATACGTTGTAAATTAAATCAATGATTGAACCCACAACCGGTGTTTTATTAATTTCCGATCCCTTTCTCAAGGATCCCAACTTTATGCGGACTGTTGTTCTTTTATGTGAGCATAAAGAAGAAGGGAGTTTTGGTCTTGTACTCAACCGGCCCTTTGACCTTACTCTTGACCAGTTAATGAATTTCTCTGAAGGCAGCAAAGCCCCTGTTTATGTTGGCGGACCGGTACAAATGGACACACTTCATTTTCTGCATCAGTTGCCCGATGAAATTCCCGGCGGAATTGAAATATGTAAAGGTGTATTTTGGGGTGGAAATTTTGAAACGGTAAAAACGCTGATTACAAATAACCTGCTCGATTTAAATAAAATCCGTTTTTATATTGGATACAGCGGCTGGAGCAGTGGTCAACTGGCAAATGAAATGAACGAAAAAAGCTGGCTTACGGTTCCTGCAAGCCGCAATCTCATCTTTACAAAAAAAGTGGAAAACATCTGGAAGGACGCTGTAAAATCGATGGGTAAGAAATACGAACAGGTTATTCATTATCCCATCGATCCACAGTTGAATTAACTTACTTCTTTTTAACTCTTGAATATTTTAAGCTGCGTACAATCCAGTTAGGTAAAGGCTTGACAGGATTTCTTCGTTTTAAATTGAGGTACCATCCAATTTTTTTGAGAATAGGAACACGATGTGTTTCCACATATTCAATCAATGTTCCGTCGGGATCTTCGTTGTAAGCAAAATGACCTGCAGCTTCACCCATATCAAAACTGGTTGAGCTGTCAACTGTAAACGGATAACCGGCTTCGTTGCAGATACGTTCATGTTCTGCATAACCATGTATATCAAAACAAACATGAATAAAACCAAGATCGCCCCAGAAACGGTTTTCATAAATCTTTTTCGGTGTGCGGTCCTGCACTTCAACCAACTCAATGCAGGTTGAACCGAGTAGTTGTGAAAATGCACCTTCTAACGGTCTTGTATGGCGCAGTAATAAACGCTTGAACTTATGTGTACCTCCAGCTATTTTATTAAACTCGGGATAAACACCTTCACTTGAAAAAGCTTCAATATCATACCCCAGTACTTTTTCATAAAAATCAATTGCTTTTTCAATGGATGAAACGCCAATGGTAACACCGCAAACCGATCCTGTTAAATGGCCGGTATTCATAAACCAATGCGTGTCTTCCACAATTTCAAACACGTTGCCGTAAGGATCTTTCAGGAAAAAACTTTCTTCTCCACCAGGATTTTTTGTGGGTTCTGAAAGCAGGTTCACATCCATTTTCTTATACAACTCGTACGTTGCTTTAACGTCACGGCTTTTAATTTTCACTGCAAAGATTCCAAGATCGCCTAACTGCACTTCAAATGCAGCAGGCTGGGGAGTGCGGCTCCTGTATTCCCATATTTCAAAACCACCGCCGCTTTGCATATTCAATGCAAGAATTGCATAACGGTCGTGACCTTCGCCACCGGTATAACGTTTCATTAATTCTGCACGACCGGCAGATTTAAACACCACTACATCAGTACCAAAAACCTTGCTGTACCATTTAAACGCCTCATCTGCATTTGTTACACCAATTCCTACTTGCTGAATACCGCTTATTACTCTTTGCATTTTCCTGTTTTAATTGTCCGGTCGTGAAGATATTCAGATTTTCATTTGAAACAGCAGGAATCTTCAGAATAATTATCAATGTTATTGCAACTATTCCAACTGCAACTTTTTCTCTTTTGGATATTTCACACTGTAGCTGAACTGCATTTTCTTTGATTGCTTCGGATCAATGCTGTAACTCCATGTAAACACTTTGCTATCCTCATTCAGTTTAGCTCCTTCATATTTCAGATCATCCACTTCAATTTCTTTTAAAGTTGAAATAGGAAACTGATCTTCAATTACAAGATTCACCGGCACATTCTTGTTGTTACGTACGGTAATTTCAAACTGGCGTGTATCAGTACGGTTACTGCCAAGGAATTTTTTATTACTGAATTCTTTCAGCATGGTACGTTTAACAGTGATTCCTTTGTCTACTCCAAGTGATAATGAAAGTGTATCAGAACCTGTTGAAAGATCGAGATAGGATTTGCCCAGATAAGTTCCTTCGTAAAACAAATTGGTTTCGCCGGGAATAAGATTCAGATCCTGCCAGTTGCTGATTTTTGCTGTGAGATATGCTGCTTCATCCAGCTTTGGTGCTGAATAATATTCATAATACGCAGGAATACTTGTTTCGTTAATGCTGAGTGTATTTGTTTTACCATCGTTGTTTACAGTGGTGATTTCTTCAACTTCATATTGAATGGTGATGGGTTGAAATGTTGTGGTAATCTGCAATGGAATTGATTTCACTTCCTTTTTCTTTTCTACATAACTTCTGTCGTAATCATCTGGGCGGGATGTGGCATAACCAGTAACAACTACTTCATCTAAATGACTCTCGTTTTGTTTTAATGCAACATTCATAAATCCTGATCCAGCAACAAATTCTGCAGTGTTATAACCAACAGAAGATACAGTTAAGCGCTGTGAAATTCCATTGGCTTTGATCTTATAAAATCCATTGGCATCAGTTGAAGTTCCTGTGTTTGTTCCTTTAATAACAACCGAAGCTCCTGCAACAGGCACACCTTTATCATCAGTAATTCTTCCAGTCAGCATCTGGTCAGCACCACCAATATACCATTGCTTCATAGTGTTACTCATCTGTGCATCGTAATAAGAAATAAACCACGGACTCATGATTGGTTTTGAATTATTTTCATTGGGATTTCCTGTTGAAAGCACCAGCTTAATATTGTTCCAGTTTTCACCACTCGTCTGGTAAACGTTCGCATTCATTTCAAGCTGAAGATTACTCACTACATCTTTTACACGGATATTATAGGTTGGATACCATCCTGCTTTTTGTACGAGATAAGTAATTTCAAAAGGCACATTTGCATTTTCCTTTACATCGGCCAGCACCACAATTTCATTGGTGGAAAGATCAAATTTGCGGTTCATTTCAGTGAGTTGATTCAGCAGTTTGGCGTTCTCTTTCTGCATTTCATCAATCTCTTTCTGCAATGAAAGTTGTTGCTTCAGCACTTCTGCAAGACGTGACCGTTGAAAGTCGAGTGCAAGACGCAGCTCTTCCGGTTTTAATGTAACAGTTGATCCGCTGATCTGCTGATTTTTTATAATCATTGATTCTTCCTGCTTAAACACTTCAAGCATTTTTGCAGTGAGCGTAATTTTTTCATTCAGCTGATCAGATTTATTTTTTAACGTTTTTATTTCTTCTCTCACTTCCTGCTCTTTCAGAAAATCCCGTTGCACACGTACCGAAAGAATGGTGAGTTTTCCATCGGCCTTTACCTGTACACTTTGCTTTTCAATATCAGTGGAAATGCCGGTGAAAACAATTTCCTGTTTACCGGTTGTAATGGTTTGTTTGGCAGTACGTTTTACCTGTGCGCCTTTCATAAACACTGTAACCTTTTCCATTTTTGTTTCAACAGGTACACGTTTTACTGATTGGGCAATTACTGTAAAAGGGAGAATAAATAAAAAGGGAAGCATCCATTTCTTGTTCATAAACATTCGTTTTATAAAAGATGGATGCAGGGATGAAACGAATTACATAAAACTGCTGAATAAAAATTGAATTCTATAACGAATATGAAATTTGTTCATGGATTTAGCGTTTTATAAATATGAAGCATCTACACCTATCAGGCTTAGTTTTGCTGTTGCTCCTTTCTTGTAAAACAAATACCACAGACAAATTCAGTTTTTACCCGGATTATCCGGACAGTTCTGCCACAAAAAAAGAACTGATTAAAGAACGGATGAAAGAAAATTCCCGGTTTAATTTACCTGATATTACCAATGGCATCAGCGATTCTCTTGAGATAAGGGTATGGCCGCAATATTCATTTGATGAATTCAGGAACTGTTTTGTATTTCAGATAAAGAAAAATGAATTCCTTGGTTTTCATTACAACTCTTATACTACACTTTTAATTGGTGCTGATGGAAATGAGATGAGATGGCCCGATAAAAAACAAATAGGCGAGAACGTTTTTGTTGTGAAGCAAATTATCCCGAAATGTGGCTGGAAAATTTTTTATGATAGTGTTTCTTATTTTAGAATAACGGAATGGCCAACTCAAGCAAATACTAAAGATTTCAAAATGCATACAACTCTTGATGGGTATGGATTCATTTTCGAAATAGCTACAAAAAAATCATACCAATTTCTGAGTTATGGCAATCTGGATATTTACGATTACATTGAGTGCAAAAACATAACAGGTTTTATTGAAATGATGAAAAGACAATTTGGTCAGGATTTTGACTGGTCGCTTTATGAGTTTTCAGAAAATAAAAAATCCCGCCATTTCTGACGGGACTTTATGTATGAAGATTTTGGTTTCTATTTTGTTGCTTCTTCGCTTCCTTCAACCAATACAGTGACTTTGTTATCCAGCACTTCCACAAATCCACTCTGGATATTGTAGAATTCGTTACGGTTTTTTTCAACCAGTACTTTCAACTGGCCTGCCTTTAAAGCACTTACCAGGGGAGCGTGGTTATCCAGTACTTCAAAACTACCGCCAATACCGGGCAACTGTACACCAATTACCTCGCCGCTGTATGTTTTACCGAGTGGAGTTAATATTTCTAGATTCATAATCCAATTTGAAAATTTTGGAATTTGAAAATTTGAAAATTGACGGGCTTCATTTTCAAATTAACCCATCTTCAAATTTTCAAATTGATTTTATCCTTTTGCTGCTGCGAGTAATTTCTTACCTTTTTCAATTGCATCTTCAATTGTACCCACCAGGTTGAAGGCTGCTTCAGGATATTCATCCACTTCACCATCCATAATCATGTTGAAAGCACGGATTGTGTCTTCAATGCTTACAAATACACCTTTCAAACCGGTAAATGCTTCCGCTACGTGGAATGGCTGAGAAAGGAAACGCTGTACTTTACGTGCACGGAATACAGTCATCTTATCTTCTTCGCTCAGTTCATCCATACCAAGAATGGCGATGATATCCTGCAGTTCCTTGTAACGCTGAAGGATCAGCTTCACACGGTTGGCAGTATCATAATGCGCATCACCAACAATTTGCGGAGTAAGGATACGTGAAGTTGATTCCAACGGGTTTACCGCAGGATAGATACCAAGATCGGCAATCTTACGATCCAATACTGTAGTCGCATCAAGGTGAGCAAATGTTGTTGCAGGAGCAGGGTCAGTCAAGTCATCCGCAGGTACATATACCGCCTGTACAGAGGTAATTGAACCGTTACGGGTTGAAGTGATACGTTCCTGCATCAGCCCCATTTCTGTTGCAAGTGTTGGTTGATAACCTACCGCTGAAGGCATACGGCCTAACAACGCAGATACTTCAGAACCAGCCTGAGTGAAACGGAAGATATTGTCAACAAAAAACAGGATGTCTTTTCCTTTGCCGGTACCATCTCCATCACGGAAATATTCAGCTACTGTAAGACCCGAAAGCGCTACACGGGCACGGGCACCTGGAGGTTCATTCATTTGGCCAAATACGAAAGTTGCTTTTGATTCTTTCAACCCTTCCATATCCACTTTAGTAAGATCCCAGCCACCTTCTTCCATGCTGTGTTTGAAAGCATCACCATATTTCATGATGCCTGCTTCAATCATTTCACGCAACAAGTCATTTCCTTCACGGGTACGTTCGCCCACGCCTGCAAATACAGACAGACCACCATAACCTTTTGCGATATTATTAATCAATTCCTGGATCAATACTGTTTTACCCACACCGGCACCACCAAACAAACCAATCTTACCACCTTTTGCATATGGTTCAATCAGGTCAATTACCTTAATGCCTGTGAAAAGCACTTCACTTGAAGTAGAAAGATTTTCAAAGGCAGGTGGCTTTGCGTGAATAGCACGACCATTTTCTTTGCTTACCTGCGGCAAACCGTCAATTGCATCGCCGGTTACATTAAATAAGCGGCCATTGATTAATTCGCCGGTAGGCATTACAATGTTTTTTTCGGTATCAACCACTTCCATACCACGTACCAAACCTTCCGTACCGTCCATCGCAATGGTACGAACGCTGTCTTCACCAAGGTGTTGCTGAACTTCAAGAACAAGCACATCACCGTTTGGACGCTTTAATTCAAGCGCACTGTAAATTTCGGGCAGCTTACCGTCAAACTGAACGTCAACAACGGCACCGATAACCTGTTTAACCTTTCCAGAATTGGCCATATTAAATGCTATTTTAAAAATGTGGGTTTAAAAATTAACTCGTAATTAGTTATTGCTTTTTGCCTCGTTGAATAAAACTTTCGTTTTATTTGGGCGCAAAGGTAAGGGTGGCAGAACGAATTGCCAATTTGTTAAGGGGCATTTTTAAAATTGGGGAAAAGAAAATAAACAGCAAGACTTTCAGGCTGAGAAATGGAGTTATATTGAGATGATAATGCAATAAAACCGACCATCAGAAACGAAAAAAGCCCTGAACTTTCAATGCCTGCAACAGTTAAACTGGGTAGGCAAAGAACGAAGGTGTCTAACAATCACCAATAACATCCTTTTCTGTACTACACAGTTTACAAACCAGCCATTGCAAGCCTGTTTTTAGAGCAAACTATTCCAAACTTTACTTTGCAAGACAACGTTTTCGCTAAATCTTTCCTGAAAGCCAATTCATCTAAGTAAATTGCGCCCCTAAAATTTTTATACTGATGGCGGTACAACCATGGCGCAAAGGAATTGTAACAGAAATTATTGACGAAACCCCCAACACAAAACGTTTTCGCATTAAAATTCCAGAACTGGAAGTGTTTGATTTTAATCCGGGACAGTTTATCACTTTCGATTTGCCTATTCATGAAAAACCAAGCAAACGCTTACGAAGCTATTCAATAGCAAGCTGGCCAAACGGCACCAACGAATTTGAACTGATTATTGTATTAAACAAAGCAGGTGCAGGAACTCCCTGGCTCTGGGATCATGTTTCTGTGGGTTCTGAATTAACTTTAAGAGGCCCGCAGGGTGTATTTACTCTGCCTGAAACAATTGATTCGGATTTATTTTTCATCTGCACAGGTACCGGTATTGCACCTTTCCGCAGTAAAGCACATTATATATTAAAGAACAACATCCCTCATCATAACATTTATCTCATTTTCGGCACAAGAAAAAAAGAAGACCTGCTTTATTATGAAGAGTTAAGCAAGCTGCACGATGAGTACGAAAGCTTCCACTACTACCCCACACTTTCAAGGGAATTGTGGAACGGGCATACAGGCTATGTACATACTATTTATGAAAAGTTATTGGAAAACAAACAGGATGCAAGGTTTTACCTCTGCGGCTGGAGAGCCATGCTCGATGAAACAAAAAAACGTATCATTGAACTGGGGTATGATAAAAAAACCATTCACCAGGAAGTGTATGGTTAGTGACAATTATTACATAACAATCATATAAAAACTCCGGCAACGTTGCCGGAGTTTTTATTTACAATAAATGTTGCCAGAACTGTAAAAAACGCATGTTGAAACAATGACTTTCAACAGAATTGAAGTTAATAAGAATCAGGGATGCCATTATTTTAATTGTTGCTAAATTCGTCGAATCAAAAAAACCGACTTATTATGGGTGCAGCTTCGCTCATTGTGCTGATTATTGCGGCAGTTACCTTTTCAACAATTGCTATTCTGATAGCTAAAGTTGTTACAGAATCAACAAAAAACAAGCAAAAAGGCGAAGCCATTGAGTGTGGTATTCCTACAAAAGGTCCCAGTTGGATACAATTTAATGTTGGTTATTACTTATTTGCCCTCATTTTTTTAATTTTTGATGTGGAGCTGGTTTTCTTATATCCATGGGCCGTTGCTGTAAAGCAAACCGGGTGGATGGCACTCATCGAAATCGTTATCTTTTTCTTTATCTTGTTTTCAGGATTTTTGTATGCACATAAGAAAGGTGCGCTGAAATGGGTATAAGAAGAAAGAAAAGACCTGAAACTTATGAACTGCAACCGGTAACCTGAAACACACCACATAACTTTTAGAAATGAGTAAAAACGATAAACAGAAAAGCTTTTTAGAAACGTTTCCAACAGGCAAGGAAACAGAGAGCGTTTTTCCCGGAACTATTCATGAACTGCCGGGAGGTGGTATTGTCACCAGCAAACTGGATGATGTAATTAACTGGGCACGTTCCAACTCACTTTGGCCATTAACCTTTGCCACAAGTTGCTGCGGAATTGAGTACATGGCTGTTGCCGGTGCTAAATATGATTTTTCACGCTTTGGTTTTGAAGTAGCCCGTGCCACTCCACGCCAGGCCGATGTAATTATTATTGCTGGTACCATTGTAAATAAAATGGCACCTGTATTAAAACGTCTTTACGACCAGATGGCTGATCCCAAATATGTGATTGCGATGGGAGCCTGTGCCATCAGCGGCGGCCCATTCTTTTATAATACTTACTCAGTTGTAAAAGGCGCAGATCATGTGGTGCCCGTGGACGTATATATTCCCGGATGCCCTCCACGACCTGAAGCTTTGTTGCACGCATTAATTGCATTGCAGCAAAAAATAAAAAGTGGCATGACAAGAGAACAAATAAGAGAAGGAAAAGATATTGTATGACAAACGAAGAATTAAAAGTAAAACTTACAGAACTGCTTCCCTCTGTTACTTTTGAAGAAGGCGGCGAATGGCTGAATGTAGTTGTTGAGCCTGCTGAATGGCTTGCCTTTGCAAAACAGCTGAAAAGCGATGAAGCACTACAGTTCGATTTTCTTTTCTGTCTTACCTGTGTTGACTGGAAAACCCATCTTACAATGGTGTACCATCTCCGCTCAACCAAATTGCAACATGCAGTTGTAGTAAAGGCAAAACTCGACAGAACAAAACCTGAAATTGAAACTGTTTCTGATACCTGGCGTACTGCTGAGTTTCATGAAAGAGAAGTATATGAAATGTTTGGTGTGCATTTCCTGCATCACCCCGATCTGCGTTTGCTGATTTTACCTGCAGGATGGGAAGGAAAGAACCCGATGCGCAAGGATTTTGAAGATCCGGTGAATATGATAAAACTATAGAAGAGTTTATAGTTTTTTGTTTATGGTTTATAGTTGAGCTTGCTTTGGTGAATAGAATTACCCGACGTAAAAGTGAGTGACACAACAGAAGTAAAATAGAAATACAAAAGTTCACAACATAAAATTGTTTTAGTTGTACAGAGAAACCGAAATAATAAAAGACGCACCGCAATTTGGTGAACCGGGCTTTGGTGATCTGGTGATAAACGTTGGTCCGCAGCACCCTGCAACGCATGGTGTATTGCACCTCATTATTACACTTAATGGCGAAACCATTAAAGACATTAAACCAAACCTGGGTTATATCCACCGTTCTATTGAAAAAATGTGTGAGAGTCTTACCTACAGGCAGTTCATTTATGTAACCAGCCGTATGGATTATCTCTCAGCACATATCAACAACCACGCCTGTGCGTTGGTGGTTGAAAAAGGATTGCAGGTTGAAGTGCCTGAGCGTGCACAGGTAATACGTGTTTTGTTTGATGAATTAACAAGAATTGCATCGCACGAATTATGGTGGGGAGCTATGGCCATGGATCTTGGTGCATTTACTCCGTTCTTCCATTCATTCAGGGAAAGAGAAACGATTAATGTAATTATGGAAGAAACCTGCGGTGCAAGGTTAACCATGAATTACTATGTGCCGGGTGGTGTAATGTGGGATCTGCATCCTGATTTTCAGAAGCGGGTAAAAGAATTTCTTGCTTTATATAAAAAGAAAATTCACGAATACGATGAACTGGTAACAGGCAATATCATTTTCCAGAACAGGATGAAAGGTATTGGATACATTTCAGCTGAAGATGTGATTTCGTACGGTTGTACCGGACCAGTTGCAAGAGGAAGCGGTGTACATTCTGATGTGCGTAAAGTTTCTCCTTATTCGATTTACAACAAACTTGATTTTGATGAAGTGCTTGAAACAGGTGGTGATTCATTTGCACGTTATGTTGTACGCATCAAAGAAATGCACCAGTCGATAAAAATTATTGAACAACTGATTGACAATATTCCTGAAGGCGATTTCCAGGCAAAAACAAAAGCTGTATTGAAATTACCAAAAGGAGAATATTACCAGAGTGTTGAAACAGCACGTGGTGAATTGGGTGTGTACATTGTTAGCGAAGGTGGAACTACTCCGTACAGGATTAAATTCCGTTCGCCTGGTTTTTCAAACCTCTCTGCATTAAATCATATGATTAAAGGTGGAAAGATTGGCGACTTGATTGCAGCAATGGGAACATTGGATCTTGTGATTCCTGATATTGACAGGTAGATAGTTTATAGTTTGAAGTTTATAGTTTTTAGTTGGGCGTACCCCGTACATCTGACTTCTTACATAAAAAGATGAACAGAATTGTTGCAGCACAAGTGTGCGACGCAACAGAAGTTTAATAGTAGCAAAACAGACGACTAAATAATATTAAATGTGGAGTTTTAGCGAAATAGCAAAAAATATTGATCTCTGGCTGAACGGCCTTGTTGGTTCAACTTGGGCGTTGGTTCTGGAAATGGTCATTGCAGGTGTTGCAGTAATTGGATTATTTGCTGCACTTGGATTGGTACTTGTAATTATGGAACGCAAGGTGGCAGCCTGGATTCAGATTCGTCTCGGGCCAAACCGTGTAGGACCAAAAGGTATGTTTCAATCAATGGCCGATACAGTGAAGCTGCTGGTAAAAGAAGGTATGACTCCTGATGGTGCTGATCGTCTTTTGTTTAACGTTGCTCCTTTCATTGCCATGATTGTAGCGATGTTGCTGATGGCTCCCATCGCCTTCGCAAAAGATTTTCAGCTGTGGGATATGAATATTGGTGTGCTTTACATCACTGCTGTTTCATCGCTTTCAGTCATTGGTATTTTAATGGCAGGCTGGGCAAGTAACAATAAATATTCGCTGCTTGGTGCAATGCGCAGTGGTGCACAGATTGTGAGTTACGAATTATCAGGCGGTCTTGCAATACTTGCTGTGGTTGTATTAACCGGCAGCATCAGCTTAACAGATATTATTAAAGCACAGGAAAACGGATGGTGGATTTTTAAAGGACATATTCCTGTTATTGTTGCATTTATTATTTACATCATTGCAGTAACAGCTGAAACCAACCGTGCACCGTTTGACTTAGCTGAAGCAGAAAGTGAATTAACAGCCGGTTTCCATACAGAATATTCAGGAATGAAGTTCGCACTGTTTTTCCTTGCAGAATACATCAACGTATTTATTGTTTGTGCAATTGGTGCAACCTTGTTCTTTGGTGGATGGATGCCTTTACACATCGGCAACTGGCATGCGTTTAATCATATCATGGATTATATTCCTTCAAGCGTTTGGTTTTTTGGAAAAACATTTTTCCTGATTTTCCTGATCATGTGGTTCAGGTGGACTTTCCCCCGCCTGCGTATTGATCAGTTACTGAATCTTGAGTGGAAGTATTTATTACCCATCAGCATGATTAATTTATTGCTGGTAACATTGATTGCAATTTTGGGATGGCATTTTTAATGCCTGCAGATAACTAAGAGCATTATGTTTATAAAAGACTATATAAAAGATATTGCGAGTGCGTTGAAATCACTTGCTACCGGTATGAAAATGACCGGCTACTATTTCACGCATCACAAAGAAATCATCACCGAACAATATCCCGACAACAGGGACACACTTGTTCTTGCAGAACGCTTTAAAGGTGAAGTGGTGATGCCGCATGATGACAACAACGAACATGCATGTACAGGTTGCACATCATGCGAACTTGCTTGTCCTAACGGCAGTATCAAAATCATCACCAAGTTTGATGTTGATGCTGAAACAGGAAAAAGGAAAAAAGCAATTGACACATGGATTTATCATCTTGATCTGTGTACCATGTGCGGATTGTGTGTAGAAGCTTGTCCAACCAATGCAATTAAAATGGCTCCAACTTTTGAGCATAGTGTATTCGACAGGAATAAGCTGGTGAAAAAACTGAATGAAGACGGTTCGAAAGTAAGGGCAGGTGTAGAGTAAGAAAGAGTTTATAGTTTTTAGTTTGAAGTTTATGGTTGGGCGTACAATGTATTTCCAACATCGCATATAAAAGAAAGAATTGAAATAAAGAGTTTATGAGTGTATCTCAAATCATATTTTACATTGTCGCAGCATTTATACTGGGCATGGGCATTTTATCTGTAACCACAAGAAAAATTTTCCGTTCGGCTATCTGGTTACTGTTTTCATTAATAGGTATTGCAGGTTTGTACTTTATGCTGGATGTTGAGTTTATTGCTGCAGTACAGATTGTAGTGTATGTTGGTGGTATTGTTGTACTCATCATCTTCTCCATTTTCTTAACCCAGCAATCGGGAAAAGAAATGCCGAAAGCACCCATGACCAGATCCATTTTTGCAGCACTGGCTGTTGTATTTGGTTTTGCTTTGACTTATTTACTGATTTATCAATACGGCTTTGTTACAATTGATCAACCATTCGACAGCACAGTTGCACGCATCGGTCATTCCATGCTGAAAACAGACCAGGGAGGTTTTTCACTTCCGTTTGAAGTAGTGAGTATTTTATTACTCGCTGCAATGATTGGTTGTATTGTAATTGCCTTAAAAGTTAAACCCGAAGAAAAATGAACGAAATCCCATTGAGCCATATTTTATTTGTGAGCACAGGTCTGTTCTTTATTGGCATGTACGGTTTGTTTACACGCCGCAACATGATTACCATGCTGATGGCGATTGAACTGATGCTGAACAGTGTAAACATAAATTTCGTTGCATTCAACAAGTATCTCTATCCTGAAAAATTAGACGGCATATTCTTCACCATCTTCATCATCACCATTGCTGCTGCTGAAGCTGCTGTGGCCATTGCCATTGTGATTCATCTGTACCGCAATCATAAATCAATTGATGTGGAAGATGCTGCAGAGATGAAGTGGTAGAATGAAAGATAATAGTTGATGATTAATAGTTGATAGTAAAGCGTACAGGATAAAGAGTTGAATACTGTTGTTGCAGTACAAGTATGCGACCTGCCTACCGGCAGGCAAGCGCAACAGAAGTTCAACAGGATTACAAAAGTTGATAACAAAAATTGAATTACTGATAAATGAATTCGTATAGTTACACACCCCTGATTACACTGCTGCCATTAGCTGGCTTTGTGATTCTCGGCATTTTTGGAAGAAAATATTTTAACAAAACAGGCGGATTAATCGGCACTGGTTTACTACTTATTTCAGCCATACTTTCTCTTTACACTGCATACCAGTATTTCTTTGTGAATGGAAAAGTGGGCGACACTTATCAAACAATTACTGCGGTTAAGTTTACATGGCTTACGTTTTCACAACATGTATCAATTGATATGGGTATCATCCTCGATCCTATTTCAGTAATGATGCTGGTGGTGGTAACATTTGTATCGCTGATGGTACACATCTTCAGCCTTGGTTACATGCATGGTGAAGAACGCTTTGCAACTTACTATGCATTTCTTGGTTTGTTTACGTTCTCCATGCTTGGACTGGTTGTATCATCAAACCTCTTCCAGATTTATATGTTCTGGGAACTAGTGGGTGTTTCATCTTACTTACTGATTGGTTACTATTTCGACAGACCTTCAGCTGTTGCAGCTTCTAAAAAAGCATTCATCGTTACCCGCTTTGCTGATCTTGGTTTCTTAATCGGCATCCTGGTACTTGCTTTTTACGGAGAGAGTTTAGATTTCGCAACCATCATTAAAAATTTATCAACTGCACAATCAACACAGTTTGTTGCAATCACTTCAGCATCATTTCTTGGTATATCAGCAATCACCTGGGGTTTAACATTAGTGTTCATGGGTGGTGCCGGTAAGAGTGCAATGTTTCCGCTGCACATCTGGTTACCAGATGCAATGGAAGGCCCTACTCCTGTATCAGCATTAATCCACGCTGCAACAATGGTTGTTGCCGGTGTTTATTTAGTTGCAAGATTATTCCCGCTGTTTACCATTAATGAAAGTGCTTTAGAAATTGTAAGAATAGTTGGTGTTACATCTGCAGTATTTGCCGCTGTTATCGCCTGTACACAAACAGATATTAAACGTGTGCTTGCTTACTCAACCATGAGCCAGATTGGTTATATGATGTTTGCATTGGGCGTTAGCAGCACAGGTGGTGAAAATGGATTAGGTTATACAGCTTCCATGTTTCACTTGTTTACACACGCCTTCTTTAAATCATTATTGTTCCTTGGTGCAGGTGCTGTTATTCACATGGTGCACAGCAACGACATGAAAGATATGGGTGGATTAAGAAAGCACATGCCCATTACACATATCAGCTTCCTGGTTGCATGTTTGGCCATTGCAGGTGTTCCGTTCTTCTCCGGCTTTTTCAGTAAAGAAGAAATTCTGCTTGCAGCTTATCACTCAAGCAAAACAGTATATGTACTTGCATTGCTTACTTCAGGTCTTACTGCTTTTTATATGTTCCGTTTATATTTTAATATTTTCTGGAACAAGGATACAGAAGTACACGGCCATCATGGCGAAGGCACATTTGCAATGAAGCTTCCGTTGATTCTTTTAGCTGTACTTGCTTTTGGTGCTGGTTATATTCCTTTCGGACAATTTGTTTCAACCGATGGCAAAGCACTTGAATCAGAATTTCATCTGGCATTCTCTGTTGCACCTGTAGCACTCGGTCTGCTGGGTATTGCCATTGCAGCATGGATGTATATGAAGCCAAACGAAAAACCACAACGTGTTGCAAATGCAATGGGTGGTTTGTACAAAGCTGCTTACAGAAAATTTTATATCGACGAGATATACCTGTTCATCACGAAAAAAATCATCTTCAATTTAATTGGTCGCCCGGCTGCATGGATTGACCGTAATATTATTGATGGACTGATGAATGGTATTGCTGCTGTTACAGCAAAAACATCGGCCTTAATCAAAGGAATGCAATCAGGTAAAGTACAGAACTACGCATTGTATTTCTTTGGAGGTGTTGCTGCATTATTAATCATGTTTATTTATTTCTGGAGACCATAAAATGAACTTATCAATATTACTTATACTGCCCTTAGCGTTTTCGTTGATTCTTTTATTTGTAAAAGGTCAGAAACAGGTTCGTTCAGTTGCGTTAACAGCTGCTGTTGCTCAGCTTGGATTAAGCATTGTGTTGCTGTTCAAGTTTCTTGCTGAACGTGCAAAATGCAATTCAGCATTTTTATTTGAGTCGAACTATACATGGTTTAAACAACTGCACATTAATTATCATGTTGGTGTGGATGGCATTTCCGTATCAATGATTTTATTAACTGCCTTTGTCGTACTGGCAGGTATACTTGTTTCATGGAACCAGGAAAAATTATACAAAGAATTTTTCTTCCTGCTTGTTTTCTTAAGCATGGGTGCTTATGGTTTCTTTATTTCACTGGATGTGTTCACCATGTTCTTCTTCCTTGAAGTGGCGGTGATTCCAAAATTCTTGCTGATCGGCATTTGGGGAAGCGGAAAAAAAGAATACAGTGCCATGAAACTTGCGTTAATGCTGATGGCTGGTTCTGCACTGGTGTTTGTTGGATTAACAGGATTATATTACAATGCGAAAGGAGCTGTATCGTTTGATCTTGTACAGTTATCCCTGCATCCATTTGCACCAGCAGTACAAAAAATGTTTTTCCCCTTTGCATTTATTGGCTTCGGCATATTTACTGCACTGTTTCCTTTTCACACATGGGTGCCCGATGGTCACTCATCAGCACCAACAGCTGCGTCCATGTTCCTTGCAGGTATTTCAATGAAGCTGGGCGGTTATGGTTGTTTACGTGTAGCAGCTTACTTAATGCCTGATGCAGCACATTATTATTCAACCATCATCATCGTTCTTGCATCCATTGCAATTCTGTATGGAGCATTTGCTACCATGATGCAGACCGATTTGAAATACATCAACGCATATTCATCCGTAAGTCATACAGCATTTGTAATTCTTGGTATTGCCATGATGACCAAGACGTCCATTAACGGTGCAGTGATGCAGATGATTTCACATGGTTTGATGACAGCCCTTTTCTTCGCCGTAATTGGTATGATTTACGAACGCACACATACAAGACAGGTTGCACAACTGGGAGGCTTGCTGAAAGTAATGCCTTTCATCTCTTCTGTTTTTGTAATTGTGGGTCTTTGTTCACTTGGTTTACCCGGCATGAGCGGATTTGTGGCAGAGATGACGGTGTTTATGGGTAGCTGGGAAAGAGCCGGTACATTTTACCATGTGGCAACAATTATTGCAGCAGCATCCATTGTTGTTACAGCCGTTTACATTTTAAGAGCAGTTGGTTCTGCTATTATGGGACCAATGAATAATAACGATCATTTACAATTAACCGATGCAGCATGGAATGAAAAAACAGCTGCGGTATTGCTGTTGGTTGGAATCCTGGTAATGGGTCTGGCACCGTTCTGGTTAAACGACCTCATTAATCCCGGAACAGAAGTAATTATGCAAAAAATCGGAATGATAAAATAACAGAAGACGGAATTTAGAATTCAGAAGACAGAAGAGTAAACACAAACAGAAAAATTAATAATAATGAATAAGAGAATGTATCATGATGTAAAGTACTCATCAACATTCCCTGTTCTTTAGTCGATATTTTTATGACAAACTTTTTTCTTTTAATGCAACAGGAGTTACTGCTTACAGTAATCATCTTTATTTTATTGTTCCTGAAGCTTGGTGCTGACAATATTGACAGCAAAAAATTAATGACACTTGTGAATGTGCTGCTGGCAATAAACCTTGCTGCAGGATTCTTTTTCAATCAAAGCGGTTCCTTGTTCGGCGATATGTTTTATACCGATCACTTACTCCGTCTTGAAAAAAGCATTCTCAACCTTGGTGTGCTCATCATTTCACTGCAATCTGTAAACTGGTTAAGCAAACACCAGCATGCAGTTGAATTTTACCTGCTGATGCTTTCTACACTGCTCGGCATGTATTTCATGATCAGCAGCCACAACATTCTTATGTTCTATGTTGGCCTGGAGCTGGCAAGTATTCCGCTGGCAGCTATGGCTAATTTCGACCTGGATAAAAAACGTTCATCTGAAGCAGCCATGAAATACATCATGTCTTCAGCATTTGCTTCTGGTTTACTGTTGTTTGGTATTTCTATTATGTATGGTGTTACAGGTACGTTGAGTTATGAAGGGTTGAGAGAGGTTGCATCTGATTCTCCCCTGTTCCTGTTTTCATTTATACTGCTCATTGCCGGTTTTGGTTTTAAAATCTCTGCTGTTCCGTTTCATTTATGGACAGCCGATGTGTACGAAGGTTCACCCATTGCTGTTACATCTTACATGTCAGTAATCTCCAAAGGCAGTATGATCTTTGTGATGGCAAGTGTATTGTTTCATGTGTTTGATAAAATTTTCTTTACATGGTACAACCTGCTTGCAGTACTGGCTGTGCTTTCAATGATTATTGGTAACCTGTTTGCACTTCGCCAGCAGAATCTCAAACGCTTCCTTGCATTCTCATCTATTTCGCAGGTAGGTTTTATCCTGATTGGTATGACAAGTGCAAACCCACAGGGTGCTACTTCGGTTATTTATTTCGTACTTATTTATATTTTCTCCAACCTTGCAGCTTTTGGTGTATTGAGTTTGGTTAGTACAGAAAAAGGAAAAGAAACCATTGATGAGTTTAAAGGATTTTACAAAACCAATCCTGCACTTACATGGATACTGGCAATTGCATTGTTTTCGCTTGCAGGCATTCCGCCAACAGCCGGTTTCTTTGGAAAATTCTTCCTTATTCTTGCCGGTGCATCAAAGAACAATTATGTGCTGATCACTATTGCTGCGCTTAACATGGTTATTTCCATGTACTATTACCTGCGCATCATCAAAGCAATGTTTATGGATGCAAATGACAACCCGATTGAGAAAGTTGAAATAAGTCTTAGTCCGAAAATTGCATTTGTTACCTGTGTTGCAGGTATTGTTATTACCGGTTTGGTTAGTGGTGTGTACGATTATATTTTCTCTTTAGTAAGATAAGTCTTACAGTTAAAAACAGCATTGAATATGGCAATCAATAAGAATCACGAATTTGAGGAACTGAACGGAGTGAAATGTGCAATTGTAGAAAAATTTGCAACAGAAGACCGTGTTTCGTTTCTGAAAGAACTCCTTGAGTTTAATGGTTATGAAGTTGTGGTTGTTCCATCACCACCACCAAAGGCAGCACCAGCTCCTAAAGTTTCCGAAGGTGAAACTCCGCCGCCGCCGCCACCTCCCCCACCAACAACATTCACCGTTGGTGTAACCAATATTTTTTTCAACCCAACCAATGCAGTTTTCGGAAGGTTGTTAAAAACAAAAGGTGGTCATATTGTTACTCCGGCTTATTGGCTGCAGAAAGATCCTGTAAGCCACGACGATATCCCTTATTATGAACAAAGTTTATAATTGATGTTTTATGCTTGTCAAAAATCTCTTCGATAAAGAAGCCCACAACGAAATTCTTCATCGCATTCATTACCTCACGCCTGTATCATATGGTCATTGGGGAAAAATGAATGTAGGCCAAATGCTTGTTCACTGCCAGGAAGCATTTAAAATACCTTTAAGCAGCAAGCCACATAAACTTACCTTGTTTGGTTTTCTTGTTGGCTGGGCAATGCGCAAGAAACTGTACGATGATCAGCCTTGGGATAAAAACTTACCAACTGCTCCCAACTTCCGCATTCATGGCGAATACAAATTTGAAACTGAAAGAGACACACTTGTTTCAATGATCAACAGCTTTTACGAAAAAGGTGCTGCTGGCATTGGCGATAAAATTCATCCTGTGTTTGGAAAATTTACTGCAGAACAATGGGGTAAGAGCATGTGGAAACATCTCGATCATCACCTGCGCCAGTTTGGTGTGTAACAGGCTTTAATCAAGTCATTCTGAAATTATATTGCGAAAGGTTGACGACTTTTAGAAGTTGTCAACCTTTTTTTTCCAAGTTTGCTTTGCAAAGAATAAACTAACAACTGTTTTGATACTTCTGATTTCTTTCTATCTTTGATCCATGCCTTTATATCTCTGGAAAAATATTATCAGAAGGCCTTCATAATCGATCTCCCCGGTCTGTATCAAGACCATCGCTTCCTCTTTTATTATACACAAAGCGAAACACTGTACAACTCCGTACCGCTTCGTATTCATTTATCACCTGTTGTTGCACTGCAGCAGCATTAATTATTTAAGCCATGATTAAAACAATCATTGAACCTTTCAGGATCAAATCGGTTGAGCCTATTTATTTTACAACCAAAGAAGAACGCATTGCCATTCTTGAAAAAGCTTTTTACAATCCATTTTTAATTGATGCAGAACATGTGCTGATTGATCTGCTTACCGACAGCGGTACAAGTGCCATGAGCAGCAATCAATGGGCAGGCATTATGCAGGGTGATGAATCGTATGCCGGAAGTCCCAGCTTCTACCGCTTTGAAAAAGCAGTAAGAGAAATTACTGGTCTGCCGATTATTATTCCAACTCACCAGGGACGTGCAGCCGAAAAAATTCTCTTCAGCATTACAGGCGGCAAAGGAAAATATTTTATCAGTAATACATTGTTTGATACAACAAGAGCAAATATCGAATTCTCCGGCGCAGAAGGAATTGATTTGATTTGTGAAGAAGGAAAATATCCAACCGTTCCTGCACCATTTAAAGGCAACATGGATATTATAGCACTTACAAAAACCATTGAAGAAAAAGGTGCAGAAAATATTCCGATGGTGATTATGACCATCACTAACAATTCAGGTGGTGGACAACCTGTAAGTATGCAAAACATAAAAGAAGCAAAAGCTGTTTGTGCAGCGTACAACATTCCGTTCTTTATAGATGCATGCCGTTTTGCAGAGAATGCATACTTCATTAAAAAGCGTGAAGAAGGTTATGCTAACAAAACAGTAAAGCAAATTGCCAATGAAATTTTTTCGTATGCGGATGGTTGTACCATGAGTGCAAAGAAAGATGCATTTGCAAACATTGGTGGCTTTCTTGCAATGAAAGATGAAACACTTGCAATGCAATGCAGAAACTTGCTTATTGTGATGGAAGGATTTCCTACGTATGGCGGACTTGCAGGAAGAGATCTTGAAGCCATTGCCATTGGACTAAAAGAAGTGATGGATGAACATTACCTGCAATACCGCATCCGCAGCATTGAATATCTCACCAACAAATTAGTTGATGCAGGTGTGCCTGTTATGCAGCCCGGTGGTGGGCATGCAGTGTATCTCGATGCAAAAGCATTTCTTCCACATATTCCTGTTGAACAATATCCGGGTCAGGCATTGCTTGGTGCATTATATGTTGAAGGTGGAATAAGAAGTGTGGAGATTGGCTCATTAATGTTTGGCAAGTACGATGAAAACAAAAAATTAATTCCTGCGCAAATGGAATTGGTTCGTTTGGCAATACCAAGAAGAGTATATACGCAAAGTCATATTGATTATGTGGCCGAAGTAATTATTGAAGTGTTTGAAAAACGAAATGAAATAAAAGGTTTGACGATTACAGAAGAAGCACCGATGCTGCGGCATTTTACAGCGAAACTTAAACCCATTCGTTAACGATTAAAGCTATATAAACATGAAACCAATTAAACACAGCTGGGCTGAACCTTACAAAATTAAAATGGTTGAGCTGCTGAAAATGACAACTCCTGCGCAACGTAAAAAAGCATTGAAAGAAGCAGGATACAATACGTTTTTACTGAAGTCGGAAGATGTGTACATTGATTTGTTAACCGACAGTGGCACCAGTGCTATGAGTGATCGTCAATGGGCGGGCATGATGCTGGGCGACGAAGCATATGCGGGCAGCCGCAACTTTTATCACTTGGAAGAAGTGGTGAAAGAAATTTATGGTTACAAATATCTTGTGCCAACTCACCAGGGACGTGGTGCTGAAAACATCATCTCCAAAATTCTGATTAAGAAAGGCGATATCATTCCCGGCAACATGTATTTCACTACAACAAGATTGCACCAGGAATTGGCCGGTGGAAAATTTGAAGATGTGATTATTGATGAAGCACATAATCCTGAAAACCTGTTTCCATTTAAAGGAAATGTTGATTTAAAGAAATTAGATGCGCTGGTAAAAAAACATGGTGCTTCAAAAATTCCTTATGTGAGTGTTGCTACAAGTGTAAACATGGCCGGTGGTCAACCTATCAGTATGCAAAACCTGAAAGAGCTGAGAGCATACACCAAAAAGCATGGCATTCGCATTATTCATGACATGACACGTGTGGCAGAGAATGCATACTTTATTCAGCAGCGTGAAAAAGGTTATGACAAAAAAACCATTCAGCAGATTGTAAAAGAAATCTGTTCTTATACCGATGGCGCTACAATGAGTGCCAAAAAAGATGCGTTGGTAAACATTGGTGGTTTTCTTGCCATCAACGATTGGGATGTATTTGAAGAAGCAAGAAACATGGTGGTGGTATATGAAGGATTGCATACCTATGGCGGACTTGCAGGAAGAGATATGGAAGCAATGGCAATTGGTATTGTTGAAAGTGTGAGTGATGATCATATTCGTGCAAGGGTTGGACAGGTTGAATACCTCGGTAACGAAATGATGAAGTATGGTATACCGATTGTATTGCCAATTGGTGGTCATGGAATATTTGTTGATGCAAAGAAATTTTTGCCACATATTCCGCAGGACCAGTTTCCTGCACAAACACTTGCTGCAGAAATTTATCTCGACTCAGGTGTAAGAACAATGGAACGTGGTGTTGTATCGGCCGGGCGTAAAGCCAATGGCGAAAATTATTATCCTAAACTTGAGCTGGTGCGTTTTACCATTCCACGTCGTGTATATACACAGGCGCATATGGATGTAATTGCTGAATCGACTGCAAGAGTGTTTGAACGGAGAACGAAAATTACAGGTATGAAGATGGTGTATGAACCAAAGTACCTGCGCTTTTTCCAGGCGAAGTTTGAGAAGTTGTAGAGTTGAGATAGAAACACAGATTAAACGGATTAAAAAGATTTACACGATTTTTTTAATACAATACACTTAGCACGCCTTTGTTGGTCGCCTGACCAACAAAAGTGTAAGAGGTTGTATGTTGTTATTACCAGCAACAGTGCTAATGGCATCGTCTGTTGCCACGCTCGTTTCATGGTTCCGTTTTCATGGCAGCAATTGTCTGCATTGAAATGATTTCATTGAAAAACCCTTGTTGGTCAGGCGACAACAAGGGCGTAAGGAGAGCCACTACATTAGTCTTCAAAAAACAATACTCCATTATTACCGAAATAATCATACCATCCACCCTTCTCTGATACATAGTACAATGCAAAAAAAGAAAAATATTTTCTATACATACTGCCCGACCGCCCACCCCAGACACTTTTATATATTGCCGGCAATTGCCTGACCAGTTTATTATTTTTAACAAGGAAGACACCAATATTACCAGTACTCTTCTCTTCTGTCGACCGATAAACAATTACGCCAGAGTTTAATCTTTCCGACATATTTTCATTGGAAGGAAAATCAATACACTGCAAAGGAATTAAATCAGGCTCAATAAAAGTGGCTAATCCACGCAAACCATTTTTCGCAACAACAATATAGGGTAAGCCCGTACTTAAAAAAGTAAATTTGCTACTATATTTTAAAGGCAGTTTTTCATTCCCATACATATCAACAATTCCAAATAAACTATCCTTACCAGCAACAAAATAAAATGCAGTATCGGCCATTGATGTTATTCGACCTCTTTCTGTAAAATTTCGGAAAGGATAAATTGATTCGAATACCGGTTTTATCAACTGCTCACCCTTTAATGAAAACAAACCTGACATGCCATCTTTTGATGTAACCAGGAAAAAATTTCTGGTTTTGTCATTTGAATAGCTTTGCAGGATACTGATGGTAGCGTATTTGGCCTGAATTAGTAAATGCCCGTGGTTGTCTATTAAACCAGTTCCGCTATCTTTATCACTAATTACCCAGAACTGTTCATTATCATATTTACTATTGATTACAGAAAGAGATTGAACAGTTGGGAAGCCGACAGAAAACAAAGTGTCGCCAGCGTTGCTATAAAAGATGGTCTTTTTATCATCACTGCATGCAAAAATGACATTGGCATTACCCGTATATTTTTCAACTTTAATAATTGATTGATATTTTAAAGGAATTATAGTCTCTTTCTTAAAATCAATAACACCTTTCAGTCCTTTTTTATTCTGCACTAAAAACAATGGGTTATTTAAAGTGCTGTATTGTAAACATTGTTCTATACTTATATAATCAAATGGGATTACAGTGTTATTATATTCGTCAATAACTCCCATCCTTCCATTTATTGTAGCAATAAAATAACCAGCTTTATGTCCATTTTTATAGATTGTAGTTGGTTGCAGTTTACTGTATTTAGGCCTTATTAAAAGTGAATCACCTTTTTTCAGACCAAACAAGCCATTTTCACTAATAATTTTTAGAATATCAGGGCGAGGCCCTTCCTCTCTTGGTGCTTCTACATAGCCTGTTTCTGAACGAATTTCATCCTTTGGTACCTCTATCACACCTACACCTTGAGCTACTTCGCCCGACTCAAATTTATTAACTGTGTCCCTGCTGATCTTAAATGTAACATTATTATTCTTGTAAACTCGTTCTATTAATACTCTTCCTTTCTTAAACCCATCAATTAATTTTAAGTTGGCAGCATAAACCGCCTCTTCCTTATTTCGCCTTATTATCAATAAAATATTACCATTATATTTTTCCGTACGTATTTCATCGTTTACAAATGGTATAATTACTTTGTTCGCCATAGATATCAATCCATACCGATTATTTTTCTTGGCGATGTTAATATAATTTCCTTTTTCTTCATAAACGCATTGTAACATCTGATATTCGATAGGAACAACTGTTTTTCCATTTTGCGAAAAAACTCCATACTTGTCGTTCCTCTCTACCAGAAAGTAATATTTGAACGGAACATAACTTAGAATCGAAATAAGATTTACAGGCTCAAAAGTTAATTGCTTACCAGTTGAGTCAAATATGTAAAGCGAATCTTTTTTATAATAAGACCTGCTTTTCCGAGCAAAAATTAAAAGTGGTAAACTGTCTGTCCAATGATTGCCATGATTATAAGCCGGTTTTTCAAGAGACTCACGCAACCTTTCAGGCAAATAGGTCGAGGAAGACCCAAACCGAATAAGAGCATTTCCGGGTATATCATAACTTGTAAAATCAATTGGGGGAATGATAACCTGCCCTGTATTTTTAATGAGTCCCAGATATTCCTGTCTTTCGCTTCTTTTCACTATAGTTGTATAGTCATAATCATCTTTAAACAAATTAGCCCAATCAAATTGAGGCTTTACAACGATTTTCCCACTCGTATCTGCATACCCCCACAAATTACCCTTCCTATAAGGCATTAACACATACTGTGCGTTTAAAGAAGAAGTGATTACTATAATACTTAAGGTTAAGCAAAGTGATCCGGAAATGAATTTCATGATTATAAATAAAGGCTGTTAATAAAAAGGTTACACAATGTTATGTAATATTCACAATAAAAAAACAACCCCTCTTTCAAAGTGCTATAGTTAGGATATTCCTTTTATATATCTCACGCCTTTGTTGGTCGCCTGACCAACAAAAAATCACATCCGGTAATGTGTGAGAAAAGAAAATTCACTTATTCCTTTTTCATAGAATGCAGCACTGCTCCAACGATAATCTTCTGGCATTTCTGCTAATTGCCATTTTTGTTGAAGTGGATTATTGTGTATATAATCCAGTTTTTGAAGAAAAACTTTTTCAGAAAACAAATCAATTGAAAGAGAGTTTCGTTCCCACACCTGGAAATTGCGGTCAGCAGCTTTAACTTTCAGTTGCTTCAACAACGGATCATCATTCATACGCATGAAGTTTAAAATACTCCGGGAAGTGAACTTCAAAAAATCACGTTGAAAATCCTGTTTTATTATTCCATCATGCAATTGCCAAATACAATGAAAATGATTCGGCATAATAACAAATGCATATATGGTTAATTGCTCAAGTTTAACTCTTCTTTCAATTGCTTCGACAATGATTTGTTTGTGATAATCATTCTGCAGAACAAGAAGCCAGTTGAGGTTTGTTATTGTAATAAATTGTGGCAGGTGTTCAAATCTGATCATCTACTAATTTAAAAAACAATTTTGTTAAATCACAACCTTCTTGTTGGTCAGGCGACCAACAAGGGCATCTGCCTCAACATAAAAAAAGTAAAGGGAGCCTGAACAGGCTCCCTTCTTTCTATCTTTTCATAAGGAATAATCAAGTATTATAAACCTTTCAGTGTAAGAAGACGTTCCCATCTTGAGGTTTTCAATTCTTCTGATTGTTTTAAGAATTCTTCAGCAAGTACGGGATCTTTTGCTTTGATGACTTTGAAACGGTTTTCATGATACATGAAATCGGCCAGAGGCATTGAAGGTTCTTTTGAATCAATTACAAAACGTTGACCTTTTTCTTTCGTTGGGTTGTAGTGGAACAGTGGCCAGTAACCGCTCTTCACTGCAAAATCCTGTTCTTCTGCTCCATGTGCCATATCAATACCATGTGCAATACATTGGCTGTATGCAATAATGATTGACGGGCCAGGGAATGCTTCGGCTTCAAGAATTGTACGTACAGTGTGTGCATCGTTTGCACCCATTGCCACGGTTGCTACATAAGCTGTGCCGTGTGCAATTGCCTGCAGTGCCAGGTCTTTTTTACCGGTTGTTTTACCATTTACAGAGAACTTAGCACTCGAACCAAGCGGTGTTGATTTCGATTTTTGTCCACCTGTATTTGAATAAACTTCTGTGTCAAGAACAAGGATATTGATGTTTTCACCTGTGCTGAGTACGTGATCGAGACCACCATAGCCAATATCATAAGCCCAACCATCACCACCAATAATCCATACTGATTTATCAGAAAGGAAGTCGGCAAGGTGCAGAAGGTCTTTCGCTGCCTGACCAGGTAATTGTTCCAGTTGTTTTTTCAGCAGTTTGATCATTTCATCTTTTGTTTTAATCTCAGCTTCTGTTGTTTCAGGAGCTGAAGCAATAGATGTTGCCAAACTTTCTCCAACAAACGGACGAACTTCATCGAGCAGTTGTAATGCAAGATCACGCTTCTTATCGTTTGCCATTTTTATGCCCAGACCAAATTCAGCATTATCTTCAAACAATGAGTTTGACCATGCCGGCCCAACACCTTTTGAATTGGTTGTCCATGGAGTTGTTGGAAGGTTACCACCAAAAATGGATGAACAACCTGTTGCGTTTGCAACAAGCATTCTTTCCCCAAACAACTGTGTTAACAATTTAATATAAGGAGTTTCACCACAACCAGCACATGCACCGCTGAACTCAAACAATGGTTGATAAAACTGAGAACCTTTTACTGTGTTCTTGTTCACTTTTGCACGGTCAACTTCAGGAATGCTGAGGAAGAAATCCCAGTTTGCCACTTCTTTTTCCTGAAACGGCATTTTATCCATCATGTTAATGGCTTTATGACCGGCTTCAGTTTTACTTGTAATTGGGCAATATTCAACACAAAGAGAACATCCTGTACAATCTTCCGTTGCAACCTGTAATGTATAAGCTTCAGTTTCCTTGTTCCATTCTTTACCAATCGGATCGGTATGTTTGAATGTTTCCGGAGCGCTTGTAAGTAAGGCTTTATCGTAAACTTTAGGACGGATAGCAGCGTGAGGACAAATAAGAAAACATTTACCGCACTGTGTACACAAAGAAGGATCCCAAACAGGAACTGAATCAGCAATGTTTCTCTTTTCCCATTTGGTTGTACCAGCGGGGAATGTACCATCGACAGGGAATGCACTTACAGGAAGTTCATCACCTTCACCTGCAATAATTTTTCCGAGTACTTCACGAACAAAATCGGGAGCTTCTGCAGGAACTGCAACATCAAGTTCTTTTGATCCGATTTCGAGATTTGTATAATCAATTTCATACAGGTTATCCAAAGCTGCATCAACCGCTGCATAGTTTTTCTGTACAACAGCTTCGCCTTTTTTCCAGTATGAATCGTAAATAGCTTCTTTAATTTTTGCAATAGCTTCTTCTCTTGGAAGAATGTTGCTGATAGCAAAGAAGCAGGTTTGTAAAATTGTATTTAAACGGTTGCCCATTCCGCTTTCTTTGGCAACTGCATAAGCATTGATTACATAAAACTTCAGGTGCTTGTGCTTAATTTCTTCCTGCACTTTTTTAGGCAACTTAGCCCATACTTCGTCTTTTGGATAAGGTGCATTGAGCAGGAAGGTTGCTTCATGAGCAGCATCTTTCAGAATATCGTACTTGGTAAGATAGTTGAAGTGATGACATGCTACAAAGTTTGCAGAATTGATGAGGTAAGTTGAGCGAACCGGATTTTCGCCAAAACGCAAATGTGAAGCTGTAAGCGAACCCGACTTCTTAGAGTCGTACACAAAATAACCTTGTACAAAATAATCGGTTTTGTGACCAATGATTTTGATGGAGTTTTTGTTTGCACTTACAGTACCATCTGAACCAAGGCCAAAGAACAGGCCACGGAACTTATGCTGGTTATCGAGATGGAATGTTTTATCGTACCACAAACTCATGTGGGTAACATCATCTTCAATACCAACAGTAAAGTGCTGTTTAGGATGTTTCTGTTTCAGTTCCTTAAATACAGCTTTCACCATTGCAGGAGTAAATTCTTTCGATGACAAACCATAACGGCCGCCAATAATGTGTGCATGATGATTTTCCTGCGATTCGTTCAATGCGTTGACAACATCCATGAACAATGGTTCGGCCATTGCATTGGGTTCCTTCGTTCTGTCGAGTACGGCAATTGCTACAACAGATTTGGGCATCGCTTTAATAAAGGCTTCAATCGAAAACGGTCTGAAGAGGCGAACACATAACACACCAACACGTTTACCTTCGGCATTCAGGAAGTCAACTGTTTCCTGCACAGCGCCTGTACCTGAACCCATGATGATAATCATACGGTCGGGGTGTGGATGACCATAATAGTCAAAGAGGTTGTACCTTCTTCCGGTTAATTCATAGAATTTGTCCATTTCGGCCTGAACTATGCCTGGCACTTTTTCAAAATATGGATTGGCAGCTTCCCTGTTCTGGAAGTAAACATCAGGGTTTTGTGCAGTACCACGGATAAATGGATTACTGGGAGATAAAGCTCTGTCACGATGAGCAATAATTGCTTCTTTATCGAGCATCGCTTCAATTATATGGTCAGGTATAACTTCAACCTGTGATAATTCGTGTGATGTACGGAAACCGTCAAAGATATTCATGAAAGGAACCCTTGACTTTAAAGTGGAAGCCTGTGCAATCAGTGCCATATCCATTGCTTCCTGAGCATTGTTACCAAACAGCATGGAAAAACCAGTGCTCTTTGCAGCCATAACGTCGCTATGATCTCCAAAAATTGAAAGCGCATGAGCAGCAAGACTTCTTGCCGCAATGTGAAATACAGTAGGTGTAAGTTCACCGGCAATTTTATACATGTTAGGGATCATAAGTAACAATCCCTGGGAAGCTGTAAAAGTAGATGCAAGAGCACCGCCTTGTAAAGCACCGTGAATAGCACCTGCAGCACCAGCTTCACTTTGCATTTCCATTACACGAGGCACTTGTCCGAAAATATTTTTTTCACCGTGTGCGCTCCATTCATCGGCCCACTCACCCATATTAGATGAAGGTGTAATTGGATAGATAGCACAAACTTCACTGCACTTATAAGCAATGTAGGCCGCCGCTTCGTTACCGTCCATCACCTCTACAACTGGCTTTGGCTGGAGTTCTTCCTGATTGATATTCTTGTCCATATTTTGACTTTTTTTGAAGGGGCTAAATTACCAGAGGCATTATTTCATGGAAATGACAAGAATCAGCAAAATAGCTAATCTATATAGGTGACTGGAATCAGTCAAAAAGATGACGATGGTTAAACACTGAATTAAGCCTGTAGATTCACATATAACAAAAGATAATAACTCAATAAGCCTTGCTAAAGAAAAAGCAAGGCTTATTGAGTTATTATTGATTTTTGGGAAACCTATTGTTTTGTAAATGTAGATTCAACTACAGTGCGGTATTGTGAAGATGCCGAATATGATTCAATTTTCACTTTCAACATATTACCTGTTAACGTGTATGTATATTTTTTTGATGCAGGCAGAATTAAAAAACCCGGGCAGAAAATATACTGTGCATCATCAATGCTTATCTCACTTCCAGGTACAGAAAAAGTATAATTGGAACTTTTAGTTGCTGTACTGCTACCGCTGGTACCTGTTAATGGTGTTGTATTTGTAGTAATTGTAGCCCCGGTATTTGTGTTTTTTTCTTTATGAACTCCGGTTGTATTGAAATCATACATTAAGCCATTTGCACTAATAGTGGTCGCTGTAAAAGTAACAGTGCCTTTTAGATTTGTTGTAGTTGTTGTGTACTCATTTGTCGTTAAAATACCTGAACCAGGAATGCTGTCATAAGTTTTTTCTACAGAAGCGGTAAAAGAGTAAGTTCCTCCCAGTGGTCCGTTGTCAACAGGTGTTCCATTATTATTAGTATCTTTTTTACAGGAGAAAAGCATTGCAAAGACTGCAAGAATAGAAATTATTTTTTTCATGGTTTATAAATTTTTCGCAATATTATATTAACATATACTTACAAACAAATAATAAAATTTCACTTTAGGTGCCATTAATTCAATAATCGTTTCTGGTCAATTCTGTTTCATGATCTCTACTTTGCAGTTAAATATTTCATTAACGCAAATGTTATACAATCATTACGTTATAGGATATACGAATAAGTATAAGTGTACCCACAAATAACGATCAACTCTGTTGTACCGGACTTGTGGCTGTTGATACAATTCCCCAACATCTACATGGCTGCATAATATGCGTAACTACAAGGAAGAACATCAAGCATGCACAGGAGCTTTCAGAATGACGGCCAAACCAGAACAAACCTATATAAAACCATTATTAGCCTTTGAGGTGATAAAAATCATGGTTGCTAAAAAAAATCAATCGTTCATTTGCGATGAACAAATAGTTTCCTTTCTATGCAAAGAACCATTTCAGAAATCAGTTATACCAGCAAAGAGGAAATACTGGCAAAATATGCCAAAGCTCTCTCCCACCCGGTACGTATCAGAATACTCACATTCCTTGAAAACCAGACCTGCTGCTTTACCGGTCAGTTAACCGATGAAATTCCAATGGCACAGTCAACCATCTCCCAACATCTGAAAGAGCTCAAAGAAGCCGGTCTTATCCAGGGCGATGTAATGCCTCCCCGTGTTAAGTATTGCGTTAACCAGAAAGCATGGCTTGAAGCAAAAAAAATATTTTCTGATTTTTTTGAAAAATAAACAGACACTAAAATGAAACAGATAAAAGTATTAGGCCCTGGCTGTGCAAAATGCAAAACAACTTATAATAATGCAGTGGAAGCTGTAAAACAAAGCGGCATTGATGCAGAAGTTGTTAAAATAGAAGATATAGAAGAAATGCTGAAGTATAATGTACTTACCACACCAGTGCTGATGGTTGATGAAGTTGCACTAATAAAAGGAAGAATTGCCACTGTAGATGAAATAAAACAATTACTTACAAAATAGATTTTATGCAAACATTTGTGAATTTAATCTGCCCTACAAAAACACAGGCATGGATAAAAAGAGGCGCTCTGCTGGTTGATGTGCGGGAAAAAACTGAAGTGGAAAAATTAGCATTTGATGTTCCGCACATTGTTAATATACCGCTTACTGAGTTTGAAGAACGCTTTTCTTCTCTTCCGAAAGACAGGGAAATGGTTCTTGTATGTCATGACAGCACTCGTAGTTTAAGAGCTGCAGCATTTCTTATACACAAAGGTTATGATGCCGAAAAAGTGGTGAACATGAAACATGGTATTATACGCTGGGTTCAAAAAGGATTTCCTGTATCAGGCGATACAACTGAAATAGATGATATGCCTGGTGGCTGCTGCAGTACACATGGCCATGAACACAAGCATAACCATGGCAGTTGCTGTGGATCTTAAGTTTTACCATTGTTAATTCATTTGTATGTTTAACTGGCTTCAGCATTTTGCCGACTGGCTTATTTATTCACTGGCCGGAATAGCAAAAGGCTCAAAAGCAGGAGATGCACTGAACTTTTTTGTGTACGACACTTTGAAGATTTTTCTTCTCCTCTTTTTTATAACAATAATCATGGGAATTATTAATTCCTATTTTCCTGTTGAAAAAGTACGCAACTTTCTCAGCAGGAAAAAAATGTACGGACTTGAGTATTTATTTGCTTCCTTCTTTGGTGTAATTACTCCTTTTTGCTCCTGCTCTTCGGTTCCTTTATTTATTGGTTTTGTGAGAGGGGGCATTCCACTTGGAATTACTTTCTCCTATTTAATTACTGCGCCATTGGTAAATGAAGTGGCAATAGCCATTTTTGCCGGAACATTTGGTTTTAAAACAACTGCTATCTATGTTATAAGCGGCATTTCACTGGGTGTTATCGGAGGCTATACTCTCGGCAAACTAAAACTCGAAAAGTTACTTACACCCTGGGTACAGGGTATTTTATCAAATGCGCAAAGTGAAGATTTATTAGAAGAAGATAAGTCCACGCTATTAAAACGCATGCCGGCTATAATTAAAGAAGCAATCAACATTATTAAGGGCATCGCCATTTATATTATAATAGGCATTGCTGTGGGGGGATTGATGCATGGCTATTTGCCCACCGGATTCTTTGAACATTACATAAACAAAAAACAATGGTTTGCAGTACCACTTTCGGTTATTATGGGTGTTCCTATGTACAGTAATGCAGCAGGTGTAATCCCTGTTGTGCAGGTTTTGGTTGCAAAAGGTGTTCCGCTGGGAACGGCAATTGCTTTTATGATGGGCGTGGTTGGCTTATCACTGCCGGAAGCAATGTTGCTTAAAAAAGTTATGACGTGGAAACTTATTGCCATCTACTTCGGTACAATAGCCTTTTTTATGATTCTGTCAGGATACTTATTTAATGTGATTTTATAAACTACAGTTATGAAAAAACAACATTTTACATTCATTTCATTTGCACTTGCGCTTATCATTGCATCTGCCGTTCATGCACAGAAAAAACAAACATTCATTACACCCGGAACGCTTGAGGTGATCCAGTTTCATTCCGAGCACCGCTGCCCGAGTTGTTTGTTAATTGAGAAATTAACCCGTTCAACTTTATCAAAAAATTTTCCGGGAGTGCCTTTCAGTCTTGTGAATGTTGACGATAAAAATAATGCCAAAAAAGCAGAACAGTTTGAAGCCGCTGGCACAGCTTTATTCCTGTACAATCCTAAAACAGGAAAGAAAAAGGACCTGACTGAATTTGCATTTATGAGAGCAGGCAATGAAGTGTTGTTTGAAACAGAATTAAAAAAATTTATTGAAGATTTTATAAAATAACTGTATGGATTGGCTCACCGATCTTGCACAAAATAAAGATTTGCCATTGCTTGCGGCTTTTGCACTGGGATTACTTACATCCATCAGCCCCTGCCCTCTTGCTACAAACATTACTGCAACAGCATATATTGCAAAAACAATATCAAGCAAGAAAAAAGTATTACTCAGTGGCATCTTATATACACTTGGAAGAATGCTTTCTTATACAGCACTGGCGACTCTTATCTATTTTGGAGCCAGTAAGTTTCAGGTTGCAAAATTATTCCAGGGCAATGGCGAAAAGTTTATTGGTCCGGTAATGATTATTATTGGTTTAATTATGCTGGATATTATCAAATTAAATTTTTTATCGAAAGAAAATTTAACTGCGAGGTTTTCAGAAAAATTCAAAGACAAAGGATTACTCGGTTCATTTTTAATGGGAGTAACATTTGCATTGGCTTTTTGTCCATACAGTGGTGCTTTATTCTTTGCCATGTTAATACCACTCACAATATCGTCTTCCGCAGGATTGGGATTGCCGATAGTATTTTCAATTGCCACAGGGTTACCGGTTATATTCTTTGCATTTATTATTGCCTTCAGTATGGAAAAAATTGGCATGTATTTTAAAGCCATAACGAGAGTGGAAAAAGTAATGCGTGTTGCAGCAGGCATTACTTTTCTTTTAGCAGGATTATATTATATCAACATCTACTTAAAGATTTTGTAAACTTCCTTCCCAATTACTAGCATACAGTTTTATGCTAACAGCTTCCCAACTGTTTTTCAACTTATGATTACTTTGTAAACAATGGCAGCTATCAACGCCCCCACCACTGGCCCAACAATCGGCACCCAACTGTAACTCCAGTCGCTGTTACGTTTGTTTTTGATAGGGAGAATAAAATGCATAATGCGTGGCCCTAAATCTCTTGCAGGATTAATGGCATAACCTGTTGGTCCGCCCAGGCTCAAACCAATACCCAGCACCAGCAATGCAACAGGTAATGCATCTAATGCCCCCAGGCTGTTTTGTGGTGCAGCAATAAACAATACACCCAGCACCAGTACAAACGTGCCAATAACTTCGGTTGTAAGATTAGCAACTGTATTGCGTATTGCAGGACCTGTACAGAATATTGCCAGCATAGCTTCAGCATCTTTTGTTTCATCAAAATGTTTTTTGTAAGCGAGCCACATTAATAAAGAACCTGTCATTGCTCCCAGTAACTGCGCAAGTATATACATCGGAGCATTTATCCATTCAAATTTTCCCATAGCTGCCAATGCAATGGTAATAGCCGGATTTAAATGCGCACCGCTTACCGATGCACTGCTGTACACACCAACAAAAACACCAATAGCCCAACCAAAGGTGACGACAATCCATCCGCCGTTATTTCCTTTTGATTTTGCCAGCAGCACATTGGCTACAACGCCGTTACCTAAAAGAATAATGAACATGGTTCCAATAAACTCAGCAATAAAGGGAGACATGGCAAGAAAGAGTTTATAGTTTTTGGTTTATAGTTTTTGGTTGCTGGCACTCATTCAATATTCAAAACATCAACCTATATCAGGACACCCCACATCATACATCTTACATCATACATCCTACTTCAGCATATACCCTTTCGCCACTTCGTTAAACGCATTGATCTGCTCCTGTTTCCAGGCATCATCCTTATTTAACTCCTTCATCATAATATCAGCTACTAACGGCGCAGCTTCAACCGCAGCTTTTGCATCAAGAAACAAAGCTCTTGTACGGCGTGCAAGAACATCTTCAATGGTCATTGCCATTTCATTTAATACAGCCCAATAGACCTCAGCAACTGTAAAAGGAAGTTCTGGATGAATTAACTGGGAATACCCCTGATGCTGTAAGAAACGTATAGCTGCTGCATCACTACCATAGTAATGCAGAGGGTCATCATAATCAACTTTCTTCATCCACCCATGAATCTTCATTGTTTCGGTCTGGCATCTTGTGTAAGCCAATCCGCCTTCGTAGTGTGCTTTCAGAATTACTTCCTGTGCCATTTTACGATAGGTAGTCCATTTGCCACCACTGATATTAATCATGCCGCCTTTTGAAACCCATATAGTATGGTCACGGGGAAGCAGTGCAGTTTTCTTCTGGCCTGGAATTTTTACCAAAGGACGCAATCCTGCAAAAACACTTTTTACATCGCTGCGTTGCAAACCCGTTTGCACATAACGTTTAAAATGATTAATCACAAATTCCACTTCTTCTTCTAATGGCAACGGTTCAATCACTGCAGTTTCAACACTGGTATCGGTTGTGCCAATAATGACTTTATCATGAAAAGGAACTGCAAACAACACACGCCCATCATCAGTGTGTGGAATAAACATTGCCTGCTCTCCTGGAAAGAATTTTTTATCAATAGTAATATGCACACCCTGCGATGGTGTTACAATCTTTGTTTCGCTTTCCTCATCCATTTTCAGCACCTCATCTGCAAACACGCCGGTTGCATTAATCACAATTGTTCCCCTGGCTTCATACACTTCATTATCCAGTTTGTCTTTAATCACAACACCTTTTACTCTCCCCTGGTCGTGAATAAGATCTGTTACTTTACAATAATTCAGTACCGTGGCACTTACATCAACAGCGGTTAAAGCCAGTGATACACACATACGTGCATCATCAAACTGTCCGTCGAAATAAGCAACACCGCCGCTGAGTTTTTTCCCGTCAAGGCCTTTAATATATTCCTGTGTTTTTTTAATGGAAAGAATTTCACTTCGGCCAAGACTTAATTTATTGGAAAGAAAATTATACACTTTCAAACCTAAACCGTAATACAACTTCTCCCACCAACGGTAAGCAGGCAAAACTAATTTCAATGGATGGGCAATATGCGGAGCATTTTTCAATAACAACCCTCTTTCACGCAAAGCATCTCTTACCAACCGAAAATTTCCCTGCTGCAGGTAACGCACACCACCATGAATTAATTTGGTTGAACGGCTCGATGTGCCTTTGCCGAAATCATATTCTTCAAGCAACAATGTTTTATAACCACGGGCTGCTGCATCAACCGCTGCACCTAATCCGGTGGCACCGCCTCCAATAATAATTATATCCCAGTGATTAGTTGTTTTTAACTGCTGTATTTGTTGCGAACGATTCAAAAGATAAATTTAAAGTTGAAAGTTAAAAGTTTAAAGTGAATCAAAACTAAAATTAACCTGTAATATTAATGAAACTGTTAAGGGTTTCAGGTTTTGACGTTTACCTTTTCACTTTTGATTTCTTAAAAACTTACGGCTGCTTTAATGGCTTTTTTCCATCCTTCAGAAAACTGATTTCTTTTTTCTTCATCCATCTTTGGTTCAAACCTGCGTTCAACCTGCCATTGCTGCTGAATTTCTTCCAAGCTATTCCAGAAACCGGTTGCAAGTCCGGCAAGATAAGCTGCACCAAGCGCTGTGGTTTCAGTTATACGTGGACGAACAACTGCAGTGTTTAAAATATCGCTCTGGAACTGCATTAAAATATTGTTTACAGTTGCGCCGCCATCAACACGAAGTTCTTTGATTTCAATTCCTGAATCGGCTTCCATTGCTTTTAATACATCCGCAGTTTGATAAGCAATACTGTCGAGCGAAGCTTTTGCAAAATGAGCTGTAGTTGTACCTCTTGTAATACCGGTAATTGTTCCTCTTGCATGCTGGTTCCAGTAAGGAGCCCCAAGCCCTGTGAATGCAGGAACAACATATACTCCTTCGCTGTCTGTTACCTTTGCCGCAAGTTCTTCCACCTCTGCTGACGAGCGAATAATCCCCAAACCATCCCTGAGCCATTGCACAATTGCACCAGCTATAAACACGCTTCCTTCAAGTGCATATTCTGTTTTCCCATTTATTTTCCAAGCTACAGTTGTAAGGAGATTGTTTTTTGAAATCACTGATTTCTCTCCTGTATTCATCAGCATAAAACATCCGGTGCCGTAGGTATTTTTTACCATGCCTGGTTGTGTACACATTTGTCCAAATAACGCACTCTGCTGATCGCCTGCAATACCGGCAACAGGAATATTGTGCATGGTTAAAATATTTTGTGTATTTCCGTACACTTCACTACTGCTTCGTATTTGCGGAAGCATATTTCCGGGGATGTCAAAAATTTTCTGCAGCTCACCATCCCATTGCAGCGTGCTCAGGTTCATCAGCATGGTACGGCTTGCATTGCTTACGTCAGTAGCATGTACATGGCCTTTCGTTAAATTCCATAACAGCCATGTATCAACCGTGCCAAAACAAAGTTCACCACGTTCAGCTTTGGCTCTTGCACCTTCAACATTGTCAAGAATCCATTTAATTTTTGATGCACTGAAATAAGCATCTGCTATTAAACCGGTTCTGTGCTGAATAAGAATATGCAGATTTTTTCTTTTTAATTCATCACAGAAATCAGCAGTTCTTCTGTCCTGCCAAACAATTGCATTGTAAATTGGCTTGCCTGTATTTCTGTCCCATACAATTGTTGTTTCACGCTGGTTTGTTATACCTATTGCATGAATATTTTCTGTTGTTAATCCTGCATGTATAATTGCTTCAGCAGCCACTCCAAGCTGTGTACTCCATATTTCTTCAGGATCATGCTCAACCCAGCCGGGTTGTGGAAAAATCTGTCTGAATTCTTTTTGTGCAACTGAAATGATGTTTCCATCATGATCAAAAACAATTGCCCTGCTGCTGGTAGTACCCTGGTCGAGTGCAAGAATATATTTAGCCATGCAACAAGTTAACAAAAAGATGAAAAGAAAAGCCACCTTTTATACTTCAAAAAATACGCATCGCCTTTAAACACATTTTCGTTTAATTTCGCAACGATTCTGAAAGGTTAAGAAATGAAACTGATAGAAGTAAACGACAAACAATCTGAAAAAGAATTTGTACAAATTGCCGTAGAAATTTACAGAGGCGATGCAAACTGGATCAGACCACTTGATAACGACATCGACAATGTGTTTGACCCAAAGAAAAACAAAGCATTCCGTCATGGTGAAGCCATCCGCTGGATTTTGAAGTCAGAAGAAGGAAAACTGCTTGGTCGTGTTGCAGCATTTATCAATAAAAAATATAAAACCAAAGGCGATGAATTTCCTGTTGGTGGTATGGGCTTCTTTGAATGTGTAAACGATCAGTCTGCTGCAAACATATTATTTAATGCCGCAAAAAACTGGCTTGAGAGTAAGGGTATGGAAGCAATGGACGGACCTATCAATTTTGGAGAGCGTGACAGATGGTGGGGTTTGCAGGTAGAAGGTTTTGCACCACCGCTGTATTGCATGAACTATAACCCCCCTTATTATAAGCCTCTATTTGAAAACTACGGATTTCAGCTTTTCTATAATGAGCTTTGCTATTCATTAAACGTTAAAGACAAACTTCAGGAAAAATTTTACCACAGGCATGATGAAGTATCAAAAAATCCCGGATACAAAGCAGTACACATCAAAAGCAATGAACTGGAAAAATTTGCAAAAGATTTTATTCATGTTTATAACACAGCATGGGCCGGCCATGGAGGTTTAAAGGAAATCGATTATCAAACAGCTATTACCATGTTTAAATCAATGAAACCGGTAATGGATGAACGCATCTGCTGGTTTACATATTATAATGAAGAGCCTGTTGCCATCTGGTTAAATATCCCTGATCTGAATCAATGGTTTAAATACCTGAACGGTAGGTTTGATTTATTGGGTAAGCTGAAATTTTTATGGCTGAAGGCAACAAGAAAAAACAAAAAATTCCTGGGACTTATTTTCGGTGTTGTTCCGGCACACCAGGCCAAAGGCGTTGATGCTTTTATGATTATGGAAGCTGCAAAACTTATACAAAACAAAATGCTGTATGATGATTATGAAATGCAGTGGATTGGTGATTTTAATCCCAAAATGATGAATATTGCAGCAAGCCTTGGCACACACATCAGCCGGAAACTGATTACTTACCGTTATATTTTTGACAGAACAAGAGAGTTTAAGAGACACCCGTTGTTGTAATTAAATCAAACTAAAAATAAAGCCGCCCGCAAAATTGCAGGCGGCTTCTTTCATTGTAAAACCAGTCCATAACAAACCCATTTGATATTTTTAGCCGTAACGAAAAAACTATTGCCAGCCTCCACGTTCCATATCGCTGCTTATAACTGCATTAAACTCTGATACTGTAAGATACTGAGGAGTATAATCGCCGCCTGTATTCTGAATATTTCTGTAAAAAGCACGCAGGTGGTTTCTGCTTCCTCTTGAAAGGTTTGAGTAAACAAGCCGTATATCTTCATTATCAATAAATGAAAATGCTTTCATCAAATCAAACAAATCGAGATCTTCAATTGTAGCGCCAACTTTAAACGCATCCAACAGGCTTTTGTTTCCCAACTCTGTTAACTGCTTGTATAATTTTGTCATGTCATCACTTTTAAACACCCCGATTTCATCAGATGGTACAGGATCGTATAGATTGTATTTCTTTATCAACATCAGTACAGCATCCATATGGTTCTGTTCAGCAGTTGAAATATTACTGAACACCCTACTACCCCATTTTACATACAGCGTTTTATATACATCTCTTGCAAGCTTTTCCTCTTCACGCATCTTCATCAGCGAATTTATTTCTTCTGTACTCAGACTATCTACAGGTAATGTTGAAATTTGCTGCTGCACTGCTGTCATTGACCATTCATTAATCAACTGGTTATTTGCAAATCTGTCCTGCTTTCCACATCCCGCAAAAAGAAATCCGGGTAACAGCAACACAACTGAAAGTTTTAAGAAAGACTTCATGTGATACTTTTTAAAATTTACACTAATTAACCTCTGCGGCATCCGTTACCCCTCCTGTAAAAAGTATTATTACGGCAGGTGCCATTTCCTCGTCTTTGCATCTGCGATCTGTTTTTGTTTACATTTCCGTTTCTGTTTTCATAATTATCACACACGTTATTTTTGTTTGCATCAACATAACCGGCATTATTGCGGGTTGTTCCCTGAGAACCATTTCCATTCTTTGTTTGGGCAAACGACAACCCTGTTACGGCAACCGCAAGAATTGCGGTAAGGATCAATTTTTTCATTTTTATAGAATTAAAGATTACTGATTATTCCTCCAGCCCCGCCTGTGCTGCCGACCCGGAGAAAGATTATTAATTTCACTTTTAAATAATGGTTGAAATGCCTTTCCAAGTTTCAATTTCTGCCCGGTAGTACAAATTTGTTTTACACCTAAAAAGAATTTGTAAGTTTCTTGTTTCAGCAGGCCATGTTTTTTACCGATAAGATCAGAAAGAAGGCTGAGTTTTGCAGTATCAGATTGTTCTTTCTGCATCTCTGAAAACATTTCATTTTTTAATGAATCAATCTGAAAAGTAATATCAGCAGCAACCGGCCTGAACCGCTGGTTAAGTTCCCGGAACGAATTCATCTGTTCATCATCAAAACCAAGTTCCTGGCGCAGAAAACCACCGTTGATGATTTGCCCTCCGGTACCTGAATTAATCTGTACATCACTTTGCGTTTTCTTTTCATTATAATTATGATAAAGAATTGTTGTTACTGCTGCAACATTCATTACAACCAATAAAACAATCAGCCAAATTAATATTTGTGTTTTGCGGATCATGTTACTATTGGTTTTCGGTTGACTGGTAAAAACTGAAATCTTCCATCACTTCATCACTGGTTAAAACAACACCGGGTTGATTTTTTTGTGGTTGATAAAGATTGCCTGCTGCAATACCTGCCGCAACCGACAACAGCATTCCAAACGAAACCAGGGCAGCTTTCCACCTGGGCGACAAAAGAACGTACTCATTATTTCTGCTATGTTCAATTGTTGCCATAACACGGGTTAATAAAAAAGGATTTGATTCAATTTCCTTTTCCTGTTTAACCAGTTCGTCCACTTTTTGCCAGATGGTATCGTCTTTTTTCATATTACTTGTTGAATATTTGACAATGTGTGTATTTTTTTCCTACGCCTGTTCCAGCTTATTTTCAAGATTTTTTTTCAGATTATTTCTTGCCCGGTGAATCAGTTGTTCTACTGCACCTTCAGTAATGTGCATAATAGCTGCAACTTCTTTTTGAGGCAGTTCCTCATATTTCGATAATACAAATGCAGTTCGCTGTTTTTCGGGCAACGCATTAATAGCAGTTCGTATAACTTCTGCATCCGATTGTTCATTCAGCCTGCCCTCAGCCGTTCTTTCTTTTGAAGCCACATGTAATAATTCGGTAAGATTTTCCCAGAAATAAGTCCGCTTTCTTTTCCTTATATAATTAATGCTTGTGTTAACTGTAATTCTGTACAACCATGTTGAGAAAGCAGATTTGCCATTGAAAGCTGAAAGGGACTGGTAAACTTTGACAAAAACATCCTGTGTAATTTCATCCGCATCATCCCTGCTATGAACAAAACCAATAGCAATACGAAAAACATTTGGCTGATATTTTTCCATCAGACGTGTAAACCCCAAACGTTCTCCATTCAAAATACTATTGATCAGTTCTTCCTCGTGCATGTGCCGGACAATTATACGTTAGACACCATTTTCTCTCTTACCTTATGGCCTATTTTGTTTTGGCCAGACAATTTTTCAGAAAAGGTAGAAAATACAGGGATGTGAAGATGTAATGTTTATCACTCCAAGCTTGCATACGCGAAATACTATTTCTTTTGAAAGAAAGCGATCCTTCTGTATTACATTAAATACAGGAATTATTTTTCCAAAATATCCTTATGCTGTTCATAAAGGAAAATCCAATCGTTTGCTAATTGAGGAATACGCTCAATCACTTCCCTTCCAAATAAAACCTCGCTCACTAACCCCATCTGCATCATATCAATCAATCTGCACAAATAAGACTTCCCTTTAACCCACCATGTATAATGATCATCAATCATTAGATAATGCTGTACATTCAGATTAATTGTTCTTCTCACCTCCTGTAACTCATAACTATCCAACATTGTTTCATAAATACCATCTGCGACCCTGCTTCCAAAAGATTTCGTATAATAGTATTCCTTAATTTCCCACAATGCTACAGGATTAATGACTGAAGGAAAAGAACCGTCAACCCTTCTCGACAAACTCCTTATAGAAAAGTTGTGTTGAGTAAATGCAGTTAGTTCTGAAGCAGAGTAATTACATGAATAACCTCCCAGGTTTGCTTCAATGAGGATATTAACAATACAAGTAAAAAAAGCGTGATTTTTTTTATTGCCCGACTGTTTATTGTAAGGCAAAGGGCATTTAGGTAAATAATTTTGTACCAGTTCTTTAAACAGGCTTTCTGCATCTTCTTTATTCATTAGCAGAGTTTGTACTCTTGAGTTTAAAACATCTGCCCTGTATCGAAAATAATCCAGTATTAATTTGCCTAAATCAGTAACTGAATCTCGATAGAAAATTTTATTTGTATTTAGGTTTGAATTTTTATAAACAGAAACAACCTCTTCAATCGTGGGTACTTTTATTTGTCGTGTCTTTCTTTCTGTATATCCAAGCTTCTGACTTAATAATTTTACAGTTGCCCAAAATTCCAGTGTTTGGTTAGCATATAATTTATTTGGCTTCATTTATTTTTTTTTCCAGCTCTTTAACAAAATCAACAATTGATATATTCAATATCCGGCAGATTTCAGAAAGCTCTATTAAATCTACCCTTCTTTCGCCACTTTCAATTTTACTAATAAAAGATTGAGGAGTACCCAGTTTTTCAGCAAGGTCAATTTGCCTAAGATTTGAAGAGACCCGCATTTTATATAGCAATTCCAGGAGTACCTGATAATTCTTTGTATATAAAGTTTTTTTCACAATGGAAAAATATACTCTATATTTACATATCCCAAAAAAGGCATATTAGCACATGCCGCCATTAGTAGAGCTTCACGATAAAAAAAACATTCTGGAAAGGTTTACTCCGCCCAAAACGCAACTGCTGAAATGGGTTGGGAATAAACAAAAATTTGCACCTGAAATCACCAGTCATTTCCCATTAAATTTCAACAATTATATAGAGCCATTTTTGGGTAGCGGCGCTATACTTGCAACAGTAACTCCTAAACATGGCATTGGTGCAGACACGTTTAAACCACTGATAGAGATATGGAATCAATTAAAAAATAATCCCATAAAGCTAATCGAATGGTATGCAGAACGCAGAAACTTAATTGGGAAATATACAAAAGAAGAAGTTTACGAAATGGTAAAAGCTTCATACAATCTAAACCCCAATGGCGCTGATTTTTTATATCTAAGCAGAAGTTGTTATGGAGGAGTTATTCGATTCCGTAAATTGGATGGGTATATGTCAACTCCCTGTGGAGCACATATGCCTATTGATATTCAAAGTTTCTCCAACCGTGTGAAAACATGGAACAGGCGAATTAAAGGCACAATGTTCTTCAATCAAGACCATAAAATAACATTCAAACAAGCAAAAAAAGGCGATTTAATTTATTGCGACCCACCTTATGCCTTTAGCCAGGCTATTTTATATGGTGCTCAATCTTTTAATCTTGCTGAACTTTTATATGAAATTGAAAAAGCAAAAACGAAAGGTGTTTTTGTTGCTTTGAGTATTGATGGTAATAAAAAATCAGGAGATTTTATTTGCAACCTGCCAATACCTGAAAACTTGTTTGAACGAGAGCTCTTTATTGATACCGGCAGATCAATGCTCAAAAGATTTCAGATGGAAGGAAGGAGTTTAGAAACAGAACATGTAAGCGACAGACTGCTATTAACTTATTAATTCGTTAGAAGTAAAAGTACACTTTCTTCATTTTCCCTAAATTGCAGCCGCAGTTATGGATAAATTTATTGTTTCAGCACGCAAGTACAGGCCCCAGACTTTTGATACAGTTGTGGGGCAAAGCCATATCACCACCACATTAAAAAATGCTATCAGTCATAACCAACTGGCCCATGCGTTTTTATTTTGCGGGCCAAGAGGTGTAGGCAAAACAACCTGTGCCCGTATTCTTGCCAAAACAATTAACTGTGAAAATTTACAGCCAAATGGCGAAGCATGTGATCAGTGTGTAAGCTGCAAAACTTTTAATGAAGGCACATCGCTCAACATTCATGAACTGGATGCTGCAAGCAACAATTCGGTTGATGATATTCGATCACTCATTGAGCAGGTACGTTTTGCACCGCAAATGGGTAAATACAAAGTGTATATCATTGACGAGGTACACATGCTCAGCTCCAGTGCGTTTAATGCATTTTTGAAAACATTGGAAGAACCTCCTTCCTACGCAATCTTCATCCTTGCAACAACGGAGAAACATAAAATTCTTCCAACCATTTTAAGCCGATGCCAGATTTTTGACTTCAAACGTATCACCACCAATGATACGGTTGAGCATTTACAGGAAATTGTTGACAAGGAAGAAATCAAAGCAGAGAAACCGGCATTGCAGGTCATTGCTCAAAAGAGTGAAGGTTGTATGCGTGATGCACTCAGCATCATGGATAAAATTGTAAGTTTTACCAATGGTGAACTTACTTATCAGAATACATTAGAGCATCTCAACATATTAGATGCAGATTATTTTTTCAAGTTGCTTGATGCCATGCAGCAGCAGGATCTGGCAAGTGCCATGTTGCTGTTTGATGATATAAACCGCAAAGGTTTTGAAGGTGATATGGTGCTGAATGCAATGGCTGAATTTTTCCGCAATCTGCTGGTATGTAAAGATGAAAAAGTAGCTAATCTGCTGGAAGTAGTGGAAAGCTTTAAAGAAAAATATGTAGAAGCAGCAAAGGAAACTTCTGCATCGTACATCATCAGTGCATTGAATTTGCTCAATGAAGCAGAGATTAATTACAAACAGGCACGTAACAAACGCCTGCATGTTGAACTGGCTTTAATTAAGCTTACATACCTGCAGCAGGCGCTGGATCTTTCTGATAAAAAAAAAGTAGCTGATAAAGCAAAGCCCGTTCAGTTCAGGTTATTAAAACCGGTTGAGGTAAAGGAAAGCAATGTGCAGAGTGCTGAAAGCTCAATGCAAAAGACAGCCGCTGCAAAATTGATTATTGAAGAACCTAAACAAACATATAAAACAGGGGCAAAACCCCAAACACCAATTGTTCAGCAGCAACCGGTTGTAAAAGGGAATTCAACCGTAAAAGGCGGACTTGCCAAATTGCGGCAAAAGATTGCATCAGAAAATAATCAGCAAACAAATCAACAAAGGGATATTGATTCTGAAAGTTTGAAAATTGCCTGGCAGGAATTTATTCTTAAACTGAAATCGGCACAAAAACATTCCGTTGTTTCCACCTTTGAAATGATGGAATGCCGGATGAAAAATGCGGAATTGTTTGAGGTAATTGTTTATGGCAACATTCAATCGGGGTTTCTGAAGCAGGAGAAAACGCATTTACTTGAACACATACAGCATTTCTTTTATAATCCAAACATAAATATTCATGTGGAGTTGATAGAAGAACCTGAAGATGAAAACCCGGTTGATCGTCCTTTGTCAACCAAAGAGCAATTTATGCGTATGGCGGAAAAATATCCGCTGGTAAAAGAATTAAAAGATAAACTTGGGCTTGAACTGGATTATTGATTCTATTGTTTTTTCAACAGTATATCATAACGCATAGGCGAATCAATGAAAAGCTCATCGCCGGTAACTGTATAATTGCAAGGTTTGCATGGAAAAACTGACTGTAATCCGCAGGAGCCCAGCACAACGAACAAGCTTCTTCCCCATTCTTCTTCATTCACCTGCGATTGAATTTGAGGCAAATCAAATGTTACTTTATTACTGTCCTGCACTTTAAATGTTCCATTTGAAAATTCATTGGCGATTGTATGCCCCGAATAGGTTCCGGCTGTAGTAAATGTAATGATCACATCGCCATAAGGTTGCGATAAATAAGGAAGTCCGCCATCATACACTTTTACCAGTTTCCATGTTCCCTCAATGGAAGCTTTGCCCGGAGTTTGGTCTTTTGTACAAGACATCAGCAATACCACTGCAAGAAAGAAAAGGGACAACAATTTCATGATACTAATTTAAACATCTGACATCGTAAAAATCAATGTCGTTGCACCTTTAAAACAACAAACGCAAAAAAAAATATATTTCAACAATGTTTGTCAGAAAGTGAAATCGTTAAGACTAACAACTATTGGCCAAAACATCAGTCTCTGTTTGCTCATTTTGCCTTAATTTCACGCCCTCAATCCAATCAAATAAAATAGAATTTATGGCTGAAGTAATTCGTATGCCCCTGTTGAGCGATACAATGACCGAGGGAAAAATTGTAAAATGGAATAAACAAGTGGGCGATAAAGTAAAAGGCGATGATGTGCTGGCAGAAGTGGAAACAGACAAAGCTACCATGGAAGTGGTTGGGTATGTGGATGGCACATTGTTATACATAGGTGTGCCGGAAGGTAAGGCCGCACAAGTAAACGAAATTATTGCAATTGTTGGCAAGGAAGGAGAAGATTTTCAAGGTCTTCTTGGCGGTGGCACCACTACTGCTGCCTCTGCACCGGCTGTTGAAGAACCTGTAGCCGCAGCCCCTGCAACTGGCGGCGGTGATGCTGAAAGCATTGCCAAATCACTTGCGGTTACTGTAATCCGCATGCCTTTGCTGAGTGATACCATGACAGAAGGAAAAATTGTTGCATGGAATAAGAAAGTAGGTGATGCTGTAAAAGCAGATGAAAGTCTGGCAGATGTGGAAACAGATAAAGCAACTATGGAAGTGGTTCCCTATGCTGATGGCACTCTGTTATACACCGGTTTTGAAGCAGGTACTGCTGCTAAAGTAAATGAAGTAATTGCCATTATTGGTAAAGCAGGTACTGATGTTAGTGGTTTGATTGAAGCCATTAAAAATCCATCGGCTCCCGCTGCTTCTGCTCCAGTTGCTTCAAGTGAAGCTCCTGCCGCTGCAACCAGTGCGCCTTCAGGTACAACAACAGAAAGCAACAGTGATAACGGTCGTGTAAAGGCATCTCCATTAGCGAAGAAAATTGCTGCTGAAAAAGGTATTGATCTCAAAGCAATACAAGGAAGTGGCGATGGTGGAAGAATTATAAAAGCTGATATTGACAACTATACTCCTGCTGTTGTAACAGCACCGGCAGCAACTAAACCTGCAGCAACTGCTGCACCGGTTGTTGCGTTTACTCCGGGTGCAGGTGAAGGATTTGTTGACACACCAAACAGCAGCATGCGCAAAACAATTGCACGTCGTTTGGGAGAAAGTATGTTCACTGCTCCACACTTCTACCTGAAGATGGAGATTAATATGGACAATGCAATGGCAGCCCGTACACAAATGAATGCTGTTAGCCCGGTTAAGATCAGCTTCCAGGATATGATGATCAAAGCCTGCGCAATGGCATTACGCAAACATCCCGCAGTAAACAGCAGTTGGATGGGTGATTTCATCCGCACGTACAATCATATTCATATTGGCAGCGCAGTAGCAGTTGACCAGGGATTGATTGTTCCTGTATTCAAATTTGCCGATCAGAAATCATTAAGCCAGATTGCTTCTGAAGCTGGTGGTTTATATGAAAAAGCAAGAACAGGAAAACTGCAGCCACAGGAATTCAGCGGTAATACTTTCACTATTTCCAACCTGGGTATGATGGATATTGAAGATTTCACTGCCATCATTAATCCTCCTGATAGTTGTATCCTTGCCGTTGGCCGTATTAAAGAAATTGTGGTAAAGAAAGCCGATGGAAGTTTTGGTACTACCAATGTAATGAAAGTAACACTCAGCGCCGACCACAGAAGTGTGGATGGTGCAGTTGGTGCTTCCTTCTTACAAACATTGAAAAAGTATATTGAGAATCCGGTTACAATGCTGGTTTAATCAATCACAAATAACAACAAAAGCGCAGGTGTTACCTGCGCTTTTTTATTTAGAAGGAAGATTGAAATACTTACCTTCAAACCCTGAACAATAACTACCAATTAAATGCATCGTCTGCTCATCATTCTTGCTGTCGTACAATGTTTATCCGTATCTGCACAGGTTGATAGCAGTTCTCTCAATCATCAACATCGTACAAAAGCAGCCGGATATATTATTCCATCTGCAATGATTGTTTATGGCTTAACAGCATTGAAAAATCCAGAACTAATCCAAATTAATCAGAATCTTCAGCAAAAAATATGGATTGATCATCCGCATAACACAACATCTATCGACGACTATCTGGTTTTTGTTCCCGCAGCAGCAGTATATGGATTAAACGCCATTAACATAAAAGGGAAACACAATTTTATTGACCGCAGCATGCTTTACGGAATGAGCATGGTTTTAGCAACAGCAATTGTTACACCTGTAAAACATCTCACAAAAGAATTAAGACCGGATGGCTCAAATAATTTATCATTTCCAAGCGGACATACAACTGATGCATTTGTTGCAGCCGAATTTATGTGGCAGGAGTACAAAGATGTTTCGCCATTGTATGGTGTGGCAGGTTATGCAGTTGCAGCCACAACAGGTTACCTGCGGCTATACAATAATAAGCATTGGTTGAGTGATGTTATTGCAGGTGCCGGTATCGGAATTCTGTCAACAAAAGCAGCTTATAAACTCTATCCCTGGGTTAAAAAGAAACTACCCTGTAATCTGAAAAAAAAGAATGTGGCGTTTCTTCCTTACTATCAGCCCCATTATGGTGGTATAAGTCTTATTTACCTAATTCCATAAAATCATTTTCAATATTTTTTGAAAATTTTAAATCATCTGTTATCTTCGTAATATGAAGGTATCTGAAGCCAAACAACAGTTTATCAGCACCTGGGGAGCCATGGGCACTCATTGGGGCATTAACCGCACGATGGCGCAGGTACATGCACTGCTAATGATAAGTCCCGATCCGCTGAACCAGGATGATATTATGGCTCAGCTCAACATCAGCCGTGGAAATGTGAATATGAATATCAGGGAATTGATTGACTGGGGCTTAGTTGACAGGGTTATTATATCCGGTGAAAGAAAAGAATATTTCTCTGCTGAAAAAGACATTTGGAAAGTTGCAACCCAAATTATAAAAGAACGGAAGAAAAGAGAGCTTGATCCGATGATGAAACTGATGGACCAGATGAGTAAAGTTGAAGGCGACAGGAATGATAAAGAAGTGAAAGTTTTTCTTGATACTGTAACCGGAATTCAGAAATTCGGGGCACATGCCGATGATATGCTTGGACTTTTAGTAAAAAGCGATGAAAATTGGTTTCTGAGTACAGTTCTAAAACTCATTAAATAAGGCGTTTAATTATCAGGCCGGATAACCCGGCTTTTTTCAAATACATTATTTTCATTTTTTTCTGAAAATTTAAAATATTAGAAATGAAATTATTTAAACAAACAGAGCTGGTAATTACAATTCTTTTATGTGCAGCACTGATAACACTCTTATTCCTGAACAGCTTTTTTGAAGTTGCATATGTTGTTTACATTATTGCCGGTGCATGCCAGTTTATAAGCTTGTTTGTACACTTTAAAACCGGCTGGTTCAGTAATCATGTATTGAGAAATATTTACTACATCACATTTTTATTATCGGCCTTACTTGCCATCACCAATACCGGATTGATGGGTTCCTTTTTCACATCGCCGTTTATGTTACTCATTTACACATATATCTGCTATAAAGAAATACAAATCCTTAGGCTGAAGGAATTTGTTCATTTGAAATAAGCCATACAGATGATAATTACAATAACCAATCAAAAAAAATTAACATGACAAACGCAAAAATTATTCTTGCCGGTGGTAGTGGTTTTATTGGAGAAAGCCTAATTAAATACTTCGGCACAACGAATAAACTGGTTGTATTAAGCAGAAACATCAGCAAAACAAAAAACAACAGGAATAAATTTTCACTGCTTACAAAAAGTGAAATTGAAAATGTTATTTACTGTGAATGGGATGGTAAAAATGCAGGAGATTGGTGTAATCATTTAGAGCATGCGGATATACTGATTAATCTTTCAGGAAAATCGGTTAACTGCAGATACACTGACCGGAATAAAAAAGAAATTCTAAGCAGCAGAGTTGATCCGACTAAATTACTTGGCGAATCAGTTGCAAAAGCAAAACATCCACCCAAACTTTGGATTAATGCTTCGTCAGCAACAATTTACCGCCATGCAACCGACAAACCTCAGGATGAATTTACGGGTGAAATTAAAAATGATTTTTCAGTACAGGTCTGTAAAAAATGGGAAGAAACATTTTATAATCAATCAACTCCTGCCACAAGGAAAATTGCTTTAAGAATGGCAATTACTTTAGGATCGGGAGGAATAATGATTCCGTATTTTAATCTTTTGAAATTCGGACTTGGAGGTAAACAGGGAAATGGAAAACAAATGTACAGTTGGGTGCATATTGAAGATACATGCAGGATGATTGACTGGTTATATAATCATCCGCAACTTGAAGGTACATTTAACTGTGCTTCACCTAACCCTGTTCAGAACATCGAATTCATGAATACATTGAGAAAAATTTCACACACCGGGTTTGCATTACCTGCTACAGAATGGATGTTAAAAGCCGGAGCCATTTTAATAGGAACTGAAACAGAATTAGTTTTGAAAAGCAGGTGGGTTGTTCCAACAAAAATACTTGAAATAGGATTTCAATTCAGATACCCTTTACTTACAGATGCATTAACTGAAATCTTTAAAAATACTCCAAAGAAAATGTATAGTCTATTTTAGAAATTAAGATAATTTTTTGAGCCATACCTTTGCAACATGAACAAGAAAACCCTCGTTCTCGGAGCATCAGACAACCCTAACAGGTACAGTTATCTTGCATTGCACAGTTTGCGTAGCAAAGGGCATGATGTAATTGGTATTGGCAGGCATGCAGGTACGGTGGCGGATGTTGAAATAACAACTGAACAACAGGAAATAAAAGATATTGATACAGTAACATTATACCTTAACCCCACACATCAGCAAATGTATTATAATTACATTCTTTCACTCAGGCCTAAACGTATCATTTTTAACCCAGGTACAGAAAATGATGAGCTGGAAAAACTGGCGCTTGAACACAACATTCAGCCAATAGAAGCATGTACTTTGGTAATGCTAAGCACAGGCCAGTATTGATTTTCAGTTGGTCTTAATATTTTGACTTTCTGTTCGCTTATCCCCATTTGTTAATAAAGACTTAGCTTCCCCGGCTTGCATCTCCTCAAAATATCTTCGTAAATTAGGGAAACCTCAATTTATGAACTGGAGACGATTTAACGGTGAACAGATCCGCTTCCCCATTAAAGACGAAGTTCGTGCTGCAATCATCAGGGAATCTGATAAAGGTTTTCGCCTGAAGGTTTGTATTGGTACCGACAGCCAGGTAAAGGGAAACGATACAGAGTTTGCTACTGTAATTGTTTTTCTTCGTGAAGGGCACGGTGGGTTTATGTTCATCCACAATGAAAAAACACTGCAGCGTTACACAATTAAAGAACGTATGCTGGTGGAAGTTGCAAAAAGCATTGAAATTGCTTATGAATTGTGCGATTTGTTTACAGAGTACGATGTTGACATGGAAGTACATGCCGACATTAATACCAACCCCCATTTCAAAAGCAATGAAGCCTTGCGTGAAGCAATGGGTTACATTCTCGGTATGGGCTTTGCGTTTAAAGCTAAACCGGAAGCATTTGCCAGCAGCAGTTGTGCAAATAAAATTGTAAACTGATTGTTTTTTTGAAAGTAATTGATCGGTGTACACACACCGTTAAGGGAATTGTCGCCCCTGTTCTTTACACAATCGTAAGCAATGTTGCTGCAACCACTGCTGCAGTTTCCGTCCGCAATCTTGTTTCACCAAGCATTATAGGCTGGTAACCGTTTTTAATTGCGAGTTCAATTTCTGCGGGTGAAAAATCACCTTCGGGGCCAATAAGAATGATATAATTTGAAAATTGGTTAATTTGAAAACTTGAAAATGGAGTTCTCGCCGTTTCATCACAATGCGCAATAAGTTTCAATGCATTTTCAAATTGCAGCATTTTCAAATTTTCAAATTTCGTTGGTTCATGTAATACAGGCATCCATGTTTGCTGGCTTTGAAGCATAGCGCTGATAACAATTCCTTTCATGCGGTCGTAGCGGAAATGTTGCCGCTCTGTGCGTTCGCTTATCAGCGGAATAATTTCATGCACGCCTATTTCAGTTGCTTTTTCCAGGAACCATTCAAAGCGGCTGGCATTTTTTACCAGCGATACTGCAATGGAAACTTTTCTTTTTGGAGCATCTGTTTTTGTTACGGCATTTATTTTCACCACGCAGTTTTTTTTGTGCGGATCGATTATCGATGCATTCAGCAGGCTACCTTTTCCATCAGTCAAATTCATTTCTTCGCCATGCTTCATGCGTAATACCTGCACAACATGTTTTGACGTTTCTTCATTTAACGTAAGAAGCATTGAAGAGCCATCGTAACCATCAATATAAAAAAAAGGAAGTGCCATAATAAAAAGTCCCGCTGCAATGAGCGGGACAAATCTATAATCGTAAATCTGAATTCAGAAATTAAAACGGAGTTTCTTCATCAAAATTCATGTCGTTCATTTTGCTTCCCTTCTGTACAAATACTTTCGGGCCATCATCTGTAGGAACAGGTTTCCAGTTACCACCGCCGGGCAAAGCACCTCCTCCCATATCACTGAAATCATCTTCCACAAACTTCTGAATATGAAGCAAAGCTCGCAGTTTAATTGTTTCAAGTGAACCGTTACGATGTTTTGCAATACGCACATGTGTTTCACCACGGTTGCTTTCTCCAAATTCATTTGAAGTAATATCGTAATATTCAGGCCGATAAAGAAACATTACCATATCAGCATCCTGCTCAATAGCACCCGATTCACGAAGGTCACTCAACTGTGGCATTTTGTTCCCCTCTTTACGCTTTTCAACTTCACGACTTAACTGTGAAAGTGCAATGATTGGGATGCCCAGTTCTTTTGCGAGCCCTTTCAGGTTACGGGAAATATTGCTGATTTCCTGTTCACGGTTTGAGTTTTTATTTGAACCTGCTCCGCTCATCAATTGCAGGTAATCGATCAGAATCATACCAACATGATGTTTGTTTACAAGCCTTCGTGCCTTGGCTCTTAATTCAAAAATATTCAGCGCTGCCGAATCATCAATGTATATAGGAGCTTTCGCCAAACGTTCAATTCCTTTTTTGTACAATTGCTGCACCTCGTGGTCTTCAAGCTTGCCTCTTGAAATTTTTTCCAGCATAATTTCACTTTCGGCTGAAAGAATACGCTGCACCAGTTGAGCCGCACTCATTTCAAGTGAGAAAAAGGCAACAGGCGTTGGCTTTGTTGGGTGAAGCGCAGCATTACGGGCCAAGTTAAGCGCAAAAGCAGTTTTACCAACTGAAGGACGAGCTGCAAGAATAACTAAATCAGTTGGCTGCCATCCATACGTTACACGATCCATTGTATGAAAACCCGATGGCACACCGGAAACATCTTCATCTTTATTACGAAGGTCTTCAATCCGCTGAATGGTTTTGATTAATACATTGTCAAACGAATCGAAATTTTTACGCAGGTAATTATTTGTTATTTCAAACAATTTACTTTCGGCTTCATCAAGCAAATCAAATACATCAGTACTTTCTTCATAAGCATCTCCAATTGTTTCACCACTGATGCGAATTAATTCACGCTGTAAGAATTTTTGCAGAATAATTCTTGCATGTGCTTCAATATTTGCAGAAGAAACAACCGTATTGGTTAATCGTGTTACATAGTATGCACCACCAACCATTTCAAGTTCTTCTTTTGATTTCAGTTCTTCAACAACAGTCAATAAATCTATGGGTGAGCTTTTTGTTGTAAGCGCCTGCATTGCACGAAAGATGCGCTGGTTTGCATCAGAATAAAAACATTCCGGACGTAATATTTCACTAACGGCATCAAATGCACCTTTCTCCAGCATAATTGCACCAAGAACAGCCTCTTCCAGTTCCTTTGCCTGCGGAGGCACTTTGCCGTACACCATTGTTGACAGATCAAGCGAGGCTTTCCGTTTTGCCTTCCGGTCTTTATTTATATTCGTTAGATCCATAATTTACCAAGAATACAATGTTTAGATTCGGGTTCTTCCGGTTTACTTGCAAACAAATGGTATGTTAAGCAATTGTTACGGAGGGCGACGAATGTAAACACAAATCGTTTTCTACAAAAAAAGATGTTATTTATTTCTGCTGCCGCAATACATTTCTACTGGTTTCCACACCCAATCCAAAGCTAATCCACACTGTTATTAACTATAAAACGGCTGTTATTAACAAAATAATGCACAATCATCTGCAATTTCCAATAAACCGGGCAAATTCCGCACATCCGTTTAAAGCTTTTGAAAAAAATATTTTTTGTGATCTGAAAAAGATTACAATATGCCATTGCGCCGTTTTTCATGTACCATTCCGGCAACGACCTCCTTCAAAACCCAACTTCTACACTACCCGTCAATCATTTATCTTTGCGCAGCAAAAAAGTCGAGAAATATGACAATCAGTTATAAATGGCTTCATGAATATTTACCAGTAACCGTTGAACCGGAGCGTTTAAGCCGCATTCTTACCTCAATTGGTTTGGAAGTTGAAAGCATGGACACTTATGAAGAAGTGAAAGGCGGACTGAAAGGTCTTGTTATTGGAGAAGTTCTTTCCTGTGAAAAACATCCGGATGCGGACAAGTTATCATTAACCACTGTAAACATTGGTGCAGAAAGCCCATTACAGATTGTTTGCGGGGCTCCTAATGTTGCAACAGGGCAAAAAGTTGTGGTAGCAACAATTGGCACTACAATTTATCCCGCAGGAAGCGATCCGCTAACGATGAGAAAAGCAAAAATCCGGGGTGTTGAAAGCCATGGAATGATCTGCGCAGAAGATGAAATAGGCTTGGGCAGCAGTCATGCAGGTATTATGGTACTGAAAGATGATGCAGTTGTTGGAACACCTGCAGCCGACTACTTTAAATTATACACCGACTGGATTTATGAAATTGGATTAACCCCTAATCACATGGATGCAATGAGCCATATAGGTGTTGCAAGAGATGTGATTGCGTATCTTAATTTCCATGATAAAAAAAACAATTCAATTAAATCGCCTTTCAGCAATTCATTTAAGGCCGACAATAAATCATTACCCATTGCTGTAAAAATTGAAAATGAAAATGCCTGCCAACGTTATTCTGGCGTAAGCATTACAAATGTTACAGTAAAAGAAAGTCCGGCATGGCTACAGCAACGTTTAAAAGCAATTGGTGTAAGGCCAATTAACAATATTGTTGACGTTACCAACTACATTCTGCACGAAACGGGGCAGCCACTGCACGCATTTGATGCCGATGCAATTACGGGTGCCGAAGTAATTGTAAAAAATCTTCCCGAAGGTTCCCTGTTTACTACATTAGATGAAAAAGAACGCAAACTCAGCAATGATGACCTGATGATTTGCAATGCGGATGAGCCTATGTGTATTGCCGGTGTATTTGGGGGATTAAAAAGTGGGGTAAAAGATTCGTCAAAAAATATTTTTCTTGAAAGCGCCTGGTTTAATCCGGTTACCACACGAAAAACTTCTTTCAGGCATAACCTGCGCACCGATGCAGCAACACGTTTTGAAAAAGGAGTTGACATCAGCAATACTGTGAACGTGTTAAAACGTGCAGCCCTGATGATAAAAGAATTGTGCGGAGGAGAAATTGCAAGTGATGTGGCTGATATTTATCCAAAACCAAAAGAAAAAACACAAATAGCGCTAAAGTATCATTACCTGAAAAAAATAAGCGGCAAAAACTACCATCCGGATACCGTAAAGAAAATTTTTGAATCGCTTGGTTTTGAACTGGTGAAAGAGTCCATTGATGAGCTTTGGCTTGCTGCTCCCTTCAGCAAACCCGATATGGAATTGCCGGCCGATTTAGCTGAGGAAGTAATGCGTATTGATGGATTAGATAATGTTGAAATACCTACCAGCATTACCATTTCACCATCAACTGAATCAGATCATACAACCTTTGCCTATAAAGAAAAAATTAGCAATATTCTCACAGGTCAGGGGTTCAGTGAAATCTTTACCAACTCTATAGCCAACAGTGCATGGTACAGTGAAGAAGTGCTCAATACCACAGTAAAAATGCTTAACAATCTCAGTGCAGAACTGAATGTAATGCGTCCATCAATGCTTGAAACCGGGTTGCAATGTATTTCGTTTAACCTCAACCGAAAGAACAATAACCTCCGGCTGTTTGAATTTGGAAAAACATATACCACAACAGAAACCGGTAAGTATTTTGAAACAGATCATCTTTCAATTTATACAACCGGCAGTTCAGAAGCTTCATGGAAACAGAAAGCAGCATCCACTGATGTATATTTTCTGAAAGCTGTTGTAAACGGAATTCTTCAGCAGGCAGGCCTGCCGGTAGAAACAGAAATTGCCGAAACAGAAAAAGGATTTAGCGGAATAATTAATTACAAAGTTAAAAAACAGGTAGTTGCTAAAGTTGCAATTGTTGATGCGGCACAACTGAAACAATTCGACATTAAACAACCAGTTTATTTTGCCGATATTAACTGGAATATCTTAACACAACTTGCTTCAAAAACAAAACTGGCGTATGAAGAAATCCCACGTTTTCCCGCAGTTGAAAGAGATCTTGCTGTTATTATTCCAAAAACAACTACTTATGCTGAAGTAGAAAAAACAGTTGCTTCCGCTAAAGTGGGCAAATTGAAATCGGTTTCTTTATTTGACGTTTTTGAAAGTGAAAAAATCGGGGCAGACAAAAAATCAATGGCCTTGAACTTTGTGTTTCAGGATGAAGAGAAAACACTCACCGACAAGGAAACAGAGAAGATGATGAATACGCTTATTCAGTCGCTGGAAAAGCAACTTTCTGCCGAAATAAGAAAGTAATCCAAATTAATCATTCATGCCCAAGCTTGAAGAACATATTCAATCATTACAGCAAAAAATGCAACTGCTCATTAAAAAGCATCAGCATTTAGAGAAAGAAAATCACAAGCTAAAAGAAGAATTGATCAGTTTAAAGGAAAACCTATCGGCACAAAAGCATGAATTTGAAATCATGGAAATGCAAAATGCCATGTTAAAAGCATCGCAGCAGCAGTTGGATGATAAAGAGAAAAAAGAACTGGAAAAAAAAATCAACCATTACGTCAGGGAAATTGACAGATGTATTGCATTGATTACACAATAACAACCGGTTAAACTCTCTTAATTATCCTTACAACCATTTCTTCCTCGCCATTGTGAAGTTCAACGGTATAAACACCGTATGGAAGATCATTTAATCCACCCCAGAACAATGAAGGATAATGCGATGTTACTTCCATACTACGGCAAACCAGCCCTTTTTCATCTTTCAAAACAGCCTTAATTCCGTTGTTTTGAGGTACAGGAAGTTCAACAGTTAATGAATCAAGAAAAACTAATGGTTTAACCCTTGCAAACATTTCTTTTTGGGATTTATTACTTTTAAATATTGGATGTTTTTAAAAGTCAGAGCCAATAAAAAGGTTTCCCTTTTTTCAGGAGGAAACTTAAAATTATGAATTCAGTTTAATATTTCAACATTATGGAAACATTAATTCCTGTAAATATTGTAATAGGCGATAGAAATTACCGAATTAAAGTAAGCCCATCAGACGAAGAGCTTGTGCGAAAAACAATCAAAATAATTAACGATAAAATACTGGAGTTTAAAACCAGTTTTGCAGGTAAGGATATGCAGGATTATGTTGCAATGGTTTTAGTTTGGTATGCCACACATACCGGTGCTGCAAGTAATAATGCCTCACTGCCGGAAGAAACCGGGGCAAAAGAGGCATTGCAAAAAATGGAGCAGCAAATTGATTTTTTGCTGAATAAAAGTTCTTAAAATCCAGTAACTGTTGATGTAATTACCGACTCTCCGTTAATCGGTATCTGCATACCCATTACCTCAGATGTGCCCGACATTTTCATGTTGCCCTTGCGTTCCACTACAACACTTGTTTTTGTATTCACCTTCATTACACCTGTTGTTTCGGTTTTCAGCTTAAGGGTTACTTCCATGCCTGAAGTAGTAACTGTGCCCGAAGTATTATTTATGCTTGTAAAATTTATAAAAGCAAAATCAGCCTCAGCTTTATCAAATGTATATATGTTTTCAACACTTATTTCCGGAGTTGTTAAGCTATCCTTCCACGATTCGCCGTAAATTAATTTCTTGGGCGGGGGCGTTAAAAAAAGTCCTGCAATTGCAGCAGAATCATTGTTCATCTGCATCATTGAGCCCATAACATCAGAACTCTCTTCATCCTTTTTCTCATTAGTTATTTTTATCTTGCCATTTTCGGTTACAGTAGCTTCTATCGGCACCCCGATTTTGTTTTTTAATTTTTCTCCCATTTCGCCATCCATGTCTTCCTTTTTCTCGGAGTCAAAATTCACATCCTTTCCCATTGCCGTCATATTCATCTTCATTTTCGTTGTTACTTTCGATAGATTAAAGCTTCCGGCAGTTTCGCTCTTAATCATTACCGAATCTATTGAAGTTATGTGCATTTCAATCTCCATACTCTGCCCCATTACTTCCTGTGTAATTTTTGTGTCCATTGTGTTTAACACATTCAGTTGCTTGCCGGACGGCAGATTCGTTTTCCATGGTTTAAGAGTTTGTGCATTCAAGGAAGATGCCGCCAAAAACACAAATCCAATAAAAAATAGCTGTTTCATTCAATTAAATTTTCAGCAAATCTATTGGCGATTTAGTTACAAGAACAGTATTGTTTTAAAATCTTTATTGCGATGTAGTTTGTTGAAGCCCGTCAGTACCTTATTTTTACTTAATTTCGCCACTATTGTCCCGCTATGAACCGATTTATTGCCATAGAGAGGAACGATACAGAACAAACCAATTAACACAATGGAACCTACAATTTTATATCTCATTATAGGAGCTGCTGCACTCATCATTGGACTGATTGCAGGCCGGTTTATCTTCGCCAAAAACACAAAAAAACAGGTTGAAGAAGCTGAATTACAGGCGCAAACAATTATTAAAGAAGCTGAATTAAGAGCCGAAACTGTTAGAAAAGAAAAAGAACTTGAGGCCAAAGAAAAATTCGTTCAGCTCAAATCCGAATACGACAGGGAAATTAATGAACGTAACCGGAAAATGAGTGAAAGCGAAAACAGAACACGCCAGAAAGAGCAGTCCATCAATCAAAAAGAAGCCAACCTTGATAAGCAAATGAAGGAAAATGAAGCGATCAAGGAAAACCTGAACAGGCAGATTGAGGTTGTAAACATGAAAAGAACCGAACTGGAAAAACACCAGGAAGAACATATTCGCCGCTTAGAAAAAATTGCAGGCCTGAGTGCTGAAGAGGCCAAAAATCAATTGGTTGAAAGCCTGAAGCAGGAAGCACAGACCAAGGCATTGGCACTTCAGCAGGAAATTATTGAAGATGCCAAACAAAAGGCAAATAAAGAAGCCCGTAAAATTGTAATTCAGTCTATTCAGCGTACTGCTGCCGAACAGACAATTGAAAATACAGTTACCGTTTTCAACCTTGAAAGCGACGAAATAAAAGGTCAGATCATTGGTCGTGAAGGCCGTAACATCCGTGCAATTGAAGCAGCAACAGGTGTTGACCTGATTGTTGATGACACGCCTGAAGCAATCCTTCTTTCGTCGTTTGATCCGCTACGTCGTGAAGTTGCCCGTTTGAGTCTTCAGCGCTTGGTTGCTGATGGACGTATCCACCCGGCCCGTATTGAAGAAGTGGTTGAAAAAACCCGTAAGCAATTAGACGAGCAGGTAATGGAAATAGGCGAACGTACAGTAATTGAACTTGGTATTCATGGAATGCACAAGGAACTGATCAGAATGGTGGGAAGAATGCGTTTTCGCTCTTCTTATGGTCAGAACCTGCTTATGCACAGCCGTGAAACAGCCAATCTCTGCGCCATCATGGCATCTGAATTAGGAATGAACCCTAAACTGGCTAAACGTGCCGGTTTATTACATGATATAGGTAAAGTGCCCGATGAAGAAACTGAACTAAGCCATGCATTATTAGGTGCTAAACTCGCTGAAAAATATGGTGAAAATCCCGCTGTAGTAAATGCCATTGGAGCGCACCACGATGAAATGGAGATGCAATACGTTATTTCCCCGATTGTACAAGCCTGCGACGCTATTAGTGGAGCAAGACCCGGTGCCAGAAGGGAAATTATGCAGCAATACCTTCAGCGTATTAAAGACCTTGAGAACCTTGCGATGGGTTATCCCGGAGTTGAAAAAGCCTACGCTATTCAGGCTGGCCGTGAACTGAGGGTGATTGTTGAAGCTGAAAAGGTAACTGATTCTGAATCGGATAAGCTGAGTTTTGAAATGGCTCAGAAAATCCAGACTGAAATGGTTTATCCCGGACAGATCAAGGTGACTGTTATCAGAGAAAAAAGAGCTATAAACGTGGCCAGGTAAGCTAAAAACAAGGTTATACTTGAATATTTTGACTGTTTTAAAAAAACTTTCGATTTTCAAACTTTAACTTTCAACTTTTTCCCTACCTTTGCCGTCCTAAAATTTTGAGTTATGAACGCCGCTGTTGCATTTATACATGAACAATTAACTGCTAAAAAGGAGTATCCTAAATTTAAAGCAGGAGATAATGTTACCGTACACTACAAAATCATTGAAGGCGGTAAAGAGCGTATTCAGAGCTTCCGTGGCGATGTAATTAAGAAGCAGGGCCAGGGTGCTACAGCCACTTTCACTGTTCGTAAAATTTCCGATGGTGTTGGTGTTGAACGTACATTCCCTTTCAATTCACCCAATGTTGATTCAGTTGAACTGAATAAAGTGGGTAAAGTAAGCCGTGCAAAACTCTTCTACCTTCGTGAAAGAAGCGGTAAGAGTGCCCGTATTAAAGAAAAGCGCATGAAATAAGCTGTTTCAGCAATATTTTTATAAAGGGGAAAGAAAAACTTTCCCCTTTATACTTTACTGGTATAATTTTCGTTGTATATTTATCACCTAATAACAGAATTTCAACAGTACTAAATCCATACCTGCGAAGCAATTTTACTCTTAATTAAATAATTTGTTCCGGTATGAAAAAAGTATTGTTCGCACTTGCAGTTATTGCATTTTTGTTAGTGTCTTGTAATCATGGCATCACTCCTTATCAGGCTGCCAATGGAAAAGCTGGCAAATGCGGCAGAAATTACATTCGCTGATAATAGTTTTTAGCTAAATAATTCAAAAACCTTCCCAATGGAAGGTTTTTTTTATAAAAATCTTTCTTCTCCCCGCTTGTAAAATAACTTTACCTTTGTTATCCAAAATTTCTGAACATGAATTTTCAGCCCATACTACTTGGTGTACTTGGTACTCAGGAAATTATTCTGATAGTAATTGCAATACTTATCCTTTTCGGAGGTCGTAAAATTCCTGAACTGATGAAGGGATTAGGAAAAGGCATCCGTGAGTTTAACGATGCAAAAAACAATGTGCGTAAAGAGATCGAAGAAAGCACAAACGATACAAATCAGCAGACCAAATAAACCGGTTCAAAACAAAACTATTTCTTTTTCTAACTGAAGCTGTTCAGCTATTTGTATCCGTTTAAAACCATAAAAGAATATCACGAAAGCTTATTGTTAAATAAAACTTCCTGTAGAAATGCAGTTGAGTTTTATTTGTCGCAAATAAGCACACAAGCGCATTTAAATGCACTTGTGCATACTTATGCCAATGAAGCATTAGCCCAGGCCGATGTTCTCGATGCAGAAAGGAAATCAGGTGCAACCATAGGAAAACTTCACGGAGTTGTAGTTACCATCAAGGATGTTATTTCGTATAAAAATCATCCGGTTTCAGCAGCATCAAACATCCTGAAAGGATTTCATTCCATTTATAATTCTACCGCTGTAGAAAGATTGCTTGCTGAAGGTGCAATTATCATCGGTTCAAATAACTGTGATGAATTTGCAATGGGCAGCAGCAATGAAAACTCTGCTTACGGAGTAACCAGGAATATGATTGATGAAAATCTTGTTCCAGGTGGTTCATCAGGAGGTTCGGCTGTGGCAGTACAGGCTAACCTTTGCATGGTTAGTTTGGGAAGTGATACAGGCGGATCAGTTCGTCAACCTGCAGATTTTTGCGGAATTGTTGGGATGAAACCAACTTACGGACGCATCAGCCGCCACGGACTCATTGCATATGGTTCAAGTTTTGATCAAATAGGTGTGCTTGCACGTAACGTTGAAGACGCAGCATTGGTATTATCTGTAATTGCAGGTGCCGATGATTTTGACAGTACAGTCTCCTCATTACCTGTTCCTGATTATTATTCAGCTATTCATCAGCCTGCTGATAAAAAACCTGTAGTTGGTTATTTCAGGCAAACACTTCAGCACGAAGGGCTGGATGAAGAAATAAAAGCATCCCACTTTTATTTTATCGATCAGTTAAAGACTGATGGATATGAAGTGAAGGAACTTGATTTTGATCTGATAGACTATATCGTTCCTGCATATTATATTCTTACTACTGCTGAAGCAAGCAGTAATCTTTCGAGATATGATGGGATCCGTTACGGACATCAATCTCAACCCATCAAACAAGAATTAACAGAATTTTACTCTGCTAACCGTTCCAGTGGTTTTGGCAAGGAAGTTCAGCGCCGTATTATGTTGGGCACATTTGTTCTCAGCGCCGGTTACTATGATGCCTATTACACCAAAGCACAACAGGTTCGCCGTAAATTATACGAACAAATAAAACTGGTATTCAGCGAAATAGATGTTTTAATTATGCCGGTATCTCCAACCACTGCCTTCAGAATCGGCGAAAAAAGCAATAACCCGGTTGAGATGTATATTGCTGATATCTACACTGTTTTTGCTAACCTGGTTGGTATTCCTGCGCTTTCAATTCCGCTGTTTCAACACAGTAATGGACTTCCATTTGGCCCTCAGTTAATGACAAAGCATTTTGATGAACTATCTTTGCTTCGTCTTGGAAATGACTGGATGAAAACTTACAAGACCAATTAATTGGTTGATGAAGCATTACTTATTACTTATATTGTTTTTTCTTTCAACAGGTTTCTTATTTGCGCAACCAAATGGAAACAGCACCACTTCTATTGATACAAATACAACATTAAATGCTGATGTAAGTAAATATGGCTTCAAAAACCTTTTTGTAAATAAAGAATATAACGATGCTCTTCCTTACGATGGACAGATAAACCCACAAGCTTGGGGCTTTATACAGGATTATTTAGGCGTACATGGCAAAAGTCTCAATAAAATGAAAAGCTGGGGAGTTCCTTACTTTACATTAATTGACAATGTGCTGATGCAATATGGCCTTCCACATGAATTAAAATATTTAGCAGTTATTGAATCTGGGTTAAACACAAACGCAACCAGTTGGGTTGGCGCAAGAGGCCCCTGGCAATTTATGCCTTATACAGCCAAAGAATACGGGCTGAATGTAAACGCATGGATTGATGAACGCACAGATTATTTCCGCAGTACACATGCCGCAGCAAAATATCTTACAACGTTGTACAACGACCTGCATGACTGGCTGCTTGTTATTGCTGCATATAACGGAGGGCCTGGACGTGTTTATTCAGCAATAAAGAAAAGTGGAAGCAGGGATTTCTGGAAACTTCAATATTATTTACCCGCTGAAAGTCGCACACACGTAAAAAAATTCATTGCTACTCATTATATCATGGAAGGAAAAGGTGGCATAACAACCACCGTAAATAATGGACAGCAAAAAGCAGATGAATTTGCCCCTGAAAAAACCGATCCGAATATTGAAGTACAGGCTATAGCGGGAAAATTCAGTTCCGTTGTAATGGCAAAAGATCTTACAATGGATTTGATTTACTTCAATAATCTTAATCCCAATTTCGATGTTGTATTGGCGGGAAATAATGTATTTAACCTTCGTTTGCCTAAAGACAAAATGAAGATTTTTAATGCTACCCGTTACAATATTTTAAGTGAAAGCGTTCAATTGCTGATTCGCTTTTATGGTGAAGATGGAATAAAAGAAGTTTACCCAAAGGTTTCGGAGTTGCCGGAAATAAAAAAGACAGCTCCTAAAAAAAGAAGCTGATTTTCTTTATTCACGATAATAGAGAAATAGATACAATTGGAACTGAATCTGCCTTTAGTATTTAACAAAACTTGTTGTTTGCACTAACCCTTTATTATCAGTAGCGATAATTTTATACACTCCTTTTGAAAAAGCTGATACATTAATGCTATGAACACCACTTGATATTATTTTATTATAAAATACCCTACCTGTCATATCAATAATTGTCAAATTCAGGTTATCGCTTTGAATAGTTACATTCAGATTGTCAGTAATTGTACTTGACAAAAGGCGTAGCAGTAAATTATTCTGTTTGAATTGAAATTTTTTAATTTCAGAAAACTTCATCTTCCCATCCAGATCGACCAGTTTTATCCTATAATAATTAACAGATGATGGGGATGGCTGTGTGTGATAAAATGTATAATTAGTTTTTAGAGAACTGTTTCTAGCAGCATTTACTTTACCAACTGCCGTAAATACATTACCATCAAGCGAATACTCTATAGCAAAAAAATCGGTATTATCTTCCTGTAGTGTTGACCATTTTAATTCTGCCACATTTTGATTTTCAATAACATCAAATCCACCCCAAACAGCAGGTAAAGTTGCCTCTCCTTTTGTAACAGATACTGATTGCTGGCTGTATGTAATAGTATACCCAACTGGCAGACTTGCAGAACTGAATGACCCAGAGAAATTTCCGGTTGTTGTCAAAATAACATATGTCTGATTTGGAACCGTCGGATTTTCTGTTACAACAACGTTGTTACCTGAAAGGTTAATATCTCCAGTCAAATCCAATCTGTTATGCCCAGTACCAGCACCAGATCCATCGTATATTCCAATATTAATCTGAGAATTTTGTCCAGCAACAAGACCACCACTTACTGTCAGTATACCGGGAGAATTGCCTGGTTTAATAATTCCTGTATTTGTAACGGTACCACTAAAATTAAATGCTCCAACACCTTGCAAAGTTCCTGTATTCGTGAAATTCACAGTATTGTTTGAAAAAGTATTCGTTGATAATTTCTTAAATGTTCCTGTATTGACAAATGCAACAGTACCACCACCATTTGTAAAACCTTTGTTGGATACAAACGATTCATTAAGAAGACCATTGTTTGTAAATCTTGCCCCTGTCATTTGTATATCACCACCAGTACCAGCTGTACTCCAATTAAATGTTCCATTATTAGTAAGGTTTGCTGCAAGGGTTTTAGCGTTGTTACCTGTTACATTTATTATAGAACCGCTTTCGGTAATTGTTTTTATCGACAATGTTCCGCCCATCCAGTTGATTATTCCATTTAATTGTGCAGTGCCAGCACCACTGATACTTGCAGTATTTGTTAAGTTTGTTGTACCCTTTATCAGCAAATCCGTTCCAGGGCCATCATTAATTGTTAGCCCTGCAGATGAAAGATGAAGAACTGCTCCGTTTTCTACAATCAACTGATCTGCACTCACTGCAACATCCATATCTATGCTGTCAGTATTCGAAATCGCAATAAGCCCAACAGATACACTTGGCAATATACTTGTACTTGACCAGTTCTGTCCGTCAAACCGTTTCCAACTTGAAGTACTGCTCCATTTTCCTCCGGCAGGTTTGGCAGCATTAGAACGGTAATCGCCTACATTGGGAGAAAAACTCGTTTCAGTTCGCTGTGATAATAATAACCATTCATACAGATTAAGGCTATCCTGAGTTTTACCACTTCCTCTTACAGAAGAGCCGTTATTATTAAGTGCTACAGGAACTCCCCCATAATTGCAACCATTGTTACAAGAACCGGTTTTACCATAATAATTTGTAATCGGCCTGAAATTAGGATCATATGCTTTCCCCCATGTGGAGTGGCCAAGTGTTTGTATTACTGTAAGCTTATTGGCAGAGCTGGGGGCAGAAACGTTTGTACTATCATGGTATCTAACGTCAGTGTTGAGTAAATAATCCTGTTCACCAGCAATAGTCCAAATTCTTACTCCATATGTTGAACCATAACGTATACCAGCTTCAACCTGAACATCAGTATAACCATTGCTCGCATTAACACCAGCACTACTTGCTGTGGCCATTGCAGCGAAATTCTTAATAAATAAAGAATCTCTACTCCCAAAAGTTGAATAGGTCCCGCCTCCACCAGCAGAAAGGCCAACTAAATAAATGCGGCTTCGGTCAACCCTGTATTTATTAATAATAGAAGGGAGAATATATTTCAGTTCTGTATAACTGTAACTCCATGAAGATGCCTGAGGCGAAACAACAATAAAACTATCTTGCTGACCAGTACGTGGATTAACTGCAACTGGATCCCATCCATCAGCAATACGGCCAGATATAGCTCTTGGTGAAGCTGTATAAAGTTTTGACAAGTCTGTTGAAGTAGTCCCTGTTTCACCAGCACCATGTAAAGAAATTATCAAGGGATAATTTCTTGTAGTGCTGCTATAAGTCGAAGGCAACCACGTTAAGCCATATGTTAACGTACCACCGCTATTAATTGGAAACTGATCGACGATTTGTCGACCCATGATCGTTTGAGCGTTAGTACATACCGTAAACAACAAGTATACACAAACAAATGCAAGATTTTTCATTAGGACACGGTTTGGATATGAATTTTAATAAATGTAAATGTCAAGAAAATACAATCAAATTTATAACTAACTACTTACTAATTTCAATAATTAATTACTTATGTAAAGTACGTTGTAAGTGTTTCCCTTACCGCAATACTGGAATCGTATAAGTCCGAAATTGGAAAATAAGATAATTACGTAGTATTACTATTGAACACTCAGCATATACTGAAAAGTTTCATTTAAAAAAATCATACAAAACACATTGTTCATACAACCTTTTAAAATCAGACAATTTCCCTTCGGTTAATTAATTCATTTTTTGACTTTGACAATATTTTACTCATCGCCCTTTCTGTAATTGCTGTAATACTTAAACTTGGATTAACGCCGGGATTTGCAGAAATCATACTGCCATAACAAATCATCATATTGTGACAATTGAACACCATATTGTTTTTATCAATTACAGCTTTTGTATCATCCTTACCTATGCAGGCACCGCCAAGAATATGAGCATTTGCAGGGATGCCAAAAAGAGTTTCTGTACTCATCACCATTGCTTTACCGTTAATGATCTTTTCAACTTTTTAGCCATCCCCTGTGCTGTTGGATTAAATGCGGTTGGAGAAGCACCATAACCAAGTTTTGCTTTTAAGCTTCCATACAAAGTACGACTATAACTAAGCAATGAATCAACACGTTTCATGTAAAGTAAAATCTGCGACAGCTTACTCTATTTATCAATAAAATAAGCTTTGAAATTTTGAACAGGATGAGTAATGAAACTTTTAAAAATATTTCCAATTCTTGCAGTAATATTTTTCCCCTGAACCATTGGGGGACATGAATATTCGCCAGAAACCTGAACCTTCAGCATACTTAACTGGTTCAATATGCCTGCTTTCATCAATATGAATAATTGAACCAATTGCAATGCCTTCTGAAAAAGAAACATCATCAAAAGACGTAACAGCAACCAGGCTTTCAGAATTTGTACGCACTCCCTTGCCAAGTTTATCAGATAACCTAGCAATAAAGTCTGTTTCAGTTTCAGCAAAAGGTTTATTGTACTAAACACACCTCCGGCAAAAATTACAGCTTATGATTTTATACTGTAGCTGCGTTTGAAAAACGACAACGAATCCCGGTACTTTATTTCATAGCCTTCACTACCGTCTGCATTCAACGGAATAATATCATACACTTCTTTTCTGCAATAATTTCACAACCCTTTTGCTGAGCAAGCCAGAGGTAATTTTTATCCAATGTATTTTTCCATTGTACCTAAAACCGGTCATACCTCCGCCACATAAAACACAAGCTGTACGGTTTGGGCCCGCTTCGTTAAAATAAAGATCATCTACTGTTACACCCGGCTCACCGAAATATACAGGAGCATCTGTTTTCTCAAATGCATATTCAATACCTTATTGTTTCGCCAGTCCTTTCATTACCTTATCACTCCTGCTCATGTATGGATGTGTTTCAGAACCCAGCATTCGTTTTGCTTCAGCATAAAACTGCCTTGATTCTTCTTCCCAGTTTGCTAAGCCACCCCACTCACCTGTATTATAAAATTCTTTTTTAGGAATGGGTAATGTGTTGGCATAAACAAGTGAACCGCCGCCAACACCAGTACCACTTAAAACAGTAACATGTCTGAAAAAACTAAGATTAAAAAAAGCCTTTCATTTTTAACGAAGGCATCCACATCCATTTTCAGGGATTCCAGTTTGTTTTTGGAAAATCTTCAGGTTTGTTAAACCACTTGCCTTTTTCAATCACTAATACTTTGTACCCTTTTTCAAATAAGCGAAGTGCAGAAACTGATCTTCCGAAACCGATGCCGATGACAACATAATCATAGTCATGCATAGAATAGAATGGAAATAAAATGATTGCAAAACTAAATGTACTGATTTATTTTGTGCGATGGACGGAAGTGAATGCACAGAGCAGAAGACTTACTTTGAGATTCCCAATGCACTGCAAATAGCATCAGATTTAAGCAAACATTCTTCATATTCTTTTTCTGCATCACTGTAAAAAGTAATACCGCTGCCAACAGAATAAGAAAGATAATTTGCAGCAGCATTATAAAACACGCTCCTGATAACAACATTAAAATCAAAATCACCATTTGGAGTTATGTAACCAACAGCACCTGAAAACAATCCACGTTTTGACTGTTCATATTGCTCAATTAACTGTATCACTCGACGTTTGGGAGCCCCCGTCATGCTCCCCATTGGAAAAGTTGCCCTGATTAGATCGGTAAAACATATTTCATCTTTTATTTCACCACTTACCGAAGAGATCATTTGATGCACCTGCGGGAATGAATAAACAGCAAACAACTCATCAACAGTTACACTACCCTCTTTGCAAACACGGCTCAGGTCATTCCGAACAAGATCAACCACCATTACATTTTCACTCTTATCTTTTTCACTAGTTTGCAACTGCAGTTTCAGTTGTTCATCTTCTACCTGGTTTTGCCTGTTTCGTTTGAGTGTGCCTTTAATTGGCTGAGACAATAATTTATTTCCCTGCTTCTGTAAAAAACGTTCAGGGCTTGCGCACATCAGGATACTATCGTTGATTTTATAAAATGCAGAAAAAGGATTGGGAGAAATTTTAATTAACGATTGATAAACCTGCAAAGGTTGAATAAAAACCTGCTCTGAAAAAAACTCCATACAATAATTCAGTTCATAACAATCGCCACGAAGAATATGTTCCTGAATTTTTTTAATTGTATGGATATATTCATCCCTTGAAACCCGTTCCTGTATGATAGAAATTTTTTGTTGCGGCTGAGAGCCAATTTCTGTTTGAGAAATTTCATCGAAAATTTTTTCGTGATTATCTGATAACGAGCCAATGCTGATTCCTTTTTCGCTTAACTGCAATACATATTGTGGAACAAAAAAGCTCAAATCAGCAAAACCGGAGTAATCAATATGCGTTAATACAATTCGGTCGGTTTCTGATTTCAGATCATAACCAAGATGCCCGAAACACCAGTCGTTATTCTTATTGAGAAAATGCTGTAGTTGACTAAGTGCGTTACCTGCGTTTGCATGAAGTACATCAACAGTACCACAACCGGCAAGGCATTCATAGCTATGACCTTGCAATTGGTACTGCTGATTATCTAAAAAAGAGCAAATGTTGAACCGGCTACACCAGCTCAACATTTGCTCTTTTGTTACAGATAAGTCTGTGATTGGAAAAGATCGGAATGTTCTTTTCACATTATGATTTAAAAATCATCGTCTTCATCATCAAAATCATCATCACCCATCATATCAAACTCTTTGAAATCTTCATCAAGTTTAAAATCATCGTCATCATCGCCACCTTTTTTCTTTCCTGCACTTTTGCCTTTTGATTTTGGTATATCAAATTCCTCAAAATCAGGATCGTAATCATCTTCGTCATTCTTATTCCAGTCATCATCTTCTTCATCTCCATCATCATCGTCGTCATCATCTTCTTCCGTTTTTTTCGACTTTGATGCAACAGGCTTTTTACCTCCCTTTGCAGCAGGTTCATCATCCATATCAAAATCATCATCATCGTCATCTTCTTCCTCAGATTTTTTTGATTTGGTATCAGCCTTTTTTGTTTGCTCCTTTTCAGGAGTAGATTTTTCAATAGTTTTTTTGATTGACTTTGCCATATTTACCAACGATTATGCTGTAAAATTTCAAATGGTTTTTTAAATAGCCAAATTTTTTTTTCTTTTTTTCTATGACGTTCAAATCTTCTGTTTCTGCTATCCCTTTTACTTCCGTCTCACTCAATCTGTTTAAGAAACAATAATCTGGTCTCTGCCGGGCCCATTGGAAACATATTTTACTTCCACACCCAGATAGCTGTTTATGAACGAGAGATAGTTATTCATCTGTTCAGGTAAATCGCTCCACTCTCTACAGTTTGTTATTGGATTACTCCAGCCTTTAAACGCTTTAAAAACGGGCTCAACTGCAATTTTGCTGATTTCAAACGGAATTTCGTCGGTTTCAATTCCATTTACGTTATATGAAGTACAAACTTCAAGATCAGTAAAGCTATCAAGTACATCGGCTTTTGTCATCACAATTTGTGTTACTCCATTCACCATGCAGGCAAATTTTAAAGCAACAAGATCTATCCACCCACAACGACGTGGACGGCCTGTAGTAGCACCAAATTCATTTCCTATTTTACGCAATTCCTCACCTGTTGTATCAAATAATTCAGTAGGGAAAGGACCGCTTCCTACTCTTGTGCAATAGGCTTTTGTTATACCAATTATTTCACCAATTTTATTTGGAGGCACGCCTAAACCAGTGCTTACACCAGCAGAAATGGTATTGGAAGATGTAACAAAAGGAAAGGTTCCGAAATCTACATCAAGCATACTGCCCTGGGCACCTTCAGCAAGAATTTTTTTGCCTTCAGCAATTTTTTTATTGATAAAATATTCGCCGTTTACAATGTTGAGCGATTTTACAAATTCTACCGCCTCAAAAAACTCTTTTTCCCATTCGCTTATATCTTCGGTGAAATTATAATTATCGAGTAACTGCTGGTGTTTTGCACGCAGCTTTTTATACAAAGTATCAAAATCAGGATCAAGTAAATCGCCTACACGTAAAGCATTGCGGCCTGTTTTATCCATATATGCCGGGCCGATTCCTTTCAGAGTTGAACCAATTTTTTCATCACCTTTTGCCAGCTCTGCTGCTTTATCCAACGCCCTGTGTGTTGGAATAATCACATTGGTACGTTGTGAAATAAAAAGATTTTGTTTCACATCAACTCCCATTGAAGCAACCTTATCACATTCCTTTTTCAATATTACAGGATCAAGTACTACCCCATTTCCAATTAAGTTAATAATGCCCTTGTGAAAAATACCACTGGGAATTTGGTGTAACACTACTTTTTCACCGTTTACATAAAGTGTATGCCCTGCATTGGGTCCGCCCTGAAAGCGTGCAATCACATCGTATTTGGGAGCAAAAAAATCAACGATTTTTCCTTTTCCTTCATCGCCCCATTGGAGGCCTAAAATAACATCAACCATAAAATAAATTGAGTGGGTATTTGAAGCCGCAAAAATAGGCTAAACAAAAAGGGGAGGGAATAAAAATTTAATCAGAATACGGATAGTTGTTCAAAGATTGGGGAAAAACAACACATTTCTGAACAAATGTTATTGTTCAGTATCGTAACGCTCAACAGTTTGTACACCGGTTAATTTGGTTAAACGGGTTACAAGATCATCCAGCTCATCTTTATCGTGTACAAACAATTTCAAGTTGCCATTAAATATTCCTTCTTTGGCTTCAATGGTTATAGCACTGATATTTAAACGCATTTCGCCACTGATGAGATTGGTGATGCGGCTTACTATTCCCACATCATCCACACCAACTATTTTAATACCTGTAAGAAATGAAATTTCCTTGTTCTTCGCCCATTTGGTTTTTACCACCCTGTGTCCGAAATTGGCCAGCAGTCTTGCAGCATTGGGGCAACTGGTGCGGTGAATAATCAATCCTTTACCTGTAGATACAAAACCAAACACATCATCGCCCGGAATTGGTTTACAGCAGTTGGCCAGAGTATAAACAATTTTGTCACTTGATTCGCCAAAAATAATGAGCTCAGAATCTTTATGACTGATGACTTTGTTAGGATCATACTCGGGCTTAGGTTCATGCACGGGTTTAACCGGCTTTGGAAGTTCCAGTTTATCGCCATGCAGATGCAGTTCTTTCAGTTCTTTCAGATCAATAACTTTTGTTGAGATCTGGTAATACAATTCCAGGTGTGAAGGAAGTTTGTAAAACTGGGTAAGCAGTTCTACATTATTTGCATCAAAAACCGCCCCCATTTGTTCCAGCTTGCGCTGCAACACATATTTACCTTCATCAGCCACTTTACGTTTTTCTTCTTTGAGGGCATCTTTAATCCTGCTTCTTGCCTTGGCTGTAACAACAAAATTCAGCCAGTCTTCACTGGGCTTTTGTTTGCTGCTTGTAATGATTTCAAGTTGATCGCCGCTGCGCAGCTTATGAGCAATAGGCACCAGCTTATGATTCACTTTTGCACCAATACACTTGCTGCCCACATCACTATGCACACTGAATGCAAAATCAAGAGCGGTAGCCCCAACGGGCAACATCTTCACATCACCTTTGGGTGTATAAACATAAATTTCCTCAGCAAGAAACGAACTTTTGAAATCCTGCAGAAAGTCGAGTGAACTGCTCTCCTGATTATTCAATGCTTCACGGATATTGTGAAACCATTTATCAAACCGGTCTTCATCACTACTTCCCTCTTTGTATTTCCAGTGAGCTGCCAGACCTTTTTCTGCAATTTCATTCATGCGTTTGGTGCGTATCTGTACTTCCACCCATTTACCCTGCGGACCCATTACAGTTGTATGTAACGCCTCATAACCATTGCTTTTAGGATTACTAAGCCAGTCACGTAAGCGTTCAGGGCTTGGTGTGTACATATCGGTTACAATAGAGTATGCTTTCCAGCAATCTTCTTTTTCACGTTCAGGAGTTGAATCAATAATCATCCGGATAGCAAACAGATCATATACCTCCTCAAAGCTTACGCCTTTCTTTTTTATTTTATTGGAAATGGAGTGAATGGATTTAGGACGGCCGTAAACTTCAAAACTATTGAAACCGGCTTTTTCCATTTTTTCTTTAATAGGTTTGATAAACTCGTTAATATATCTGCTGCGTTCCCGTTTTGTTTCAGATAGTTTACGGGCAATTTCCCTGTACGTATCAGGCTCCATGTACTTCATGGAAAGGTCTTCCATTTCGGTTTTGATATTGTACAAACCAAGCCTGTGAGCCAGTGGTGCATAGATGTAAACCGTTTCGCTTGAAACCTTCAACTGCTTTTCCCGCTTCATGGCATCAAGCGTACGCATATTATGAAGACGGTCGGCCAGTTTTATCAGGATGACCCTTGGATCATCCGTCAGTGTCAATAAAATTTTCTTGAAATTTTCTGCCTGCTGACTGCTGTTTGAATCAACAACAGTGGCAATTTTGGTAAGCCCGTCAATAATTCTTGCAATTTCATTCCCAAATTCACGGGCAATATCTTCCAACGTTATGTCGGTATCTTCAACCGTATCGTGCAACAGGGCACAAATAGTTGAACGAACGCCCAAGCCAATTTCTTCCACACAAATTTCGGCCACTGCAAGGGGGTGCAGAATATAAGGCTCGCCGCTTTTCCTGCGCATGCTTTTATGCGCCTCTGCTGCCATCTCAAAAGCTGTACGTACCAGTTCTTTATCGCCTTTTTTTAGTTTGGTTTTAAGCGAACGTAACAAACTGCGATAATGGCGGATAATTTCCTTTTTTTCCTGCTCAGGAGTAAGCGTATAGGGCGGTATGGTTGTAATTGATTCCAGTGTAAAGGCGAATTTACGAAAAAGCTTGTTTACTATATAAATCAATGCCTGAAACCCCCTACCTTTGCAACCCACAAAAAAGATTTACATCTTTATCCGGATGTGGTGAAATTGGTAGACACGTCAGACTTAGGATCTGATGCCGCAAGGTGTGGGGGTTCGAGTCCCTTCATCCGGACAAATCAAATCAGTTTAAGGTTTAATGTTTAACGTATAAACGTTCAGCAGCTAACCTTAAACTTTAAACATTTAAACGTTACACGTTTTATTATGGCAACAGTAACAAGAGAAAACATTGGTTTGTTAAACGACAAGCTTACAGTTAAAATCGTAAAAGAGGATTATTTCCCAACATTTGAGAAAACATTAAAAAATTACAGCAAGCAGGCTAACATACCTGGTTTCCGTAAAGGAATGGTTCCTGCAGGTATGGTAAAAAAAATGTACGGACAAGGCATTTTTACTGAAGAAGTGATCCGCAATATTGAAAAGAGCCTGAACGATTACCTCGTTAATGAGAAGCTCGACATTTTTGCACAACCGCTTCCAATGCCTAATGCCGACTTTAAGCCCGACATGAATGCACCAGCAGATTACAGCTTTGATTTTGAAGTTGGGCTAAAACCTGCTTTTGAAATTAATCTCAGCAGCATTTCAGCGCCATACTATAAAGTAAAAGCAACTGCTGAAATGGTAAACGAAGAAATTGAACGCCTGCAAACACGTTTTGGTAAAATGACAGAGCCCGAAACTGTTACCAACGATGAAAATGTTCTCAATCTCACTTTTGAAGAATGTGATGCTGATGGCAGTGTGATTGAAGGCGGAATTAAAAAAGACAACTCATTATTAGTTAAATATTTCTCGGAAGCATATCGCCCCAAATTAATTGGCCTGAAAAAAGACGACACACTTGTTCTTCAGCTTAATGAAGCGTTTGAAGAAAAGGAACGCAACTGGGTTCTGGGCGATTTAGGAGTTAGTGCAGAAAATGCCGCAGGCAAAAGCTTCAAAATCACCATTACAAAAGTGGGCTTCATTGAAAAGAGAGAATTGAACGAAGAATTTTTCAAAGAGGCTTTCCCTGGAAAAGATGTTGTAACTGAAGCTGATTTCAGATCAACTGTTGAAGCTGAAATCCAGGCTTACTGGGATAAACAAAGCAGCAACCAGATTCAGCATCATCTTTATCATGTATTGCTTGAGGACACAAAGATGGAATTGCCTGAAACCTTTTTGAAAAAATGGCTTGCTACAAATACAGACGAAACCAAACAGCCCAAAACTCCGGAGCAGGTTGAAGCGGAATACCCAACTTTCAACAACCAGTTACGCTGGACATTGATTACAGATAAAATTATTTCTGAAAACAAACTGGATGTTACTCCTGAAGAACTGAAGGAAAACATGCGCCAGCAGGTGTTGAATTATTTCGGCAGTATGAGTCTTGGAGATGGCAATCTGGAATGGTTAGATCAGTATGTTGACAGCCTGCTGAAAGATGAACAACAGGTTGACCAGACTTACCGCCGTCTTGTTACTGAAAAAGTATTTGACTGGGCTGAAACGCAGGTAAAGAAAGATGAGAAAGAAATTTCTTCTGAAGAATTTATTAAGATGAACGAAGAACATCAGCACCATCATCATTAATAGGCAAAACTTACATTTTACTTACAGTCCCGGTCAGCAGTGATCGGGATTTTTTTTCTTATCAATTTTGAAAAACATTTTTTCAAAAACAAAAAACCCGTTTGAAACATATGTTTCAAACGGGCATTTATTTACAATTTGATTTTTTTATTCTGATACAACAAGACGGAAACCATTTCCGTGAATGTTTACAATTTCCACCTTTGCATCTTCTTTCAGGTATTTACGAAGTTTGGCAATATACACATCCATACTGCGGCCATTGAAATAAGTATCGCTTCCCCAAATACGTTTCAACGCTGTTTCTCTTGGAAGCAAATCGTTTTTATATTCGCAAAGCATGCGCAGTAATTCACTTTCTTTGGGCGATAGTGTACTTGTTTGCCCATTTGCGGTTAACTGGCGAAGCTTGGGATTGAAATGATAAATACCAAGATCAAATTCTTTGTTTTCTGTTTCGTGCTTGGTTTCTTCATTACGCTTCAGAATTGCCTTGATCTTCATCAGCAATACTTCACTATCGAAAGGCTTGGTGATGTAATCATCAGCTCCCAGTTTGTATCCTGTTAAAATATCATCCTTCATTGTTTTTGCACTTAGAAAAAACAAGGGCACATCGGGATCTATATCACGGATTTCTTCTGCAAGTGTAAATCCATCCACATGCGGCATCATTACATCCAGCAGGCATATGTCGAATTTTTCACGTTGAAACGCTGCAAGACCTAAACGTCCATCTCTTTCCAGCACTACGTCAAAATCGTTCAGCTCCAGGTAATTTTTCAAAACGCTTCCAAAACTTGAATCGTCTTCAACTAACAATACTTTTGATTTTATTTCTTCCATTGTAGAATATTTATGTCAAATAAAGTTAAATGATTTGTGGATTGATTGCAATCCCGGCTAATTTTTTGTTAAAGAATCAACCATTCTACTGCCCTAAGTATTTATCACGATGTGCCGACTATCGTATTTTTGCAGATATTCTATAATATGCGCATAACATCCGATAACAGGTTTAAGAAGCTGATCGTAATTGGCGATCGTATTTTAATTAAACCTACCAAACCTGAAGAACGAACTGCCAGTGGCTTATACCTCCCTCCCGGTGTACAGGAAAAAGAAAAAGTACAGCAGGGATATGTTATTAAAACCGGGCCCGGTTATGCAATACCAATGCCTGTAGATGATGAGCCCTGGAAGAGTGATGAAGACCATGTAAAATATATTCCATTGCAGGCGAAAGAAGGTGATCTTGCAATTTTTTTATTAAGCAGTGCAACAGAAGTAATGTATGAAGGCGATAAATATTTTATTGTTCCGCAAAGTGCAATTCTGATGCTGGAACGGGAAGAAGAATTATAAAAAAGAGGCTATCTCAAAGACTGAGACAACCTCTTCTGTTTGGTCATTGTTTCCTGTATTATTGCTTATTCATGAACCATTTACCTCCATCTGTGGTATTAGTTCCGCTTCCCCATGAACCTTCAATAAACGTAAATTTTGAATCAACTGTTGCAGAAACTGAATATTGTTCTGATGCACTATAATTGTATGTGGCTGTAACTGTTGAACCACTTACAACATAAGTTCCTTCTGCTTTACTGGCACTTGCTGTATCTGTTTTGTTGGCAAAGATTCGCACTGTTCCGTTTGAGCGGAATAAAGCAAGGTAAGGAGTAGCAGGATAAGTAGTAGTACCGTTTCCATATTTACCTGCCCAAAAACCAACAATTGAAGGTGCGGGTGTTTTTTCTTTTTTACACGAAGTCAGGGCACCTGAAATAAACACTAATGCAATTACGATTTTTTTCATTTAAAAAATTTAGGTTTAATGATAATGATGAGTGCGAAATTAATTTTCTAACAACACCTGTACAATACCCAAAAGTGGTGATACCACTTCGTAGTATTTCCGTATTTTCATAATGAATAAAATTGGCGCATTCTTCAAATCAGTATCTTCAGTTTTAAAATAGAATCTATGGCAGACAAAGAAAAATTCCTGCAGAGTATAAAAGATGGTTACACATTCAAAGGCGAAACATTCCGCATTGGGCTTGGTATGCTTGATAAAGAAACAGTAGCAGGTGCCGATGTTTTTCTTGCATTAAAAACAATGAACCGACATGGTTTAATTGCAGGCGCAACCGGTACCGGTAAAACAAAAACATTACAGGTGCTTGCAGAGGGATTAAGTGATGCAAGTGTTCCGGTTGTATTGATGGATATCAAAGGCGACCTCAGTGGTATTGCAGCAGCGGGAAGCTCTAATCCTAAAATTGAAGAGCGCATGAAACTGATGGGGATGGAATACAAACCATCTTCGTTTCCCACTGAGTTAATGACATTAAGCTCTAATCAAAAAGGAGTACGTCTTCGTGCAACAGTGAGCGAATTCGGACCAATTCTTCTGTCAAAAATTCTTGGATTGAATGATACACAACAAGGAATTGTTGCTATGATCTTTAAGTTTTGTGATGATAATAAAATGCCTCTGATTGATCTGAAAGATTTCACAAAAACGATTCAGTACATCAGCGACGAAGGAAAAGATTCCATTGAAAAAGATTATGGAAAAATTTCCACTTCATCAACCGGAACCATTCTGCGCAAAGTAATTGAGCTACAGCAACAGGGTGCCGATGATTTCTTTGGCGAACCAAGTTTTGAAGTGGATGATCTGATGAAAATTGGTGATGACGGCAGAGGTGTTATCAGCGTAATACGTGTAATGGAACTGCAGGATCGTCCAAAGCTTTTCTCCACATTCATGTTAAGTCTGCTTGCTGAATTATACGCCAGCTTACCGGAAGAAGGTGATATGGACAAACCAAAACTGGTGATGTTTATTGATGAGGCACATCTTGTATTCCAGGAAGCCAACGAAGCATTACTACAGCAGATTGAAACGGTGATTAAACTCATCCGTTCAAAAGGTGTGGGTATTTTCTTCTGTACACAAAATCCGCAGGATGTACCGGCAAGTGTACTTGCACAGCTTGGTTTAAAAGTGCAGCATGCGTTGAGAGCCTTTACTGCTGCCGACAGAAAAGTTATTAAGCAGGCTTCAGAAAACTATCCAACAACTGAATACTATGATATAGATGAATTGCTCACACAACTTGGAATTGGCGAAGCATTCATTACAATGTTGAATGAGAAAGGCATCCCTACTCCACTTGTTCATACCATGCTTGTTCCTCCACGCAGCCGCATGGATGTATTAAACGATGCGGAAATAGATACATTGGTTGGCAAAAGCAAACTCGTAAAAAAATATGCGAACACTTTAGACAATGAAAGCGCTTACGAAATCATCACTGCCAAATTAGAAGAAGCTGCTGAAAAAACAAAAGCTGCTGAAGAAGAAAAGCAACAGGCAAAAGAAGAGAAAAAAACGGCTGCAAATGAAAAAGGCTTCTTCGATAACCCGGTTGTAAAACAGGTTGGGCGTACAGCAGCAAATATGATTACACGTTCTTTACTTGGTGCTTTGGGCTTGGGCGGAAGAAGCAGAAAGAAGAGCAGTTGGTTTTAATTGAATACAAATAGAAAGGCTGATGAGATAATTGTGACGGATGATACAAAATCTGTCGGAGTATGTTTCATCAGCTTTTTTGTATTTCTAATCTATTTTTTCAATTTTAGCCTACCATCTGCACCCAAAGCAAGTTTTTCTTCTGCAATTAAATGCTCAACTACCTTCCACACTTTTTCTCTTTGCTTGCTTCCCATTTTATCAAGTGCAGCTTTTAATATAAACCCTTCGCCGGCAGAGTTATTAATGCTAAAGGGTTGACAACCTTCAGAAGGTTGTCAACCCTGAAAATTTTTTCTACTATTTATTCGTGTGTAAGCGAGTTGAATACAAAACCAGATTTTATTGTTCAGGCAACCAACAAGGACTTAGAAAGTGATAACAGTTTTGAATAACAAAAAAATCCCCCAACAAACGTTGAGGGATTTTCTTTTATACGCTTTATAAATTAAGCGAGTTTCTTCTGCAGGTTTGCATCAATTGCATCCAGGAATTCTTCTGTATATAAATAATGTTCACCATGATTTACTTTGTTGCCGTGAATACAAACAGCAAGGTCTTTAGTCATTTTACCGCTTTCAACTGTTTCAATACAAACTGCTTCCAGTGCATTTGCAAAATCAATGAGCGACTGGTTGCCATCTAACTTACCACGGAAAGCCAAACCTCTTGTCCATGCAAAGATGGATGCAATAGGATTGGTTGATGTTGGTTTTCCTTTCTGATGTTCACGATAGTGACGTGTTACTGTACCATGTGCAGCTTCAGCTTCCATTGTTTTTCCATCGGGTGTAATAAGTACAGATGTCATTAAACCTAATGAACCAAAACCCTGTGCAACAGTATCGCTCTGTACATCACCATCATAGTTTTTACAAGCCCAAACAAAGTTGCCGTTCCATTTCAGAGCACTTGCAACCATGTCATCAATCAAACGATGTTCGTAAACAATACCGACAGCTTCAAACTGTGCTTTGAATTCGTTTTGATAGATTTCTTCAAAAATATCTTTGAAGCGGCCATCATATTTTTTAAGAATAGTATTTTTTGTAGAGAGGTATAAAGGCCATTTTTTGCTGAGTGCAATATTGAAACAGCTGCGTGCAAAACCAATAATACTTTCATCGGTATTGTACATGGTCATTGCCACGCCATCGCCTTTGTAATTATATACTTCAAACACCTGTGGTTCGCCACCATCTTCAGGAGTAAAGGTCATGGTTAATTTTCCTTTGCCTTTGATTACCGTATCTGTTGCACGGTACTGATCGCCAAATGCATGACGGCCAACGATGATTGGTGCAGTCCAGTTAGTAACCAGTCGTGGAATATTGTTGATTACAATTGGCTCACGGAAAACTGTACCATCAAGAATGTTGCGGATGGTTCCGTTAGGACTCTTCCACATTTGCTTGAGGTTAAATTCTTTTACACGGGCTTCATCGGGCGTAATGGTTGCACATTTAATACCTACACCGTATTGCTTAATTGCATTTGCAGCATCAACAGTAACCTGGTCGTTGGTTTCATCTCTGTATTCAACACCCAGATCGTAATATTTAATATCGAGATCGAGATAAGGAAGAATGAGTTTTTCTTTAATGAATTTCCAGATGATTCTTGTCATCTCATCACCATCCAGTTCTACAACCGGGTTGGCAACTTTAATCTTTGCAGCCATCAGTTTGTCTTTTACTTGTTAAGAAATTGGTAGTATAGTCCTTGTTTTAAGGCCAGCAAATATAACCCCGGTTGATGAAATGATTGTTAGTTGAGGAAAAGTTCTTGTTGATTATAAGTATTAATTGGGGCTGTGGGCTGTAAAGCTATGTGCAACTACAGTTCCGGCTTTTCGCTGCAACTTGTCTGCCGTCAGGCAGGTTCGTCAACCACTGTAGGAGGGGTACAACCGCCAATAGGGTTTCCTCATTTCCGCTTCAATCCGGCAACCATTGAGCCAATTACTATTTGCAACAAAAAACCTGCAAGGTTTAAAAACTTTGCAGGTTTAATTAATATCAATTCAACCGCTGCCGGGGCTTTTAGTCATTAACATGGTTTGATTACAAATTCTCAAACATATCTTTTGTCATAGCTGCAAGGTTGTATTCGGGTTTCCATCCCCAATCGTTACGTGCAACTGCATCATCAATACTTTGTGGCCAACTATCGGCAATGTTCTGGCGGTAATCTGGTTTATAACTGATGTTGAAGCCGGGTTTATGTTTTGCAATTTCAGCCGCAATTTCTTTTGGTGAAAAGCTCATGGATGAAATGTTGTACGAGTGCCGCACTGAAATTTTTTCTGCCGGTGCTTCCATCAGTTCAATGGTTGCACGGATAGCATCGGGCATATACATCATGGGCAGGTATGTATCTTCTTTCAAAAAACATTCATAACTGTTATCGGAAAGTGCATCATGAAAAATTTCAACGGCATAATCAGTTGTTCCGCCGCCTGGTGCTGATTTGTATGAAATCAAACCGGGATAACGCAGGCTACGCACATCCACACCAAAACGCTGGTGATAGTAATTGCACCAGAATTCACCGGCATATTTGCTGATGCCATAAACGGTAACAGGTTCAATAATGGTTTGCTGCGGACAGTTTTGCCTTGGGGATGTTGGCCCAAACACTGCAATAGAACTTGGCCAATACACCTTTTGCAGTTTTTCTTCACGGGCTATGTCAAGTACGTTTAGTAAACCTGTCATGTTGAGGTTCCATGCTAGGTTGGGATTTTTTTCACCTGTTGCAGAAAGGATAGCTGCTAGGTGATAGATCTGTGTAATGTTCTGGCGAATGACCTGCACATGCAGCATTTCCTTGTTCATTACATCAAGGCTAACATAAGGGCCGGTGCCTTCGAGTAAAGGATTTTGTTCACGTAAATCAGAAGCAACCACATTTTGATTACCATACATTTTACGTAACGCCATTGTTAGCTCAACTCCTATCTGACCGGAAGCCCCGATTACAAGAATTTTATCTTTTACCATAAATGCTTTTTTACATATGCAAAAGTAAAGGCAAATGCGATCAATCGTTTGTGCAAAAAAATGAATGTTGAATGGTCAATAGTGAAAGCCGTACATCTTAATATACCTCCTACATCGTTACTTCATACATCCCACATCTTCTCCTACCTTTGCTGCATGGAAAAATATTTACAGGATTTGTTTGCCGACCAGTCGTACGACGAAAAAAACTTTTTCTTAATAGCAGGCCCATGTGTTGTTGAAAGTGAAGAACTGGTAATGGAAGTGGCTGATAAAGTTTCAAGTATTTGTAAAGAACTGGGCATTCCATACATTTTTAAAGCATCGTACAGGAAAGCAAATCGCACAAGTGCTTCATCATTTACAGGTCTTGGTGATGATACCGGTTTATCATTGATTGATAAAGTGCGTAAAACATTTCAGCTTCCTGCAACCAGCGATATACATGCACATGAAGAAGCTGCAATGGCTGCTCCGTATTTAGATATATTACAAATTCCTGCATTCCTTTGCCGCCAGACCGATCTGTTACTGGCTGCCGCAGAAACAGGTAAGATTGTGAACGTGAAGAAAGGTCAGTTTCTCAGCGGACCATCGATGAAATTTGCTGTTGAAAAAATAAAGAAAGCCGGCAACGAAAAAGTAATGCTTACAGAGCGAGGAAACACATTTGGCTACACTGATCTTGTTGTTGACTACCGGAATATTACATGGATGAAAGAACTGAACGTTCCTGTTATTATGGATTGTACACATTCATTACAACAGCCCAACCAAACAAGTGGTGTTACAGGCGGCAATCCACAGTTAATTGGCACAATAGCAAAAGCTGCTATTGCAACGGGTGCTGATGGTTTGTTTATTGAAACACATCCCAATCCTTCAGTTGCGTTAAGTGATGGTGCGAATATGCTGCAATTAGACAAATTGAAATCATTGCTTGAGCAATTAGTAAAAATCAGGCAGGCATAAAATCAAAAAAGCTCTTAATAGAGCTTTTTATATTTGGGTACATTATATTTCACAAGGTGAAAACCGGGCATAGTTATTGGATAAAAACGGGCCAAATATCCTAACAAAAACTCAGATGTATTGTTCCTGTTCATGGTTGCACGAACCCCAAAAAAATCAAACCTGGCTTGGCAGAATTCCAAACTCTTTTCTGAATGCAAGAGAAAAATTACTGAGATTAGTATAGCCTAATTTCAAACCAACTTCTTTTACATTGTACTGGCCGGTAAGCAGCAGTGAACGAGCTTTCTGCATTCTGTTCTTCTGATAATATTCATAAATACCAGTACCATATACTTTTTTAAATGCGGTTTTTAACTTTGATACACTCATCCCCGCATTTTCTGCCAGCCACATGATAGTGGGTGGCTGGAGGCTGAAATCCTTAACAAGCATTGATTCAATTTCCATAAGCTTGCTTAAATCAGCCGGTTTAATTTTCTTATGCGGCCGGTTATTTGTACCCTGAAGATTTTTATATAAATGAGAAAGAAAATGCTCAAGCATCAGCATCACCCTGTTTTTTAAAATAAGATTATACATTGGGTGTGTACGGGATATGTGAAACACTTCATTAAACAAAATTCTGTACTGGGCATCAAAAGGTTCAGGATGAGTAAGGGTATTATTGAACAACGTAAATTTTGTGAGCGACTCAAGCTCATCAAACCGATTAAGGTTTTCCTGAAGCCAGTTTTTGGGTATCAGAATATTAATTGTTTTAGAGTACGTCTCCTTTTTAACAATAAGATCCAGTTTATCGGTATTTGCAGTAAGAGTTACCCCAATTCGTTTTTCACTTTTATCTTCAAACACATCTCCGTCTTTGATAAATTTATACGACTCGTTGATTTTAACATCATTAAAATGAATGGTACAATACAACTGGTCGTCGCTCAACCTTCTGAAAAGCACATCATTTTGATACTCAATTTCTGAAATCAGCGATTGCAAACCGTTTGGCAATTCAAGCGCTTTGTAATATCCCTTCCCAACTAAAGGAGGCAATTCTATAAAATCGTCAGCGGCAGGTACATGGAGTAATTCGGAGAGATATTGAATAAATTCCTTATAATTTCCGCTTTTAAATTCAAGTTCCAGCACAGTATAAGTTTATGTTGATAATAATTAACTAACACTAAACTTGGATGGCTCTTGTTTCATATGCTTTTTAAATGCAGCAGTAAAGTTACTGATATTACTATAACCGATAATTTCTGAAACCTCTTTAACCGAATAATTCCCTGTTGAAAGAAGTTCGCCAGCACGCTGCATTCTTTTTTGCTGATAATATTCGTAAATAGGTACGCCAAAAACAGATTTAAAAAGTTTTTTCAGTTTGGTTGAACTCATTGTAGCTTTTCTGGAAAGCTCTTCAATTGATTTTGGTTTTACAGAAAAGTTTTCGACCAATATTTTTTCTATCCGCAAAACAGTGTAAATATCTTCCTGCTTAATTACACTCTGAACATCAGCAAGCGATATTCTTGAATGAATACGTGTAAAAAAACGTTCCAGCAGTAACTGTACCCGGTTTTGAATGTAAAGCAATGGAAGTGGAGTATCTGGTTCTTCCTGCATAATTTCATTCATCAGTTCATAATAGACCTTATCCAAAGGCTCCATGTTAAGACTTCGGCTTTTAAGATTTACATATGCCGGAAGAATATCATCAAACAATTCAACTCCCATCAGTTTCCCCAACCATTCTTTTGAAAGAAGGATGTCAACTGCTTTAAAAGTTGTTCCTTTTGTTCCATGATAATACCAGTCGAATAATGAACTGGTTAAATAGCCTACTGCAAGTTTTCCATCGTTTTGGCTTACAATATCATTCCCAATACCAATTGTGATTTCTTTTTCAATTGTAAGTTCATCAAAGCGTAGTGTATAATATTCCGAGAGATTGGCTTTACGGTGCAGCATCCAGTCCGTTCCAAAACGGCAGTTAAGAATCAGCACTTCTATCCCGTTAGCTATTTCAAGAACCCTTACATAGCCAATTCCAAGCTCAGCAGGTACAAACAGCCATCCATCTTTTATTTTAGTATGCAATTTTTCGGCTGCATCCTTCAAAAGATTACTGTAATGCGATTGAGTGTATTCAAAAGAAAACATACATTGATTGTAAATATGAAATTAAACAATCAAAAATTAATTTACAATGATAAGATTAATAACGTACAGGATTTCTTTTATTAAACCCAATTGATTGACGCAAATTCATCCAGAAAGCGATAAAGAAATAGATAAGCAATGGCGATCCCATTGTAAGAAATGAAACATAAATGAAATATTTCCGGATGGTAATTGTAGATATTCCGAATTTTTCTCCAAACCAGGTACATACTCCAAAAACATTCCATTCAATGATCTGGCGAAATCTGTTCATAGTGCTTCTTTTTACAATATCAAAGATATACCATTCAACCAATTCTTTAGAATAATGCTGGCAAAAAGTTGTTCATAAATTGGTAAATTTGCAACCTCATTATTGCTGATTATGGCTCAGATAATGTTTTAACCACCGCCTGCATCAGCAATCACCAATCAGAAATCTAAAATTTTTCAACATGGTATTTGATCTCGACTTAATCAGGAAAACGTACAGCGAAATGCCTGCCAAAGTAGATGCTGCCCGGAAAGCGCTGGGCCGTCCGCTTACACTTGCAGAGAAAATTTTATACTCTCACCTCTGGAAAGGAGTTGAACCGAAAGACTTTGAAAGAGGAAAAGCCTATGTTGATTTTGCTCCCGACCGTGTAGCAATGCAGGATGCTACTGCACAGATGGCTTTGTTACAGTTTGATACAACAGGTCGTAAAAAAGTAGCAGTTCCTTCTACGGTTCATTGCGATCACCTCATTGTTGCAAAAAATGAAGGTAAACAGGATTTGGTGAAAGCTGTTACCGATAATGAAGAGGTGTACAACTTCCTTTCTTCAATCTCAAATAAATATGGCATTGGCTTCTGGAAACCCGGTGCTGGTATTATTCACCAAGTGGTATTGGAAAACTATGCCTTCCCCGGTGGTATGATGATCGGTACCGACAGCCACACTGTAAATGCAGGTGGTTTAGGTATGATTGCTATTGGCGTTGGCGGTGCAGATGCGTGTGATGTAATGGCTGGTTTAAGCTGGGAATTATTGATGCCAAAACTCATTGGTGTTAAACTCACCGGTAAACTCAATGGCTGGACAGCTCCTAAAGATGTGATTTTAAAAGTTGCAGGTATCCTTACCGTAAAAGGTGGCACCAATGCAATTGTTGAATATTTTGGCGAAGGCGCAACAAGCATGAGTTGTACCGGCAAAGGCACTATTTGTAATATGGGTGCCGAAATTGGTGCAACAACTTCAACATTTGGTTATGATGAAAGCATGAGCCGTTACCTGAAAGCTACCGGCCGTGCTGAAGTAGCTGATGCGGCTGATGCGATTAAAGAATATTTAACAGGCGATGCAGATGTTTATGCAAATCCTGAAAAGTATTTCGATAAAGTAATTGAAATTAACCTGAGTGAACTGGAACCACACTTAAACGGACCTTTCACTCCTGATTTAGCTACACCAATTTCCCAAATGAAAGAAGCTGCTGCTAAAAACGGATGGCCAACAAAGGTTGAAGTTGGCTTGATTGGCAGTTGCACGAACTCGTCTTATGAAGATATCAGCCGTGCGGTGAGCCTTGCAAAACAGGTTGCTGAAAAAGGTTTGAAAACAAAAGCTGAATTTACAATCACTCCTGGAAGTGAATTGGTTCGCTATACAATTGAGCGTGATGGCTATTTAAGCGCTTTTGAAAAAATTGGTGCTACTGTATTTGCAAATGCCTGCGGGCCTTGTATTGGTATGTGGGATCGTATGGGTGCTGAAAAGCAGGAAAAAAACACCATCGTTCATTCATTCAACCGCAACTTTGCCAAACGAGCCGATGGTAACCCCAACACAATGGCGTTTGTTGCAAGTCCTGAATTAGTAACTGCGTTGGCTATTGCTGGCGATCTTACATTTAATCCCGTTACTGATACACTTACAAACGAAAAAGGTGAGCAGGTAAAACTCGATCCTCCAAGTGGTGATGAATTACCAACAAAAGGTTTTGCTGTTGAAGATGCCGGCTACCAGGCTCCTGCTGAAGATGGCAGTGGTGTTATAATTGATGTAAAACCCGACAGCAAACGCTTACAACTTCTTTATTCTTTTGCCCCATGGGAAGGAACCGATCTGAAAGGGTTAAAACTCCTTATTAAAGCAAAAGGAAAATGTACAACCGATCATATATCAATGGCTGGTCCTTGGTTGAAATTCCGTGGACACCTTGATAATATCAGTAACAATATGCTGATTGGTGCTGTAAATTTCTTCAACGAAAAAACTGATAATGTTAAGAACCAGCTCACAGGTGAATATGGTGCTGTTCCTGCAACACAACGTGCCTACAAAGCTGCAGGCGTGGGATCAATTGTTGTAGGTGATGAAAACTATGGTGAAGGTTCAAGCCGTGAACATGCGGCAATGGAACCACGTCATCTTGGTGTACGTGTGGTGCTTGTAAAATCATTTGCACGTATCCACGAAACAAACCTGAAAAAACAGGGTATGTTGGCATTAACCTTTGCTAACAAAGAAGATTACGATAAGATTCTTGAAGATGACACCATTGATGTGGAAGGATTAATTACATTCACACCAGGTAAACAATTACAATTGGTACTTAATCATAAAGACGGCAGCAATGAAACCATCACTGTTAACCACAGCTATAATGAGCAGCAGATTGAATGGTTCAAAGCAGGCGGTGCTTTAAATGTGATCCGTTCTGAATTTGCCAAAGGCTAAGTTCCAACTAATTACAATCAAGATAAATCCCGCCTGATGGCGGGATTTTTTATTGTTTGTAAGACGTTACTTCTGGAGCAATCATTTTTTTGAAACTTTAAGCAGCTCAATTACTGACTAATCTCATTTTCAATAACGAACGATAGTTATACTTTTAACAGTTATAATTTTTTCCCGATCTATTGAAAGAAAAAATCGATTGCTTCACATTAAAATTTTGCTATATGATAGCAACAACATCTAAAAGTTTAGAAAAATTCATGGAATTGGTGGTAAAACGCAACCCGGCTCAAGCCGAATACCAACAGGCAGTTTTTGAGGTAGTTCGTTCTGTTCTCCCTTATGTTGAAGAACACCCCGAATATCAGAAAGCAAATATTCTAGAACGTATGATTGAGCCCGAAAGATCTGTCATTTTCCGTGTGCCATGGATGGATGATAAAGGGAACTACAGAGTAAATCGTGGTTACAGAGTTCAGATGAACAATGCTATAGGGCCCTATAAAGGTGGGTTACGGTTTCACCCGAATGTTACGCTGAGTATTTTAAAATTTCTTGCATTTGAACAGGTATTCAAAAACTCATTAACAACCCTTCCAATGGGTGGCGGTAAAGGCGGCTCTGATTTTGATCCCAAAGGAAAATCTGATGCAGAAGTAATGCGCTTTTGCCAGAGTTTTATGACCGAACTTCACCGCTATATTGGTAAAGATACCGATGTTCCCGCCGGTGATATTGGCGTAGGTGCAAGAGAAATTGGTTACTTGTTTGGACAATATAAACGCCTTACAAACGAGTTCACCGGAGTTTTAACCGGCAAAGGTTATACTTATGGTGGCAGTCTTATACGCCCTGAAGCTACAGGCTACGGATTACTGTTTTTTGTTGAAGAAATGCTTGAAACGATTGGCGAAACAATGAAAGATAAAAAAGTGGTTGTTTCGGGAAGCGGTAATGTTGCTCAATATGCCATTGAAAAAGTTATTGCATTAGGCGGTATTCCATTAACAGCATCAGACAGTGATGGATTTATTTATGACCCCGATGGTATTACTAATGAAAAACTGGAATTCATTCTTGAACTGAAGAATGAAAAACGTGGCCGCATTTCTGAATATGCTGAAAAATATGGTGTTCCATATTATGCAGGTGAAAGACCCTGGAAAATTCCTTGCGATATTGCATTGCCTTGTGCCGTTCAGAATGAACTGGACGAGAATGATGCAAAACTGCTGGTGAAAAATGGCTGTAAAATGGTGGCCGAAGGCGCAAATATGCCAACAACTCCTGAAGCTATTGAAGTATTGCAGGAAAATGGTATTCTCTATGCTCCTGGTAAAGCAGCGAATGCAGGGGGTGTTGCAACATCCGGTCTCGAAATGTCGCAAAACTCAATCCGTCTTTCGTGGACAAGAGAAGAAGTTGAAAATAAACTCCGCACAATCATGAAAAATATTCATGAGCAATGTGTGAAATATGGTAAAAAAGAAGATGGAACTATTGACTATGTAAAAGGTGCAAATATTGCCGGCTTTGTACGTGTTGCTGATGCAATGCTTGCTGAAGGCCATGTATAATTATTTATCCTGCTTTTAAAAAAGAGGCTGCGTTTGCAGCCTCTTTTTTTATAACATTTACACTTTATTAAGGTTAATCTGCCACTTATACAAACGTTGATAAAAGCAACTCCCAATCCGTAACTTTAAACAGTAAAAACTGTATTATGAGAAGAGTTTTATTTGTCCTTATAGTTATTTCAATCACACTTATATCAACAGCACAACAAACACAAAAGCCCCCATTACATGGAAAAAACTGGATGGCTATTACAGGAAAACCTCTTGCAGCAACTGCAGGTTCCATGATTTTTCAAAAAGGAGGAAATGCTGTTGATGCTGCCTGCGCAATGCTGGCATCAACCTGTACCATGTGGGATGTATTAAGCTGGGGCGGAGAAACTCAGGCTCTCATCTTCAATCCAAAAACAAAAAAAGTAATTGCCATTAATGCACTTGGTGTTGCTCCTACCGGAGCAACTGTAGAATATTTCAAAAGCAAGGGATATGATTTTCCGCCAGAATACGGTCCGTTAGCAGCCGTAACACCAGGAACATTTGGCGGACTTTGTTTGATGCTTGCCAATTATGGAACAATGAGTTTAAAAGAAGTGCTTGCGCCTTGTATCCAACTTGCATCAGGTTATCCAATAGAAGCGCAAACCGCCAACAGCATGGAACGTGGAAAGAAAATGATCAAACAGTGGCCATACAGTACCAAAATTTTTCTTCCCCATGCAGGTGAAAAAAGAGAAGCACCAGAAGCGGGAGAAATTTTTGTTCAGAAAGATTTATTAAACACACTTACCAAATTAGTTGAAGCTGAACAACAGGCATTGAAAAAAGGGAAAAACCGCAAAGAAGCAATTATGGCAGCATATAATCGCTTTTACAAAGGAGATGTGGCACAGGAATTTGTTCGTGGTTGCCAGGAACAAGGTGGATTAATTACAATGAAAGATTTAGCCAACTGGAAACCCATTGAAGAAGAACCAATGCATGTAAACTATAAAGGCATTGAGGTCTATAAATTACAACAATGGACACAAGGCCCAGCTTTCCTGCAATCGCTCAACATACTTGAAAATTTTGATTTGAAAGCGATGGGCTATAACAGCACAAATTATATTCATACACTTTACCAAACAATGAGTCTTGCATTTGCTGATCGTGATTTTTATTATGGCGATCCATACTTTGCTCCAGCAGAACCAATGAAGGGTTTGTTAAGTAAAGAATATGCAAAACAACGTGCATCACTTATATCCCCGGATAAAAATGATCCAAATATTGGCCCCGGTGATCCATATCCTTTTGAAGGAAAAACAAATCCATATTTTGATATTCTGAAGAAAAGAGGATTCACTTTTGATACAACAAAAAGCAAACGCTCCAATTTTGCACCTGCACATGATGTAAGAAATAACAGTGTTGCATCAGTTGATGCCGATTATATGGATCGCTTGTGGCGAGGCACCACCTCAGTTGAAGCTGCCGATGCAGAAGGTTGGGTGGTTTCAATCACACCTTCTGGTGGTTGGATGCCAGCCTGCATTGCCGGTAATACCGGTATTGGAATGAGTCAGCGGTTGCAAAGTTTTGTTTTAGATTCAACATTAAATCCCTTTAACGTAATTGAACCCGGCAAACGTCCGAGAGTTACACTAACCCCTACACTTGCCTTGAAAGATGGTAAACCATTTTTATCTTTTGCTGTACAGGGTGGCGATACACAAGACCAAAATTTACTTCAGTTCTTTTTAAACATTGTTGAATTTGGAATGACGGTTCAACAAGCCTGTGAGGCTGCAAACATTAATACAAATCAACTGTGGCTTTCTCTTGGTGGCACAAAAGTTCAAGACAGAATGCCCAGACCCGGTAATCTTTTGCTGAACGACAACACAACTGAACAAGTAAGAAACGATCTGAAAAAAATGGGCTATATACTTTCGTTTGACGACAGAACAAGCGGACCTATTAATGCTATTTACTTCGATTGGAAGCATGGCAGTTTCTGGGGTGGCAGCAGTAATCATGGAGAAGATTACGGTATTGGATGGTAAAAATTATTTTTCGAAATTTGCATAATATCGCTTCCCTGTTTGAGGGTGATAAATTTCAAGAAAATAGTTGCCTTTTTTCAAGTCATTAATAAGGATGTTGTTGAAAGATGCGTGAACTGTTTTTGACTTTACCATCTTTCCAACAATATTATAAAAACGACAAACATAACTTCCAGTATGAAAGGGAAGGTGAAATTTCAACTTATTTGTGGAATAGTTGAAATGAACCACTGTGAGATTATTGCCTGCTGATTTTAAACTCAAAGGTGTAATAATACTTGAAAAAACTTCCCCTTTGTTTGTAACAGCTCTCACCCGATAGAATAGAAACAGATCACGGAGAGTAATTTTGTCTTTATATATGTATTGCTCTGTTTCTTCTTTATTATCGGCAAGAACTAATGCAACCGTTTTGAACATACCGTTTACATCCATCCTTTCTATTTCAAAATGGTCGGTAATAAGATTATCAGAAACCGACCATTGCACTAATACATGATCATTGCAATCAGTAACCGAAACTCTTCCGAGGATGTTATTTGTGGTGTCCTTAATATGTATATCATTCATGCGGGCAAAAATTGGCCCAACAGCAATAAGCACACACAGAAAAACCAATACTACTTTTTTCAAAAAATTTCAACCTTGTTTAATTCGCAAAAGTGAGGTAATGAATATCGGCAAAAATAACAATTTCAAAATTTAAAGTAAAAGGGGCCGAACGAATCAGCCCCTTCTGTTTTCGCCATTATTTATACACTAAATCATTGTTTTTTAAACTGAGAGGAGTACCTTATCCCACTTTGAGGATGGTATAAATCAACAAAATAAGAACCGGCTTTCAGTTGTGAAGTATTTATTTGCGGATTAGATGATGTAACGGAACCGTTCATTATCACTCTGCCATCGCTGCTGTAAACTTTGTATATATAATTTCCCGTTGCATTAACCAGCCTCATATTAACAAAATCCTTTGCCGGGTTGGGATACATTACAATTGTATTACTCTGAGCATTTTCAGGCCGGATTAATTTAATATCGCTATATGTTACAGCATTATCTGTACCCAGAATTTTAATCCTGTAATATAAATTTTCATTACCCGGCACATTTTTGTCTTTATACTCAAGCTGTATTCTCTTCTGAGAATTATCACTCATAACCATACCCACCATTTTAAATATACCATTGCCCTGTTTTCGTTCTATTTCATAATGATCTACAAGGTCATTATTGTTTGCTTCCCAATTAACAGCCACATCGTCTGCCTTTTTTTCAAGCTTCATATTACTAACAGTGCCGGGAAGTATTCCATTAATCGGATTAACAAAATTAATGTCTGCATTACTCAATGCAATTGGAGAAAAATTCTGATTAGTGCAATTACTGGCATCAAATGGTTGATAAGGAAGTTGCCCCTGCCGAATAATAACAATGGCAATTTCTTTGTAGGCATCAGTTAAAACACCATTAAGCCCTCCATTATCTTTCGTAAAAAATTGTGCAATAAATTCCGAATCACCAAAACCATAATTGGGATCATTGAGATGATAATCTGATGGCTGCGCAGGCGAAACAAGTGTAAAAAATATATCTATCATTACGGCCGAAGTTCCCTGTGGAATCGATACAGCATTTGTGCAGACATTCGTTGAAAGGTTAATATACCGGCATTGCAATATTTTGTTTTGCCCGGTTGATCCAATAGCCGCTGATCTGCTGGGAGTCGACTCAACACCAATATTTGCGGCTGCGGGGTCGGTATCTGGTCCTATAGTTGAAAAATAATCAGGCGCACTTAATCCCGGCATATAGCTTTGATAACCGGCATAAGTAACTTTTGCATTATTAAATTGTACTCCAAAACGCATCCCCACAAACTGCATCTGGCCTGAACTGGAACCAGTTTTATTACGTAATGCTAATCTGATAACTATTCTATTGTTCGCACTTTGCCAAAAAGCATTGCCATAAATTTCGCCTTGCGCATACAAAGAATTTTCAATACAAATTAATAACACCAGCAACAAGAGTACATTTCTAATCATAAGAAAATATTTTTTGTTAACTGGTTTCCGTAGGTGGAGGAAATTTAAAGGTTAGCTTTTCAGGGGAAAATTGGTTTAATGATACTTTAGTAAATAAAACTTAACAAACTGACTCTTCAGATGAATGGAATTAAATTCTGATTTTCAGGAGGGAGATTGGTTTAATACTGTCGTAAAAATACATTTTGCAAATCCCTGATGCAACTGTTTACCAATATTAATTTTATAGTAATCCTTCGCAGGCATTATTAACAGATATTCAATCATTTACATCAAACCAAACAGGCTTCTTATCATTCCAGTTTCCGTTGTAATTTATCGTTACTTCTTCGCCTGCCCTGATATTTCTAACAGCTTTAATAAACATTGCTTCTTCTTCAAAATCCATATAATATTCACTGTTGCTCTCATACGAATGATTGTACACAGAAATCCATCCAAGCGCCATTGCACACTGTTTTTTTTCGCCACCCCATTCAAAAATATAATCATGCAAAAGGGTTTGATCTAACAACTTTCTATCCTCACCACTCATCACAACAACCGGAGCAATTTCAATTATATCACCCGCTTCAATTTCGTAATTGGTAAAAACACCTCTGCCTTTGTTTTCTGTATGGTCGATATATAATTGGGGCAGCCGCATGCTACTATTCACATTTTATTTTCCATCAAAGAAACTAACTTTAGCCAAATTAGTTGACAATGGATTTTGAATTAGAAAAAGAAGAAACCCTGAGTGAGCAGTTTGAAAAACTGCTTGAGCGTGAAAACAAACTTGAAATGCAGGATCTTCTGAATAAACAAAACATCAGTGAAGTAGCCGACCTTGTAGATGAATACCCCGAACATCAAAGCCAGATACTGGCAAATATGAGCATACACAGGGCTGCAAGCGTTTTTAAGATTCTGGATTTGTTTACGCAGAAAAAAATAATTAAGGAACTGCCTCCTTTTAAAACAGCCGAGCTGCTGAATGAACTGCCGGCCGACGACCGAACATCATTTCTGGAAGAATTGCGGGGCAATGTTGTTCGTGAGCTTATAAAACTGCTAAACCCTGAAGAACGAAAAGTTACTTTATCTCTTCTTGGCTATCCTGAAAACAGTATTGGCCGTTTAATGACACCCGATTATGTATATATCTATCCCGAAAATACAGTTGAAGAAGTTTTTGAAACAATCAGAAAATACGGAAAAGACAGTGAAACAATCAATGTTTTATATGTCATTAATCAAAAAGGAGAATTTGTAGATGATATACGCATCAGGGATATTATTCTTGCCTCTCCCGACAAAAAAGTGGAGGAGCTGATTGATGGACGATTTGTAACACTGAATGTTTTTGATGATCAGGAAACAGCCAACGAAGCATTCAGAATGAATAACAGAGATGCATTGCCTGTTGTAAGTAACTCAAATAAATTGTTAGGAATAGTAACTATTGACGACGTATTATGGGTTGCCAATGAAGAATTCAGTGAAGATATGCAATTGATGGGTGGTACAGAAGCATTGGATGAACCTTACTTAGATACGCCTGCTTTTAAATTATTCAAAAAAAGAGTTGTGTGGCTTGTGGCTTTGTTCCTTGGTGAATTGCTTACTGCTTCTGCGATGGCTTTTTTTGAAGATGAAATTGCAAAAGCTGTTGTACTGGCATTGTTTGTTCCGCTTATTATTTCCAGCGGAGGCAACAGCGGTTCGCAGGCTTCAACTCTTGTAATTCAGGCAATGGCTGTGGGCGAAGTTACATTGGCAGATTGGTGGCGAGTAATGCGTCGTGAAATTTTACAAGGGCTTCTTTTGGGAACTGCGTTAGGCATTATTGGTTTTATCAGAATTGCTGTATGGCATTCCATCAGCCCCCATTTATATGGAACACATTGGGAATTTATTGGTTTTACCGTTGGGTGCTCATTAATTGGTGTTGTACTCTGGGGAACTTTAAGCGGATCAATGCTTCCTCTACTGCTCAAAAAACTTGGAGCCGATCCTGCCGTTTCTTCGGCACCTTTTGTTGCAACATTGGTTGATGTAACGGGACTTGTAATTTATTTCTCAATGGCTTTTATTTTTCTTAAAGGGACGTTACTATAAAATTTTTATATGGATACAAGAGACATTAAAGAACTGCTTGAAGTTGAATCAAATCAGCTAACAAAACTGCATACTGTTGTAGAACAAACCATGAAAGACGAAGATCTTATCATGGATAACCTTTTGCATCCACCTGCAGAAATGCTTACAAGAGGGCAAAAATTATCAGATAAAATTGCCCGGTTTGGCGGCAGTTGGATGTTTATTATTCTTTTTTCAGTTGTTCTCTTCATCTGGATTATAATTAACTCATTATTGCCCGCAGGCAAACAGTTTGATCCATTCCCTTTTATCTTAATGAACCTTGTTCTCTCCTGCATAGCTGCATTTCAAGCTCCTGTTATTATGATGAGCCAGAACAGACAGGAAGAAAAAGACAGGCAAAGGGCACAGAACGACTACATGATAAACCTGAAAGCCGAGCTTGAAATCAGGAGTCTGCATCAGAAAATCGATCTTTTAATTGAAGAACAGGTTAAAACACTCTATGAAATACAGCTAAAACAGCTTGAGCTGCTTAAAGATTTAAACGAAAAAGTGTCAGCTAAATAACTGGTCGCCGTTTATGTAGAAAACGCTGTATTTTCGGAATAATACATCTGAATCAGTATTTTTGAAAAATGGAAGTAAACTACGAACTGATTGACAAATTAAGCCTCCTTGCAAGACTGGAAATAAAGCCAGAGGAAAAAGACAAACTCCAGAGTGATATGAAAGAACTGATTGGCTTTATTGAAAAACTACAGGAACTGGATACAACCGGCATTGAACCTTTAATGCATTTAACTGAAGAAATCAATGTGCTTCGTGATGATGAAATAAAAGGTTCTGTAACAAGAAAAGAAGCGCTTGAAAATGCAACTTTAAAAAACGAAGCATTTTTCATGGTTCCAAAAGTGATTAAAAAATAATTCAGCAATTACACACTATGCAATCTGTCATTCATCTTGATGAGCTGCGCAAAAGCTACTACCTCGGAAAACAGGAACTTCCCGTTTTAAAAGGAATTGATCTTGATATTTATAAAAATGAATTTGTTGCTTTGATGGGGCCCTCAGGTTCAGGCAAAAGCACACTCATGAACATACTCGGCTGCCTTGATACGCTTACCAGCGGAAGGTACGTACTGAATGGAAAAGATGTGAGCAAGATGAATGATAACGACCTGGCCGAAATCCGTAACAAGGAAATCGGGTTCGTATTCCAGCAGTTTAACCTGCTTCCCCGTTTATCAGCACTTGAAAATGTAGCACTGCCGCTTATCTATGCGGGGGTTCCAAAAAAGGAACGAAATGAACGGGCAATGGAAATGCTTACCAAAGTGAACCTTGAAGACAGGCATCATCATAAACCAAATGAATTAAGTGGCGGACAGATTCAGCGTGTAGCTATTGCCCGTGCTTTGGTAAATAACCCTGCCATTATTCTTGCCGATGAGCCTACCGGTAACCTTGACACCAAAACTTCGGTTGAAATTATGAACCTCATCAGCGATATTCACAATCAGGGCAATACAGTTGTGTTGGTTACGCACGAAGAAGATATTGCTCATTATGCCCAACGAGTTGTTCGTTTGCGTGATGGTTTAATTGAAAGCGATAAGCAAAAACATGAAATTGTTTCAGAATCCTGATAAATTGATTTTTTGCAATTGTTAGAAAGAGAGTGTACACTCTCTTTTTTATTTTCAAACTTTTCACTGTTACATTTGTCTTACATACTTTACTTCAGTTATGGCATTAAAAATTTACACCAAAACAGGCGACAAGGGTGAGACAAGTTTAATTGGTGGAACAAAAGTTCCAAAAAGTCATTTGCGTATTGAAAGCTATGGTACAGTTGATGAACTGAATTCATGGATTGGCTTGTTAAACGACCAGATGAACGACAAACGTTCAAAACAGGCATTGAAAGAAATACAGGACCGTTTATTTACAATTGGTTCATCGCTGGCCTGCGATCCTGAAAAAGAACCCCGCATGAAAATTCCTGATTTAAAAGAAGATGATATTCTTTTCCTTGAGCAGGAAATAGATGCAATGAATGAGGTATTACCCGAAATGAAATCGTTCATCCTCCCCGGTGGTCATATATCTGTGAGCAATACTCATATTGCACGATGTGTTTGCAGGCGATGCGAACGCATATGTGTACACATGAAAGAAGAGCACATGTTCGTTGACCAGTTAGTTATTCAATATCTCAACCGTTTAAGTGATTATCTTTTTGTACTTGCCCGATATACAGGTCATTTGCTTGGAGCCGAAGAAGTGAAATGGAAACCAAGAATGTAAATTGCGCTGCAATAATTTCCTTATTCGTCTAAACAATCCTCCCATCTTTCATATGTACAGTACGGTCGCATTGGGCGGCCAGTTCTTCGTTGTGTGTTACAATCAGGAATGTCTGATCAAACTGTTTTCTCAAATCAAAAAATAATTGGTGAAGCTCCCGGGCATTGTTACTGTCGAGATTACCTGTTGGCTCATCTGCCATAATAATATCCGGATTATTAATTAATGCCCTTGCTACTGCCACACGCTGCTGCTCGCCACCACTCATTGCCGCAGGTTTGTTTTCCATGCGTTCCTGCAAGCCAAGAAGCGCCAGCAATTCAGTTGCTTTTTTTTCCACCTCCGCTTTTTTCCTGTTACCCAGCCATCCTGGAATACAAACATTTTCTAACGCAGTAAACTCAGGGAGTAAATGGTGAAACTGAAACACAAAACCGATGTGTGTGTTTCTGAAATTTGCCAGTTGCCTTCCTTTAAGCCCGTTTACCTGCACTCCGTTCAGCCAAACTTCGCCAGAATCGGCTTCATCAAGCGTGCCCAGAATGTGCAGTAAGGTACTTTTGCCTGCACCGCTGCTGCCCACCAGGCTTACTATCTCGCCCTTGGCTATGTCCAAATCCACTCCTTTCAGCACTTCCAGGCTGCCATATTTCTTTGTTATCTGTTTACAAGTAAGCATGTGTAATGTTTCCGTATTACAAACCTAAGATATTGAGCCGTAGTACCAAATAAGAGTTTTATAAGGCAAGCCTGCGTTATTCACACTCTTAACAAAGCAGATTTGGTTATTTCGCCAAGAAAGTTACTTTTGCGGAAAATTAAAGGGTAACACATGTTCTGGACATTAGAATTAGCATCGTATCTCGAAGACGCTCCCTGGCCTGCAACCAAGGATGAATTAATTGATTATTCTATCCGCAGTGGTGCTCCTATTGAGGTTGTAGAAAACCTTCAGGAATTGGACGATGAAGGTGAAATCTACGAAAGTATTGATGACATCTGGCCCGATTATCCCAGCCAGGAAGACTTCTTCTTTAACGAAGATGAATATTAAAAGCTATTGCTTTTACACAGTAATCACAACAAAAAAACTAAATCCCGGTGTGTAACCGGGATTTCTTTTTTGTACAGCTTTAAATGTTCTGCAATACCTGTATTATTTTTTGAACGTAAGTTTGAAATACAGCAGTACGAGCGACAGTAAGAAAATAAACCCGTTACACAATACCACCGGCATTAAAAACGGATTATTGAATATTCCGTAAACCAGCCAAACAACAGTACTTAACGTAACAATCAAAACTGTATAGATACTAAGATCGCCTACACTTTTGCTTTGCCAGGCTTTATACACCTGCGGAATAAATGTAATGCTGCTGAGAAAAGACCCGAACAATCCAAATGCTTCTACCCAATTCATGTTTTTAGTTGATGGTTAATGGTTCATAAAAACATACTTACAACCTGTAACCTATTACTTATTACTTACTTTCCCATTTGCTCAATTACGCCAAGTGTTACACCTGTATAGCTGAAGCCTCCATCGTGAAACAGATTCTGCATGGTAACCATACGTGTAAGATCGCTGAACATGACTGCAATATAATTTGCACAATCTTCAGCGCTTGCATTGCCAAGAGGGCTCATTTTTTCGGCATAATCAATAAACCCGTCGAACCCTTTCACACCGCTACCTGCAGTAGTTCTTGTGGGCGATTGTGAAATAGTATTTACCCTCACTTTCTTTTTATCGCCATAATGAAAACCAAAGCTTCGGGCAACGCTTTCGAGCAGCGATTTTGCATCGGCCATTTCGTTATAATCGGGGAAAACACGTTGAGCAGCGATATATGTGAGTGCCACCACGCTACCCCAGTCGCTAATTGCATCTAAATCCCATGCGGTGCGTAATACACGGTGCAGGCTCATGGCTGAAATATCAAGTGTTCTTGCATTCCAGTCATAATCAATTTCTGTATAATGCTTTCCTTTACGCACATTTAAGCTCATGCCAATTGAATGAAGTATAAAATCGACCTTACCGCCAAAATGTTCCATAGATTTTTGAAAGAGTTCATTCAGATCGTCCATATTTGTTACATCGGCACCTATTACCGGGGCATTGCCACACAGTTCAGACAACTTATTAATTTCACCCATACGCAATGCTACCGGAGCATTGGTGAGCACTATTTGTGCGCCTTCCTCATAACATTTTAATGCTGTTTTCCACGCAATGGATTTTTCGTCCAGAGCGCCAAAAATGATTCCTTTTTTCCCTTTCAGTAACTGATGACTCATATACATTATCTTAATTGGCGCCAAAAATAAGGAAGTTGAAGGATATAGGATGTGCGGAATAATACAGCTTATATGTTATTCAAATTAACAATGCAGCTTTCAACTATTTGTTAATGATTAAGTTATTGCAGTTTTATTTTCGGCAAAGGCGTTTTTTTCTTTTTGCCCCGACACTTGCCAATCCTTCGATAAACTCAGGAGAAAGAAGGATGCCCCGATTTCCCCGCTTGGCCAGACGGGCAGGGAATGAATCGGATGGCTTCTTGATTAAGCGATATTGCAGAGTGATGAAGTGCTTTTGGATTTACTTGTGCAGGTTAGGTGCGACAGTTTGATTTTGTTTTATGCATTGAATGATTGTAACAATTTTGGGTGATTAGGACAGCAATCGATAAGAAAACCAATGCGTGTATCTAAAAGGTAAATTTTGCAACCAGTTAGTTCTTGTTGGTCAGGCGACCAACAAAGGCGTAGAAAATCAAAGTTTACATTTTTGACATGAAAGGTTAATACGGCGTATATTTATGTGTTAGCCGCAATTTCAAGACCATGGATACAAATCAAAATAAACAAGGAATTCCGTTTAAAGATTTCTTAGACAAAAGCACAAATCTTATAACGATTTTTGGCATTTTTAATGCATTATTCATTTACTCATCTACAATTCCTCATAAAACCGCTGCATCATTTTTATTGCCGACATTTTTTTTCTTTCATTATTTGTTTGGTTTGAATTAATAGTTTTTGCATTAGATTCTAACAATGGCTCTAAAAAATATGACATATTTTATTTTTGTAGCTGTACAATAGAGCTTGGATTGATTATTTTCTTTTCAGTTGCTTTTTCACCGCTTTTATATTTGTCAGGAGTCTTCATATTATTAATAGGCTTAGCTTATTTTATTATGCGATTATTTATTTGGCTTTACCCAAAATGGATATTGAAGCGTTTCAAGAACAAAAGAAAAACTCTTACCTTCTTAACAATAATCATATCATTTATAATTGCAGCTTATATCATGAAATTATCATCCCCGTTATTTAGATTAATTTTGAAAAATCTTCCTGAGGAGTATATGCTTCCGAAATAAAATAACGGGCTTAATAAAAGTATTGCAGCAAACAGTGCAGGACATTGAAATTTCAGCAGTTTGCATCACTGTGCATTTGTCTGGACTGAGCAAACATCTTTGAGCATTGGTTTTTAATTTCAACAAAATATAAGTCGGCAGTTGTTCACAGTCGTGACAATATAAAATATCCCGCCTGCTGCAATGCATAGCAGTTCAAAAAAGCAACTTAGTTGGTCATTCTTTTTAGAGCTTCTAAAAAATAATTGACTAAACTTTTTTCAAATCTCCTGCATTGAATTACCAACCGCACAAGTGAGTGACACAACGAAAGCTCAATTGCAGCACTGGCTTCTGCTACATTATTTCCTTTTTATTTTACTGCGCTAAACTGATGTTAACCTGTATGCCGGCTTTTGTATTTACTACCGGTGGTGGTGTGGCAATGTAACCTACTACCCTTGTTTGATCGAAGTAGAGTTTTAAACGGATGCGGTTGTTGAGCACATAATCAATTGACGGATTGATGGTGAGAATCTTTTGTCCGCCGGTTGGTATGGTGCTTCGCTGATCGAGTATGTTGTTGGATGTGGCATTATCTCTGTACGTTAAATCGAAACGGAACGAGAGATCGTTTGCCAGTGTTTTTGAATCGCTTTTGCTGAACGGAATTTTAAACGGCAGTTTTAATCCACGTTTGCGCCATCCTGCGCCTACTGTAATTTCAACACTGCGTACTTCACTTACCTGGTAATCGATTAAACTTAAACTGATGGTGCGGCTGCGGCCATAATCAATTTTAAAGTTGAGCTGGTTGGTAAACTGTACATCAATACCAAGCAATGGACCAAACCTTTCGGTAATGGTTACGTTAGGAACAACAAAAAAGGGCACGAAGTTGTTGGATACAGTATCGATAAACGAGGGGAATCCATATCCAAACTGATCGGCATACAACAGTGCTGAAGTAAAATTATTCATGCTTAGGTTACTGCTGTAGCTGTGATTGATACTGAAGTTGGTGAATATTTTTTCAAGCCCTGGAATCCTGGATAATCCGTTGTATGTTAACCGCCAGTTGGGTCTTGGTATATAACGTTTAAACGGATTATCGTTAATACGTTTATTATTTTCATCAATTAAACCCACTTTAAGCGGATCCTGTTTGGTGTATGCCGCAATGAATGACGGTATTAACACATCCTGTGCATACTGGCCATAACCTTTGTAATAACCGTTGCCCGATTGTGCGCCACTGTACGGATTTTCCTGGCCAAGACGTTTTGATAAGATTTTCCTGTTTTCTTCAAATTCGAGGAATGATTGCCCCGGTGTTGTTGCTGAAAACTTACGGAACATTGTTTGGAAAGAAATGAATGTAATATCAAAACCTCCACTTGCCAGCGGGCTGAGATGAGCAAATTTGCCGTTGCCAGTAGTATCCTTAAACAACTGCGAATAGTTTTTGCTGAAGGAGCGGCTGAGGTTGAGATCAATTACAAAATCACGGAATGGTTCAACTGTTGCATCGAGCTTGAGCTCCTGCCTGTAGCTTTGTGTAAACAGGAAGTTGAAATTGGTATCTCTGGTCATCCATCCTTTACGTGCGGCCTCGTTTAACCACGCATTGGTTGGTTGCTGGCCAAAAACATATCCAAGACTTGGCGCTTTTGTTTTCCAGTTTTGCCCAAGAATTTTTGTACTGTCAACATACCCTGGAAGACGTGAGTTAAACGTTTCGTTATAGTTGATGTTGATTGTTTTGATTGAAGTAAGAATACGGCCAAAGAATTTCGCAGCATCACCGGGATCGTACTGAATGCCTTTGTCCTTTTTTGCTTCAAGCCTGTTGAGCCTGCGGAACAAACGTTCAACATATTTCTTGCTTCTTCCAACAGTATCTTTTGGATTGAATTTGATGTTGGGCGATGCAAGTGCGGGTTGTTTGTTTTTATCTGTTTGAGTTTGCAGCGACCGGAGGAATCTTGATTTTTCGTAAAGACGGTTGAAATCGAGCTGACCTGTAAATATTCTTGATTGCGAATTTTCAATTGTGTTGCCAAGGCTTACTGCAAGCCTTGAAGCACCAATCCAGTTATAAGTTGTTGCATAGTTGAACCTTGCATTTGTCCAGTCGAGTGCAGGAATTTTCGACAGCGGTAAATTATACGAAGCGTTGGCTGTTTGCTTATAAATTACATTTCTTCCACCCCTGAATAAATTACGCCTGATGGAATCTTTCTTTTCTTTTGTATCAATACGACCGGTAGGCTCATCAATTCTTGCATTATTGGTTGCACTGAAATCGATATTGATGGAACGGGTAATATCCCAACGCATATTGTATATACGATCGAACACGAAATACTTATCGTACGTTTCAGGAATTTTATACAAGCTTGGCGATACGCCAGGAATAACCACCTCTCTTGCACGGGCAGCACCAAACTGCCTGTTAATATCGGCACGGAAGCTTAACAGGTTGGGCCTGTAGTTAAAGTTGATGTCTTTAACAATATTCCACCAGGGGCTGCGGTATTTAATAAGTTTCTTAAACGGCTCATAATATTTTGGCTGCGGAGCATAATTATAACCAAGGCCACCGTAATGTTTTTCCACCACATCATTTTCTATAAGCGGACTACGCTTGGCTGTTTTTGTATAAGAGTAACTTACATCGAAGTTTGAAACATCGTAAATTTTTGCAGGTTTCCCATTGGTTTTATTTTTACGCATATTGGTAACATTAATTGTTGTTACCGATGCAAAATCCTGCGCAATCTGCTTAACAGAATCTTTGTTGCTTACAGTTTTCAGCTTGTCTTTCAGTTTCACATCCTGATCGTAAGGATCATATTCAGGATTCATTACTGTTTGTGAATAGCTTGCATAAACCGGAATATCCATCCCCACATTCTTTGGCAGCAGTTTACCAAGCTGCAGATTCGTTGCCACATCAATTTGTGTAAATGTTTCACGGCTGCGTTCATTTACTCTTTGTTCAATTGTACCAAAACCGGCAGTATGCATAGCACCTGAAACAGAAAGTGTACCAAGATCGGCCAGTTGTACATCCATTCTTCCAACTGCTGCCCATCCGCCTTTTTCATCAAGACCACTTAAACGCAATTCATTCATCCATACTTCAGCACAAATGCTTGATGTATTATCATTAGGGTTGTTTTCAACACCAATCAGGAACCCTTTAATTTCACCAATGTTGGGACTACCCATTACACTCCAACGGATACCGTTTCCTCTGTCTTCAGAATAAACTGTATTTACCGAACCTGAACGGCGCAGTTTGAAACGAACAAGATCTTCCAGATTCAGATCGAACTGGTTGCTGTTGGGCCATTGTGTACTTGTTGTATCATTCACACCCGGTGCAGCATAATATCCCCATTTGGTAACTTTCAGCGGCATACGCACTTCGTAGTAGTTGCTGATAAAGTCGGTACCAAAACGGATCACTGCCATCAGTTCATTATCTTTTAAAACATCTGTTTTACCGCTTGACTCCGCATGCATAAACATGCGTACACGTTTATACTGACGCAGATCAAAATTGGTTGATTTATACACTGCCCGGCCATCACCATCCTGCAGGTCGCAAACCTGAAGACTTAATGAAGCTTCGTTCTGCAGCAGGTTCACTCCGTTATTGCTTAACTGCTGCACTCTTTCAATACCCTGGGGAGTTACATAGTTTACAGGAATACGTTTGTCATTTTCCTCAATATTAACCGCAGTAACATTAAACGATGTGAGTGTAGTGTTCTGTAAAGGTTTATATGTGCCTGTTGTATCTAACGAATAGTTAAAGGATCGCCACATATTGCGTACCAGTTCAAGCTTACCAAAACGTACAACAACGCTATCTTCAAAACCAGTCATAAACATCCGCATAAAACGGATGGATTTAAAGTCGGGAATATTACCAACTTTCTGTTCATATTCTCTTACGGGAATCCGAAAAAGATACCATGTTTCTTTTCTTGTTGTACCATCAGCCAGCTTGATGTCCACATCTCTCCTGTCGGCAATATGATTCTGGCCAACCTGCATCTGCGGATCACTCTTCGATCTTAAATCGATATGATACTGGAAGTATTCCTCCACTTCATTCAATGTGTTATCATTATTCAGGTCTTCATTGTCGGGATAAAGTGTTGCAGCAGATGTATATTCAACACTATTGTTTGCAACAGGGCTGTTACCTTGTGGATTATTATAATCTTTATAACGGGTAAGAATACCATCGGCTGCAGTGTAGCCCTGCCTGTAATGAACATAGTTATCGCTGCTGGGGTCTTTTTGTAATTTCTGATAAGCAGCACCAGTGCCGATTACAGCACTTATACTATTCAGGAATGGGGCATATATTCTTTGCTCGGCAGAGTCGGCACGACCGTCAAAACCAACATCCTGCTGATCTCTTTCCTCAACTATGTTACTAAATGCCCGTGCAATCTGAATAGGATTACGGGGTACCCTTGCCCAGTTACTTGTATCTTCTTTAGCAGGAGTCTGAACAGTGCTTAATCCGTTTTCATAAAAACGCCGACCATCTTTCAGAATATCTTCTGATATATTTCCGATGTTGAAATACATCTGCCCACCCGAGCTTGTTGGATTCAGAATAAACGGATCCTGCACCCACATTTCAATAAACTCTATATTGTTGGTTTCGAAATCAATCTGGTCAATAGCACGCATAATGCCACCCCATCGTTTCTTTGGGTTAAGCAGGCGGCCATTTAAAGGATTGATACTTCCTCCTCTTGCATCGTAGTTATAAGGGCCACGTTCTCCGGGATAGAATGCAAGATCAAAAGTGATTAACTGGTTCTGACCGAGATCGGGTGTTACCTGCGGAAAAATTTCCTGCCTGTTTACAAAACGAACACGGGGATCAGACAGTTCTGCAAGATTGCTTCCTAAAGGGTTATTCGGATCACGACGTTGCTGCAATACAGGTTCAATATTATACCATGCAAGTTTTGCACGGTTGTAACCATATTCTAAATTATTGCTGAGACCTGCTTCGGGAAACAGCTCAACTCCAAACGGATCCTCTGCCTTATAAGGAGTGGATGCAAGTGTCCATGAAATAAACGGAAAACGAAGATCAATACCGTTTCGTGTACCTTCAAAATCATCAATGTAAACCAGGCCACCACCATTTTTTTCGGGACGAATCTGTTTGGCTGTACTTGGAATGAGTTTTGCAAATTCGCCATAGAAATTAATGTTTGAAGCCTGCCTCGTACTGTAAAATGGCAATGCATCCAACCACTTCGTCATACGTTTCCAGTCGCTGCGGTAATTTACATCACCTCCAATCATTGTATTTCGTATTGGATCATCGCCATAACCCATTTTTGTAAAGAAAGGCCGCTCACCTAAACGCATCACTGCTGCTCCGATATTCAATTGTTTGTTCTGCCGTTCTATTGCACGGTAATCGAGCCGAAGTGCCATAAAGTTTCGGTTTTGAGAACCATACGTTGCATTGTTTTCAAAACTGGCACTGATCGGGATTCCTGAATTAATAATGGACTGATTAATAATTTTTACAGTTCCAAGATTATAATCAACAATATAATCTACGTTCTCTGTAAGTATCTGGCCGCCTGCTGTAACTTTTACCGAACCCTGCGGCACATTAAAAGCACCCAGTGAAATTTCACCACTGCCGCCTGCACTGCGTGATGCACCGGTAAATACAAACCTGTTTAATTGAGGTGATTGCTGTGCAACCCATTTAATAGAATCGTACAAAGGATAGAATAAATATTTCTGGCGAAGTGTAATTGAATCGGCCCCACGGAAAATGTAATTCAGATCTTTTCCAAAAGGTTCAAGTGTTGGGAAAATGATACGGCTCATGGAAGAAATAACTGTATAACCTTCCACGTAATCAAATACACCATCTGGCTGAGGATCGCTCTGGCTGTTTAAACGATCAAGGTTTACCAGTTCAATAAGCGGTCTTCCTTTTTCTTCTCCTTCAGAAATATATCTTTTTTCTCCACCACCAGGTTCCTGGTAAAGAATATTCAATTTAAAATCCTTTTTCTCCAATTGCCCATAACCAACTGAATAAACATTCTTCATCATTAATCCCCATATTGGAAGGGTGGGCCGTTGAGAAGTTGCTTTGAGCATTTTCAGAAACAGCACTTTTTGTGTGCCGCTGTTTGAAGCAGATGTATCGGGGGTTACATCACTGGAAAATTCACCCACCTGGTACACTTTGCCGTTTACTGTATATTGAAATGCAACACCCAACACCTCATCGGCCTGTAGTGTTGTGTTGAGAGATATGAAACCAATCTGCGGATTGAAATAATATTCTTCAGCTCTTAATTTTCTTGCATAAGTACGTTCAAAGTCCTGCACTGCACTCAACCCAAAACTCTGGAGCCGGTTTGTTACCATAGAAGGATCCCTGGTTGTACCATCGTTTAAAATACGCTGGTAAAGATCATTGGCACCATTAGCCGGTAATTCAGACGATGTGAGAGAATTGACATTTGAATTATATGGTTTAGATTCACCAATATCCATCAGGGCAACCACTGTTCGGTTTTCAGTTGTTGTTCCGGTGCGGTTTGTTACCCATACTTCCATGCGAAGAATCTGTACCGGCGATGTTACAGCCGGAATGTTCTTCATGTTTTTATTATAATTATTACGGAAGTATTGTGCTAAGAGGAAATGCCTGTTTTCTTCATATTCATCTGCCTTAACCTGGAACTGCTGTAATCCTGAACCACCCGACAACTGCACCTGCTGCTTACTTGAGTTCTGATTTGCGAGCACAGTAGTAACATACAAACGGCCAAACTGGAGTTCTGTTTTTAAACCGAACAAAGCCGAAGCTCCGGGCATTAATGTTCCTTTAGCCGGAAATGTAATATTACCAGCTTCTATTTTTTTAATAATGGCATCGTTGTTACCGGTATAATCAAGCTTCAGTTGATTTTCAAACTGGAAGTTGGCAAGTGTGTTATAGGTAACCGGGAAATTAAGTTTATCGCCAATCTTGGCATTCAATCCAAAATTGGCATTCATATCAAAATCAAAACCACCGTTTTTTCTTGCACGTTCGGGCAAAGTGGGGTTTTTAATATTCTGGCCAACATATCCTGCTGTTAAGGTAACATCGCCCTGCGGTCGAATTTCAACTTTGGGAATACCCGTATTACTGAACAAACGGTTAAAGAAACCAGGCCTTACCTGCAGCTTGGGGTCTTCTATTTTCCGGTTAAGATTAAGTGTTGTATTTAAACGGCGCTGAAAATATTCCTGTTCATCCTGGCGTGCTTTGTATTCAACCATCTCATCAAAAGTGAGATAGGTAGGCTTGCGGTACCAGCTACGGCCAATTTTTTCGTAAATATAATACCTCCTGGTTGCCGGATCGTAAGCAATAGAATCCTTGAAATTTGAAGGATGTTGTAAATCGAACGTGTTTTTATTGGGATAATTAAAACGATCTCCCCTGCGGTCGGTTAAAGGATAGTGCAAACTGTCTCTTGCAGGGATAGAATCTCTTTTCTGATCACTCAATGAACCAGTTCCTCCATTACTTACAAGCGAAAAACATGTAAACAATAAAGCTAACACAGCGGGCAAACCATGTATGGTGCGATACATTGAGGTCAATTTCTCTAAGCGAATGGTTTTGTTATCAGTTTTACAGGCATTTGAGTGCTGCTTTTATCAGCTCTTGCACTTCTTCATAGTTTTTATTACTCTGAAGAGCCTTTTTAATGGCCAATTCGGCTGCATTACGGGCAATGCCTAAAGCTGTCATAGCTGTTAACGCATCCTGCTCTAAACTATTGTGATTCAGAACAGAAATATTCGTTTCGGGAACTGTTTTTGAAATTTTATCACGCAGTTCGAGTACAATACGCTGGGCAGTTTTTTTGCCAATGCCTTTTACACTTTCCAAAAGCCCTTCATTTCCTGAAAGAATAGCCCTTACAATTTCATCGGGTTGAAGCGAAGAAAGCATCATACGGGCTGTGGCAGCCCCCACTCCGCTTACACTTAAAAGCTGTAGAAACACTTCTTTTTCTGTGCGGTCAAAAAAACCAAAAAGAATATGTGCATCTTCCCTTATCAGCAAATGTGTAAATAAAACACCTTCTTTTAAATGCTGAATTTTACCGTAAGTATGAAGGCTAACCTGTACTTCATAACCAACTCCATGTGCTTCAATGTGAACAACTGTTGGAGTTTTGAGCGTAAATGTTCCTTTCAGATATGCAAACATGTAACGAAAATAGCAGTTTTTAGTACTCTTTCCCAAGCCGCCTCTCTTTGCGTTTTTGCCTTTTGTCTTCAAACCTGCCAATTTCTTATCTTCGTGCGCCGATTTTTTATACAGACAGCATAAAAGTTTTTACATGAGCCAAAAAATTACCGCTGCAATTACTGCAGTTGCAGGATGGGTTCCGGAAGACAGGTTAACGAATTTCGATCTCGAAAAAATGGTTGATACAAACGATGAATGGATCCGCACAAGAACAGGTATTTCTGAAAGAAGAATTTTAAAAGGTGAAGGTTTAGCAACTTCTGATATGGTTGCACCTGCAGTTCTTGATCTCTGCAAAAAGCGTGGTATTGATCCCAAAGAAATTGATTGTTTAATTGTAGCCACTGTAACACCTGACATGGTGTTTCCGGCAACAGCAAATATTGTGTGCGATAAAATTGGAGCAAGCAATGCGTGGGGCTTTGATTTAAGCGCAGCCTGCAGCGGATTTTTATTTGCTTTGAGTACGGGAGCTTCTTTTATTGAAACCGGACGTTATAAAAAAGTCGTAGTAGCCGGTGCAGATAAAATGAGTTCAATTATTGATTACACCGATCGTAATACATGTGTGTTGTTTGGCGACGGTGCTGCCTGTGTTTTGCTTGAAGCAAATGAAGAAGGGTATGGCATACAGGACAGCATTCTGCGAACCGACGGAGCCGGAAGAAACTTTTTACACATGAAAGCGGGCGGAAGTTTAAAACCAGCATCAATTGAAACCGTTACCAATCGTGAACATTTTGCTTACCAGGAAGGTCAGCAGGTGTTTAAGTTTGCGGTGAAAGGAATGGCTGATGTGAGTGCAGAATTAATGGAAAAAAATAATTTGAAAGCTGAAGACATTTCATGGCTTGTTCCACACCAGGCAAATCTGCGTATTATTGATGCAACCGCCAACCGCATGGGGCTGCCAAAAGAAAAAGTGATGATTAATATTGGGAAATATGGAAATACCACGGCAGCAACCATTCCGCTTTGTTTGTGGGAATGGGAAAAACAACTGCACAAAGGCGACAATATTGTTCTGGCAGCTTTTGGCGGAGGTTTTACCTGGGGTGCAATTTGGGTAAAGTGGGCTTATGATTCGAATTAAAAAATGATACAGATTATTTACAAAGCGATCTTATAAAGAGATCGCTTTTTTATTGCCGTAGAAAATGCCATCTGTGCAATAATTTTATTCATTCATCAAGTAAACAAACAACTCCTTTCAGGAATACTTAATTTTATTAAAATCAACGGCTATATGGAATTTTCCACAAGAATTATTCACGAAGACAATATAAAAGATAATAGTGGTGCAGTAATGTCGCCCATTGTACTTTCCACAACGTTTGAAAGAGGTGAAGATGGCATCAATTATCCCAGCGGGTATCTCTATTCAAGGTATGATAACCCCAATCGTCATTCGCTTGAAAGCAAACTTGCAAAAATGGAAAACGGCACAGCTTGTGTAAGTTTTTCATCGGGCCTTGCTGCAGCAACTGCTGTTTTTCAGAGTTTGAAAAGCGGCGATCATATTATACTGCCGGATGACACTTATTTTTCAGTACGAAGTATTCTTGACAGCATGTTTTCAGGTTTCGGCCTCACCTATAGTTTGGTTGACATGTGCGATCTAAACAAACTCAAGGCAGCTTTTAAGCTTCATACAAAATTAGTTTGGATAGAAACGCCGTCAAACCCATTAATCAAAGTAACAGATATTGCAGCCGCTGTTGAAATTGCAAAGGAACATGATTGTTTTACCGTTGCAGATAATACATGGGCAACACCTTTTTATACACGACCAATTGAACTGGGAGTTGATATTGTATTGCATTCAACTACCAAATATCTTGGCGGACACAGTGACATTCTTGGAGGTGCCTTGATTTTTAAAGAGAATAATGAGCGTTATACTTTTATAAAAACAAGTCAGAAACTGGCTGGTGCAGTTCCTTCACCGTTCGATTGCTGGTTACTGTGCAGAAGCCTCACAACCTTTGTTGCACGTATGCCCATACATGCAAACAATGCTATGCAACTTGCACAATATCTCGAAAGCAATGAAAAAATTGAGCGGGTTTTATATCCCGGACTGCCTTCGCATCCGCAACATGAAATAGCAGCAAAACAAATGAGCAATGGGTTTGGAGGAATGCTGTCGATTCTTGTTAAAGGTGATCGTTCAACTGCATTAAAACTTGCATCATCTTTAAAATTATTTACTCATGCAACAAGTCTTGGCGGTGTTGAAAGTTTAATTGAACATCGCAATTCAATTGAAGGCGTAACATCACCCACACCTGACAATTTATTGCGTATTTCAGTTGGAATAGAAGATATTAAAGATTTAATTGCAGATTTTGAACAAGCCTTAAGTACAATTTAATTTTAAACGCCGGTATCTTTTGGTAACTCGCCGGCAATAAAAAACAACCACATGAAAAAGATTTTCATGATTTCATTACTGGTCATTTTGCAGCAGATGCTGAATGCTCAAACAACAGACAAACGTCTTGCAGGAATTGACACGTTCATTACCCGGGTTTTAAAAGAGTGGAATGCAGCCGGTGTTACAGTTGCAGTAGTTGAAAAAAACAAAATACTTATGACCAAAGGATTTGGTTATAAAGACTATGAAAACAAAATTCCGGCTACTGAAAATACGTTGTTTGCAATTGGCAGTTGCACCAAAGCATTTACTTCATCATTACTGAGTTTTGCAATAAAAGAAGGGAAACTTGATATTGATAAACCCGTTACGCAATACTTACCCGAGCTTCGTTTTATTAATGATGAACTGAATAACAATGTTACTACAAGAGATATGATGTGCCACCGCACAGGTCTTCCCCGTCATGATCTTGCGTGGTACGGAGCAAAGTCAAGCCGTGACAGTTTATTATACATCATACGTTTCTTTGAACCAACAGCACCACTAAGACAGGCATGGCAATACAACAATTTTATGTTTCTTGCACAAGGTGTACTTGCACAGAAAATTTATGGAAAAAGCTGGGAAGAACAAATCAGAGAAAAATTGTTCACTCCGCTTGGCATGACATCGAGCAACACATCCATGATTGATTATGAAAAAGCAGATGATTATTCGTTTGGCTATAAAGAAAAAGATGGCTCAATTAAGAAAATGAAATTTGCCAATATTGATGCGTTTGCTCCTGCAGGTGCAATTAACTCCAATGCAAAAGACATGGCTAACTGGGTAATGATGTGGATTAACGGAGGCAAGTTTAACGGCAAGGAAATTATACCTGCAACTTATTATAACCAGGCTATCAGTTCACAAATGATTATCGGTGCCGGGTTACCATCAAAAGAACAACCTGATGTATTCTTTAGTAATTATGGTATTGCTTGGTTTCTTGCAAATTACCGTGGTCATTACCGTGTTGAGCATGGAGGAAATATTGATGGCTTTAGTACAAGCACCAGTTTCTTTCCATCAGACAGTATCGGCATTTTTGTTTCAGTGAATCAGAACGGCTCTGCTGTTCCCGGCATTATCCGAAATAACATTGCCGACAGGCTTCTTGGTTTGAAATATAAAGACTGGCAGCACATTCAACGTTCCGCTTATGAAAAAAATATTGCTGCGGCAAAAGAACTCATTAAAGCCGATAGTACTCAACGTAAGCTTGGAACAAAACCATCGCATGGAATAAATGATTATACCGGTACTTATACCAATGAAGGTTACGGAACAATTTTAATTGAATCAAACAAAGACACGCTTACTGCAAAATTCAACGGATTAACATTTAAAGTAAAACATTATCATTACGATTACTTTAATTTCATTCCTGTTGATGACGGTATGGATGCAGATGAAAATGATGCGATGAAAGGTTTGTTCAGCATTAATGTAAAAGGCGATATTGAATCGTTATCATTACCCATGCAGGCAGGAGTAAAAGACATCGTGTTTAAAAAGAAAATTGAAACCATTGAAGTAAGCAAAGCCGATCTTGAAAAATATGTAGGCGAATATCAATTGCCGGGCATGCTGGCAAAGGTTTATATCAAAGGCGAAAAAACATTAATGGTGCTGGTTCCGGGTCAGCCCGATTATGAATTGCTGCCCATTAAAAAAGATCTGTTCAATTTTAAAATACTGAGCGGCTTCAGTGTAAGATTTGAAAAAGATACGAATGGAGAAACAACTGCATTGTATTTTATTCAACCTAACGGAACATTTAAAGCAACAAGAAAAAAATAGGAACGAATGATTATAAGAAGAGCAGAAAAAAAAGATTGTCCCAGGTTACTTGAATTAGTAACCGAACTTGCTGTGTATGAAAAAGCACCGCTGGAAGTAACTGTTACATTACAGCATTTTGAAGAAAGCGGATTTGGCAGTAACCCTGTTTGGTGGGCATTTGTAGCAGAAGAAAATAATATTGTTCTTGGCTTTGCTTTGTATTATATCCGTTATTCAACCTGGAAAGGTCAGCGTATGTATTTAGAAGATATTCTAGTAACCGAAGAAGCAAGAGGCAAAGGAATTGGCAAACTGTTAATGGATCGGCTTATTATTGAAGCAAAAGAAAAAAGTTTCAATGGCATTACATGGCAGGTACTGGAATGGAATGAACCGGCAATTAATTTTTATAAAAAATACAATGCATCTTTTGATCCCGAATGGGTCAACGTCAGCATCAGTTTATAAATAAGAAAAGGGATCAGAAATCTGATCCCTTTTCTTTATAATTGATTTTAGTTTTTAGCTTACGCCTTCAACAATCATCTCTTTATTAATCTTCTGCACCAGGCCCTGTAACACTTTACCCGGACCAACTTCTGTAAACTTACTTGCACCATCAGCAATCATTGCCTGTACACTTTGTGTCCAGCGTACTGCACCTGTTAACTGATCAATCAGGTTTTGTTTTATTTCATCCTTATCAAGTACAGCTTTTGCTACTACGTTTTGGTAAATAGCACATTGCGGCGCATAAAAATTCGTACTCTCAATTTTTGCTTTTAATTCTTCCCTTGCCGGTACCATTAACGGGCTGTGAAATGCACCACCAACCGGTAACACCAATGCTCTCTTTGCACCGGCTGCTTTCATTCTTTCGCAGGCAATTTCAATTCCTTTTAATGAACCGCTGATTACCAATTGTCCGGGACAATTGAAATTGGCAGGCACAACAATTTCGCTTGTTTCATCCTGTACCTGTTTGCATATTTCTTCCACTTTTTCATCAGCTAAAGCAAGTACTGCAGCCATTGTTGAGGGATTTTTTTCACAAGCTTTCTGCATAGCTGTTGCACGTACACTTACAAGTTGCAATGCATCTGCAAAACTCAACACACCGTTTGCAACCAATGCACTGAACTCACCGAGCGAGTGACCGGCAACCATATCCGGTTTTGCACTTCCAATGCTTTTATATGCAATAACTGAATGAAGAAATACGGCAGGCTGTGTAACATTGGTTTGCTTCAGATCTTCATCTGTTCCTGAAAACATAATTTCAGAAATACGAAATCCCAATATTTCATTTGCCTGTTCAAAAAGTTTTTGAGCCGAAACGCTTCCATCAAATAAATTCTTTCCCATTCCACTGAATTGAGAACCCTGTCCCGGAAATACAAATGCGTGTTTCATAATAAATATTTATTCGCCAAAAATAAAGAAGTCTGTTGCATTAATTACAACAGACTTCTTTTTATGAAAATAATCAGTTTTAACTGAACTTTCCAGAAATCAGTTTCAGAAATTCACTTCTCGTAGGTTCTTTCTGAAATACCCCTGAAAAAGCTGATGTGGTTGTAACTGAATTTTGTTTCTGCACACCACGCATCATCATACACAAATGCTGCGCTTCAATTACAACTGCAACGCCTAACGGATTCAACGATTCATCAATAGCATTTAATATCTGAGTAGTTAATCTTTCCTGCACCTGTAACCTGCGTGAATAAACATCTACCACTCTTGCAAGTTTGCTTAAACCGGTAATCCATCCGTTAGGAATATATGCAATATGTGCTTTACCAAAAAAAGGAAGCATATGATGTTCGCACATGCTGTACAGCTCTATATCTTTTACAATTACCATCTCACTTACCTCTTCATGAAACTTAGCGCTTTCAAGAATTGCTTTGGCATCCATGTGATAGCCCTGTGTCATAAATTGCATTGCCTTTGCTACACGTTCAGGTGTTTTCAGCAAACCTTCACGATCGGCATCTTCACCAAGTAATGCAATTGCATTTCTGTAGTTTGTTATTAAACCGGAAGTAATTTCTTCGTCGTACTGTTCTGTTTTTTTGTAAGCCATAAAATAGTATATGGTTATTATTTTGTTACAAGCTTTAGTTCATTCTTCATCTGCATTGGCGTCGCACTCTTGTACCGGGTATCTCTATTCAACTTTCTTTACACAGGATATTCAACAAAATTCCTGGGCGTTTCATACAAACGCACCTGCATATCCTTATCAGCAGCAATATGTGGCCTTAGTAAATCATAAATCGCAATTGCAATATTTTCTGCTGTGGGGTTAAGTTGTTTAAATTCTTCCGTATCAAGGTTCAGATTTTTATGATCGAACCTGCTATGTATTTCCCGTTGAATCAGTTCGCTCAGTTCTTTCATATCCATCACATAACCTGTTTCAGCATCAGGTACACCGGTTACCTTAACAACTAGTTCATAATTATGCCCATGAAAAGAAGGGTTATTGCATTTACCAAACACGGCATCATTTTTTTCATTGCTCCATGAAGGATTATACAATCTGTGAGCTGCATTAAAATGTTCGTGTCTGAAAATAGATACCTTCTTTTGCATTTGATGTTATAAGAATGAACAGATAAAGTAAACTATAACAAGTTACTGCGTAAAAAGTTTACTCACCAAAATATTCTACGTAAATACGTGGTGTTTCGTAAAGTTTTACACAATGAAGATATACGCCTTCCGGTAAATGCGGAGCTAACTGCTGCCAGATAGCAACAGCAAGATTTTCGGTTGAACACATTTTGTTCCGCATAAAATTAACATCAAGGTTCAGGTTTTTATGATCGAGCTTTTCAACCACATGAACTTTTATCAGCTCACTTAGTTTTTTTACATCAAATAAAAAACCGGTATCGGGGTCAACCTTTCCTTTTACAGTTACATACAAATCAAAGTTGTGTCCATGCCAGTTTTCATTGGCACAAATACCAAAAACAGCTTCATTTTTTTCACGGCTCCAGTTAGGATTGAAAAGTTTGTGGGCTGCATTAAAATGTTCAAGTCGTGTTAAGTAAACCATGCTTCACTTATTTGCTTTCCTCACAGCAATTGGGCGGAGGAAAAATGAGGCGCAAAGTTAATGAGATTAAAGCATTTTACAGGTATCCCGATTTTTGACTATTCTTGCTAAAAAAAGATGAACTGCCTCGTACTTTCATCCACCATTTTTGAAATAAAGCCTTTTATTGAATATTGCCGCAACAGCAATAAGCTTGATCATCTCGATCTGCAGCTTGAATTTGTTATTGGCGGTGTTGGCCAGGTAAATACAACTTATGCTTTAATGAAATATTTGCAGATGAAGCGACCCGATGTTGTTGTCATGGCTGGCATTGCAGGTTCCTTTACATCAAAATTACAGTTAGGTGATGTAGTGGTGGTAAAAGATGAAGTAATGGCTGATCTTGGTGTGCAGGAAAAAGATGGTTACAAAGATGTGTTTGATCTGAACCTGATTGCATCCAATCAATCTCCATTCAGCAAAAAGAAACTCGTTAATCCATCTTCCGAATACCTCAAAAGAACTAAACTCAAAAAAGTAAGTGGTGTAACTGTAAACCAGGTAACCAGTTCAAAAAAAACTGCCGAACTTTACCAATTGAAATACAAAGCAGCAATTGAAAGTATGGAAGGTGCTGCACTGCATTTTGTTTGTATAAAAGAAAACATTCCTTTCCTGCAGATTAGGAGCATTTCAAATTATGTGGGCGAACGCAACAAAAAGAAATGGAAAGTAAAGGAAGCTGTTGAACAGTTAAATATTGAATTAACAAGGTTTGTTGAAAGCCTTTAACACAGATAGAAAATGAAATTAACCATCGGTTTTTCACCATGTCCAAACGATACATTCATCTTTGATGCATTGGTGAACAACAAAATTGATACGGAAGGGCTGGAATTTGATGCTGTACTTGAAGATGTGCAAACACTTAACGAGTGGGCATTGCAGGGCAAACTTGATTTTTCAAAAATCAGCTATGGTGTTTATCCACTTGTACTGAATAATTATAATTTACTGAAAAGCGGTGGCGCTTTAGGCAAAGGTGTAGGACCATTGCTTATTTCCAAACGTACAATAGAAAATTTTGAAGAAGAAATAAAACATCTTTCAATTGCTGTTCCAGGAAAAAACACAACTGCACATTTTCTCTTTTCACAGGCATTTCCGCAGGCTAAAAACAAACAGTTCATGATTTTTCATGAAATTGAAGAAGCTGTATTGAGCGGCAAAGTTGATGCAGGCGTAATCATTCATGAGAACCGTTTTACCTACCAGCAGAAAGGATTGGTGAAGCTGATTGATCTTGGCGAATACTGGGAAAAAACAACAGGCTTTCCGATTCCCTTAGGCGGAATCATTGCAAATAAACGCATTGATGAAACTGTTCAGAAAAAAGTGGAGCAGTTGATTTTTAAAAGTCTTCAATATGCCTTTGAGCATTACCCGCTTATTACTGATTATGTAAAACAGCATTCGCAGGAAATGAGTGAAGATGTAATGCGCCAGCACATAGATTTATATGTTAACCACTATTCGCTTGACTTAGGGGAAGAAGGAATGAATGCAGTTGAACAAATGATGAAAGTTGTGGCTGCCCAGTAAAATTATTTTTTCAGTACCTCAGCATAAGTTCGCAAACATCGTTTCCTTGCCAATTCATGTTCAACTATTGGCTTTGGATAATTAAACCCTTCAAATTCCGGCACCCATTTTCGTATATAGTTTAATTCAGCATCAAACTTCTTCGTTTGAAGATATGGATTAAAAACCCGGAAATATGGAGCTGCATCACAACCACTCCCCGCAGCCCACTGCCATCCTCCATTATTTGCTGCCAGATCAAAATCAAGAAGTTTTTTTGCAAAATAAGCTTCGCCCCAACGCCAGTCAATCAGCAAATGCTTTGTTAGGAAAGAAGCAACAATCATACGTACACGGTTGTGCATAAAGCCGGTTGCGTTCAGCTCTCTCATTCCCGCATCTACAATCGGGTAACCCGTTTGACCATTACACCACTTTTGAAACTCTTCTTCATTATTTCTCCACTGTATAAAATCATATTCAGCCCTGAACGATTTTCCTGCACCTACTTGTGGGAAATGCCACAGAATCATATGATAAAAATCCCGCCAAATAAGTTCATTCAAAAAAGTCTCACTCATTTGTGCCGTATGCCTGGCCAGTTCACGAATGCTGATTGTTCCAAACCGGAGATGTACACTTAAACGAGTTGTTCCATTTGCTGAAGGAATATCCCGCTGCTCTTTATATTTTCTGATCAGCTCATCCCTGATAAAAGGTTTTTCAAATTGCAGCTCTGTTTTTTGAAAACCAATTTGCTGCAATGTTGGAATTACAACGGGTGACTGCTTAAAGAAGTGTTCGAAATACTTTTCAGTAGGATAACTTTTTAAATAAAACTCTTTGAGAACAGCTTTCCATTTTTTACTGTAAGGAGTAAACACAGTATAAGGCTTTCCATCATCTTTCAGAACCTCATCTTTCTCAAAAACAACCTGATCTTTATATGTATGAAATGCAATATCCTGCCTGTTTAAAAACAGGTGTATTTCCTCATCTCTCTCCTTTGCATAAGGTTCGTAATCATGATTTGCGAAAATCTGGTCAATATCATACTTTGAGCTTAACTGATAAAACATCTCAAGTGCTGTACCATGATAAACCTCAAGAGAGCTTCCCATTGCAACAAGTTGTTCCTGCATCACGGAAAGCGCCCGGTGAATAAAGTCAACTCTTTTATCATGACGATCTTCCAACTGGTCAAGAATTGTTCGATCAAAAACAAATACAGTAACAACAGGTAAACCGCTTTTTAATGCGTGGTATAATGCTGCATGATCATGCAATCGTAAATCACGACGAAACCAGCAGATATTTACTTTTTGAGAAGACATGAATTGTATAACAAAAAGGGCTACTGATTGTTCAGGAAAACAAAGGAGAAATTTGTTCTTTAAATATAATTGCTGCTTCCCTGCATGTGTAAGATTTATTACCTAAAGATTTAACCCAGCGCATACCATTAAAGGCATTGGTTAAAAACAATTCATCAGCATGTAACAGATCTTCGATCATAAAAGAGCCTTCTTTAACATCCAGCTTTTCTATAAGATAATTTCTCATAACGCCTGCCACACAACCCTCTTTTAAACGAGGTGTATGAATAATACCATCTTTTATAAAAAAAACATTGGCAATTGTTGCATCACAAATATGATTATTCTGGTTTAACAGAATGGCCTCATTCCACTGCTGAAGTTTGGCAAACTGGGCAGCCATGGCATAAAGCAGGTAATTATTATGCTTCAGATTGGAAAATGCATCACAACTTTTCCATCCATCGGTATAAATGCCAGCCACCAGTCCGTTTTCATTAAGTACAACTGTAGTTTGTTCAACCGGCCAGCACTGAATAAGATAATGAAATGCTGATGATGGTTTTCCCCATATGCCACCTTCACCCTTAAAAACAGTAATTCTAACCCTGGCATTATGTAAACAATAATTTTTTTGCGCCAGTAAAAAAACTTCCTCTTTCAATTTCTGTTGAGAGAAATGTACAGGAACAGAAAAATATAATTGTGGTAATGATTGAATCAACCTTTTCCAATGCCAATCCCAAAGCGGCATTTCGTTTTTCCATAAATGAATTGTCTCAAACAATCCTTCTCCATATCTGAATGATCGGTTGTCAGGATGAATAACATGCCCCTCATTACTAACCATTTTTCCGTCGAAATTGTAACTTATCATCGTCTACGATTATAGAACGAATTTAAACAAAGCGGCGACACTTTTCAGCATCGCCTCATATTGTTATACAGTTGGTTTCGGTAAATACCTTATCCCTCAATAATATTATTTTTTACAGCATACAGAATTAAACCTGCTGTAGAACGTGCTCCAATTTTTGATTTGAGTTTATCTCGTATTGCTTCAACGGTACGGGGACTGAGATCAACTATATCTGCAATTTCCTTCGTACTTTTTTCTTCACACATTAAACGAAGTATGGTAATTTCTTTATCGTTAAGCTTAACATCATGGCCCATCATCGAATCGCTTTGTCGTTTCATTTTAAGACCATCAATCAATGCCTTATTTGTAAGTGCATTGAAAAAGTACTCCTGTTCATGGCATGTTCTTATTGCCTCATAAATAACTTCACTATCAGAGTTTTTTGTGAGATAAGAATTAGCTCCCAGTTCCATTAACCTGGTAATCATTGTATGCTCATCATGCATAGTAAGCATAATGATCTTAATATCGGGGTAAAGCTTTTTAACTTCGGGCAAAGTGGCGATGCCATCCATGATTGGCATTTGTACATCAAGCAGAATAACATCAGGCTGTATTGATTTCAGCATATTCAGCAAGTGCATACCATTATCAGCTTCAAATATGACATTAATATCTTTTTTCATACTTAAAGCGGTCCTCACACCTGCACGGTAAAGCACATGATCGTCGGTAATGGCTACTTTTATAATATCTGTGGATTGTTCGTTTGGTTTAATGGTTTTCATTGCATACATAGGATATGGTTAAAGTATTTTTAATTATTTCACAACGCAATTTGGCTATTTTTAACCGTTTTTTTATCGGTATTACTACCTGAATTTCTCTATGTGGTTTTTACGATTCCTAATTGATTTGGCCTGCCAATTGCCGTCGTCTATTCAATCAATTTATTCCGCATGCCATACACTATAAGCCCGGCAATTGTCTTCGCATTTACCTTGTTTTTCATGTTTTGCCTGATTGTTTCAATGGTGCGTGGGCTTAAAAAAACTTCTTTTGAAATCTCCTCAGTCGTTTTATCTTCTGCCAGAAGTTTTAAAATCTGGAGCTCTTTTTCGGAGAATTTTATTGAATTTGGATAATGCTGTTTAACTGTTTTTTTATAATTGAGCTTTAATAATACTGCTTGGTTTACGAGATCGTTAAAGTAAAAATCCTCGTTCATGCAGGTGAGTATGGCCTCGTATATTTCATTAGGGTCGGTGGTTTTAGTAAGGTAAGCATTAGCTCCCATTTCCATCATTTTGCTTACCATTTGCTGATCGTCATACATACTCAGAACAATGATTTTCAAATCATCATGCTCTTTCCTGATCAGCTCAAGAGCATTTATCCCGTCAAGCTGGGGCATTCGTATATCAAGCAATAAAATATCAGGTCGTTTAATCGCCAGTTTATGAAGCATTTCCCTGCCATCTTCGGCTTCCCAAACTAATTTCAAGTGAGGTTTGTCGTTAAGTGCCATTTTTATCCCGTCACGGAATATCTTATGGTCATCGGCAATAGCAAATTTAATTTGTGATTCAGAAGACATGGATAGATGATGTTATGGGTTACTGCAAGATAACTGTTCTGGTTGTTATTACAAAGTACAGGATCCCATTAAAGGAAACCAAGTATTTACAATTCTGTTATATCCGCTAAAACATCTCATCTTGTGTGGCTTTACATAAGTTCGGCATGAGGAAATTTGTTCATCAAAACACATGTATAAACAACCTGCCTGATGCTCCTATTATGCTATATCCTTGCTACGCAATTACTAGTTGTCCGAAATCATGTTTAGATGTATAACCATAGATCACCTTTTTTGAGAGAAAAAGCCTTTGCTTTTTCAGAACAGCATAAACTTAGTCCAAAACATTCGGTTATTTGCTCATTTTTTAATTAAGCAATTAATTTTCAATCAAAAACAAAAAATAATAAAATGCAATGTGAATAATCTCTAATTCCACCTTTTATTTCTGAATGGATTGCCCTTTACTAAAAGGTTCGGTATAGACTAAAAAAACAAATCACTCCGTAATTTGTACGATTCAGTTTTGCCATTGAGATATTGCATACACCATTTCAAAATCCCATTTCCACCTTCATAGAGAAGTTTCCAAATGCTTGTAAGAACATCAAATACTTTATAATTCACAAGGCATTAAGTGTTTTCACTTATTCACATTTTTTACACACAGTACTCTTTCTTGCGTTTTCTCTTAGTAAATTTTCCTGTTATTTTGTTTTTGCAAATAGTATTTTTACGTAAAAAATAACGTAACTTTTCGTTTCATAATTTACTTATTTAACAAACATCTATTCTTAAAAAACTGATTTATAACTAATTATACTTTGTATTCACTTTATTAACATCAGGCAACGCTTGCCCACTACTCATAAATTTTAAAAATTAGCTGTACAAATTTTACTTCTAAACCTACAACTATGCAAAAAGAATTATTACTTAAAACTAACGTTACCGAAATCGGTCAGCACATTGGTGGAGAAGCGGGTGAAGAAATGGTTAAACGTTTCTTTGACAAACATCCTGATATTGCTTACGGCCATGTTATTGGAAAAGACATTATCCAAAAAATTCTTGCACAACCTGATTGTGAAGGAATGTTGATTTTCCCTTCTTATGACAATGTGGGCAACATGCACTTGGTTTATTTGGGCATTGACTCAGATATGAAACCTCTTATTTCGCTGAATATAGTTAATGCTGATGGTACAATTACAAGCGAAGAAGCATTAGTTGGCGATAATAGTAAGCAGGCATCTGATTTTGTTACTGATAGCTGGTAATTTTCGATTTTCTTTGTGTGGCATAATTAAGTTCAATTTGACTATATTTGAGTTTACAAGGTCTACACATTGAAATATATAGAACTTATAGCCAAGATTACTTTATTATTTCCCATCTGTATTTTTCTATTCCAAAAAAAAACGAGAGAAAAATACAGATGGTTTCTTTTTGTCTATATTAGTCTCTTTTTTTTAGAACAAATTGCCTTTTTCATAAGTAAATCTTTTGGTGGAGTATTTGATTGGGGGCCTTTTTTAATTCTACCAATACAATTATTTATTCTGTTATTATATTTTCGACAACTGCTCAAATCACAAGTTCATAATACTATTGCCACTATTATTTTTATAATTTTTATAATTTATTGGATAATTAGTAGCATTGATTTACTTGAGTATAATTCTTCTGTAAGGGTTTCTGCCTCATTGGTAAGTCTTATTGTCTGCATGTTTTATTACTACGAAGAAATCAAAAGACCTGATTCGTTTTTTATTTATACCAAACCAGAATTCTGGGGGGTATCAGGCATCTTTATTTTTTCAGCAGGAACATTCTTTGTGTTTCTTTTCCGACAGCAATCATTAGATGCAGATAAAACTTTTTTCAACCTGTATGTTTATATTCATGCACTTCTTTTCATTGTTAGAAACCTTTTAATATCAGTTTCGTTTCTTTTAAAGAGCAAAACCCAACAGGATATAAGCCATATTTAATTAAACCCAAAACTTAACCCCGATTAAATCCACATGTTTTTCCTTCAAGTATCACCTCCGAATAATACAACTTACGTAGTGTACCTTGGTACATTCGGGATGCTGTTGCTTGCAGTGGGGCTAATTGTTTTTATTGTATTTCACCAGCGAAAAGTCATCTATTTCCAGCTACGTATGAAAAAAATGCAGGAAGAGCAACAACAAATGATGCTGCAGGCTTCCATTCAAAGTCAGGAAGAAGAACGACAACGTATTGCTGCCGATTTACATGATGATGCTGGCCCTCTCTTAGCAACTGTAAGGCTGTATTTAAACGAAAACCTGATTCATCAGGATCAAGGCACCCAATTGCAGAGTATTTATAATGCAAAGCAGATTATTGACGACACAATTCAGCTAATCAGAAATATGTCGCACAATCTTATTCCTCCTACCTTGAAAAATTTTGGTTTGGAAAGTGCAGTGAATGATATGTTTCAGAAAATTAATGGCAGTGGTTCAATCAGCACCAGCGCTCGTTTTCATGATTATAAGAGACGGCTTAAGCTAGAATATGAACTGTCAATCTACAGGGTACTTCAGGAATTAATAAATAACATTTTAAAACACAGTCATTCAAGCTTCATACACCTTACACAAAACAAAACCGATCAATACATTTATATCAGAATACATCATGACGGAGAAGGGATGACACAAACAGAATATGAGAAATTAAGAGATAATCCAAAAGGGATGGGATTGAAAAATATACACAGTCGTATTAAAATTCTGAATTCAAGAATTCTGTTTGAAAAAGATCCTTCAAATACATATTTTAAGGTTACAATAGAAATTCCTGTACAGGCACTTCTATAAATAAAACCGAAAAGCTTAATTTTACGAAAGACTGTATTTATGAGCCAGATTAAAGTAGCAATTGCAGATGACCATCAGATTTTCAGGAAAGGTGTAATACTTTCCCTGAGGTCATACACTAATATTAAGTTTGTTCTTGAAGCTGAAAATGGCGAAGATTTGCTTGCTGGTTTGGAAGAAGCCCAGCCTGATGTTATATTAATGGACCTGAGAATGCCTGGTAAAGATGGAATCGAAACAACAAAAATAGTAAGCAAACAATTTCCGCATATGCATGTTTTGGTGCTTACGATGTATGAGGACGAACGTTTTGTAACCCACCTTATGGAAAATGGAGCGAATGGTTACTTATTAAAAAGTTCTGATCCATCAGAAATTAAAAAAGCTATTCTGGAAGTATATACAAAAGGCTATTACCTTAATAATTTTGTTAACCGCATTCTCTTAAAAAAATCGCATAATAAGGTAAAAGCAATCCCCACGCTAAACAGCGAAATTCAGATTTCGGATAAAGAACAGCAGGTTATAAGACTACTTTGTATGGAATATACGGCCCAGGAAATTGCAAAAGAAATGGAAATCAGCCCACGCACAGTTGAGGCCATTAAAGACAGGCTGATGGAACGGTTTGGAGTTAAAAATTCAGTTGGTCTTGTATTTTTTGCAATGAAAAATTCATTGATCGACTAACTCATTTCTTTTATAATATGCTTGTAATTTAAAGCATCGTCTAAAAGAGACTGCATGAATTTTCCCAGCATAGGATTTACCTCATTTAATACTTTTATATCATTATTTCCTAATTGATAAGCAGCTTTTATAGCATCCGCATCATTGCCCAATTCTACAATTGTGTTTTCGTCTTTGCTTACACGGTCTTCAATTAAATCTTTAAAATCATCTAACAACAAAATAGGCCTTGCAATTGAATACCACACTGGCAGAAAAGATTCCACCCATTCATCAGTTACCTGGAGATCAACAAGAGTAAATAAAAAACTATCCGACCTGGCCAGAGCCTTATGTTTAGTTTCAAACTTAAAAAACTGTGGTTCCTTGCCGGAAAACAAATCAAATAAATCTGAAGCCAGTTTTTGTTGTTTTATTCTCCCACTCAGTAAAACATGGCAATCGTTCAGAAAGTCGTCAAAAGAGCAATCGCCCTTTTCGTAAAGTTTAAGGCTATGAAAGCCTTTTTCCATTAAAGAAACATGCTCATCTGACAGTAACACGTCTAATTCAACTCCGCTTCTGTAAAGAAGATCAAACACAAGAGGAATGGTTAAATATCCAAAACCAGCCGACAGATATATTCTTTTTTTTTCCCAAAAAAGATTGTCAACCGGCACTTTTCTTTCATTAGCAAAATATTCTGCAATTTCAGGGCAAACACCCAAACTATCTTGGAGTCTGCGTGACGTTACTACCATTAATTTTCTTTTTTAATGAATCATTTAAGTTAGCTGGTTGCTGATTTTTTCTGTTTAATACAGCAATTACAGTATCACCAATTTCTTTTAACATATCTGGCCTACGTAAATAAAAGTCGTAACTTTTATTAAAAACGCTGCTGTCTGTCTTATGATCTTTGTAGATTTTTAAAAAATACGAGGCATTTTCATTCTGAAGTTTAAGCGAAGTATCTTTTGCACATCTTTCAACATTCAATGCGTCTGCTATCAGAATATCAGTAAGTACTGCTTCCATTTTCTCCATTGATAAAACTTCTTTAGGAATTTTCTTTTTATCCGAACATGAAATCCCCAATATTATTACCATTAAAATCACTATCCTTTTTCTCATTTTAAATCCTGCTTATATTTATTTGAATTACTGATATCGATTCTGGAAAGTATTTCAACTGCCTTTAACTTATCCTGCTCCGGCGCTTTCCGAAAAATGTTAATCAATTCTTCCGATTTACCTGACATAAAAAACTGTACAATCATTAAGTTAGAATTTTCCCTGTTAAGATTGTCAAGATAAACTAATGCGTTCATTATCTCTGATCGGGCAGTATTGTTATCGCTGTATAAAATATCCATGCCTTTCCGGTAATAGTTGTAATAAACATCGTTTATAGCTGTGTAACGATTATTGTTAAGATTTTCTACAAGCCAATACCTGTTTCGGTTATTATTCTCAAAAGACTTCCATCCGGAAATTGTTGCACCGTCTGGCGCATTATTAACGATGTTCAGAGCTTTTTGAAAAAACTGTTCTCCACCACGTAATGCAAATGAGTTATAGTCAAAGCCAATAATTATATAAGCATAATAGGCCATAACTGCAGTAAGATTTGAAGCCAAAGGATCGCTGCCATTAATTCTGTTTTCATTAAAATCTAATGACTGCGATTCAACATACTTAAAATCGAAGTTTGGATCCTGAAAATTTATAATTGGTGAAATGTAAGAGGTTGAATGAACGGGCCTCCCGGCTTGTATCGTTATACTACCCGAAAAAGCATTCTGATCGGTCATTTCCCGTAAATTAATCAGAATCTGACAATTGATTTTTTCATTCGGTTTAAATTCATCTGATGTCCATTTTCTCTTATTAAGAAAATTTGTAAGAGAAGTTTCCAGTGTTCTGAATATCTTCCTGTCAACCGTTGAATTAATTTTACCATCCACAATCCTGACCCGGGCATTTAACTCCTGTGCATTTGTGTTTAAAGAAAGAAGCAGTATTGAAATAAATAAACCTGAAATTTTAGGCATTAATCAATGTTTTTATTGTATCAATAATATCAACAGCCACTTTGCTTTTATCTTTAACAGAAAACGAATATTCTTTCCCGTTCTTATCAAATATGGTTATTTTATTTGTATTCAGGCCAAAACCTGCCCCCTCGTCTCTCAAAGAATTCAGTACAATTAGATCTGCATTTTTTGCTTGCAGCTTTTTAAGTGCATTCTCTTTTTCGTTCCTTGTTTCCAGGGCAAAACCAACAAGAATCTGGCCTTCCTTCTTAGTATCTCCAAGGCTTTTCAATATATCTTTTGTTCCTTTTAGTTCAATTACCAATGATTTATTATCTCCTTTTTTAATTTTTTCACCGACAGTATGTACAGGCGTATAATCTGCAACGGCTGCAGACATAATTGCAATGTTAACAGAAGAAAATCTTTCCATGCAGGCATTATACATTTCCTCTGCACTCCTGATTCTTATTACTTCAGAAATTTCACTTGGTACTTTTTGTTCTGATGGGCCAATTACTAATATCACGTCTGCCCCCCGTTTTATAAGCTCCTTTGCAATAGCAATTCCCATTTTACCACTTGAATGATTGCCAATAAATCTTACCGGATCAATCATCTCATAAGTTGGGCCTGCAGTCACCAAAGCTTTAAGACCGGAGAGATCATTACTACTTAAAAAAAAATCAGTAATAGTTGAAACTATTTCTTCAGGTTCCGCCATTCTCCCCTCGCCAATTAACCCACTCGCTAATTCGCCGGAAGCAACAGGTATTACAGTATTTCCATACGATTTTACAGTTTCAATATTTCTTTTAGTTGAAGGATGTTTCCACATGTCATCATCCATTGCAGGCGCAACCATTACTGGACATATTGAAGAAAGATACACAGACATAAGAAAATTGTCGCAAATCCCATTAGCCATCTTTGCCAGTGTATTACAACTTAGAGGAGCTATCAAAAGCAAATCAGCCCATCTTCCTAATTCCACATGATTTGACCAGTTATCATTATTAAAAAAATCTATTAATACATTTTTTTTTGATAAAGTAGATAACACTAATGGGGAGACAAAATCTTTAGCCGCCAGGGTAATAACAACTTTTACATCCGCACCTTCCTTTATAAGTAAGCGCAACAGTTGAACAGATTTGTATGCAGCAATGCTGCCTGTTATTCCAAGAATAATTTTTTTTCCTTCTAGTTTCATAGCTGCTGTAAATTAACTAAAATGTTTAATAAAAGATATGGCGGCCTTTGGCCGCCATTCATTACACAATTTATTAATTAATCTTACGAAAAGAGATCGTTTTCTGCCCGGCGGTAATAAATCTTATCATCAGAAAATTCCTGGGTTGCAAGCAGTGCCGGATTCGGCATACGCTCATACGCTTTAGAAATTTCGATTTGTTCTTTATTTTCATGAATTTCCTCAAGGCTGTCAGTATGGCTTGCAAACTCTTCAAGTTTGCTGTGTAATTCTTCCTTCAAAGAAATATTAATCTGGTTTGCCCGCTTTGCAATAACAGCAATAGACTCATAAAGATTGCCGGTTTTTGCCTTCAAATCGGCAACGTTCTTTGTTTCAACAACGCTGCTTGTATTAACACTAACTTTTCTTATTAGTCTGCTCATGTTTTATTGCGTTTAAATTGTTTTTAGTAAGATTAAAATATTTTTCTGCATCCTTCAAAAAAGCGCTTTCAGGAAAACGATCTACAAAATCATAATACTCCTCAACTACCTTGTCATATCTTTCTTTTTGTTTTTCCTCAATACTCATTAATGCGTATTCATAATAAGATTTTATGATCATTAATTTGTATTCATCCGCTTTTTTTGATTCAGGATACCTGTTAATCAGGTTTGTAAAAGTAATAGCCGCCGCTCTGTAAGATCCAATGTTGTAATACAGTTCAGCACTTCTAAAATCCTTTTCTTCCAGCTTTTCATAACACTCCTCTATAATCTTTTTTGCATCGGCCTGCTTTGGTGATCCAGGATAATTATTCAAATGAGCCTGCATAAACCCGATTGCCTTTTGCGTTGCTGACTGATCAAGCTCTACCTTAGGTGATTGCTTGTAAAAACAATAAGCCCGCATAAAATCAATTTCTGGTGCTCGTTGACTTTTAGGGAATGCATCTAAAAAACCCTTAAAGAGATTTTCAGCATTTAAATAATCCTTCTGGTAAAAAGCACAATAACCATATTTAAAATAAAGATCTTCAAATCTGGTATCATTTCTCAACAGAGGAAATAGATCTTCATAAATAATCTGAGCCTTACTGTATTTTTTATTAGCATAATACTGTTCGGCCATTCCAAGCTTATATTCCACGTCAGAACTCTTGAGTATCTTAGTAACAGTTTTCTTATTACATCCCGCAAGAACAATAAGCAACGCACTGAATAAAACGATTAACCTGATTTTAAAATTCATAAAAGCCAGCAAAGTTAAGATTTTCAGGCAAATTAGCCTCATCAATTCTCAAAAACTGAAAATCAGGGTTAATCTTTTCATAAAGAAAAGCCCCGGCTTATCCAGCCGGGGCTTCATATAAAGAAACATTACTTATTTCTGATCTGCACGAAGTTCAACAACAGAAGGATCACCTTCGTGACAATCGTACTGAGCAATAACACGATCAGCACTGATACCCTGTACTTCAACTAAATATTTAACAATCGCATCAACCCGTTTTTGACCCAAAGCCTGACCTGATTTACTTTTGGCGGCACTACCACAAACAACCAGCTTACAATTTGGATTACCACGGAGTGAAGAAGCAACACTACCAACAAGAGCTTTGGCTTCAGTACTTAATGCAGTACCATTACCAGCAAAGTTAATAGAAGGAAGATCTACTAAATGGCAGGAATTATCAATCTTTGGAGTTTTGCAGCATTCCGGATCTGGACATTTACCAACACCATCAGCATCAACTGGCTGGCACTGAGTTGGAGTAATAAGTTCCTTATCCTTACAATCAGGAACGCCATCTCCATCTGTATCACGGCTTACACCATGACTATCAACAGGGCAACCTGCAGGAGTATTTGGTTCATTATCAAATTGATCTGTAACACCATCACCATCAGCATCATCCAAAACAGGTTTTGGCATCTTCATGTGGCGAGGAGCATTCAGCTCGTTGTAAGCATAATCCAATGGGTTTAACCACCAGAGAGGTTCAACTGACTTAGCACCAAGACTATAATTCAGACTAAGGCTTGTGTAATGCCATGAATCAAAATCACGAGTCATTGAAGCATCACCTTTTGCCTGTTCTTGCCAACGTTGTCCATCAAGCAAGTCATCATTTGTCCAAGTAAGAATTTCTTCAATTCCAAGGCTTAAGCGCTTGTTGAGTTTAAATGCAACGCCAACACCAGCTTGAACTGTTGGCTTCAGAGTCATATCAAACAATTTAGGACGACGCCATCCCTGACCTTCCGCATCTGTTTCATATGATTTATCCATACCAGCTCTCAGATCACGTAAAATGCTTGATCTGTTTTTATGTTCATAAGCATATTTGCTTTGAACTGCACGGAATAAATTGGCGTAAGTATTGCCGTTTTCATCCAACGCATTAACACCTGTTTTATAAATCATAGCACCTACGCCACCAATACCGTAAATAACGAAATTGGTTTTTGACTTATGAAAACGAATATTATTTAACGTAACAATTCCTTGTAATGACAACTGATGAGATACTGTTCTGTAATTATAATATACCGGATCCTGCATTGCATCAGTAAATGGCAATCCTGTTTTTGAAGAAATCTGATACAATGTTCCTACAGACCCACCAGGGAATTGATTCGATCTTACATTTACGGGTGCATTATATTTATCTGCCCATGCGGTATTCTTTCCGTAATTATATGCAGGTGTAAAATTCATCCCTTTTGCAATACCTCCGGAATATTGAAGTCTTGCAGAGAAAATATAACCAAATGCTTTTCTTACATGTGCGCCCCATCCGATTTGCGGAAGTTTTGCGTTTACGTCACCACTGATAGCCACATTACCAACACTTAAACCAATTTCCCACTGATTTCTCGGTTTTGCCGGGAAAGGATACTGATTTTGTAAAAATTCATTGTGTTGCGCTTTACCAGAGCTTGGAATAAGAGAAGAGTCTTTCCAATCATAACTCTGAGCAGAGAGGTTTGATAAAAAAAGACATAGGGCCCCTAAAAGAAGGGTGTACTTTTTGCTTGCCATAGTTGTTGTATTAAGTTTCGAAAAATCCTGATGATTATTGCAAAAATAGAGATGATAGGTTAAAAAGCAAATTTTTTATAATTTATTTACTATCAAATCATCATAATAGACTTGTTTCTTTCAGAATAAGCTGCATTTTAGTTCAAAATTCTAAAGAAAAATTTGCCTTTTGGTGTAAATTGCCGCCACATGACGAACTCTTCCCACCACATTCAGGAACTGGTTAAACACGAACTTGCCGAATTTGAAGAAAAATTCAAGTCTTCTGTTAAAAGCAGGGTTCTTCTGCTTGACAGAATAATGCAATATATCATCAAACGGAAAGGAAAACAAGTAAGACCAATGTTTGTGTTTCTGAGTGCAAAACTTTTTGGTGATATTAATGAAAATACACACAGGGCTGCGGCTTTGGTTGAATTACTACATACTGCTACACTTGTACACGATGATGTTGTTGATGAAGCAATGGAGCGCAGGGGATTCTTTTCTATAAACGCTGTCTGGAAAAATAAAATAGCAGTATTGGTGGGTGATTATTTACTGTCAAAAGGATTGCTGTTATCACTCAGAAATGATGATTTTGTTACACTAAAAATTTTGTCTGAAGCTGTAGAAAAAATGAGCGAAGGCGAGCTGTTACAAATAGAAAAAACAAGAAAACTGAACCTGAGCGAAGATGTTTATTTTGAAATAATCAGAAATAAAACCGCCTCCCTTTTATCATCTGCCTGTGGTGCCGGTGCTTGGTCAACAACAAATGATTCGTATAAGACAGAACAGATGAAAGTTTTTGGTGAAAAAGCTGGCATTGCTTTCCAGATAAAAGATGATTTGTTTGATTATGGCAGCGAATCGATTGGCAAACCAACCGGAAATGACATCAAAGAAAGAAAACTGACTCTTCCGCTTATTTATACTTTAAATAACATAAATAAAGAAAAAAAGAGAGAACTTATTTACATTATAAAAAACGAAAATAAGCGCAGGAAAAATGTGCAATATGTGATTGATGAAGTTGTGAAAGCCGGGGGTATAAAGTATGCTACAGAAAGAATGAACCAGTTTCGTGATGAAGCAATTGAAATTTTAAAACAGTTTCCGCAAAATGAGATAAGAGACGGGCTTGAATCTCTCGTACGATTTACAACCGACAGAAAATACTAACCTATGAATAAAAGATGGTCGCTTTTACTGGCCGATGAATCAAAAATAAAAGTACTTGTTCAAGACCTGAGGATTCACCCATCTTTATGCAAAATTCTTATTCAGCGTGGAGTTGACAGTTTTGAAAAAGCAAAAGATTTTTTTCGCCCTCAGTTGTCGCATTTGCATGATCCCTGGCTGATGAAAGATATGCAGAAAGCTACTGATAGAATTCTGTATGCCTTTCAGCAAAAGGAAAAAATTCTTGTTTTTGGAGATTATGATGTGGATGGCACAACCAGTGTAGCTTGTATGTATCAATTCCTCGTATCTGTTTATGAAAAAGAGCTGGTCGATTTTTATATTCCACATCGTTACAGGGAAGGCTATGGCATTTCAAAACAGGGAATTGATTTTGCTAAAGAGAATGGATTTACACTGATCGTTTCTCTCGACTGCGGAATAAAATCAATTGAACTGATCGCTTATGCCCGTGAGTTAGGCATCGATTTTATTGTTTGCGACCACCATCTCCCTGATGCTGAATTACCAAAAGCTGTAGCTATTCTTAATCCCAAACAAAACGATTGCATCTATCCTTTTAAAGAACTTTGCGGCTGTGGGGTTGGCTTTAAGCTGATATCTGCTCTTGCCCAAAAATTAAATGTAGCTGAGGAAAAAGTACTTTGCTATCTCGATCTTGTAGCCACTGCTATTGCTGCAGATATAGTACCCATTACTGGTGAAAACCGGATACTTGCTTTTTATGGCCTGCAGCAGGTTAATACAAAACCATCCAATGGAATCAAGGCATTGATGTTTTTAAGTAAGGCTGAAAAACAAATGCACATCAACAATCTTGTTTTCATGATTGCACCGAGAGTTAATGCAGCCGGTCGCATGGATGATGCAAAAAAAGCAGTGCAAATGTTCATTTCCCACTCTTACGAGGAGGCATTGCAATACGCAGAACTTCTGCATGCTGATAACGATGAGAGAAAAGAAGCTGATTCTTCCATTTCAGAAGAAGCGCTGGCAATTATTAATTCCAGCGAAACATTACGCAACAGAAAAACAACGGTGCTTTTTCAACCACATTGGCATAAAGGAGTTGTTGGCATCGTTGCTTCCCGGCTTACCGATTCATACTATCGCCCAACAATTGTGTTAACTAAAAGTGGCGAATATGCTGCTGGCAGCGCAAGAAGTGTTGCAGGATTTAATTTATACGAAGCTGTTCATGCCTGCCGGGAACACCTGCTGGGTTATGGAGGTCACTTTGCCGCAGCAGGACTAACTCTTTTAACGCAAAACATCGAAGCTTTTTCTGATGCTTTTGAAAAAGTGGTGTCGGAAACAATTTTGCCCGAACATCTGATTCCTGAAATTATTGTGGATGCTGAATTAAGCTTTTCCGATATACGTCAGCCCTTTTTCAATATCATTAAACAAATGGAGCCGTTTGGGCCAGAAAACATGCGCCCGGTTTTTATTACCCGAAATGTCAGCGATACAGGCTTCAGTAAAATTGTAAAAGAGCAGCATTTAAGACTGGTTGTAAAACACGGCAATATCACATTAACAGGTATTTTCTTTAAAGCAGCTCATTTGCTTCCGGTAGTCCAGCAGGGAAACTTTGATATTGTATATACCATCGATGAAAATGAATGGAACGGCACCGCTACTTTACAATTGAAAGCAATAGACCTGAGGCCTTCTGCCTGAAAACATTTCTGAATATGAGTAATTTGCCTGAAAGCATTGGTTTTCCTGAAAAATAAAGCTCCTGATGCTTGGACAGGATGCTGACTTCGCCTACCTTTGCAGCCCCAAATCTGTATTGGCAGATTTCCTGGCCTCAAGCCGGGATCCGATGGGAGAAACCCAATTTTTAAACTTAAATCACAACAAGTAATGAAGAATTACGAAATGATGGTGATTTTTACCCCTGTTCTGTCTGATGAAGAATTTAAGGCAGCACAAAAACGCTACATCGACCTGCTGAATTCTAACGGCGGCGAAGTTGTTCATAGCAACCCTTGGGGTTTAAAATCACTTGCCTACCCCGTTCAGAAAAAAACAACTGGAATTTACTGGGTAGTTGAATACAAGGCTTCTGCCGATTTCAACCAAAAACTGAACGTTCAGATTCACCGTGATGAGCAAGTGCTCCGTCACATGTACACTGCACTCGACAAATACGCCGTTGAGTACAATGCGAAGAAGAGAAGTGGCGTACAATCAGCAACTGAAAAAACGGAGGCATAAGTCATGGCAAAGAACGAAATTAAATACCTGACAGCGATTAAAACCGAACAGCCAAAGAAAAAATACTGTCGCTTTAAAAAGTACGGTATCCGTTATGTTGATTACAAAGACGTTGAGTTCCTCAAAAAATTCTTAAACGAACAAGGTAAGATTCTTCCCCGCCGTTTAACAGGTAACTCACTTAAATATCAGCGCAAAGTAACAGACGCAATTAAGAAAGCCCGCCAGATGGCATTGCTTCCTTATGTAACTGATCTGTTGAAATAAAAAATCATTAGTGAACCTTTCCCTAACTCCCGTAAACGGGAAGACAGTTGAAAGACTGGGTTACGGAAACTAAAAACAAAACAATGGAAGTAATTTTAATTCAGGATGTAAATACACTCGGCGGTAAGAACGAAGTGGTAAAAGTAAAAAACGGTTACGCCCGTAATTTTTTAATTCCACAAAAATTTGCCGTTGAAGCTTCTCCTTCAAACCTGAAACAATTGGCTGAACGTTTAAAGGTTCAGAAGAAGAAAGAAGACACAATGCTGGCTGAAATTAAGTCAGTAATTGCAAAACTCGTTGAAGCGCCCGTTAAGCTTACTGCTAAAACAGGTACAAGCGGAAAAATCTTCGGCAGCATTACCACTGTTATGATTGCCCGTGCAATACGTGAACAGAAAGGTTATGAAATCGACCGTCGTAAAATCCATCTGGCTGACGAAATCAAAGAACTCGGTACACATAAAGCAAAAGTTGATTTTGCAAACGGTAACGAAGCTGAAATCGAGATCGAGGTCGCAGGTGAAACTACAGCGATCTGATAAGACCCGAATATCTTGTTTAAAAGCCCCGTCATTAATGTCGGGGTTTTTATTTAACCGCAACATTTACGTAAACTAAGTTTTAATTCTGCTTCACATTACAATTATTGCATTTACTTTTGAAACAAATACTTTGAATGAAGTTTTCAAGAATCATAGCCGGCACAATGAAATGGGGAATCTGGGGTGCAAGATTTAATACCGGTTACTATGAAAAAATGATTAAAGAATGTTTGTCAATTGGAGTTACTTCATTCGATCATGCTGATATTTATGGCGACTATACAACTGAAGCTGAGTTTGGAGAAGTATTGAAAAATGAATCGTCACTCAGATCCAAGATGCAGATCATTACAAAATGCGGCATTCAAAAAGTTTCACCCAACAGGCCGGAACATAAAATAAAATCCTACGATACATCTTACGATCACATAATACAATCAGTTGAAAATTCACTCAACAATCTCTCCACTGATTACATCGATTGCTTATTAATTCATCGTCCTGATCCGTTGTTCAATGCCGATGAGGTAGCAAAAGCTTTTACGCACCTGAAAGAACAGGGAAAAGTTTTACATTTTGGTGTGTCGAATTTCAAACGCTGGCATGCTGATTTGCTGAACAGCCGTTTTACAGTAGAAGTAAACCAGGTTGAATGTTCTTTGCTTCACCTGGAATCATTTCTTGATGGCACTTTAGAATATTGCCAGCAGCATCACATAAAACCGATGGCATGGAGTCCGTTGGGAGCAGGAAATTTGTTTGCAGAAACGGACGATGAACGTATTCAACGCATTTCAGCAGTTGCCGGAATTCTTACAGAGAAATACAACACATCTGCTGATGCAATTTTGTACAGTTGGATTTTAACTCATCCGTCCGGCATACATCCGGTTACGGGAACAACAAAAACAGAACGTATTCAGTCAGCAACCGAAGCATTGAAAATTAAAATGGAAAGAGAAGATTGGTTTATGTTGTGGCGTGCAAGTACAGGCAAAGAGGTTGCCTAATTTATTCGTAGTTTAAGATTACCTATATGCAAACAAAAAATATTGTTTTTCTCTTTATCGTTATTGCCGCAGTTTACTTCTGTGCAGTTGGTGTTGATGTAATGGATGCTGATGCTTCACAATATGCAGCAATGAGCAGGGAAATGAAAGCAAGCGGCAGTTATCTGCATGTGTACGAACAGGGAAAAGATTACCTGGATAAACCGCCATTTCTTTTTTGGATCAGCAGTTTATCGATGAAGATATTTGGAGAAAATAATTTTGCATTTAAACTGCCTTCCATTCTTTTTGCATTATTGTCAATTTTTGCAACCTGGCGTTTTACAAAATTGTTTTACGATCAAACAGTTGCTTTGCTTGCTGCAATTGTGCTTGCAAGTTGCCAGGCAGTATTCCTTATTACAAATGATGTGCGTACCGATACGATATTGATGAGTTGGGTGATGATAGCAATCTGGCAATTGGCAGAATGGCTTCAGTCAAAAAAAATAACTCATTTCATTGCAGGAAGTGCGGCAATTGGTTTTGGCATGGTTACGAAAGGCCCTATTGCTTTGTTCGTTCCAATTTTTGCATTTGGAAGTCATTTTATTGTGCAAAGAAAATTCAGTTATCTGTTCAAACCGTTTTATTTAGTTGCATTGGTAGTAATTGCTCTCATTTTGTTGCCAATGAGTATTGGACTTTACCAGCAATTCGATTTGCATCCTGAAAAAACAGTGAATGGATTACAAAACGTTTCCGGTCTTAAATTTTTCTACTGGACACAAAGTTTTGGCCGGATTACCGGAGAAAATGTTTGGAATAATCATGCGCCTTTCAGCTTCCTTTTTGAAAATCTTTTATGGGGAATGCTTCCATGGACATTGTTTTTTGTTTCAGGGCTGCTGGATGACATCATACAGTTTATCAGAAAGCGATTCGTCATTTCGCAGAAAGAAGAATTCATTACAACCGGAGGTTTTATTATTACATATTGTTCGTTGGGGATTTCAAAATATCAACTCCCTCATTATATCTATGTCGTATTACCACTCATTGCAATTATTTCTGCAAAGATGATATACAAACTGTTCTGGCAACAACAACTCAAATGGCTTAAATCAATATTGATTCCGGTGCAGGTATTTGTAGCAATTGTTCTTTGTGTTGCGCCTGTCTTGATTTTATTATATGCTTTCCCAAGTCAATCAGTATTACCTTGGCTGATTCCGGTAATAACAATTGCATCTGTATTATTTTTATTGTTTAGTAAAGGAACCAAACAAAAACTCATTGCTGTTTCATTAGCATTAATCATCGGGCTTAACCTTTTTTTGAGTTTATGGTTTTATCCAAATGTATTGCAATACCAGGCCGGAAGTGTTGCGGGTCGCTTCATAACAGAAAAACAAGTTCCGGCTGATAAATTCTATTTATACAAAGAAGGTGATATTGGTGAATCAATACATTTTTATAGCAAAAGAATAGTAAAGAAAGTTGATTCTGCTCAAGCACTGTTACCCGGAACTTACTTACTGACCTCTGAAGAAGGTTTAGGTGAACTGAGAAAACAAAACAATTCGTTTGAAATAGAAAAACAGGGAGTGAACTATCATGTCACATTACTGACAAAAACATTTTTGAATAAAAATTCAAGGAATGTGAATGGTAAAAAATATTTTATAGTAAAAATGAATTAATTATCTGAAGAGGTTATACCGGAGAATGCAGTAAATGGCCCGAAAGCCATCTTTCCAGTTGATCTTTTTGCCTTCAGCATACGTTCTTCCGTAGTATGAAATTCCAACTTCATAAATACGGATATTAGGCTTACGTGAAATCCTTGCAGTTACCTCAGGTTCAAAACCAAAACGTGTTTCTTTTAACTCTATACCCTGAATAATTTCCCGTTTAAATAACTTGTAGCAGGTTTCCATATCTGTCAGATTCAGATTGGTAAACATATTCGATAATGTTGTTAGAAATTTATTACCGATACTATGCCAAAAGAAAAGAATCCGGTGTGCATTTCCTCCCATAAAACGGGAGCCATAAACAACATCAGCAAAACCATCAAGAACGGGTTTCAGCAAAATATTGTATTCTTCAGGATCGTATTCAAGATCTGCATCCTGTATAATTACCAATTCACCAGTAGCTTTTTGTATACCTGTATGTAAAGCGGCACCTTTGCCTTTGTTGAATTCATGACCATACAAAACAATATTCTGATCCGATTGCTTCATATATATCTGTACTGCAAGTTTTGTTTCATCTGTACTGCAGTCATCAACAATGATAATTTCCTTCTCAATTCCGTTTACCAATTGTACATCTGAAATTTTATTCAGGATAAAATGAATTGTTTTTGCTTCGTTGTAGGCAGGAATAACTATAGACAATTTAGAGACTGGGTAATTCATGAACAAAAATTTCTGTTTGCAATTTTAATGAATAAAGCCGTTGATAAAGGATAATTATTGACTTAATATCGAAATAGAAACCTGTCTTTTAAAAGTTCAAACTGGAATCGCTTTCCCTGTATAAAGTCGCCGTCAAGTTGTGCAGCAATCTCCTTTTCACATTCGATTGTAAATTCTCTTCCTATGACATGATGTACAAAAGAAAGATGAAGATGATTTCCCTTTTCAATTTTTGGCAGATAAAAAAGCCGTTTAAAAACAGGTAAGGGTTTTACAAGCACAAGATCAATAAAACCATCATTAACACTTGCCTTGGGAGAAACATGAAAACCACCACCGGTTCTTGATGAGTTTGCAACAGAAACAATTAAAAATTTTTCTTCTGCAAGTAATTGATCATTTGACTTTATCTTAAACAGCGCTTCTTTGAAGGAAAAAATCTGCCTCATTACAACGAGGTAATAACCTAAATGACCTCCAAAAAAACGGATTGCGTTCATTGACTGTAAAACACTGCCATCAAAACCTAACCCTGCTGTATTAATATAAAGTCTGTCGTTACAGGTTGCCGCATCTACATACTTCGGCGCAGTTTCAAGTACCATATCAACCTGCTTTTGTAATGGAACATCACCATAAAGTTTCCAGGCAAAATCATTACCGGTACCTCCGCAAAAAATCACCAATGGAATTGTAATGAAAGGATATTGATTAATGAAATAATTCAAGGTGCCATCTCCACCAACAATCCAAACATCAGTAAAAGGTTCAAATGAATCAGGCCATTGATCAGAATAGACAGTATAAGAAACCTTGTATTTATCAAGAAGTTGAGTAATTTCTGCTGCAAGTTTAGTTGCAGCACCATTCCCTGCTTTAGAATTCACTGCAATAGCAATTCGTTTGTTCATTTGCAATTGAAAAAGGGGAAAGTTAAAACAAAAAAAAGCCTCAACAAAACTGTTGAGGCTTAGAATAAATATGGCAGCTACCTACTCTCCCGCATTGTGGTGCAGTACCATCGGCCATGAGGGGCTTAACTTCTCTGTTCGGTATGGGAAGAGGTGAACACCCTCGGCAAAACCACCATAAACTCTTAAATAAGATCATATTGGGAAAAGTTGCAATTGCAATAGGCAATTAAAAAAAATTAAAGCTTACGGGTAATTAGTACTACTCGACTTTACTGTTACCAGTTTTACATCTGTAGCCTATCAACGTCATCGTCTTTGACGGCCCTTAAAAGTAAACTCATCTTGAGGAAGGTTTCACGCTTAGATGCTTTCAGCGTTTATCTGTTCAATACTTTGCTACGCAGCTATGCCCTTGGCAGGACAACTGGTCCACCGGAGGTATGTTCATCCCGGTCCTCTCGTACTAGGAACAAATCCTCTCAAGTTTCGACACCCATAGTAGA
>DDEN01000040.1 GCA_002336115.1 Chitinophagaceae bacterium UBA1953
CTTCAATCCTTCTAATATTGAATATTCACCATTCAGAATACCCGAGAGTTCATCGTTGGCTGTTTGGCGATACCCGCCCACTTCCAGACGAGCCAGGGCATTTGAGTTACTGCCCGAAGGATAATTGTATTTGCCGTCAATCATTACAGGATAAATCGGAGGCATACGCAATGATTGTTCCAGGATCCAGTCGGTCCAGTACGCATGATCTTTTACAATGTTTCGGGTATAAGCTACATTACCACCAATTTTGAACTTTTTTGTCAGCTGATGTTCTACATTTATACGGCCGTTAAATCTGTCCAATCCATATTCAGGACCTACCAGCAAACTGTTTTGGTTCATATATCCAAAGGAAAACAGCACGCTGGTTTTATCATTTCCCCCGCTCAACGACAGGTTATGTGATTGCTGAGGCGCGGATGATTTATAAATATCATTGATCCATTTGTCATTTATGCCGCCGTTGCGGAACTCATTGATTTGTTCAGGCGTAAATGCAATTTTTTTACCCGAATTTACAAGGGCTTCGTTGCGAAGTTCGGCATAAATCCATGAGTCAACCGGATTTGGGAGAGCGGTAACTTTCTGTATTCCATAATTGAAATCGTAGTTAATTGATAGCTTATCTTTACTCCCTTTTTTGGTTACAATCAGCAGTACTCCGTTCGAAGCACGCGAACCATAAATAGCTGTTGAAGAAGCATCTTTCAATACCGAAATGCTTTCAATATCCGAAGGGTTAACATTCTGAATATCTCCCATCATTCCATCAATTAATATTAACGGATCATTATTGTTGAGTGTGTTTGTTCCCCTGATATTGATAGATGGGCGGTTACCCGGCTGGGAGTTCGTTTGCTGGATGGTTAAGCCGGGAGTAGTTCCCTGCAAAGCTTCCACAACGTTTACTACTGGTTTTCCCTGTAATTCTTTCATCTGAACGGTTGAAACAGCACCTGTCAGGTTTACTTTTTTCTGGGTTGAATACCCTACAACCACAAATTCTTCAAGTAATTTCAGATCTTCCTTCAGAGTAACATTTATAACTGATTGTTCGCCGATCAATACTTCTGTCTTGTCGAAACCCAAAAAAGAAAATTCCAGAATATCCTGGGGTTGAGCCTGAATGGTATAATTCCCGTTCACATCAGTTACTGTACCAGTTAATGTTCCTTTTATTACAATATTGGCTCCGGGCAAGATCTGGTTGTCAGACGAGAAAACTTTACCGGTAACTGACTTTTTTTGAGCTACACATGGTAGTACAACCATAAGGAGCAAAAAAGTAAAGATTAGTTTTTTTATTAGTTTCATATTTGTTGGGGTTTGGGTTATTTGATCACTATACTTAATTTCTTACAAAAGCCTTAATCGTTGCGCACTCAGTACCTATACTTTCACCGTACGGGCGGATTGAATATGAACCTACGCAGGCAGGCACAATAAATGTTTCGGCATAATGAACAACAAATGGTTTGAATTCATTTTCGAGGCTTTCAACAATTACTTCACGACCTTCGATAAGGTTTAGCACGTTTACGCCGTCACCTGTATTATGGATCACCGGTTTTGAGAACCAATGCCTCCGGGTTTCGATAAATTCGCTTTTATGCAAACCTGTACGTTCTTCGCGCCAACCATCTCCTTCTGAGATGGGTTCTACTTGTCCTACCAGGTTTTCGAGGCAATATTCGGTATTGCGGTCCCACTGAATCACCTTTGATCCATGGTCGATATTAATCGCGCGTGGCTGGCCATCCAATCCCAGGCGTCCCCAATCGTAGAGCTTAAATGTGAAAATATAGGGAGTCGCGCTTATTTCGAGCACCATGCTGTTAGCACCTGAGCAATGAATAGTTCCATTGGGGATTAAAAAATGATCGTGTTTTTTAGCGGGGAAAACATTTACATATTTTTCGGCATCAAAAGTAGAATCCGTATCCTGGGCTCTCTGCAGATCAGCAAGCATCTGGGTTGAGTCAATTCCTGTTTTTACGCCCATGTATACATTGGCTCCTTGTTTTGCATCCAGCAGATAATAACTTTCGTCCTGGGTATATTTCATTCCAAAAGTGTCGCGGATGTATTGGGTGGTCGGATGAACCTGCAAACTGAGATTTCCGCCATCCATGGTATCAAGCAAATCGAACCGGATCGGGAATTCCTTTCCAAACCGTGACTCAACTTTTTCGCCAAGCAACTCCTTGCTTTTATAAAAAACCAGGTTTATAGCCGGTGTTTCAAAAATCTGATCCTCAATTTTAAACAGTATGCTGTTTTCTTCAGGAACACCATCAAAGGACCAGGCATAATTCGGCTTTGTTTTATCCAGACCGCAAACATCTTTCATCCATTGTCCGCCCCATGGCCCCGGGTCAAAATACGGAACCAGACGAAACGGGCTTTTCACTATTTCCGATAAGCCATCCAGCAAGGTTTGCGAAGTAATCATTTTAGGCTCGTTTTGTTTGTTAGTATCGAGCCAGTAGTCTGCTTTTTCGAACAACTGCTGTTTTAGCTTATCGCACACCCGCCAGTCGACAAAAAAGGAGCGTTTATATTGAATTCCAGGAGCTTCGTCCTTGTTGGTAATTCCAAGATTATTAACTTCTTTTTTCCGCTGCCGGAGCTGGATTTCCCAACGTGCCATATCGGCATATACAAGGCAATCGTATTCTTCGGTAAGTAATGATGCTCCGCATCCAAACACAATAACCAACCCCGTTGCATTTTTTATTTTAGAGCGTAGTACTTCTACCTTCCCCGGATCCAGAAAGTTATGAAATGTAAGCCGTGTCATGTAACCAAAAATTGCATCATCGGTTACATCGGGGAATGTCAATTCTCTGATTTTTTCTTCCGGGTAAAATGCGTCTTCCGATTTTATGAGAGTTCCGGGATTTAATCGTAAGAAATTACTCAGCAACTCATCGGGATATACACCCTGGTAACATTCGACTATTATTATATAACGATTATTTTCGGAGCTTTTAATTTTATTCGCTATCTCATCTAAAACGGAATCCCAGCCGCAGAATATTTCTCCGCTGATAGGGAAAGAAGGTGAGATATTGTAATTAGGAGTTTTGGGCATTGAATGTTTTTTTAAGCAGAATAAGTCTAAATAGGCTTAGTATTAATTAATTAGTAAAGACTTATTTTAGTGTTTTATTTGTTTCAGTTTAATCCGGTTCAATCTTTCCACAACTTTAAATTTTTAACTGAGGGGAATCATTAATCTAACCGGCTACAAATATGTAGCTGTTTAAAGGTAAAATAATATAACTTTGTTGTGATTTACTTGTACTATCTTATGAATATATAAAAACAGATTTATGCCGCAAATAAAACAAGGATTTAAAGGGCAGCGATTGATTGCCATCAGCTCGGAAGTATTGCAGAATGCCGAACTCGACCCTTTGGCAAAAAGCCTTTATATTACTAAGATTGGATTTTTCCCGGCGGTTAAGTACCACTATAACAAGAAAGAAAATGGGGTGGATTATTATATCCTTATCTATTGCACAGCTGGCGAAGGCTGGTATAAACTAGGCGAAAAGACGTATGTGATAAAGGAAAACGAATATATTATCCTCCCTCCTGATACTCCGTACAGCTTTGGTGCCAATACTGCTAATCCATGGACTATTTACTGGATACATTTTAAAGGAAAGCTGGCAGCTTCGTTTTTTAAATCACCGATTATTTCGCATCAGATTCAGTCGACCCAAAACTCCCGCTTACAGGACAGGATACAGTTATTTGAAGAAATTTATGAAAACCTGGAGTTGAGTTACCACAGCGATCACTATTGTTATGCATCACTTTGCCTTTTTCATTTTCTAGCTTCATTCAAATATATCGAACAGTTCCGGCAGATACGTAACAGTGATATTAAGGAGTACCGCTTCAGCGACAAAGTGATATATCATATGCGCGAAAATGTTGAGACTAATCTTACACTGGATGTGCTGGCGAAACAGTTCGGTTATTCAACTTCCCATTTTTCAGCGCTTTTCCAGGAGGAGACAAAACAATCGCCCATAAAGTATTTTATTGCTTTAAAGATTGAAAAAGCGTGCCAATATCTGGAGTTGTCAAGTATGAAAATCTGTGATATTTATCCTAAGCTCGGTTTTCAGGATGCGGCATATTTCAGCAGGATGTTTACCAAGATTATGAGTATTTCACCTTCTAAGTACAGGGAGCGGGAAAGATATAAATAAAAAATAAAGCTAAATAGAAGACTAATGATAAGTCTCAACTTCCCACTACAGTGGTATTTCTAAAGAGTTGCATGAATTTCGTTCAACCCTATCAGACATTGACAAAATGAACTTCGACTTTGGTTATTCAGTATTACACAAAGGTAAAGTTTTGTTCATTGCTAAGGGAATTAACTTTGGCTATAACTCACAACTACCTTGGAAAGATAACTTGAACTTTCAAATTTCAAGTGTTGAACGCATTGCATTGAAAGGCACAAATGGCTCGGGAAAAACAACTTTGATAAAACTAATTTTGGGCATTATTGAACCGCGCGCGGAGGAATTTGTTTATAGGGAATTTGCTATAAAAGAACTGGTAAGTAATAAAATCAATAAATGGCTGGCTATTTTTGCAGCAACTTTTCCTTTTATTTTTCAACACGGCTTAAAATCAATAGACCAATTTTGGTGGTTTTTAATTTGGGGGATTGTATTTGGGATACTTTTTTATGACTAAAAAAATTAACTTTCAACATTATTATACATTGTCTTATCATATTGTCAGCAATGATTGCAATTCTGCAGGTAATACAATAAAACAAGCAATTTCTGTAATTGAGCCAATAGCTTTACCAATGATAGATTGACTAATAAAACACAAGCACTTAATATTATGATTGCGGAAAGGAGGACTAATGTGAGTAATTTAAGCTTTTGTACTTCTATAAACTTTGTGTGTAGGGCAGCAATAATCGTATCAAATCCTGCCTTTCGCGAACATTATTCCGCAAGTGGCAAGCATAAAAAACGACACAGTACATGGGACATTTAAGAGAATATTACGAAGGGATTATTAAACTTCAGGAGTCAGAATGGGAGTTTATAGCTACATATTTTAATAAAAGAATATTTAATAAAAATGAAATTATTACTAGGCAAGGCGAGACAGAGAATTACTTATCCTTTATCGAATCTGGGATTATACGATTTTTTATTCCTGAAGATGAAAAAGAATTGACTTTTAATTTTAGTTTCAACAAGGAATTTACTTGTGCATATGATTCCTTTTTGACTCAAACGCCTTCTGAATATGAGTTGCAAGCATTGACCCAAACAATCGTTTGGCAGATTTCCTATAGCGATTTGCAGAAAGTATATGCACAAACTCAGGTCGGTAATTATTTGGGACGTTTTGCATCCGAGAAATTGTTTTTAGCAAAAAGCAGACGCGAATTATCATTGCTTAAATACAATGCCAAAGAAAGATATTTAAAACTGTTTAGCGAGCAACCTGATATTTTAAAATTCATCCCAATGAAATATATTGCTTCTTACATAGGTGTAACGCCACAAGGTTTGAGCAGAATACGCCGGCAAATTAGTTAACATAGGTTCATTGTTTGTTTGATTGGTTCTTCTGAATTTTGCAGGACAAACTAAAGAATGAACAAACATGAAATTGCCGATTTTGTCATTAGGCCACATGATTCTGAAAGAAAGATGTGAAAATATAAACCAAGATTACCCAAACCTCGGAAAACTGATTGCCGATATGTGGGAAACAATGCAAAACGCAAACGGATGTGGACTGGCTGCATCACAAGTTGGACAACCTATCAGACTTTTTATCGTTGATAGTAAATCGACTTATGAAAACCTTGATGAAGCTGAAAGAAAAGAATATTTTGACACTAACGATAAAGGGATTATGGAAACCTTTATAAATGCCCAAATAATTGAGTGTTCTGAGCGTTGTTGGGAAGATAAAGAAGGCTGTTTGAGCATTCCCGATTTATCTCAATCGGTTAAAAGACCTTGGACAATTACGATAGAGTACTACACAAAGGATTTTGAGAAACAATTCCGAACATTCAATGCTACAACAGCGAGAATGATACAACATGAGTATGACCATACCGACGGAATTTTGTTCCTTGACCATCTGGAACCGTTAACAAAAAAGCTAATGGAATCAAAACTAAAAAGAATAATAAAAGGACAGATTAAACCAAAGTATCCAATGAAATTTTTATAAAATGACAGCCATTAACAAACGTTGCCGAAATTAAAAATGGAGTTATTAAAAACTAAAAACATCAGTTTGTTTTTTATTCCAAATTAATATGTGAAACAGTATGAATTTATTCGAGAATTAGTCAATAAGTTCAACCCAGATTCCGCAATAGGAATAT
>DDEN01000018.1 GCA_002336115.1 Chitinophagaceae bacterium UBA1953
ACAGAAAAAATCATCCTGATTGCGGAACCACAAACTGTTATCCGTAAAAGGTTTATCTATTATTGGGCAGCGGCTGCATCTGTTATTTTTTTAATGGGCACTTTGTTTTTACTTTCTGTTGATTTTTCCTCAAATCCAAAACCGGATATTGCTGAGACCGCTAAAAAGGATCAAACGCCAGTAAAAGAGATAATTACAACAAATCAAAGCCAATCAGCGCCTGTTGTTATTTCCGGGCTGAAACAATTCCGGAGTCAAAAAGAAGAAAATCAAACCATACTTGTTGCTGAAGATTCCAACACTTTTATTCCGGCTGAAAGTACTTTAGCCGTAATACCACTTGTAATTGATTCAGTTCCGGTTATAAGCAATGAAGTGGCGAAAGCACCGGAGAAAAAACCGCGTTACACCATCACCATTGAAACCTCGGATATTGGAGCTAACATTATAAATAACAATGAATTGGCTTACAATAACAAAGTGATCCTTAAAAAAGTATTAACCAATACAAAAATGTTCCTTAGCCGGAAACCAAATGGTGAGCCTGACAAAATATACCTTATTGGTGATGAGAATAGCTATTTATGCATAAATATAAACTACTGACAAAATGAAAATTCCAGGCATAGTATTAATATTGATTGTCGGTTTATCAACCAATTCAGCCTTGGCACAAAAGGCAGATTCTGTTATAGTAATCTATGGAAATCAAAAGACTACAATTCCGTTACCTGCATTTGGAAGCCAAACATCGGTTAGTTACGGGGATACAAGTAAGGTTGTGGAAATTGGAGTGTGGCTAAGAAAACCAGGAGAAACTTCCCCTTTTTCACAACTGTATTCTAATGATGTGAATTCTGTAAAGTCTAAAACCAACTCAAAATGGTTTTCTCAACTTGAAGCTGGATATATTAAAGGATTTACATCTTCTCATGGGGAATGGACATCTATCTCTACCAGTGCTGTGTATGGAAATCCTCCCTTAACCTATGCAGATACAAATTCGAGAACCAATAGAAATGGATATCAAATCAGGATTTCAGTCCTGGAAGGAGAGTTTTACCTAACTGATAATTCTTCAATTATATCAGGGTTTAAATTTGGGTTTTCGCAATCCTACCTACAAGCCCATAGATATGGTACTGTAAGTGATTCCTCAGGAAAAAACATATTGTCATTCAATAATAATTATAAATTCAGGATAAACAGCTTTCAATTTCTATATCAATTTGGATATAGCTTTCATTTTAATACTGGGAAAATACCTGCACGTATCAATGTTGGAAATAGCATGGGAATATTGAAAACCAGCACTACAACTAAAAATAATGATTATTCTGGCAGCTTGTTATATGCGAGCATGTTACAACCCTTTTTAGGTATGGAGTTAGGGAAAATAGGGATCTTATTTTCTGCAGATTTAGCATTGCCAAATAATCGTTACTACATTTTGAATGATAATCTGGGAGGCAATATTAGTATTGCAATAACCTATCGCTTTTTTTAACATATTGAATATCTGGATAGTAAACAATCAATAGAACCTTAAATAAGCAATTGGATGAAAACAATCAGTATAATATCAGGTTTGTTAATTAGTATTAACTCAGTAACTATGGCTCAGCAAGCCGATTCTATAGTTGTTAATTATATGGACCAACATATTACAATTGCGACACCTTCGTTTGGTAAACAAACTACCATTAAAATGGCTGATTCGCTTCAAATGATAGAAATTAGCGTTTCGCGACGTAAAATATCAGATATTTCAAAGCAGGCTCTCAACCCTTCAAATAGCTATATTTCACAAAAGCCTAAAAATAAGGTAAAATGGTTTTCGCAGCTTGAAGCAGGTTATACAATAAGTATTCCTAACCCTGACAAACTTTCTCTCAATGACCAGTATTATTCATTCAGAGGCGGTAATTTTATAGGGTATAAAATCGCGCTTTCAGTTCGTGAAAAAGTGAGAAGTATCAATAGTAAATCATTTCTGGCAACAGGGTTTAAGCTTGGATATGAGCAATCATTCAGAGAAATAGAAGTTGGGGTTAATGGATATAGCCATGGCCCGGTATTTAGGAGCAGTTTCTTTCAGATGATATTTCCTATTGAAAGCAAAAATAAGATCGCAGCATTCAAAACAACGGCAAATATTACTTTTGGAGCGAACTTTATTCTAGGATACTCTTTTGTTTCCAGGAAAAATATTCTTAAAACTGAATCTGTGTATGATAATGTACTATTTTTTTTAGAACCCTTTTTGGGAATCGGATTCAATAAAGTAGGTTTTCGAATTGCCAGCAGCAGAAATTTAGCCCCGGAAATGAGTTCGTATAACCCCATAAAAGCGGTTAACAGTATTTCTCTTACGTATAAAATACGTTAACATACTGAAATTATAATATATTAAACCATTTTGTCAACATATGTACATTGCTAATCTATTAACAAAAAGTTAGTACTGATTCAAAAAACGGATTTACCATTATTAATATTTATCATTTTAAACAATCCTGACAAACTGCTACGAAAACCAACGCATAAAAAACTTCAACGCCTTCATTTTATCCCTGTATGGCGCATAACGAACCGGCAGGTCGAGCCAGTT
>DDEN01000050.1 GCA_002336115.1 Chitinophagaceae bacterium UBA1953
ATTTGTTAACTCCTGCAATGTAAGCCCTTGAATGAAATGGGTCAGAAATGAAGTCCCTCAAATTCCAGGCATGATCGTTCCTCGCAAATTCAAGATAGAAATCCGATTTTCCTTTATCAAATTTTTGCTTCAGGAAAACCGATAACAATTGATCTCTTTTTTTCTCGTCTTCGTTAGTAGTTTCATTTTTGAAAACACCTCCAAAGACTGGAAGATACCCGTCAAATGTGTTTAGTCTGTCTGCCTTATATAAATAGAAAACCCTTCCAATACCTAACGATAAACCTTTTGTAAAAGAAGGTTGATAAGTAAATACTAAACCATTGATATACCTTTTGTCATTTCCAGGTTTTGGTTTATATAATCTGACATTGTTAATTGTTCTTCCTGTATCAGGTGGCAATTCACCTGAGCCAGATATATCGCCTGCAATAAACTGAAATTCAAACCTTCCAATTTTAGTATTTATCGGCTTTTCTGTTTGTATGAAAAGATGTAAAAAACCTGGTGCATTATTACTCATTAAAATGCTGTTATAACGTCCGGGCCCCCACCATCTGTTTTCAGTTGAAATACCTGCTGATATTTTTTTGAAGGTCAATTTCAAATTCGATTGACCAGGGTATATTTTTTTTATTCTGCTGAATTTTTCCGGGTTGTCAATTTGATTGAAAAAATTATATCTCACAGCCCACAAGCTATCGCTGTATTTTTCAGGAAAAGTTTCAAATTGTTTGTTTTGTACAAGAAGAAATTCCGGGTTGAATTGAACTGAAAAAAAGCCCTTCTTTAACAAAACCCCTGTGGTTGTCAAAGCCTGAAATCCTCTATTAGGTATCATGGCTCCATCATTCCAACCAAAAGAAGTTTTGCTATTGTATCGGGTATTAATTTCCGGATTAAAAATACATATCTCAAAATCTTTTTTTTGTACAACTATTTTTAAGGGATTGCTTTTGTAATCATATAGCGAATCTGATGATAATGGGAATAGTAAATAAGAATAATGTAAATCTGAATTCCTTTGCTTAAACTCTATTAATTCATTTTCATGACGTAGATTTATAGTTTGGGCAAATGAATTATGCTTTTGACTTAAAAAAAATAAAAAATAGAGGGAAAATGATTTGATAGTATTTTTTAACATGAGAATAAAACCTCGGTTCTTCTATTTAATAAGGATTAATAAGCGTTTTTCTCGCCCTTAAAAATATTGATTACAGTTTGAATAATTATCTGTAAATCCAGCCAGAAGCTCCAGTTCTCTATATACCAAATATCATGTCTTACACGAGTTTCCATTGAATTGCTTTCTTTGGTCGACCCCCTATATCCGTTTACCTGTGCCCAACCTGTAATTCCGGGTTTAACAAGATGGCGAATCATATAATCATCAATTTTTTCTTTCGACTCAATGTTTAACGGAATAGGATGGGGCCTGGGCCCTACGATTGACATACTTCCAGTCAGCACATTAAAAAATTGCGGTAATTCATCTATACTTGTCTTCCTCAGTAACTTTCCAACTTTTGTAGTTCTTGGATCATCTTTAACAGCCTGTTCATAATTCCCTGACTGATTAATATCGGTGCTACCAGATTTCATTGTTCTGAATTTGTAACATGTAAATGGAACCTTATGAGCTCCCCATCTTTGTTGTTTGAAAAAAACAGGGCCTTTTGATGTGATCTTTATTAGCAAAGCTATAATAGGGAACAACCAAATGAAAATAAAACCAAAAAGCAAAATGCTGAAAAAAATATCGAAAACTCTTTTAAAAAATTTTAATTCCGGATCGTCAAGAAGAACTTTTCGTGATGATATCAACGGTACTGAACCTATGTAGCTTACATGGGTATTTTGAGCGTAGATTTGAAAATCGGGAATAATTCGTACACGCTTTGCATGCTGTTCACTGATTTTTACAATTTGTTTTATTTTATCAACTTCTCTGCTGGGAAGAGCAACAATAACATCCTCAACTTCTTCGTGATGCTGTAAAAGATGGTTTAGCTGATGCGTTTTGCCTAAATACTTGCCATTTAAGTTAGGTTGATAATCATCATCAAGAAAACCAACAAGTTTATAGCCATATTCTCCATTTTGAATAAACTTATCAAAGAATTGCATACCCATTTCTCCTGCACCTACTATCATTAGTGGGGTGTTCTTTTTATCAGCTATTTTACTTCCATAGTATCTCCTGATTAAATATTTTTCCACTGTAATGCTTACGGCTAAAATTGCTAAATAACTAATAACAAAGGGTTTACTATTCTCAGGATCATGTGACTCAAAGAAAAAAGCAGAAATAACAGCCAAGCCAAACAAAAGCAACATTTGAAATACAATAATTAGTTCCTTTGAAAGGCTTCTTGAAAGAAACAAATCATACAGTTTCATGAATTTAGCTGTGAAATACCAGGTAGTTAGAAGAAAACCAAGTAATCCGATATTTCTTATAGAAAAAAGTTCATCAGCATAAAATGGCAATAAGAATCTTGTAAAATAATAACAAGAAATGATCAATAAGAAATCAGTAGATAATCTTGTAAGGTATTTTTCCCGCCTAAACATGTTGGAGTGTTTATTGCTCAAGTTACGATTAAATATTTTTTTAACTTTATCATTAGTGTTAATATACTGCTTTTGTTACTAAGTGCGTTGTTTTCTTTAATAACAGTGCAGGTAATAAAAAATATTATCAGAATAATAACCTAATGCTAAGTGTAAAGTATTACATTCTGTTTTCTTTATTATTGCTGAGCTTATAGAAAAGATGAAAATATTGAGCTGTAATTTTTTCCCAGGTATAGTTTTCTTCAATACGTTGTTTCGCCTTCGCTCTCAATGGAATAAGAAGAGTTTCGTTGTTATCCACATCTGCAATCAGATGATGAAGATTATTTTTTGTAAAGTAAAATCCGTGTTCTTTGTCATTTAAAACTTCACGGTTAAAAACAGTGTCGAGAGCAAGGATGGCACAACCATAAGCAAGAGCTTTTAACAGGGTAGGGTTTGTCCCCCCAAATTCATGTCCGTGTATATAGGAATAACAATTATGATACAGTTCTGCTAAAACATCACTATTTGTAATATAACCGGTAAAAATTATTCTTTCATCGTTAATCATCTTAATGTTCTCTGCATATTTATCCCTATAAGGAACATCTCCAACTATTACCAGTTTTTTTGCCGCAGCTGATTTTATAAATTCTTGTATTATTATTAAGGCATTATTGTCTGGAATTAACCTGCCTACTACCAGATAATAAGAATGTGGTTTTAAATTCCACTGTTCAAGCAATTGGGGGTTCTTTGATTTCCCTAAGTTGGCACCATATGCTATTACAGTTGAATCTTTGTGAAATTCTTTGAGGTAAACTTGTCTCATTCCTTCAGCATCAGTAATTATTTCATCCATCCATTTTGTTGCCATTTTAGATGAAAAATAAAATACTTTGGCACCTAATCCTTTCCATTTAGGTCTCAGCCACTCTAATCCATCTACATTAATAGCTGTTTTTTTTCTGAATAATTTTGTTAATACACCAAATATGCCGTTTGCTGAATTTACATAAAGCAGTACATCATAATTGTGAAAAACTGCATGTACTGTAGATAAAAAAGAATTGGAAAGCTGACTAAGTGATTTAGTTTTTAAACATGGTATATAATGCAGGTAAATTCCTTTGACATTTTCAGGCTTTTCTTTAAACAGTTGTTTATGGCAATACACATGAATTTCTATCCCCTTTTCAGTTAATCTCGGCGCAACTTCAGAAACAAATGTTTCATAACCACTATATACATATGGATAGCCTCGGGAACCAATAATTGCAATTTTCATCTGGAATATTTAATTAAAATATGGGGGTTGAAACCTGCCCCCTATGTCTTCTTACCCGTACTGGTAATATTATTTATAAATCCCAGCAGGGAATACTTAAAGCAAGTAATTAAAACTGAAAAGGATTTGTACTTCCATCCCAATTGTACGCCCCATCCCAACGCTTTAATTACCCCTAAAAGTGTATATGTGATTTTTTTTCGGCTATAAGCCATTAAATCAATTACCCGTATTTTCATTCGTTGTTTTAAGTAGGAGGGAACAACCTGCTTTTCACGCTGAAAGAAATTCTGTTGTATAATCGTATGCAGTACATGGAATCTTACATCCATCTTTCTCAGATCTTCAAAAAAATTTTCATCAACAGAATCTAAAAAAAGATGTTCATCGTACCTGTAATTTTTATAAATATGCAACTTAACTGCCAGGCAGCTGTTAATGGCATTAAACCGGCCAGTTTCTATCGTGTCGTTAACAGACTGCAGCAATTTGTTCTTTAAAAACCTCTTGCTGTTTGGTGAGTATATTTTATCATTTTGCCCCTTTATGAACGGCACAAAAACATCTGCATTGTTTTCAGAAAGTAATGCTTCGTTCAGAATACGAAAATATTCTCCTGATATATTGGTGTCATCATCAAGCCATATTACAATATCATTTTCCTCACAAACTGATGTAATATAATTTAAAGAAAAATTATACGCTTTGGACAATCCTTTGTTCCCATGCATCGAAAAGTATTGTATCCCTTTCTGCCTGCAAAGAATCTCATTGTTATTTGGATTGATACTGTTATCAACAACAATTAATTGTAAACCAGGTACGTTTAAGTTTACTAAATTCTTTGCTGTTACAGATTCTGAAACCGTTTTATTGTAAAGTACTATAACTGCAAATATGTTATAAGGATAACAGTTTTTCATTAATACAAATCAAATTTTTTGATTTGATCATTATTTACATAGTGCCCATTTTTTTCCATCAGCTTATTAAATGAGGAATGAAGTGCAAACGTTTTCAAAATTTTCTTTGCAATAATCTGAGAATAGTATTGAAGCACTGATTTTAAAAAAATATATTTGGCTTTCAAAACAGGCATTCCATAATCAATGCTGATTTTAGCATCTTCAGGATAAGCATATGTACAAGGGTTTTGTGTACTTATGCCTCCCTGGTTAAAAAAAACAATATCAGCATCGATTACCTGGAAAGTTGCGCCTGATTTATAAAAACGAAGGAATAACTCTCTGTCAATTGCACATTTATATTCAGAAGAATAGCCATTGTATTTACTGTAAGCATTTTTACTTATAAAAGTAGCAGGGTGCATTAATGAAGTTCTGTAAAAAAGATCAGGAAGATTTTTGCCCGAATATCTTCTTATGTACCGCTGCCCGTTATAGTCAATAACATTGCCGCAGATAACATCGCTTGTGCCATCATAAAGAAGAGTAACTGTTGAAAGAGCGTTAAGTATAAGCTGATCATCAGCGGCAACAATGCCAATTAAGTCCCCTTCAGCATGTGTTATACCTTTGTTATAAGCATCTGCAATTCCATTGTCTTTCTCTGAAATAATTACATCAATGCTCTTTTCGTATTTGCTGATAATTTCCTTCGTTTTGTCTGTGGAAGCTCCATCAATAATAATATATTGTACATCAGCAGTTTTTTGTCTCAAAATGCTCAGTATTGTTTTTTCGATTGTTTTTTCTGCGTTAAAGCATGGAGTGATCAGTGTTATTTTCATTGGTATTTTTACTTTCAAATAATAAGCTTAAGGAAATGGCAAACAGAAAAGAGTATAACTCATGAAACGGACGCAAAGCAAAACTGTTAAACAGATTTAAAAACAAATATATCAGTATAGAATATCTAAAAAACCTGTTTTTATAATTAGCTCTAGCTAATATTCTGTTTACGTAAAAGTTAAGCTTTGTCCAGCAATATAACCCTGCTATTCCAGTTCCGGACAACATCATTGCTGTAGCACCATGACAAGTAATGGTGCCGAAGCCATAACCAAATAAAGGTCTTCCGACAAAAGCCTTTAGTGTCATGAAAATACTTAACAATCTTACCCTGTTTGACCATTCAATTGCATTTTTTTCAACTTGCCATGAATTATCAAAAATAACGCTCATCTCTTCCCTAAGACTGGCAAGCCGTCTTAAAAAGAAATTATCGTCAGATGATGATATATATATATGATTTGATGCAAATAAAAAGAAAATGATTCCCAAAAAGCCAAATAACATTGCCAGATTGAAGATGAAATAGTATTTTTTATTCTTCTCTGATAGTAATTGATATAATATATAGATGAACAAGAAACAGGAAATAAATAAAAGTGTACTAAACGACATGCAAAAAAACAGCAAAGTAAGACTGAGAAATATCCATTTGTACAATCGTCTATCCCGGGTAAATGCATAAGTTGAAAAAAGAATTGTTGTACAAATAAATAATACAAATGAATAGTGTGATGCCTCTTTGGTAAATCCTGTTAATTCTATTCCAAAGCCACGTAACCTGGCTTCATAAATAGTAGAATCAGACAGCCCGAAAAAGAATTCCACTATTGCCCCATAACCTTCAAAATGAAAGATATACTTCAAAAGAAATTCAAAGAACCCTAGTAGCAAAAAGAACTTGATTGCATGTGAAAAAAATAGTACGAGCCGGTAGTAATCTTCTTTTTTGAAGTTTGCATAAATGGCAACCAATGCTATGACAAAAATTAGCAATTGAAAATTTTGCTGAGCTACAAAAGATGAAAGGGCCGGATGTGCAATCTGTTTTTGCTGTAAGAGAATTTCATCCCATGATGTGTCGATATTTGCAACCGGAGCATTCGATGGGAAAATAAACAGAAAAGTTAATGAAAGAGTCAGTGAAATGAATAATCCAATTACGTAACGAAAAACTTTATAATTTATGAAAGGTCTGTTTATTATGCTTAAAACAGAGGCAAACAGTAATATCAATTCAAAAAACCTTCGGTATGTAAGTTCTGTTTTATCAAGCTTTATAAAATAGCCTACTTCAATAAACAATTCTATACATGCAGTTAAAATAATAATATAAAAAAATAACTGTTTGGCACTGTGCCTGAAATTAACAAACGTAAATCCTGTCAGCAGTAATAATATTACAGAAAACGGATTAATCATCTGTCGGCATTTTTATAAAGATTATAAACATTTAAGGCATGGCTTTTTATCGTAAACGATTCATTGGCCTTCAATCTGGCATTTACTGACAGGCGTTTAAGTTCATTTCGATTATTATATAAATAAATAATTTTTTCACTCAGGTCAAGAAGGTTTTCTCTGTCAAAAATAATTCCCGTGCAATTGTCTTCGACTATTTCAGTGTTAGCTGTACAATTTGAAACAACAGGGCATAATCCGGCCATCATGTATTCAACAGTAACTCTTCCAAAACCTTCATATTTTGAACAGTTTACTCCGGCATGATATTTTTCCAAAATGGAATAAATGTCGGGGTTGTAATCGTGAAGTGTACAAATATCTTCTAATTGATATTTTTTCAGCAAATCTGAAAGTATTTTCTTTAATGACTTTGATCCATTTCCATAAAAATCCACACGAATGTTTTTCTTAACATCCGCTGGTAGTAATCTAAGAGCTTCAATAAAGATTTCCTGACCTTTATTTTTATCATATCCTCCCAAAAAAATAAAACTTAATTCTGAATATTTTATACTCTCTTTTTTTTGTAACCAATGTTTTGGCTCAACTCCATCATAGATCAATTCAATGTTACATTCCTGCATTCCTTCTGAAATCCAGAAAGTTTTAACTGATTTGGAAATCGCAATAAAAGTTGATGTTGTATCTGCAAAAAGTGGTTTGTATGAAGGGAATACTGCAGTTATAAAATCTTTATTTCCATGCTCCCTGATATGCCAGACATGTGGTATTTTATATTTTTTTGAAAAATAATAACCAATATCTATCCGATTTAAATTTGAGTGAATGATATCGATTTTCTTGAAATCAATTAATTTTTCAATTTTTCGTATTGCAAATGGTTTGCTTAAAATATATCGCACTTGTAAAAGAAGTCTGAAAAGGAATGCAGGTTTCCTTGTGGAAGTTAAAAAATTTTTATAGGAGGCTGTGTAGTTTTCAATTCCAAGATCAGTTAAAACTTTATTCAGTTGGCTTTTTCTACCAGTTATAACTACTGGGTCGTAGTTTTCCGGCAGTTCTTCTTTCAGCTCTTTTACTAGATCGTAGAGTGCTAGTGCAGCACCGCCGGTGCCTACATGATTCATAAAATACAATACTTTCATAATTGTGATTTATCGATTGTCATGCCTATACTTATTTGAATATTTATCCTTTTCTGATAAATTTAGCCGGGTTTCCTCCCCATATTTCATCAGCCGGGATATTTGCAGTCACAACACTTCCTGCACCAACAATTGCCCTGTCGCCAATCGTAACACCTTTTAATATGATACAATTTGCTCCAATAAAGACATCATTTCCTATTACAATTGGTTTCGAAATTATTTTGTCTTCAATGTTTTTTCTTCTGTCTGAATAGTTTAATGGGTGGAAATCCGTATCCCAAATAAACGCATTGCAACCAATGTTGCAATGCTCGCCAATCTTAATATCATTTTTGCAGAATATAGAAACTCCTGATAAGCCTGTGTTATCTCCAATTATAACTTTTGCGTTTGACCCAACATAAACAGAGCATTGCTTTGTAATTCCTGCCATATTATATTTGGTTGAATTTCTGAAACAAACGTTCTGGCCAATAAAAAAAGTTCCATGATTTCTTATAAATATTGGCCCAAATATTTTGGGCAGTTTTATGTACTTAACATGATGGAACCGCAAATAAAAGAAATAATAAACTGTATGAAAGCTGGTTGTAAAATTTCGAATGGCTATAAAGGCATTTTTACAAAAAGTCATAATGTAGGAAATATGGTTACTCTTTAAAGTGGAATTAATGGTTGGTAATTAAAAAGGCAAATAACATTTTATTATATAATATAAATAATATTTAAAACGGGTAAATGAAAAAGGTTCGCTGAATCCATGTAAAAACTGAATAAAAAGTTTGTCACGTCTGGTTTTTGGTTTAACAGACATGAAAAATTTCATGTCGCTTCGAAATCCTTTGAAACCTGAGAAAAGCTTTCTTAGTTTTTTTATTTCATCTTCAGTAAAGCCAGCATCTATCATTTGAATATTAGCGAAATTTAATTTTGCAACGGTTGTTGTGTATGAATTCCTATTTCGTTCGTATGTCACAATTATTTTTGGAGATATTTTCCATAAATGGCATTTCTTTTTTATGGCAAAAACAGATGGTACAAGTTGGGTTATGCAGGTATGAGCATAATATGGAGCATTCCCTATATAATCGTTGACTAATTTAAGGTTGATAACATTGTTTGACATAAATACAAATTGACCATATCCTGCTTCAATTGAAGGCAAATTAAACATATCAACCAATGATTCAAAAGAATCACATAACCTTTCAGGCAATGCCTTAAATCCTTTAATTGAGTATTTTATATGAGCTATTTCAGGCATTACAGATATATCATTCAAAACAATTTGCAAAGAACCCGGCACAGAAATATCATCATCAGACATCAACCACATCCATTTGGTGTCGCATAACTGAAATGTAAAGGCAATATTTACATCTGCTCCTACATTGTATGGTCTGTTGTATAATTTAATAATACTATAAAACCGGGCGCTTAGGTTTTGCTCTAACCATTCTTCAACATTATAATTAGAGCAATTATTTGATATTAAAATTTTATAGTTTTCAAACATTCCCTGTGACTCAAAAGATCGCAAAGTTTCAAGCAAAGATTCCTTGCGGTTATATGTAGTAATTGCAACAGTGAGTAACTTATCCATTATGCCACGCTTGTTTCTTTGTATAAAATATGAAATATGCCCAGGGTAATACAACAAAGAGTGTAAGAAAGAAATATCCTCCAACGATTCCCGTCAATCCATAGAATTTACCCAGTAATATTATTGAAATTGCAGATAGAACACCTGATGTCAATGAAAGATTGAGGAAGGGCTCTTGCTTATGGCATCGCATATACGTTGCCCATGAAAAAACAAACTGGTTTGCAAAGGTTGCAGCACAAAGTAATGATAGTGGAAGGATTGATAAAAACCTTTGACTTAGAGAGAGGTTAAAATAATCCAATCCGATTACAACTAAAAAAAATGCAATTATCAAAGAAAAATTAACACCCGAAAGTTGTAAAATTGTTTTGTTGAAAGTGTAATCAAGTTTTTTATAATCCTTTGAAGCTATTAACGAAGACATCAGTGGAACTTTTGTTGTAATCCAACTCATGGACAATGAGGATACTCCAGTTAGAGCCTGTAACGTCATTCCCATTCTGCCTGCAGCTACTGATCCTTCCGTAGCAAAAATTACCGGATTAAATAACTGAAAAACGAAATAACCACTTATCCAGCTTAATGCTATTTTCCATTGATATGGAAAAATTTCTTTCCAATAGTATACTTTGCTTTCTCCTGCTGACTTATAAATAAACTGGAATATTTTTTTCTTATTCGTAAAGAAAATACCGCCAAAGTAAACTAGAAAAGAAACAAAGGAAGCAATCCCTAAAGCAAACAAACTACCTTTTAATAAAAACACCAGAGCAATGGTAAGAATGTTTACAGATTGTTGAACGAACCTGATTTTTGCCGTCTCTTTTACTTTGCCTAAGCCTTCTAAAAATGCAAGAACAGGGCTCATGACCAGCATTAATGATGTAGACAATGATAAAATGATCCAGGGTAATTTCCAGTGAACTGATGTGTTTTCCTGTTTATACTTTGTAAAAAAAACATAACCGCTGAAAAGCAAAACAAAAAATAAGATTACGGCCAGTACTGAAAAAACCTTTATACAGAAGTGAAGCAGGGATGATAACCTTGAAAGATGATTTTGATTTCCTGCTAGCTCATTTTCTGATCTCCATTTCAAATGCACTGTTTCGTATGCAACATATTGCGTAATGATGCCACTGAGCCCCAGTTCAAAAAAAACCTGAATAGCAATTATGCTGCCAAATGTATAATAATACCCCTGCTCATCCTTTGAAAGAAAAAGAGCAATTAATGTCAAGGTTAACAAACCACCACCGGCTTGTATTATTCTTGCTAAAACGGAAAAACCAATAGCTCCATCAATACCTGTTTTTTGAGCCAGCTTTTTTATCACTAATTTCTATTTTCCTGAGTAAAGAATTCTTTTTTTAATTCAATCGATGCTGCTTTTCGGAGATATTCCTGGCTTCCTGCAATTGAGAAAAACTTATTTGGTATACCAATGCGTCTGACTTTAACAGTTTTGATTATTTCTTCTGTTTCTGAAAAATTGTTTAATTCCTCCAATATAACTGAACCAAATCCTCCGTTTAACTGATGTTCTTCAATTGTAATTACCCGTTTGTATTTTTTAAACAGAGAAATCAATTGCGCTTTTCTGAGTGGCTTTACAAAGGGAAAACTATAAAGCGATGAATTAACATTATTCTCCGAAATAAAATCAAATGAATACTTCAGCATAGCTCCCGAAGAAAAAACGGCAATATCTGCTGTTGATTCAATTACAGGTAAAATATCACCTGGTTCAAGAAAAGTTTGTTTTGTATGCACTGTCGGTTCACCTGCTTTCCCAATACGTATATAGCAGGGGCCGGAGTAACGTGCGGAAAAAGTTGTAATAGCTTTTGCTTCAGCCGGATCTCCAGGCGTACAAATAACTATATTGGGAATGGTTCGAAGCATGCCAACTTCTTCAGTGGCGTGATGTGATGGACCAAGCGCAGCATAGGCATATCCACCACCGACAGCAACAATTTTTACATTTAAGTTATGATAACAAACATCATATCTTATTTGCTCAATGCAACGAAGGGTAGGGAAGTTACCTATTGAATATACATATACACAATATCCTTCCATCGCTAATCCTGCAGCTATGCCAACCATATTTTGTTCTGCAATTCCAACATTTAAAAACCGCTCCGGGAATTGCTCTGCAAACGGTTCAACAACACTAAAACCCAGATCGCCAACCAGCAAAAAAATTTTATCGTTTGTTTTTGCTTCTTCAATAAGCTGATGTATGAATGCAGTTCTCATTTTTAACAGATCGAAAGTATTTCAGATTTAGCTTGTTCAAATTGATCCTTGTCGGGCGATTTGTAATGCCATAATAATTTGTTTTCCATAAACGACACGCCTTTTCCTTTTGTAGTGTGTGCAATAACTGCTTTAGGTTTTTTGATAGTACTATTGTTGCAATTGGCAAATACATTCCTGAGTTCCTCGTGTGAGTGACCATCAACTTCAAATACATCCCAGTTAAATGCAACCAGTTTATCTTTTAAGGGCTCAAGCTGGATTACATTTTCAACTTTTCCAAAACTCTGAATTTTATTATAATCAATTATTAATATTAAATTATCAAGTTGATGCTGGGGTGAAAATAAGATTGCTTCCCAATTAGAACCTTCGTTCAATTCTCCATCACTGATTAAACAATATGTTTTCCATTCTTTTTTCTTTCTTTTTGCAGCCAATGCTAATCCTGTACTTACTGATAAAGCATGTCCTAAACTACCTGCTGAAATCTCAACACCTGGAATATAATGGCTGGTATGCGATAAAAATATACTGCCATCTTGTGCATATGTGTTCAGATCATCTACAGGGAAAAATCCTTTAAGCCCAAGTGCAGCATACAAGCCTGTACAGGCATGACCTTTTGAAAGCAAAAATCTATCTCTTGTTGGCTGTAGTGGATCGGACGGATTAATGTTCAGTATATCGAAATACATGACAGCTAAAATATCTGCCATTGATAATGCTCCACCAATATGCGAGGCTTTTGCATTATACACCATTTCTAATGACTTTAGGCGTATTGCCTTTGCCAACTCGGCTGAATTACTAAATTGCATTTTCACATTTTTCTTTGTAATAGAAGATTGTTTTACAGAGATTATCTTCAAAACCCGATTCGTCAAGTACTCCAATTTCCTTCTCTATTTTTCGATTGTCGCCTTGTATCTGCATTGGTTGATTTTCTCTGTAAGCAATTGCGCCATAGTTTACTTTCGTGCCTGTATAATTGGAAAGCTTTATTATTTTATCAACCACTTCCTTTAAACTATATAATTGATGTGAAGAAATGTTGTAAATTCCAGAAGTGACATTTTCATTTTCTGCTATCTTTTTAATAATAGCTGCAAAATCTCTTACATACATGTATGCATATTTTTGCTGCCCTGAAGTCATATCAAGGTTTTGGCCCGATAAAACTTTTTCTATTACAGTAGGAATAAACCAGCTTACCCCTTCTCTTTCACCAAAAAGAGAAAATAGTCTCAGCCAGCACCAGTTAATTTTATGCAAACTGCAGTATTTTTCTGTTAAAACTGATGAAAGATGTTTTACGGTTCCATATGCAGAGTTTGGATTAATTGGATAAGTTTCGGAAATTTTTCCGGAGAATAATCCATACTCAGCTTGTGAACCCAAAGCAATTACTTTGTTAGCCTGCACTTCTTTTGCTATTTGCAATACTTCGAAGAGAAAGGTGAGGTTTGAAAATTGTTCTGCATAACTATCCCGGCTTTTTGCACTTACACCCGACCATGCTGCATGAACAATTATTTCCGGTTTCCATTCGGTAATTTTTCTTTGCCAACCTTCGCAATCTGTATTAACCCATTCAACATGCTCTTTGAATGAAGTACAATTATCCAATCCTGATGCCTGTCTCTTTGTTGCAATAATTTTATAGCCATGTTCATAAAATACATCAGTTATATGACTGCCTAAAAAACCTGTTGATCCTGTTATAAGTACCGATTTCATGACAAATTGCTGATGTATTTCTTAATTACTTCAATTATATAATCAAAATGATCATCAGTTAATCCGGGCCATACACCCAACCAGAATGAATCGTTCATTATTCTGTCCGTATTAGGTAAATCATCTGTTTTTCGATATTGAATATTGGCATAAGCGGGTTGGCGTAACAAGTTACCGCCGAAGAAGAGGCGGGTGCCAATTTTATTTTCTTCCAGGAATTTAACTAATGCGTTACGGTTTGCTTTGTTTCCCTGCTTTAACGTAAGCATAAAGCCAAACCAACTGGGGTCGCTGTTTACAGTTGCTTCAGGTAAAATAAAATATTCTTCAAGCTCTTTAAAACGTTCTTTAAGTTTTGTATGATTTTCTCTTCTTTTTGTTATAAAGGCATCCACTTTTGTTAATTGACTGATGCCGATTGCTGCCTGCATATCTGTAACCTTGAGATTAAAGCCAATATGCGAATATGTATATTTATGATCATATCCATCTGGAAGACCTCCCAATTGCCAATCGTATCGTTTACCACAGGTATTATCACATCCTGGTGCACACCAGCAATCTCTGCCCCAATCCCTGAAACTTTCTGCAATTTTTTTAAGGGAAGGGTTGTTAATAATTATGGCACCACCTTCACCCATTGTAATGTGATGTGCCGGGTAAAATGAAAGTGTAGCAAGATCACCAAAACTACCTGTCTTTTCATTTTGATAGGTAGCTCCTAAGCTGTCACAGTTATCCTCGACCACCCACAAATTGTTTTTTTTTGCAATTTGTATAACCAATTCAAGATTAAATGGATTACCTAAGGCATGAGCAATCATAATTGCTTTTGTTTTTGGAGAAATGGCTTTTTCTATATCACCAGCTTTGATGTTATAGCCTGGAATTTCAACATCTGCAAAAACAGGAATGCAGCCAAATTGTAAAATTGGGTTGATGGTTGTTGGAAAGCCAGCAGCAACAGTAATGATTTCGTCACCTGGTTTTATTGCTCTGTCGCCCAACTTTGGAGATGTTAATGTGTAAAAAGCTAATAGGTTTGCAGATGACCCTGAGTTTACCAATAATGAAAAACGACTTCCAAAAAAATTTGCTAATTTTTTTTCAAATGATTCACTGAATCGTCCTGCTGTCAGCCAGGCATCCATCATTGCTTCGATACCCATTAAGATATCTGTTTCATCTAAAACCTTACTTGTAACAGGGATGTAATCCTTACCTGGAATGATAGTTCTTTCAAGTTTATGTTTATAATGAGAGATTAAATTATTTCTGAGAACCTCATCATTTAAGTTTTTAAAAAAATTATCCATTCGTATGAAATAAAGATTGGTAGAATAATATGTCTGATTCAATGAGTTTAGCAGCGGCTTGTTGTCCTTCGTAAAAAGATTTGTACCAGTCAATTGTTTTTTCAACAGCTGTTACTGTATTCATCTTTGGTTTCCATCCAAGTTCGTTTGCTATTTTGTTTATATCAAGTTTTAATAATTGTGTTTCATGCACCTGATGTTGATTTTCCAGTAATTTTATTGTTCCTTTTCTCCACTTATCAATTGCAATGCGGGCAATAGCCATAACCGGAAGATTATCTTCATTGTCAGGCCCAAAGTTCCAGGCTCCTATAAACCGAAGTGGTTCGTTATACATAGCCGCACCTAACTGCAGGTACCCGAAAACAGGTTCAAGTACATGTTGCCATGGTCTTATAGATAAAGGATTGCGGATGATAATTGCTTCATTCTTTATGATTGATTTTACAATGTCAGGTAATAACCTGTCTTCCGACCAGTCGCCACCGCCAATTACATTCCCAGCTCTGACACTTGCTATTGCTTTGTTATGAATTTGAAATTCTGTTTTATTAAAGAATGAATTTCTGAAACTGTCAATAACTAATTCTGCACAAGCTTTACTTGCACTGTAAGGATCATATCCTCCCAAACGATCTGTTTCTCTGTAAGGATAATGCCATTCTTTGTTCTCATACACTTTGTCGGTGGTTATGAAAATGCAGGAGCATGGTTTTTCAATTTTTAGCAGTGCGTTTAAAACATTTGCTGTCCCAATTACATTTGTAGAGAAAGTGTTAATGGGCTCCTTATATGATTTCCGTACCAAAGGTTGTGCAGCGAGATGAAAAACAAAATCTGGCTGAAACTTAATAATCTCTGCTTCAATTTTTAATGAATCATTAATGTCAGCCAAAACCGAATCAATTTGCAGAAAGGGTTCTATCTGTTTGTAAAGAGATGGACTTGTATTTGGTGGTAATGAATATCCTTTCAATTCAGCACCCAATGTCTGCAAAACATAAGTAAGCCAGGATCCTTTAAAACCGGTATGCCCGGTTACAAAAACCCTTTTTCCTTTGTATATTTCCTGGAAGTTACTGTTTACCATATTTTCCATTGTGCATTTCCTGAGTTCCACATTTGTTCTAATTCAATTCTGTCACGCAATGCATCCATAGGTTTCCAAAAGCCTATGTGTTTGTATGCCTTTAGTTGACCATCTTTCGCAATTTCTGCAAGTGGCTTTTTTTCCCATTGAATCCCGTCCATATCGCCCTCTAAATAATTGAAAATACCAGGTTCTAAAACAAAAAATCCACCGTTTATCCATAAGCCATCACCCTCTGGTTTTTCAGTTAAGAAATCAACATTGCCATTTGTATCTATGTCAAGACTGCCAAATCTTCCTGGAGTTTGAACGCTTGTAACAGTTGCCAGTTTACCATGGTTCTTATGAAATGTTACAAGTTCACTGATATTTATATCTGATACACCATCACCGTAAGTAAGCATAAATGCTTCATTACCGATATACTTCTGAATGCGTTTAATTCGTCCTGCTGTATTTGTATCTAATCCTGTATCAACTAATGTAACTTTAAAAGATTCTGTATTAGAAAAATGAACATCTACTTTGTTTCTTTCCAGTTCAATAGTAACATCAGAATTATACAGGTAATAATTGAGAAAGTATTCTTTAATCGTTTGCGCTTTATAACCAAGGCATAATACAAAATCGTTATAGCCATACGATTCGTAAATTTTCATGATGTGCCATAAAATAGGTTTGCCGCCAATTTCCACCATTGGCTTTGGCCTTGCTTCTGTTTCTTCCATTATACGAGTGCCTAAGCCACCTGCAAGAATTACAACTTTCATAGATTTATTTTTTTAAGTAAAATATTTGCACCTTTCTTCGGGCGAAACAACCAGCATAAAAGAAAATAAGTTTAGTATAACATCTGGCTTAAACATTGCCTCTTTTGAGCCCTATGATTTTTATTTATAAAACTTAATTATAAACAGAACAAATACTATAAATAAAGCAACAAAAACCAAGCTGGCAATCATATAAAGAAAGGGAGAGTTTTTTTCACGTTCTAATGGAAAAAAGCTTTGATCAACTATCTGAATTACAGGCGTTTCCTGACTAAGTGAAACTTTTGCAATTTCAAGATTTTTAACAACCTCAGCAAAGATGGTAGCTAACATAGTTTTGTCCCTGGTTGCAATTTCTGTAATAACAGGCGCTGTGCGGATTGCAGGATTCACATCTACAAGTGTTTGCTGTGAAGCTGCAGATGCATAGGTTTTATTATTTAATAAGTATGCAATACTATCTGCTCTGCGTTGCAGCTTGGCAACATTTAAAGCTTTTACTTTTATTTTAGATTCAACATACTTGTCAGTTGCAATTCTAACCAGCCGTTCACAAAAGTACTTGCTAAATAATTCATCTCTTGTTGTAGCAACTACTTCTATAAAAGAAGATTTTTTGTCTGGCTTATCAACCGAAATATCTTTTTTTAGTAATTGCCTTACAATTATTTGCAACAGACTGTCTTCAAGCCTTGGCAATGATTTTTCTTTATATTTTGAAAAAATAATTTCTTTACCAATCTTTTTATTCTTGAGCCATTTTTGCTTTAATTGATTTATTTCAGCATACTTGTCAACAAGTAGAATACTTCCGGTTGAATCATAGTTTGTAAATAATGTTTCCCTGCAAAGACCTTCGCTTTTTAAAAAAAGTAAAACATTATCACCAGAAAAAACTCCATCAGAACTTCCTCCACCAATGTCAAATCCAAATTGTCCGGCAAGTGAAGCTAATCCTCCAACATTATTGCTGTTTTCTTGTACAACAAAGGTCAATTTTGAAATGTATCTAACTGGTTTTATATAGGCATACAAAAATCCACCAGCACCCCCAATTATGCCAGCAATCAGAATGATAAACCATTTTTTAAGTAAATAACGCCATAATTCACTGCCTCTCTCTATGATTTCCTTTAACGAAATCTCATCATCATACCTTTGTTGTTTCTGGTTCATATTGTGTAGTAAAAATTATTTACTTAAAAATCAAAATCAATCCCGTCATGATTGCTGAAAGTGCTGATACGAGTATTCCTGCTTTGGCTGCATCAAAACCTTTTCCCTCGGGTTTAACCGGAACATATATTGAGCTTCCGGGTTGTACTTTAGGCCGGAATTTTATTCCTATAACATTTGTTGTGCGGGCTGCACGTCCATTGGGATAAACAACAAAAGCTCCTTTTTTCAATGCCGTTTTTGTAAAACCACCTGCTGCAGAAATGTAATTAATAAACCGCATTTCCGGATCGTACTGCACTTTCACCGGACTTAACACCTGCCCGTCAATAGTTACTGTATTGTCAATGCGTGGTACAACAAGTTCATCTCCATCTTTGAGGGTAACATCGTCAACTGTTCCAGGTTTACTGATGATTTTTCGAAGATCAAGTGCAACAAAAACCTGTTCATTGCTTAACTGTTTTTCCTGGTATGCCAAGAGTGAATCGTTCAATGAAGTTTTGTTGTTTGAAAAAACAAGGAGTCTTTTAATACTGTTCGTATCAACTTCCATTTTTTTACGAATGAGTTTAGCACCGTTTAAATTGGCATAAGGTAATAATCCACCAGCCCTTTTAATAACCGAACTCAGTCTCTCATCAGGATAGGCAAGAGTATAAACTCCCTCATACATTACTTCTCCGCTTAATTTTACATTTGTTTGTTTTACTTTGGCCGGATCGGATTTTATACTGATGATATCGTACGGCTGAAGGTAAAAATCAGCACCGAGTTTACTCATATCTTTTGTTAATGCCAGCGAAAATATTTCTGTAGTGGCGGTTCCTTTCTCTGATACGTTAATGTCTTTTTTACGTCGCCCCACTTCAATACCTGTTGCAGTTGCATAATCTAAAAAACCACCTGCCTGAAGTATGAGTGACTGAAGTGAGAGGGAATCTTCAAACAGATATTGCCCCGGTTTTTTTACAGGGCCATTTATTGTTACTGTAAAATTATCTTTCAGATCAAGTACTGATACTACATGAAGACTATCTTCTTTCTGAAGATAAAATTCATCATTTCCCAGAAATACATCTTTCAGATTTATACTAATGATTTCCTTTGTTAAATCTGCACGTTTCCGTGTAACCGTAGCTCTGCCGGTAAAGGCATCTTCTGTTAGGCCATGAGCTTTATTAATGAGTTGCTTAATACCCATGTTCGGTTCAAGAGAGTAGGAGCCGGGCTTTACAACAGAGCCGGTAATAATAATTCTGTTCTGGTAACGGTTAATCACAGTATCTACATAAAGTGAATCGCCGTTTTGCAACTGAAAAGTTGAATAAGAAGCTTCAGCTATATCAATCACCTTCCGTTCAATATCGGTAAAACGGGTACCTGTAATTCTTCCACGAAAAGCATTTCGCTGAAAGCCACCGGCGTAATCCATAACCTGGCCAACTGTTTCGCCTTTTTTTATTTCAAAAATTCCTGTTCTGTTTAAACCACCATCCATTACTACCTGGTTGATTGTATAAGGTATTCTTATCACATCATTATCCCGCAATGCAACATTGGCCGATTGGTTACCTGTTTGAATAAACTGGTACAAATCAGCAACAACAATTATTTTGTTATTTCTGATGAGTTCAATATTCCTGAACGAACCATTTTCAAGCGGGCCGCCACAGGCATACAACGCATTAAACAAGGTTGCAAGAGATGGAAGCGAAACAGTTCCGGGTTTTTTAACTGCACCAACAATGGTTACCTGTATTGTTCTGATGGAACCAAGTGTAAGCTGAATTTTCGTATCGCCTGATGAAAGTGTTGGATAGTATTTGGTTAATCTTGATTTAATGATGCCGGTTGCCTGTTCAATGCTTAACCCACTCAGGTTTACTAAGCCGGCATACTTGATGTTTACAAAACCATCAGGCGATACAATAAGTTTCTGGCTTGAAATATTATAACCATAAATATCCAGTTGAAGCTCATCGTCGGGGCCAATAATGTAATTTTTAGGAGTGGCCATTTTCAGATCGGTAACAAACAGAGGATCAGCACCTGTAAACAAATCGGCACCAAAAACTCTTGAGGGTTTTTCTATAGGCTTAAAAAATGTTTGTTCTCCCTTCAGCAAACGCTTTCCCGAACCCGATGGTTCAGTGGTGAGGTTAGTTCCTGTTTGAATTCCTCCTGTTGAGCCCATATTTTTTATTCTTGCCTGCAATAACTGAACTTCAGTTTCGGGCATTCCACGTTTCTGAAATTCTGCGATAACCTCATTTTCAGTTAAACCTGCTACCTGTGCCTGCTGCATATACCGTTGCAACTGCTCATCTGAAATCTGTGATGATTTAAACTGACTTAAATCGGAAGAAAGCTGTGCGGCCAGTTTCAGCGTTATCAGTAAGCTTATCAAAAAAAATAAAACGGTTTTCTTTACGTATTGCATGAGAGATTATTAAACAGTTATGTTATACTGGTTTGTTAAGGATAGCTAAAAGCTTCGCCACCTCAGTCACATTTTGTGCGAAAGAGTAGGCTGTAAAAATCAAATTTAAAGAGAAATACATATTACTATAACCCCATTGTGTTAAGATACCAACACCCTTTTTAATGATAGAAAAAGAGCTTTGGCAGATTGATATTCAAAATAAACAAAGAAATATAATCGGGAAGGAACTTTCTTGCTTTGCGGTTAACAGTAAGTATGTATTCTATTCTGACCAGCACGGGAACAAAAGTAAGAAACTGTTGGCTTAAATGCTTCAATTATACAGTAAAACGGGCAATTAAAATAGAAAAACGGGCTCTGTTTTTCATAAATATCAGAACTATTTATAAGTATTTATTTCCCTGCAAAAAACAGGAAAGGGCTACTTAATTATTCCTTTTAATAAACTCTGGTAACAAGTAAAGCTTTTGTTTACAGGCAGCTTTTGCCGTAATATGGTTTATAGTCCTAAATAAGATGAGAAAAACAGATTTACATTTCATCATTTATGTTTTTCCCTTTACATTTGCAGCCCTGTTGCCCAGATGGCGGAATTGGTAGACGCGTCAGACTCAAAATCTGGTATCTTCACGGATGTGCAGGTTCGATTCCTGTTCTGGGCACATTTTTTCCCATCTTTCAATTGAAAGGTGGGTTTTTATTTACGCCTCCACCCGAGCAGCAGTACTCCAATCACTATCAGAATTGTTCCTGCAACCTGCGCAGCAAAGATTGGTTCGCCTAATATAAAATGTGCCTGAAGTATAGTTGATACTGGGCCAATGGTTGAAACAATAGCTACATTATTTGATCCGATGATTTTTGTGCCCGAGGATACAAGCCATGAAGGAATAACTGTTGCCACTACTGCAATTAGCAATCCATACCATATAAAAGAAGTTCCGCTGTGCATGATGGCATAATTACCTGCCAGCAGAAAGTGAATAAAAACCCCAACGGTTGAAAACAGCATGGCATAAGCGGTAAACTTTGTTGCCCCTACTATTGGAATAATTCGGCCACTGCCTACAATATAAATGGCAAAGGTGAGTGAGCAAAGGAAAATCAACCAGCTACCAAGGAAAAAACCGGGATTATTTTTTGAAAAAGAAAGCTCGCCTGTATAGGCAAGAATAATGCCGGCATAAGTAAGCGCCACAGCTACCCATTGCACAGGCTTTGCCTTTTCTTTAAATACAACTGCATTAATAAGTAACACAAAAGTGGGATACAGAAACAGGATAAGCCGTTCAATACCTGCTGAAATGTATTTAAGCCCAGCAAAGTCGAAATAGCTGCTGAGGTAATATCCAAATAAACCCATTAGCGCCAGGTAAAACCATTGTTTTATGGTTAGCTTGCTTTGTTTCTCTTTATTTGTGGCAAACCATGCCATTACAAGAAAAAAGGGGAGTGAGAACAACATGCGTAATGCAAGCAGTGAAACAGCATCAACTGCTGTTTCACGAAATGCATATTTTACAATAACGGCCTTGGTTGAAAAGAATAAAGAACCAATCAGTGTAATAATAACACCTGCTATAGATAGTTTCTGTGTTGTTCTGACTTTTTCAATCATTTGGCTGCTGCCGGTATTCGTTTGGATTTACACACTTACATTGAAATCTCTCAATGCGTCATTTAAACTGGTTTTTAAATCGGTGCTTGGTTTACGTTGCCCTATAATTAATGCGCAGCCCACTCCAAATTCGCCTGCGGGGAATTGTTTTGTATATGAACCGGGAATAACCACGCTGCGTGCGGGTACACGTCCTTTCATTTCAAAAGGAACTGGTCCTGTAACATCAATAATCTTTGTTGATTTGGTTAATACAACGTTCGCTCCAAGTACAGCTTCTTTTTCAACAATTACACCTTCCACTACAATACAGCGACTGCCAATAAAGCATCCATCTTCAACAATTACCGGGCTTGCCTGTAAAGGCTCAAGCACACCGCCAATGCCCACACCGCCGCTCAGGTGTACTCCTTTGCCAATTTGTGCGCAACTTCCAACTGTTGCCCATGTGTCAACCATTGTACCCTCATCAACATAAGCACCTATGTTTACATAACTTGGCATTAGCACCACATTTCGTGCAAGGAACGAACCATATCTTGCAACGGCATGTGGAACTGCACGAACACCTAATTCCTTATAATTTTTTTTGAGCAACATTTTGTCGTAAAATTCAAAAGGAGCTACGTCCCATGTCTGCATTTGCTGAATTCCGAAATAAAGCAGAATGGCCTGTTTAACCCACTCATTCACAACCCAGCCATGATTGCCGGGTTCTGCTGTACGTAAACGGCCTTTATCTACTTCTTCAATCACAGCCCTTACGGCTTCGGTATATTTATCTTGTTTAAGTAATTCACGGTTTTCCCATGCTTCGAGAATGAGATTTTTCAGTTCCATAATTCAATTTTGCTGCGAAAATAGAGCAAGCTGTACAATTAAGGTTATTTCTTTTTTTGTTCAAGTGAGCCTCTTTGCTAAAGGTGATTTCTTTGTGTACAAAAGCAGGTGCTTTTTTTTGTATTTATGAATGAACATAAATTTGCCTTTTATATAAAGGCAGCATATTAATGCAATGTCTTGTCTTGAAGTTAGTATTATTAATTTGAAAGAACGAAGAATGAAACAAACCCTCTTGTTATTTTTTTTATCCGTATCTCTGTTTTGTAAAGCGTATAGTCAGGATTCAGCATCAACATCCAATACAAAAACACATTTTGAAGCTTCAATAAAATATTTGTCAAGAAATGTTTATCTCGGCAGAACAGACTCTGCACAGGTTTCTTATATTTCACCTGGTATAGGATTCTATCATAAATCCGGTTTTCATTTGCTTGCTTCAGTATCTTATATGCCAAATGGAGGAGCAAACAGGATAGATGTTGCAACTATTGAAGCCGGATATGATTTTACAATTGGCCCAAAGTTTTTTGGAGGAATTTATGCCGACCGATTTTTCTATAATACAGGAAGCTTTGCTGTAAATGCTGAAATACATACCAGCATTGGCATGTATGGAGGTTACGATGCAGGTTTTGTAACGATAAATGGGGGGGCTGGCTATACGTTGGGTTCCTTGCCCGATATTGTTACAGAAGCAGGGTTAAGCCGCAGCTTTTTTGCTGATAAAGAACGGCTGGAAATTACCCCAACTGCTAAAATAAATGCAGGCTCGCAGAATTATTACAAAGCATATTATACTTCGGGGAGAGCTGCAAAATCGGGGGTTGCAAAATCAAAAGGAAAAAGCCGTGGTAACAGCACAGCAACCACTGTTAATACAACTATTGATGGGGCATCACGCTATATCCTGCTTGACTATGAAATCAGTTGCCCGTTTGATTATAAAATTGGTAAATGGGAACTGAAATATACTCCTACACTGGCAATACCTGTAAACCCCGCAACTATTGTAAATGGTACACAAATTGTAAAGGAATCGCTCAGCAATCATTTTTATCATGAAGTTGAGATCATTTACAGTTTTTGATAACGGTAATATGAATGTTCCTGTTTAAACTGCATTTTATAAATTGCAGTCAATTTTTATTTCATGCAGATAGCATTTGATGCCAAACGTGCATTTCATAATCAAACAGGACTTGGGCACTACAGTCGTACGTTAATCCGTTCGCTTGCTGTTTCTTTTCCCCAGCATCATTATTATTTATATAATCCAAAGCCATCTTCACTTTTTTATTTTGACGGGTTGAAGAACATAACAGAAGTGAATCCTTCGGGTATTCTTTCAAAAAAACTTTCTTCTTTGTGGAGAAGTAACTGGGTAAAAAGTGATTTAAAGAAAAGTAAGATTGATCTGTATCACGGGCTGAGCCATGAAATACCCCTTAATATTCATAAAACAGGAATTAAATCTGTAGTAACTATTCATGATCTTATTCATGAACGCTATCCTGAACAGTTTAAATTCATCGACAGGAAAATCTATCATAAAAAATTCAGGTATTCCTGTACACATGCCGACAGAGTTATTGCTATCAGCAATCAAACCAAACAGGATATTATCGACTTGTATAAAATATCTGCTGATAAAATTGATGTATGTTACCAGAGTTGTAATCCTGCGTTTGGTGCAGTAGTTCCTGAAGCAACAAAGCAACGGGTGAAAGAGCATTATCACCTGCCCGATCGTTATTTTTTATACGTTGGTTCAATCATTGAACGGAAAAACCTGCTGAACATTTGCAAGGCACTGCTTTTAGCAGGAGATGAAATGAACATACCATTGGTGATTATTGGCAATGGTTCGGCCTATAAACAGCGAGTGAAGGATTTCCTTTACCTCAATAATATTTACGAAAAAGTTATTTTCTTATCTGATACACCACAGGCAAAATTTTCTCCCACATTTCAATCGGCTGTTGATTTTCCCGCTATTTATCAAATGGCTGAAGGAATGATTTATCCATCCGTATTTGAAGGCTTTGGTATTCCTGTGCTGGAGGCATTGTGGAGCAGAATTCCTGTTATTACATCCAATGTTTCCTGCCTTCCCGAAGCTGGTGGTGATGGTGCTTTTTATGTTGATCCGACAAAACCTGAAGAAATTGCTGCACAAATGAAAGTGATCCTAAACGACAAAACATTGGTTGCACAACAGGTTGAAAAAGGATGGCAGCATGCACAAAAATTTACCAACGAACATACTGCGGCTGAAGTAATGAAGGTGTATGAAAAAGTAGTTGGTTGAAAATGGAGAATTGAAAATTGAAGTTGGTTTTCTGCATTTTCAATTCTCCACTTTCAATTACAAATTCTCCATTCACCGTCAGGGTTGTATTTTTGCAAACTATGATGATTGATTGTACTAAGAAGGAACTGGAGATATTGCAGATCATTGGAGATTGTGCACAGAAGATGAATGTGCCCTGTTATCTTGTTGGTGGTTTTGTAAGAGATAAATTATTGCACAGAGATTGTAAGGATATTGATTGTGTTTGTGTAGGTGATGGTATTGCCTTGGCACATGAAGTTGCAGCCCGTTTTACTCCTCAGCCACAGGTTGCTTATTTTAAAACATTTGGTACAGCCAATATAAAAGTAGAAGGTTTTGAAATTGAATTTGTAGGTGCAAGAAAAGAAAGCTACGCATCGCATTCAAGAAAACCCGAAGTTGAACCGGGTACATTGGATGATGATCAGAAGCGGAGAGATTTTACTATTAATGCACTTGCTATTAGTTTAAATAAAGATGATTACGGGCAGTTGGTTGATCCCTTCAACGGCATTGAAGATCTTGATTTAAAAATCATCCGCACACCATTGGAACCCGGTACAACATTCAGCGATGATCCGTTACGTATGATGCGTGCCATTCGTTTTGCTTCGCAACTTGGGTTTACTATTTTACCCGAAACATGGATTGGTATTATTGAAAATGCCGAACGTATCCGCATCGTTTCAAAAGAACGTATTGCTGATGAGCTGAATAAAATTGTATTAAGTCCAAAACCTTCGGTTGGCTTTGAATTGCTGTACAAATGTGGTTTGCTGAAAATCATTTTTCCGCAGATGGTTGATCTTGCCGGTGCTGAATATATTGATGGCAAAGGCCACAAGGATAATTTTTACCACACCATCCAGGTGCTGGATAATATTTCAGAACATACAACTGACTTATGGTTGCGTTGGGCAGCCATATTGCATGATATTGGCAAACCAGCCACCAAACGTTTTGAGCAAGGTCATGGCTGGACATTTCATGGGCATGAAGTGGTAGGGGGTAGAATGGTGCCGAAGATTTTTACACAACTAAAACTCCCGATGAATGAAAAAATGAAGTTTGTAAAAAAACTGGTTGAGCTTCACCTGCGTCCCATTAGCTTAACAAAAGAAAATATAACTGATAGTGCCATCCGCAGACTGTTGTTTGATGCCGGCGAAGATTTTGATGCGTTGATGACGTTGTGTAATGCAGATATTACTTCCAAGAATCAGCATAAGGTGCAACGTTACCTGCAGAACTTTGAAATGGTTCGTATGCGTTGCCGTGAAGTGGAAGAGAAAGATCATATACGTACCTGGCAGCCGCCAATTACGGGTGAAATAATTATGCACACGTTTAATGTGCCGCCATCTAAAATTGTGGGTGATCTGAAGAATGCAATTAAAGATGCTATTCTTGATGGCGAAATTGAAAACAATTATGAATCAGCTTATGCTTTTATGTTGCAAAAAGCAAGGGAAGTAAATCTTGTTCCTGTGGGGGAATAAATCTATTTTTGTTATTGATATTTGATTGCTTAAGCTTACTTAGTCATCTCAAATTTCAGATTATTCATTTCAAATTTATTTATGGCTGTTTTACGTTTCAGAGTTTATTGGGAAGAAGATGATGCGATATACAGGGATGTTGCCATTAAGCACACGCAGAACTTTAAGGAATTGCATAATGCTATTCTGAAAGCTTATGAGTTTGATAATAAACACAAAGCAACGTTTCATCGCAGCAACGATCACTGGCAGCGTGGCCGTGAAATTTCATTGGAGAAATATGAAAAAGGGTACAAGGCCGAACCTTTGCTGATGGAAGAAACTGCTGTTGGCAGTGAAATACGTGAACCCAATCAAAAGTTTATTTATATCTATGACTTTAATAAAAACTGGACGTTTCTTGTAGAACTTATTAATGTGAGTAAAGAAGAAAATCCAAAACTTACTTATCCATGTACTGTTCGCAGCGAAGGAATTGCACCAAGCCAATACGGAACTAAAGGACTTGTTGGGGATAAACTTGCAGAAGTGGAGGAGAAATACGATTTAGCTTCAGTTGGTGATGGTTTTGGTGAAGAAGGCGAAGAAAATGATGAGATGGGTGAGGAGGAAGATGAAGGTACAGAAGATGATACTGCGTTTTAATGCCACGTCAGATGTACTCGTCGGGCGGAGATTCAAATGAAACATTCCGGATTAATTTAACTACAATCAATAAACATACAGTTGAGTTCTGTACAAACTCATTTGTAGATGCAAAAAACAGTTATTCTTATTGTTGGACCAACAGCAGTTGGCAAAACTTCAGCAGCAATTCATCTTGCTCAACAATTTTCCACTGAAATTATTTCGGCCGATTCAAGGCAATGCTTTAAGGAAATTTCCATTGGCGTGGCAAAGCCTTCAGCAGAAGAGTTGAAACTTATCAAACATCATTTTATTAATTCTTATTCAGTTCATGAAGAGGTTACCGCTGCTTCTTATGAAGCGTATGCACTGAATGCTGTTGAGCAAATTTTCCGGGAACATGATATTGCGGTAATGGTTGGTGGTACTGGTTTGTACATCAAGGCTTTTTGTGAAGGCATGGATGAAATTCCTGGTGTAAATGAGGAGCTGAGAACAGAACTTCAGGAGAAATACAGGCAGAATGGTATTGAATGGCTTCAGCAACAACTGAAAGAACAGGACCCGCTTTTTACAGAAAAAGGCGAAATGCAGAATCCGCAGCGAATGCTAAGGGCTTTGGAAATTGTTATGCAAACAGGAAAATCAATTATCACATTCAGGAAAGGAGAGAAGCAAAAACGAAATTTCAATATCATTAAAATTGGTTTGGATTTGCCAAGAGAAGAATTATATAACCGTATTAACCAGCGTGTGGACATAATGATGGTGGAAGGCTTGCTGAAAGAAGCAGAATTGGTTTACCCGTTCCGTCATCTCAATGCACTGCAAACTGTTGGGTACAGGGAATTGTTTGATTATTTTGATGGTAATTGTAATCTTGAAACAGCAATCAATAAAATTAAACAAAATACCAGGCATTATGCCAAGCGGCAGCTAACCTGGTTCAGGCGTGATGATGAGGTGAAATGGTTTCGTCCAAAACAAGTAATAGAAATTGAACAATACGTAAGAGACGAAATAAAGAAAGCGGATCAAAACTGATCCGCTTTCTGTTTATAAAAAATAAAACTAAAATTTAAATCCTACTGTTGCTGCTATCTGTCCGTTGAAATAATTGTTCTTTGCATAGGGGTATGGATCTCTGCTGAGTGTATAAGGAATATGAAGATTTCTTCCAAAACCATGAGCGTAGGTTAAATCAGCAAAAATGCCTTTATCTCTGTAACCTATTCCAATACTTGGAGTCATTCTCCATCCTTTAATATCATAGCTCTTTAAAAAATCTTTATTGTAAGGGCTGCCCATATAATTAAAACCGGCACGTAACATCCAGGTTTTGAATTTTAATTCGCCTCCAATTTTTACATTCAAGGCCATTTTGTAATTGTCATCGATGGATGTATTCAGGCTTTTAAAATATTCTACTTCGCCCGATGAAGGAACATTTTCACTGCTGCTGAACGACATTGCTTTGTAGTTCACCAGTTCAAGGTCACCTGTAATAAATGCTTTTTGTTTTGCAACATCGTTTATTTCACGAAACACATATGAAACACTGGCGCCTAATTTCCAGGGAGTATTTAACTGGTAATTGTAAATGTTATTACTTGAATTAATATCTGATAAACTGTTAATATCATAAGTGTTGTAAGTATAGGAAGTAGGTTTGTCAGGGTTATTCCATAATTTTTTTGATAGATTTTCAATATTACTTGTAATTGATGCATCCGTAACATCTTTTAATGTAATTACAGAAGGCGTGTGGAAAGTCAACCCTATTCGGAAATATTCAACCGGTTTAAAAATAGCACCCAACTTGGCGTTAAATCCTATACCCGTTGTTTTCAGGTGTTCTGTAAAAATAAAACTGTCAAAATCATTATCTGTATTTCCTGTACCATCTTTTTCTGTTACTGTTGTTCTTCTTTCATAGTTAATGATAGGAATGCCAATTGTAACACCGTACAAAAATTTATCATTTCTGTTCCATGCCATTGAAAGTGCTGCTTCAGTCATTCCTCCCGCTGTTTGATAAGCGAATTGCTGATTGAGATTTTTGTCAGTACTTGCGTGTGAATATAGTTGCCCGGTTATGGAATCAATATCGAGAATATAGGCTTCATAAGCCTGACTCGCACCCAAAGGAAATTTTTCTCGAACATTGTCAATAGTTGGGGCTAAACTGCTGTTATCAATTTCTTCAATCCATTTCCATGAATAAGAACTGTTCATGTTGGTGCCGCCATACGAAAAAGCGGAGTTGAAATTTGCAGTTCTGTTAATAGCAAATGAAAGAGTTGTGCTGTTTATATTATTATTACTGTAACGGTTTCCCCAGCTCAGTATAATACCGCTTGTGCCAATGTTAAATTTGTTTTTACTTCCTTTTGTTGTTTTATCGTTGTAAAACATTTTATCAGAGTTCAGGTTCACACCCGGACTGAAAACAATTTCGTTTGTTTTAAACTGTGCAAGACCGGCAGGATTAATAAAGGCAGAGCTTATATCGCCACCAAGAGAAATATTGGCACCACCAATTGCCTGAATGCGTGCAGAGCCAGTTGTTACCGGCTGGTAAGAATAACGAAGTGCATCAAATATATCCTGGGCATTTAATTGTTGTAGTAAGCACATAGCAATTGCTGCTATGAAAAATCTTTTCATAAAATCGTTATTTGAAGAATTTCATTAAATTAGTCACCTTTAGTTACGACGGCCACCTGCTGAGCTTCCCGAGGAACTGCTTTTTGATGAAGAGCTGCTGCTGCTGGAAGAAGAAGATGAAGAAGAACTGCTGCTGCCCGAACTGTATGTGCGGCTGCTTGCTCCTGATGACGACGATGATGATCCTGTATTCCAGTTTGAAGATGAATTATTATTACTTCCTCCGCCAAAGAAGCCAGATCTGTTGCCACTGCTTCCTGAATTATTGTTGCTGCCGAAATAACGACTGTTGTTATAATTGCCCGATTTGCCGGAATAGTTGGTACCCGAATTTGTAAAACGTTGTATTGGCGCTGAATAACGTACAACATTGCTGTGTGATGCACCGCCATAACCCGATACAACAATCAGGTTGTTTGCTCCGGGAATTAAAATGTAATTTGAATATCCCTTATAACCATAACTCCACGGATTATAGCCATAACCATAATAGTTACCCCAGCCATAATCCATTCCCCAGTAATTATTCCAGCCCCATGTGTTATAAGGATTGTTCCAGGTGTTCCATCCCCAACTGCCATAACGGGGAGCATCCCAATAATAATCATCGTAATAACGAAGACGGGGGTCACGAATTTCCTGACGCAGACGACGATCTTCAAAGTTGCGGTCGTTGTATGAAAGCCGGTTATCTTCATCCTTATCAACACGGGCATAAGTACTGCCCTCTCTTGCCGGTGAATAATAAACATCGTCAGGTGTTTGGCCAACACGGTATGTGGCACAGGAGCTAAGCCCGGCCAGTATTAAACCAAAGAGTAAAATTCGGGTTCCCATAATTTTAGAATTTAGGTTTGTAATGTGAAGTTACTACTTTTGCAGCTTCGTGTAAACAACTATTTTACAGCAACAAAGAACAAGCCACAACATCATTTGCATTGTGTTTGTGCTGTTAAATTAATGGTAAACATATTATAAAGAAAATTTACAATGGCAGAGGCAATTACTTCCCGTGAACAGGATTATTCGCAATGGTACAATGATTTGATTTTAAAAGGTGGATTGGCTGACTATTCAGCAGTAAGAGGTTGTATGGTTATTAAACCCTACGGATTTGCACTTTGGGAAAATATGCGGGACCAATTAGACAAGATGTTTAAAGAAACAGGTCATGTAAATGCTTATTTCCCGCTTTTTATACCCAAAAGTTTTTTAAGCCGTGAAGCCGACCATGTGGAAGGTTTTGCAAAAGAATGTGCCGTAGTAACCCATTACCGGCTCAAAAATGACCCGAACGGTGGAGGGGTTGTGGTTGATCCGGAAGCAAAACTGGAAGAAGAGCTGATTGTTCGTCCGACTTCTGAAACAATTATCTGGAATACATATAAAGACTGGATTCAGTCGTACAGAGATTTACCAATTCTTGTAAACCAATGGGCAAATGTGGTGCGTTGGGAAATGCGTACACGTTTGTTTTTACGCACTGCCGAATTTTTATGGCAGGAAGGGCATACAGCACATGCAACAGCCGATGAAGCTGTAGTTGAAACAAGAAAGATGCTGGATGTATATGCAAAGTTTGCTGAAGAGTGGATGGCAGTTCCCGTTATCAAAGGAGTAAAAACAGCCAATGAACGTTTTGCAGGTGCGGTTGATACATATTGTATTGAAGCCCTGATGCAGGATGGCAAAGCATTGCAGGCTGGAACATCGCACTTCCTTGGACAAAACTTTGCCAAAGCATTTGATGTGAAATTCAGTGACAAGGAAAATAAGCTGGAATATGTTTGGGCAACAAGCTGGGGCGTAAGCACAAGGTTAATTGGGGGGCTGGTTATGGCGCATAGTGATGACCAGGGGTTGATTCTTCCTCCAAAAATTGCTCCTTTGCAGGTGGTGATTGTTCCTATTTTTAAAAATGATGTGGAAAAGGGAATGATTGATAATAAGGTTACTGAAATTATTCAAAAGCTGAAAGACCTTGGAATAAGGGTTAAATACGATGATCAGGATAACGTAAGACCAGGCTGGAAATTTGCTGAATATGAATTGAAAGGTGTGCCAGTACGCATGGCAATTGGCCCGAGGGATTTAAGCAACAATGTGGTTGAAGTTGCACGCAGAGATACCAAACAAAAGCAGTCAGTAAGTATGGATGGCATTGCCTTTTATATTCAAACGCTGCTTGATGAAATTCAGTTAAATATTTTTGAAAAGGCAAGGATTTACCGGGACGAGCATATTACAAGAGTTAATACATGGGATGAATTTGTAGAAACACTTGAAAATAAAGGAGGCTTTGTTTCTGCTCATTGGGATGGTACAGCCGAAACCGAAGATGAGATCAAAGCAAAAACAAAAGCAACCATCCGCTGTATTCCTTTGGATAATGAAGAGGAAGATGGAGTATGTATCCTTACAGGTAAACCATCAAAACAACGGGTGTTGTTTGCACTGGCATATTAAAAGAGGCACAGTTATAAATAAAAGCCGGAAAGTAAATTACTTCCGGCTTTTTTTATCAGGATTCGGCAAACTTTGTATGCTATAAGAATTGTAATGCAAATAATTACTCAAACATTTTCTTACAACTTATTACGTTCCTCACTTCCCCCTGTTCAGCCACCAGCCAAGCCATAACCCCACAAGCGCCCACGACAGTAGCGCATCAAGCAAATGCCCCATACATCAAACGTTTCATACCATAAATGAAGGGTGTAAGGCGAGTTGAAAAATACAATCAGCCCCACGGCAAGCGACGAAAAGAAAACAGTGGCAAAATTGTTCTCCTGTATTTTGCCCATAATGAAAATAAACAGGAACACAATTACAACATTTACGGCAAAACCTCTCACCATATTTATCGTCATATTGTTTTTCATTTCAGTGTGATAAAACACCTGTGCCCAGGGTTTGCCTATAGATGTTTCCATTGCTTTCTGCTGTTCTTTTTTTCTCAGGTGAGTCTCCTGAAAGGGACTCGCCGAAAGAAGAACTTTTTCATTGTTTTACTTCACCTACACTTTCCCTTTGTAGTTAGCGTCGAAATCAATCATCCATTCAATGCCATATTTGTCTCTGAACATACCGAAGTAAGAACCCCATGGGCTGTCGGCAATGGGCATTTCAATTTGTCCACCAGCTGAAAGTCTGTTGAATAATCTGTCAGCTTCTTCTTTGCTTTCTGCACTGATGACAATTTTACTTCTGTTCTCATTTTCGTTTGTTCGCCCCAATATTTCAGGTACATCATTCGCCATTAAAACACTATTTCCAATTGGCAGAGCAATATGCATTATTTTATTGGCCTCATGTTCTGCCACCTGAAATTCTTCGCTTGCCATGTCTTTAAAACGTACAATTCTTGCAAACTCACCGCCAAAAGCTGATCTGTAAAAGTTGAATGCTTCTTCAGCATTACCGTTGAAATTAATGTGAGGATTAATACTTGCCATAATGTTTGGTTTTTTATTGTTTTTGAAATTTTATAACTCCGGCCACAAGCGTTTCACCCATGCCTGTTCACCATTAAATGATGGAACACAAGTTAATAAAGCCTCTTGTACTTGTTACTGTTTCATTTGCTAAAATAATCTACAAAGTCAAAAAAATTAGTCCATGAATTCCATCGTTTTCACGAAGAAATGCATGCTTACTCAGGCAAGGCACCGCTTGTACCAACAACAGAAGCCATGCTCAAAACTCTAACGGCTACACCTAAAAATGCACACAGGCGCAAGTGTTTCGCTTGTGCCAACTCTTTGCAAAAAATCTCACTTATTCCTCTCCAGCCCATCCATAAACTCCTGCAATTTCTGCACCTGTTCCGCCGATAAATTCCGCAACCACTCAGCAGCAGTCGGCAACTTCGGTTTTGGTTTCAGCTTTTCAAGAGCAACAGGCTCATTGACTATTGTTTTTTCATCAGCCACCACACAAACAAATCATCAGGCGTGCACTTACACACCAGGCAAATCTGTTCCAGCGCATCAAAACTGATATTCCTTGATTTGTTGGTTACTAAGCGGCTCACAGTGTAGTAAGGAATTCCTTGTTTAACTAAATACCGTTGCGGATTAGTTATTCCCCTGCTTGCAAGCAGTTCTAAAACGTTCAATTGAAGCATAAAAAAGCGTTTTTCATGCTAAAAAGATACAAAATCAACCGAAAACATCAAAAAAACGGGCATTTACATTCAAAAAACTGCAACGTGCAATGAAATAACTGCAACAAACATTAAAATAATTGCAAAGAGCATTTAAATAACCGCAACGTGCATTGCAGAAATTGTGAACTACAAAGGCTGGAAAACCATCTTAGCCGGTTAAAAAATCAACAACTCAAAAAGAATAGTAAGGAGAGAAAAAGAAATAAACGCTGCCGGAGAAATCAACAATCTGTCTTAAGAAATATCGCATCCAAATCTCGCCGAATTCATTCAGTATATGAATATGTAACGACCTGACTTAAATTTTTGAATTAGAAAAAAAGGTTTAGCATGGAGTAAAACCAAGCTTTTTCGGGAAAAGGCCAATGAAAGCCAAACGAAAGGAACGGGAGCAAAAAGCAAAAATTATGGTTTGGGCACAAACATCGAAGTTTCATGCCTTCCTTCATAAGCCAGCGGGATGGTTTTAAAAATTCCGGCAACCCCGGCAGTAATTGTGCCGGTGGCCCGAACCAAAACTGTTTTGTTAGTGAGCGCACTCCATGCGTTTTTAAACACATTTTTCATATCAGTTTTGATTTTGAGAGGAATTACAAAATCTGACTTTCTGTCAACTTTAATCAAAGTATCACTGATAGCCCGTCCAAGATAAATTTCATCGAGATAAACATCACATTCTGTTTTCTTCACCTGGAAACCGATCCGGTTCGGGTTGTTATAAACCAGTTCCATGGAAACAACCGATTCTGAAAAACCGATGGATTCAAATTTCAGGTTTCTAAATTCTTTGTACTCTGGAATTTTAAAAGCGTTGCAGGAGATGGCTGTTAAACAAACGAAGAAACAGGGAAGAAGAAGTTTTTTCACAAAAACATATTTAATGCAATGTACTGCAAAGTGATGAAATTTCTTTCGCTGCACCAAATACAAAACTTAAATTTGAACTAAAATAGTTAGCTGAAAATAAAGCAGGTAAAATCAATTTAATAAGCAAACATTTATAGTTTATAAAATATATTGTTATAATAAGATTTTCAATTAATTAAATCTAATTAACTGAAAATTAAATAATAAATTTTTGGAGGGTTATGAGAATAAATATGGATGTTAAACAAGGACAGCTTATCGTTTAAAATAAACTTGCATTATGAGTGTATATAAAATTGATTTACAGTATTTTGGTTCGATTAAATACTATTACAGTTTAATTAATCAAACAAATATTGTTTTTTGTACAGATGTTTGGCTCGATAAGGCGCTTCATTTGAACAGAACAGAGCTGATTGGAGCAAATGGCCCTCTCCTCCTCACTGTTCCGCTCGTAGGTGGGCGAGACAAAAGGCAAAAGTTGAAGGACACTCTGGTGTCTTATACCGAACCCTGGCAGCGTATTCATTGGAAGGGCATTCACGACTCTTACCGCAAGGCTCCCTGGTTTGAAGACTATGCTCCCGGGCTGGAGCAGTTAATAAAAGAAAAGGAAAAATTCCTAATCGACCTGAACCTGAAAACCATGAATTGGGTGCTAAGCAGATTGAAACTGAAGATTGACATTTTGGCGGAAAATGAAAAAAGAGACACGCTGGCTGAACAGGCATCTGCTCCAAAACAGAAGCAAGGTTCGGCGGTTGTATTTCCACCTTATCAGCAGGTTTTTGCTGAACGACATGGGTTCATTCCAAACCTTAGTATTCTTGACCTGCTGTTATGTGAGGGACCATCTGCAAAAAAATATCTCCAAAACGGGAACCTTTTTTGAAAATCAGGCATCATAAAATAAGGAGAGGTGTCTATAAAACAATTAACTTGTTGGCCCATTTCCTGATTATACATTATGAGAATATTTCTGACTGGTTTAAGTCTGTTGGTTTTTGTTCATCTTTTTTCGCAGGATTTTTCAAACAAAGGCAAAGAATTCTGGGTTGCATATGGCAGTCATGTGTCGATGTATAATACCAATGGCACTCCTAATACAACCAATGGCGGATCGCAAAACATGGTGTTGTATTTCACTTCCGATAAGAATGCAACAGTTACTGTAACAATACCCGCAACCGGCTGGACGAGAACATATTCTGTAACAGCCAACCAGGTTACCACATCAGATATTATTCCAAAAACTGGCACAGATGATGCAAGAATTGTGAGTGAAGGAAAAAGCACAAAGGGTATTCATATTACCAGCGATGTTGCAATAATTGCCTATGCTCATATTTATAACGGTTCAATTTCAGGTGCAAGCCTCTTATTTCCGGTAAATACACTTGCAAGAGAATACTATTCCATCAATTTTACGCAAACTTCCAATGATGTTAACTCCTATACTTATTGTTATGTAATAGCAACAGAAGATAATACGTCAGTTGAAATTATACCCAGCGCCAATACATTTAATAACTTAAAGGGAGATACAATAAAGGTTACGCTTAATAAAGGAGAGGTTTATAATATTTTTGGTAAAGCTTTATCATCGGTTAACCTTGGTACATCTACGAACCCTTCTTACCTGTACACAGGGGAGGATTTGACCGGCACAAAAGTGCGTTCAGTGGCAACTGCAACCAGTACCTGCAAAAAGATTGCTGTGTTTTCGGGTTCTGGCAAGTTAAATATACAATGTGCAAACGTTTCGGGCAGTGCAGACAACTATATACAACAGGCATTTCCTTCCAATGCCTGGGGCAAAAAGTACCTTACTGTTCCAACCAATAAAATGCCCAATAACTATTTCAGAGTTTGTGTAAGCGATCCGGCAACCGTGGTTAAGAAAAACGGCGTAGTGCTTACCGGGCTTACAAACAATTTTTACTACGAATACCAGAGTTCTACTCCTGATCTCATTGAATCAGACAAGCCTGTAATGGTGGCTCAATACATAACTACAAGAGTTCAGTGTGGTAATGCTGCATTTTATTATGGGTCTGAAAGCTTGGGCGATCCTGAAATGATTTATCTGAGCCCCATTGAACAAACAATAGAAAAAGTAACAATAAACTCAACTGGAAATGCGGCAATCAGGGAACATTGGCTGAATCTGATCATCAAGCCGACCGGTTCTGCATCCCTTCGTGTTGATGGTGCAGTACCCTCTGCAACAGCCTCCACACATCCACGAGATGGGGCTTATGTATATTACCAGATCCCATTGAGCCAGGGATCGCATACCATCAGTTCCGACTCAGGATTTAATGCGATTGCCTATGGATATGGCAGCGCAGAATCTTATGGCTACAATGCAGGAACTAATGTAAAAGACCTGTATCAGTACGTAACTACAACCAACAAGTATGCAACCATTAACAGTCCGGTTGCATGCAAAGGCTCTCCCTTTATTTTTGCTATTACACTTCCATATGTGCCGTTATCAATGAAATGGAAGATTCCAAATTTTGCAAATTATGTTAATAATGGGCCGGTTGTGCCCGACTCTACTTTCGTACTCGATGGCCGTACTTTGTATTTCTATAAATTACCTACTACATATACATATAATGCAATTGGTACATATCCTATAACTGTTACAGTAAATAATCCAACTGCCGATGGTTGTTCAGGAGAACAGAATATTGATTTTGATCTGGAAGTTTATGACCCACCTGTGGTTGACTTTTCATGGCCAACGTCGCTATGTACTGATTCAATTATTCCCATCACAACCAATAATACAACAGGAGGAAGGCCTATCATAAAACATTTCTGGGATTTTGGTGATGGTACCTATGCTTATACAAATAACCCAGGAAAAGTTTATACAACTCCTGGAACATATAAAATCCGTTACTCGGTATTAACCGACGCAGGTTGTTTAAGCGATACAGTTGAAAAAACAATCACTGTTACTAAAACTCCGGTTGCGAATTTCAGCTTCACAACGCCGCAATGTAAAGACAAGCAAATAACATTCAGCGATCAGTCAACGCTTGCAGGCGGGGTGGGAAGTATTACCAACTGGAACTGGAATCTTGCAGTTGGGTCTCCTATTAACAATACAACTAATGCCAGTGTTACGGGAACATACACAACGGCACAGGTATATAATCCAACTTTACAAGTAATTACAAGTACAGGCTGTAAAAGTCCTGTTTATACAGCACCGTTAACAGTAAGTCCAAACCCGATTCCGGATTTTACTATGAGTTATGCTTGTTTGCCCGATGGTGTGGTGAACTTCACAAATACATCAACCATTGCAGATGGATCCCAGGCTTCCTTTATTCATTCATGGAATTTTGGTGACCCTGCTACAGGTGCATTGAACAGTTCATCATTAACTAATCCATCACATAAATATTCCACAACCGGACCATATACTATTAAACTGATTGTTACATCAAATAACGGATGTATTGATTCGGTTACAAAATCGCAAGGCAATATTTACCCACAGCCAAAAGCCGATTTTACTTCGGTTGCAGAAATATGCTGGAAGTCACCCATTACATTTACCGATGCTTCAAACGGAATAACACATCCGGTTGCTTCATGGGAGTGGCGGTTTATTAATTCAACCGGCACTGTAGTTGGCTCTTCAACCAGCCAGAATCCGGTATTCAACTTCCCGCTACCGGGAACTTATACGGTGAAGCATTGGGTGTTTACGAATCAGTTGTGTATAAGTGATACTGTAATAAAAACTGTCATCATTCATCCATGGCCAACTGCTGGGTTTATTTCAAGTAGTCCGCTTTGTGAAAAGAATCAGGTAATACTTACTGATAATTCAACAGCAAATGTTGGTACAGATACTCGCTGGTACTGGGATCTTGGCGATGGCACAATCATCAATGCCAATAACAATAATCCCATCACACATACATATACTAACTGGGGCGATAAAACGATTAAATTTCTTGTGGAAAACAGCAAAGGCTGTTTAAGTGATACACTAACAAGAACTGTTCATATCAATCCATTGCCTGAAGTTGGTTATGTGCTACCTGAAGTTTGTTTAAGCGATGCTAATGCTGTGTTTGCAGATACATCGCATATTGCAGATAACAGTGAAGCATCCATGACATACTTCTGGAACTTTAACGCTGGCGTTCCGGTAATTGCTCCTGCACCAGTTCCGGCAACAAGCACCAGCAAAAACCCGGTTATCCATTTCGGTAAAGCTGATAACTATCTGTTGTCTTTAGTTGTTACGTCAAAAGATGGTTGTAAAGATTCAATTACAAATATTCCGTTTACAGTGAACGGATCAATTCCTAAAGCCGATTTTACAATTTTGCCAACAAACGGATTGTGCAGTAACCAGGATGTGCAGATAAAAGATAATTCAACAGTTGATTTTGGTTCAGTAACCAAAGTGGAAATTTATTGGGATAATATCAATGCTCCAACTGTTTTTGATACAGATGATGTTCCGGCTTCGGGCAAAATATATTCACATCGTTATCCCGATTTCCAAACACCATTAACTAAAGCATTCCAGGTTCGTTACAGGGCCTATTCAGGTATTGTTTGTGTAAACGATGCGGTGAAAACAATTACAGTTAATGCAAGTCCGCTTACACAGTTTTTGGCAATGCCCGGCATTTGCCTCGATGCTTCACCCCGACAAATAACACAAGCAACTGAAACCGGCGGATTGCCAGGAACAGGAGTATTTACAGGCCCAGGTGTTAGTACAACCGGTTTGTTTAATCCTGCAACAGCAGGGGTGGGAACACATACCATCCGTTATACATTTACAGCAACAAGTGGATGTACACATTATTCCGAACAAACAATTGAAGTATGGCCACGCCCTGTTTCAAAATTTGTTTCATTACTTCCTTCCTGCGAAAAGAATGCTGTAAGTTTTTCGGATAGTTCAATTGCAAATTCAACAAGTCTTGCAACATGGAACTGGAACTTTGGCGATGGTTCACCGCTAGTTTCTCTCAGCAGCAATACAAACGTAAAGCATACTTATGCTGCATACGGAACATACAATACCATTTTACAGGTTATTAACGACAGGGGTTGTACAAGTGTTCCGGTAACATTAGCGGTTAAAGTAAATCCATTGCCAAGAGTTGATTTTTCATTACCAAAAGTTTGCTTGCCGGCAGGCACTGCTGCATTCACCGATCTTTCAACTATTCCTGATGGAACACAAAGCCAGTTTAAATACAACTGGAAATTTGGTGATGGGTATGCAAGTCCTTCCGGGTCGGATGTTTCCACTATAAAAAATCCTGTTTATAATTACAGCCAGCTTGGGCCATATACTGTTAAATTAGTTGTTACATCTTCAAATAATTGCATTGATTCATTATCGAAGCAATTGGTGGATGTATTTCCACAGCCAAAGGCTGCCTTTACTTCTGTTGACAGTATTTGTATTGGTGAAACGATTGATTTTACCGATGAAAGTGATGGTATTGTAAGCTCTGTAAGCAAATGGCAATGGATGTTTGGAAACGGATATACTTCAGCCGTACAAAACCCTATTTATCTCTATCCGGCATCAGGAGTATATAATGTTCAGCTCTATGTTTATACAACTGAGGGTTGTGTTAGTGATACTGCAAGTAAAACAATTGATGTGTGGGCTTATCCTTTAATAACAGCAGGCCCCGATTTGAATGTACTGGAAGATGGTATTAAGAAAATATCGGGAGCTACAGCATCAGGTGCAGGTTTACAATTCTTATGGACTCCATCTACATACCTTGACGATACGTTAATACTCAATCCAACAATTATACAACCCAAAGATGATATTACTTACACCTTGACTGTTGTTGGAAGAGGTGGTTGTACAAGTTCGGATGATCTGTTTGTGAAAGTATTGAAGATGCCTAAACCACCAAATACATTTACTCCGAATGGTGATGGTATTAATGATTTCTGGGAGATTCCTCATCTCGGGGATTATCCCGGTTGTATTATTGAAGTTTATAACACAGCAGGTACATTGGTTTTCAGGTCGGTTGGTTATTCAACACCATGGGATGGGAAATGGAAGGGACAGCAATTGCCTGCAGGTACTTATTATTATGTAATTGATCCGAAAAACGGAAGAGGCCGTTCAAAAGGATATGTAACTATACTAAGATGATCCCCTTGAAAATTCAGTTTGATGTCATGAAGAAATTTAGATTGTGCAGTTTTTTTATGTTGGGATTATTGATGGTTGTATTTTACTCAAATGCACAGCAGCGCCCGCATTATACACAGTATATTCTCAATAATTATATTGTTAATCCTGCATTAACAGGGATTGAAAACTATACTGATATAAAAATCAGTCACCGTAATCAATGGGTTGGCTTTCCCGGCGCACCACAAACCATTTACTTAACTGTTCATTCTCCAATTGGCAAGAATGATTATCGCACCACACCAACATCATTTCAGGTGCCAGGCGAAAATCCAAGGGGAAAAGCTTATTGGGAAGAATACACAGCAGCAGAGCCACATCATGGAATAGGGGGGAGTATTATTAATTACAAAACAGGTTACATTAACCGTTTTTATGCAACAGTTTCGTATGCGTATCATATTGGGTTAACACCAAAACTTAATTTATCTGCAGGCTTTGCAGGAGGTATATCATCGATTAATATTGATGCTTCAAAAATTGAACTTGCCAATCCGGTTGATCCTGCTATTGGTGGAGTGACAACTGAATTACGGAAAATTAAGCCGGAATTAAATGCGGGGCTATGGTTGTATTCCGATAAATTTTTTGCCGGGTTTTCTGCCCAGCAAATCATTCCGCAAAAGGTTACGCTTGTTACGAATGATTTTTATAAGTCAACTTTAGTTCCTCATTTCTTTGCAACAACCGGTTATCGGTTTCTTGCAGGCGATGATGTAAATATTATTCCGTCTGTAATGGTACGGTACATTCCAAGTATGCCCGTTTTTTGCGACTTTACTGTAAAGGCTCAATACCAGGACAGGTTCTGGCTGGGAGCCAATCTTCGTCTAAAGGAAGGATTTGCAGCAATGGCTGGTTTTAATGTTTCTAATACATTCAATGTAAGTTACTCTTATGATGTAAACAATTCCAATTACCTGTTACAATACATGCAAAGAGGTACACATGAAATTGTACTCGGGTTTACTTTGGGAAACAAATGGGGCGATCTTTGTCCAAGAAGGGTATGGTAAAATTGTTACAATCTTGATATTTGCAGCTTTCGTATAACAACATGCGGCGGTTGTTTTTTCATCTTTGTTGTATCGGGTAGCTGCTCATTGTCAAAAAAGAATGGTGGTTGTTCAGTAAAGATGATGACCTGTTTTTCCTGGTTTCTCATTTGTTCAATTAAATTCATGTCGTTCAGATAAACAAAGTCAGGCATTTCACGTAGTTTGTTCTTCCACTGTTTTTCAATTAAGCTGTCCTGTTTCTTTCTCATTTCCATCATTCTCCTGTTAAACAGTTTTAATTGTGCAATATGTTGTTTTGATAGTTCTGCCGCTCTTTTTTGTTGCTGTATATTTTGTTGTTGAATGTAGATGTCTCCATCTGGAAATTCAGGCATAACAAAATCACCTTGCGGAAAAGTAAACACAAAAGAGTGATTGGTTGTATCATTACTGTTCCTGTTATGGAAATAAAACTGTTCTTGTATTGGTGCATTGAAATACGTCATCTTTTGCATTGGACGCTGAACATCAAAGTTATAATAGCTTAATTCCCTTCTGCCATTTGTCTTTCGTTGTATCGATTCACGAACTGAATCATCATTTATAAAATTCCTTCCTGGCGGCGGCGGAGGTAAATGATTCATGCGTGGCCTCATCATTAGTTCCATCCATTCTTCAGGAATATCTCTCATTACCAGCTTATCAAAAAGAACCTGTTTGCCTTTCTCATCCCACACTCTTACAGACTGATGTTTCAGCTCTTTTGAAATAACAAGACGCATTTTCCTTTTCTCATCAATTAGTGAAACAGTTTCACCGCTTTTTTTCAATACTGTTTCAGGTTTAATAAAAATCGTATTCTGTAAGTAGCTGTTTTTGTCGGATACCGCAACTTTTTTTGATGTTGTGTGATTATTATTTTTTACAACCCATCCTGTAGTTGCAAAAACGATTGTGAGGAAAACCAAGGCCGCTAATCTTGAACTGATTTTATTTTTTTCAGCAGGAAGATTTAAAATGCGCTTAATCCTGTTTTTCAGTAAATGTTTATCATCGCCCAAAGCCATTGCAAGCTTAGGTGTTGATCTTCTTGCTTTCTCAACATTTAATAATGCTTCGGCATAAACCGGGGCATTTTGCTGGAACTTCATTACAAAATCATCACAACTGTTTTCTCTCTCACGCTTTGCAGTGCCAATAAGCAAAAGTGCAAACGGATTGAAGAATAAAATTGTTTCTGTAGTTGTTAACAGAATATTCCAGAAATAATCGTTGCGTTTGATATGTGAAATTTCATGAAGCAAAACAGCTTCGAGCTGAGCAGGAGTTAAATGTGTTACAGCAGTAATGGGTAACAAGATAATTGGTTTAAGAAAACCAATTGTTGCCGGAATATCAATTTGTGTGCTGATGAAAAGCTTTGTTTTGCTACTGAGGCCTGTAGTTTCAATGAGGTAATTGAAAAAAGTCTGCATGTCTTCAGAAACTGGTATCATCCCATTCCTTTTCAATGAATTCACTTTGTGAACCTGCACAAATAATTTCAGCATAAACCAGCCAAGTACAAAAAGATATGCAACCGATAAATAGGGGAGAATAAAGTTGAATTTATATTCAATCCAGTTCAGTAATAGCTGCCATTGATTGCTTTTGGTGAAAGCGCTGAATAAAGCTGTGTTATTACTCTCAACAACAACTGATGCGGTTTGACTCAGTTGTTTATTCCATTGCGAAAAAATGGTTGATATAAACCATCCGAACCCGGCAAGGGCAAATAAGCTGCTGAGAAAATTTTTTACTGACGAGTGTTTAATTCGGAAAATGGCAACCAGTAATTGATAAAGTAAAAAAAGTAATGCCATTTGCCAGAAACTGGCGGTAATTGCTTTCCCCAAAGCCAGCAAAAAATCAGATTGCAACAGTTGCTGCATTATTACTGCTGTTTGAGATTGTCAATCAGTTTCTGTATTTCCTCTAATTCCTCTTTTGAGGTTTTATGATTTCCGAGTGCCTGCATAACAAGCTGGGTAGATGACCCCTGGAAAAGAGTATCAATCATTTTGCCCATAAATTGTTTTTGCGCTTTTTCACGGGAAAGAAGAGGAGCATATTTGTGAGTTTTGTTGCTTTCATCTCTTTTTACCATTCCTTTTTCATGCATAATCTGCATCAGTTTCAGAGTAGTGGTATAGCCTGCATCTTTTGTCTTGCTCAGTTCTTCATGCACGTCTCGTACTGTAGCCTGGCCACGTTCCCATAAAACACGCAAAATTTCGAGCTCACTTTCTGTAGGTTTTATTTGCCTGGTGTTCATAATATACGACTTGTTTCGTATCAAATATACGAGATGGTTCGTAAAAAACATTGCCGTTTAAAATATTTGAAAGAAATTAACAGGTATAGCCGGAACACAAAAAAGCCGCTCAAAATGAGCGGCTATATCTGACCAAACCACGAAATTTTATTTCTTTTCAAGTTTAACTGTATCTATGATGGTTGTTTGACCAAGAACCACAGTCGCAGCCCTTACAGTTTCTTTATGAATGGTATCATTAGGAATAAATGAGAAGTTATAAACACCAGCCGGTATATCCCAGAAAAGATACTGACCACCGGGCCGAGCTGTAAATGTAGAAGCAATAGTATCAGTGCCTTTTATGGCAAATACAGTAGTTAATACAGAATCGGGCATTACCACACCTTTTACAATTCCTCCCGAAGGAGTGAATGAAATCAGCCGTAATACAGGTTTTAATAAATAGTTGCCACTATTACCCGCTTTTACTATTGATTTGCCCGCATCGAAATCAAGTACAAGACGATACAATAAACCACCTGAAACTGATTGATGTAACTGAACTTTTAAACCCGATTGCTGGGCACTTGGGGTTGTAAGAAAAATCTTTTCGCCTGTTTTAGTAATTATATAGTTATTGTCGCCCAAAACCAGTCGTATTTGTGATATTGTTCCAGCAGGAATTTCAGCATCAGCAAGAACCGTATCTTTTCCATTTGTAAGCTCAAGTAAATTATAAGCGCCGGGGTATGCACCTGTAAGTTTTACTTCATTCGAATCACCAAGTTTCAGCCATACTTCCCTTATGTCAACCCATACTTCTTTTACGTTAGGGTCAGGCGCATCTGTTAATCTGATTTGTACTCTTGAATTTTCATATTTACCTGAATTTTTCTGACAACTTTCAGCGGCAAATAAAATTCCTGCTGCTACAGCAATTCCTGAAACCAGTTTAAGAAAATTTGTTTTCATGATAAAAGGTTTGTTTAGCGTGATTTTTACATTATAAAATTCATCATATAAACTATGATATTTTCGTTCTTAAACTTCAAAATATCATGCCAGTTTTTAACATGGAAGTAACTTTTTTTAGTGAAATGATTTTATTTTCTCTTTTTTGAAAATAGAAATAAAAAATATTTTTATGTGTTTTCATGATAAAAGGATATTTCAAACAAAATAGCCCCCATATAGAAATACAGGGACTACTGATAATGGTCTGATTAGACACTCCTAAGAGTGCTGTTTTATTATTATGGTTGCAAGCACAACTATTTTTTTTGCACCTGCATTTTCACTTCAAATTCTGTATTTCCTTTGAGAAGAGGCCGGTATTTGTTCAGTGTTTCCGTTGATTGCAATGTTCCATTTATAAAGAGGCTGTCATTCTTTAATCTTACCGTAAACCCTTCTGCGTTAATCAGGCTGTCTTTCAATAAAGCCGCAATTAAAGGATTTTCACTTTTGGCTTCTGCAACGCCATCCGCTTTTTGTTCAATCCTCATTTCAATGGTTTCGGTATTTTTTTTAGGAGTTTCAGCCCCGTTTAATGTGGCAAGCGTTGGGGCAATTACCAATGAAACAATTGACATGAGTTTAATAAGAATGTTCATTGATGGGCCTGATGTGTCTTTAAACGGATCACCCACAGTATCACCTGTTACAGATGCTTTGTGCGGATCAGAGTTTTTATAGAAAATTTCTCCATCAATTTCAACGCCTTTTTCAAAACTCTTTTTAGCATTATCCCATGCACCACCGGCATTATTCTGAAACATACCAAGTAATACACCACTTACAGTTGCACCGGCAAGGAAACCGCCTAAAGATTCGGGGCCAAAAACAAAACCAATAATAAGTGGTGAAATAATAGCGATGGCACCGGGAGCAAGCATTTTTTTAATAGATGCTTCGGTAGAAATAGCCACACATTTATCATATTGAGGCGTACCTGTTCCTTCCATAATTCCAGGAATAGTGCGGAACTGGCGGCGGACTTCTTCAACCATTGCCATTGCAGCCTGGCCAACTGCACGAATTGCAAGAGCAGAGAAAATGAATGGAATCATACCACCTACAAAAAGCGATGCAAGCACCTTGGCTTTGTAAATATCAATTCCCTTGATTCCGGCAACACCAACAAACGCAGCAAACAATGCAAGTGATGTTAATGCAGCAGAAGCAATGGCAAAACCTTTACCTGTAGCAGCAGTAGTGTTACCAACAGCATCCAGTACATCGGTTTTTTCACGTACATTTTTTGGAAGTTCACTCATTTCTGCAATACCACCTGCGTTATCAGCAATTGGTCCAAACGCATCAATGGCTAACTGCATGGCAGTTGTGGCCATCATTCCGGCAGCAGCAATAGCAACACCGTATAAACCGGCACATTCAAATGACCCCCAGATACCTCCGGCCAAAACGAGAATGGGAAGAAAGGTTGATTCCATACCAATTGCCAAACCTCCAATTACATTTGTTGCATGTCCAGTAGAAGACTGACGTATAATGCTTAAAACAGGTCCTTTGCCCATCGCTGTGTAGAATTCGGTAATGATGCTCATTAAAGCACCGACCACTAAGCCAACAGCAATAGCGCCAAGTACACCCCATTTGGTGAATTCAGCACCACGAAGGATCATCGTTTCAGGAAGTACAAAATATACAAGCCCAACTGAAGCAACAGCAGTAAGAATAATCGATCCCCAGTTTCCCATATTTAATGCTTTCTGCACATTATCAGTACTGATACCGGCATTTTCACTGATGCGAACCATCCATGTACCAACTATGGAAAATAGAATTCCTGTTCCTGCAATAAGCATTGGTAATAATACAGGAGCAATGCCTCCAAACTGATCAACCGATCTGGTTTCCTGGCCAAGTACCATTGTTGCAAGTACAGTAGCTACATAAGAACCAAAAAGGTCGGCACCCATACCTGCCACATCACCTACATTATCACCTACATTATCTGCAATGGTAGCGGGGTTACGAGGATCATCTTCGGGAATACCAGCTTCAACTTTACCTACAAGATCGGCACCAACATCGGCTGCTTTTGTATAAATGCCACCACCAACACGGGCAAATAATGCAATTGATTCAGCTCCAAGAGAAAAACCAGTTAAAATTTCAATTGCACGTTTCATCTCTTCACCATTTACATCTGCTCCGGTAGGTACGAATACAGCTTTGAGCAGAATAAACAATGCACCTAAACCAAGTACTGCAAGACCGGAAACTCCGAGTCCCATTACTGAACCGCCTGTAAAAGAAACTTCCAGTGCTTTGCTTAAGCTTGTACGGGCAGCCTGCGCAGTACGTACGTTACTTAAAGTAGCACTACGCATTCCAATATAACCGGCCGTTGCACTGAAAACAGCGCCACTTACAAATGCAAGTGCAATACTCCAGTGACTGGTAGGATTGCTTTTTGACATTACGCCTAAAAGAACTGCAACAATAACAACGAAATAAGCAAGTATTTTCCATTCAGCTTTTAAAAAGGCCATAGCACCTTCTGCAATATGATTGCTGATGTCCTGCATCCGTTCATTTCCTGCATCCTGTTTTGAAACCCAGTTGTACTTTACAAACATGTATAGCAATCCTATCACTGCCATAGCGGGAACGAGATAAATCAAATTCTCCATAATCAGATTAATGTAGTTGTAATTTTACGGGAAGACCGCCTTTTTTTCTCATATAGTTAAAGGAGGGGCCGCAAAGATAGGGGAATCGAACTGAAATCGGAGAATGGCAAGCCATTGCACTAAGGGCAAAAATGCAAATTCTTAAAATTGCGTATTGTTGTAAAGTAAAATTTCTCAATTACCGTCTTTTATGTAAATGACGGTGCAATGGAGGCAATGGCCAATCAGCAAAATATTATTTCAACAATCAGTAACTACAGCAGGCAATTGTTTGGGTTTATTCGCAGCAGGGTAAATTCAAACGAAGATGCCGAAGACATTCTGCAGGATGTATGGGTTCAGTTGAGCAGGCTTCCTGCTGTGGAAACAATTGATAATATCAGCGGATGGTTGTTCCGTGTTGCCCGTAACAGGATTATCGATAAATCAAGAAAAAAGAAAAGCAGTTTTATTGAAGATTTTATTTACGAAGATGAAGATGGTGTACCATTGCTGCCTTCGTTTATGAAAAATGATGAAACTGATCCTGAAATGCAGGCCATGCAAAAAGTATTCTGGAATGAACTGATGGATGCTTTGGACGAATTACCGGAAAAACAACGCAGTGTGTTTATCCTGAACGAACTTGAAGACATGACCTTACAGGAAATAGCCGACCAGGAAAATGAAAACATCAAAACAATTATTTCACGCAAGCATTATGCAGTAAAACACCTGCGTAAAAGACTTGAAAATTTATACAACGATTTTTTAACTGATTAAACGTAAAGCAATGAAGAGTAAACACAGAAAATGGCTTGCCCTTGCACCATTAATTTTTGTAGCAGTTGCTGCATTATTAGGCTGGGTTGTTATGTTCTTATGGAACACCATTCTGGTTCCTGTACTTGGGGTGGGTATTATTACTTTCTGGCAGGCACTTGGCATATTTATTCTGAGTAAGATTTTATTCGGAGGATTTCATGGTGCAAAGGAACATAAATGGAAGCATCGTTATTTTAACAAACAGAAATGGGATAATATGACCGATGAGGAAAAAGAGCGTTTTAAACAGGAATGGGGCAGAAGATGTGGCTGGGAGAGAATGAGAAAGCCATCGGATGAAAATACTCCTTCCTGACAGGAACCGGGTTTTGATTTTGGTTAATAGTTGTAAAGAGCGGTAATAATATTATCGCTCTTTTTTATTGAGCAATCTGTTTAAATGCGTGACTCAGATGTTTATTAATATCTCCTGCAAGCATTACCTCCTGCGTTAAATGTGTAGCTGCAATATCTCCGGCCATCCCGTGAAGATAAACTCCAAGTATTGCTGCTTCCTTTGCACAATAACCTTGCGCTAACAGTCCTGTAAGAATTCCGGTTAACACATCTCCGCTGCCTGCGGTAGCCATGCCCGCATTTCCTGTATTGTTGTAATAGCCCTCGCCATTATTGCAGGCAATAAATGTATAATGGCCTTTTAGTATAATTGTACAGTTCAGTTCTTTTGCTTTTTGTAAAGCAAGATTTTTACGTTCAAAATCGCTGTCGGTTTTTCCAAATAGTCGTTCAAATTCTTTAGGGTGAGGTGTTAAAATACAGCCTTCATTAATATAAGAAGCTGTTTCTTTTTCGGTTGATAAAAGATTTATTGCATCTGCATCAATCACCTTCGGCTGGTTTGTTTGCTTAAGCAGATGCAGTAACATCTCCTTTGTGCTGTTGTTTAAGCCAATTCCCGGGCCAATACCAATTGCATTGTAACGGTTAAGTTCAGCCGGAACAGAAGAAAGGAATTTCTCTTCTTTATCGGCATCAACCATCGCTTCGGGAACAGTGGTTTGCAGTATTTCGTAACCACACTTAGGAATATGAACCGTAAGCAAGCCTGTTCCGCTGCGTAAACAACTTTCAGCACACAAAACAGCCGCTCCCATTTTACCATAACTGCCCGACATAATTAATGCGTGACCGAAATTCCCTTTATGTGAAAAGGGACGACGGTGCTTATAAATTCTTTTAACAGTAGCAACCTCAGTTAACTGCACACTTGTTTCTGTTGAATGATAATAATGAGGATGAAGACCAATGTTCAGAATATGAATTTCGCCACAGGCTTCTTCATTTTCCGGCAGAAGAAAGCATTCTTTATATAGCTGAAAGCTTAATGTATGCTTTGCATGAACTACTGTTGAATCTTTACAACTCATATCAGTAAACATGCCGGTTGGAAGATCAATAGAAATAATTTCAGCAGGAGAGTTGTTCAGATGGAGTGCAAGCTTTTCAGTAACGCCTTCCAGTTTTTTCTTTAAACCGGTGCCAAGAATCGCATCAATTGCTACATCGTTTTCTTTCAATTCAGGAAAAAAATCTTCTGATTGAATAAACGAAATATTGCCTTTTATTTCGTGGAGCCGTTGTAGATTCATCTGAAAATCAACAGTACCTAAATGCCCAAATTCAAGTATGTAAACTGCAACAGTGCATCCATGTTCAATTAACATCCTTGAAATAGCCAAACCATCGCCGCCATTATTTCCCTTTCCACAGAAAATGTGAATGGGTTTTGTAGTGTAGTGGTTATGAATCATCCATTCCACACATTTTGATGAAGCCCTTTCCATTAAATCAATTGATGCAATTGGCTCATGCTCGATTGTGTAGGCATCCCATTCTCTTATTTGCTTTGCCGAAAATATTTTCATGTGTAATTGTTTGTTGATTGTTGTCACATGATACCCGATATAAAAAATTATCGTCTTTTTCGCAGTAATCAGATGATATTTTTTATGGCTTACTTCGTATATTAAAGTTAATCTATTCAGCAAGAAAAAAGGTCTGATAAAAATCAGACCTGTAACCAAGGACATCGAAAAATAATATGTTGATTATTGTTTTATTTTTTTCCAAATGAAAACCGAACCGATACGCCAACAGTTGAAGCCCTGAATTTTACGGCCTGCACAATACTTAGCTCCGGTTTCCAGTCGAGCGATAAGTTTATTGGTACTTCTGTAAACTGGTAATCCAATCCCGCAATTCCCGTTATACCAAGATTTTCATCACCCTGAAAACCTGCATATATACCAGCTCCATAAAACCATTTCAGGTTATTCACCGCAGGTATTGGTTTAAAAAACTCATATAAAGCAGCAACAGAATAAGGCGATTTAAGATTCAGTATTCCCTCAACTGCTTTTCCTTCACTCATAAAATACCTGTATGAAATACCTGTTGAATTAATCTGGTCGGCACTTCCAAGACGAACACCAATCTGATGCTGGTATTGTGCTGTTGCTTTACTTCCTGCAAACAACAGAATTACAATGACGAAGGGTAAAATCTTTTTGTTCATAACAACTTTGTTGCTCATGTTCTCTCTAAAATAATGCCAACGCTCACCGCTTATTTTCTTTTATGAAAATTTAAACAAATCAATTGTGTAATAGTATAAACGCAAAAAGGAACAAAAGCTTTGTGAAAGAAAAGCAAATAAAAACTGTAAAAGAAAATATGCACAAATAAAGCCTGCTAATGAGATTTCTACAAGAATAATTCCAGCTTGCTTTTGGGCCTTCGGCTTTCGAGCCATTGAAAGCCTTCGAGTTTCTTTTTATCAGAGGGGAGTTTTCGTATCGGGAACATTGTGCCTTGTGCCATGTTCACAAATTTCACTTTTTTAACGGCACGTTTTTCAAAATACATATCAATTAAATCGGCGCTGCTGCTGTTCATTCCAAGAAAAGAGCTGTCTTCGTCCTGCGCATAATAAACACTTTGAGCAGTTCCTTTTGCTCTTACATAATCAATTTCTCCGTCGGAGAAATTGCCATTGATTGTGCGGCCTTTTACCTGGTTAAAAAAATCAGCACTTTCTTTGACATTCTGAATCATAAACCCGTTTTCATACACATACATTCTTTTTGGTTTCCTGTTTACGGTGTAAACAAAAATAGTATCGCCTGTTACCTGGCTTTCTTTTGCCCACACAATCGGGTTATTATATAATTCAAAAATGCTGTCAACTCCGGAATAAAACATACTGTCGGCAACTGCCTGCAATGAGTCATTGAAAATTCTTACATGCCTGAAGGCTGTAATAAATCTTAACGTATCAATTTCTTCCTGTGATCGTTTTCGTACAACAACCGAATCATTCTTCGCAATGCTGTCTTTTTTTGCAACAGGTATTGGGTCTTTGTCAGGAATTGCTGTTTTTTTATTTGGCGGAAAAGGAAGTTTGTTTGTTGCTGTAACAGGATCTTTTTTGGGCTGCTGACCTTTCAGAACAGGTCCGGGATTAATTTTTGGAAGAACAGTTATTGAATCATTTTTTGCAATGCTTATGCTATCTGAATGTTTAATACCAATATTATCAGGATGAAAGTTGTGTAAACTATCCCTCATAACAATAGTACTATCACTAAAATATTTGCTAACTGAATCTTTCCGTAATAATGAATCAACTTTAAAAACTGTTTTTCCTTTCAGCGTATCAAAAGCCCGTATGTAGCCTGTTTTAACCAGGGCAAGATCTTTCATGAGGCCCGAATAAATAGTGTCGGCAGCAACAAACACCGAATCTTTATCTTTTATTATCACCATTACTGGTTTTTCGGTGGCGAGAAAGTTTTTTCTTATTTTATTAAAGAAAACACGGTTACTGAAAAGCATAGCACCCTGGGAAGTGTCTTTATATTGCACATTGCCTGTTGCTTCGCCGTAACCTGTTTTGTCATCAAATGCAAAATCATCAGCAATCATGGTTGTTGTGCTGTCCTGCATGCGGGAGCGCTTACCGAATTTTGCTTTCTTCAGCTTCAGGTCATAGTAACCTTCCCGTGTATTAATAATTGAATTGCCGCTTTTAATTGTAGTGGGGGCAATGAAGGTTGCAACCTGGCTCGATGTGTTGTATAGCAAAGAATCGCTTGCCAGTGCAACTTCAGGGTCGCTCATTTTTACTTTTCCAATAAAGTAAACGTCCTTAATATCGGCATAATAATATCCTTCACGGCTGTAAAGTGTTGTTTGCTTGCTTTCAATTCGTCCACCGTCTCTGTACCGGCCTACTTTGGCATTCATATCATAGTCCATTGTATCGGTATAAAGAGTGCTGTTGCCATCGGTAAGTTTCACCTTATTCGTGAATGTGGCTAATTTCTTTGTGCCGTCATAGTGAAGGTATTGAGAATATATATTTACAGAATCAGCATCGTTAATGTGTACGTTGCCGTAAGCCTGCATGTAATTTGTTTTTTCATTCCACACAAGACTATCGCAGGTAAATAATGTTTTGCCTTGCCTGATTTTTACTTTGCCTACAAGTATCTGAAGCTGTGTTGCGGAATCAACAGTTTTAAAATCAAACCTGTTAGCCCAGAGTACCTCCACAACCCTTACCGTATCACTTGTTTGCGATGGACGGGGGGGGCTGTTTTTTTGTGCATGAACTACTGATCCGATGCACAACAATAAAAAACTCAGCAGGAGAATGCGCAGCACAGTGTGTTACTTTTGATTGTTAATACTGTCGGCAAGCGGTGCTTTCAGCGGCTCAGATTTGTCTTTTTTCCCAAACACAGAAACATTGATGTAACGTTTTGGATGAAGTTTCAGATCGTCAAGCAGAGTATTTAAACTACGGCTTGTGTTTTGTAAACTGTTATAAAGTTTCGGATCATTCACAAGCATGCCTAAAGTACCATCACCTTTATTTGCCTTTTGCAAAATTCCCTGTAATTGTGTAATGGTGTTGTTAAGGTTTGTTACAGTTTCCTTAATCTGTACTTCTGAAAGTTTTTGTGAAGTGACTTTCAAATTTTCAATTGTGGTATTTAATTTCTCATTATTGGTGTTAAGGTTACTTGTGAATTGTTGTGCATTGTTAAGTGTTTTCGCAAGCGCACCATCTTTTGTATTTAATAACTCGGAAAGATTTGCTGATGATGTTTTAAGGTTTGCAATGGCAACTTTAATATTTGACTTGGTGTTTTCATCAAACATGCTGTTTAAATTTCCAAGCACCAGTTTTAAAGAATCAACCGCTTGTTTTATATTGGCCATAACCGGATCAATATTATCCATTACTTTAGAAAGTATATCCGGATTTTTCTGACTTTGAAGAGTATCGCCATACTGAATAAAAGAAGTGGCATTTCCCGGAATAATATTGATGGATGCAGAACCGGTTAAACTGCCGTTTATAACAGCAAGTGAATTTCTTGGAATGTTTACATCTTCTGCAAGTGTAATAGTAACAATCACTTCACTGATGCTTTTATCAGCAGGAAGTATTTTATACACATTGCCGACCCGCACACCCTTAATCTTAACCATATTTGATACTTCAAGCTGACCAACATCGCTGAAGCGTGCATAAATAACATCCGATTTATTGATAAGGCTTTTTCCTTTCAAAAAATTATATCCTAAAACCAGTAACGTAACAGCTATAACAGTTAAGGCACCTACTTTGGTTTCGTTTGAAACTTTGATCATGCGGTAGAAAAAATTTTATGATTTGCAGTGAATAAACTGCTTACCGGCTCAAAAATAAGAAATGTTTGCCCGATGCTGTAATCTGAAACAGAAACTGAGGTTAAAATTATTTGCTGCCACTTATGTTTTGCACTGAATGTCCTTTTTCAACAAGCTCTTTATAGCGTTTGACGGCTCTTGTTATACTGGCTGCCATTTCCTGCTGTCCGTCATCACTCATCAGGAATTCTTCTTCAGGGCGATTTGAAAGGAAGCCAAGTTCAATTAAAATACTCGGCATTGCTGTTGCCTGCAATACCCATATACCTTTCTGGCGTTGCTTTACACCACGGCTGAAACGGCCAATACCAGTAAACTCTTCTTCAACCATTGTAGCCAGCTTTACACTATTGGCAAAAAACTGTTTTGTCCACAACGCAACCTGTTGTTTAACGATAGGGTCATTAATATTAACATTAAAAGAGCTGTCGTCTTTTTCATTCTGAAAAACATCTCCATTTTCCATAATGATGCCTTCTTTATCATCGGTTTTATGCGCAGCAAACACATAAGTTTCCGTTCCATTAGCAGGGTTCGGGTGATAATATGTTTTATAAACCGGAACTGATCTTGTTTTTTTAATTTTCTTTTTCTTTTTACCCTTGCCTGAATAAACGTAATAAGTTTCAGTTCGGTGCCCTTCCAATTTCACTTCCCTGAGTTTGGGAGCAAAGTTGCAGTGGATTGATACAAACAGATTACCCTTGTTCTCATTAGCAAAGTTGGCACGCTCATGCAGGCCTACAAAAAAAGGAGTAGGTCTAGACTCAAGCACTTTAACATCAGGCATTTGTTTTTTTATTTCATCTACTACTTTTTTTGCCACTTCGTACGTAATCTTATCTTCATACACTTCTGATCCGTAAGCACCATCACCAGCACTGAGTGAGCCTTTAAAACCGTGACCGGCATCGATAATAATTGTCTGAATTCTGGCAGTAGGGCTGTTTACAGCACGTTTGTTTGTAAACGATAAAACCGTAATGCCAATCATTAAAATTGATATAATGCCAAATAGCCAGTTTTTTTTCATTATAAGAATTTCTTTTTTAGTTATCAGTTCTTTTGCAACATTCACAGTTCGTTAATGCAATTGTGGTTATTTTTGCCGCTACTGTAGTATGAATACACGCCGTAAAGTTAATTATAAATCTGTTTTAGCCATTGCTTTCGTTATATTCCTGTTATATGGGTTAACGATGCAGGGAGTTGCTGCATTTCATCATTATCCTTTTTTATTAAAGAATTTAACATTTTCTAAAAACGATACCATTCCTCAAACTAAGCAAACAAGAATAGTACCAAGGCAGCTACCTGTAAAACAAAAACAGGATTCATCATCTCCGGTAAATAAAGGAAATGTAAATGACAGTATTCCTCAACAATCTGATTCGTTGTTTAAGGATTCCACAGTACAGAAAATTGATACATTTAATCTGAAAATTTCAAAGGATTCGATTGATGCACCTGTTGAATTTAAAGCTGATGATTCAATGGTGATTGATATCCCTGGAAAGAAAATTTATTTATATAATAAAGCTGAAGTTAAGTTTAAAGATGTAAGCCTGAATGCGGCTGTTATCCAGTTAGACCAGCCAACCCAGATTCTTACTGCCTTTTCAATGAAAGATACTGCTGGTAAAAGAGATGGTGTACCTGCTTTTAAACAGGGCGAAAGCGCTTTTACAGCAGACACTATCAGGTATAATTTTAAAACACAGCATGGACTAACGATTGGTTCCTATACACAGGAAGGAGAAATGTTTATTTATGGAGAAAGGGTGAAACGGATTACTCCATCTGAATTCTTTGCAGAAAAAGCCAGGTTCAGTTCCTGTAATTATGATACACCTCACTTTGCTTTTCGAGCAAAGAAGGTGAAATTTATCAGCAATAAAATGGCTGTTACAGGCCCCATCTACCCCGAATTTGAAGGTGTGCCTTTACGGATTGTGAGTTTGCCTTTTGGAATATTTCCAATGAAACAGGGCAGAAGAACCGGTATTTTATCTCCTTCGCCTGTTGCAAACGATCAGCTTGGATTTGGACTGGAAGGCTTGGGTTATTACAAAACTTTTGGCGATTACTGGGATGCAACAATACGCACCAATATCTATTCATACGGTTCATTTAATGTGTTCCTTTCCCCAACCTACCGCAAACGGTACAGGTACAGCGGGGCTTTTAACCTGAGCTATATGAATACGAAGATTGGCTTTAAAGGTGATCCTGATTATGTACCTCCAAGCCGGAACTTTGCAATTCAGTGGAGCCATTCGCTTGATGGGAAAGCAAGACCTGGGCAAACTTTCAGTGCTAATGTTAATGTTGCAACAAGCCTTTTTAATAAACTTTTCCCGAGTAACACTCAGCAGAATTTCAATAACAGTTTAAGTTCTTCCATTGCATATCAACGAACTTGGGCAGGCGAATCTGGCCGGCCTTCATCTAATTTAACTGTCAGTGCTAATCATAACCAAAACACAAACACAAAGCTGTTTAATGTTAATTTACCCGATATTGGTTATACTATAAATACATTTTACCCTTTCCAGAAAAAGGAGTTTGTGGGCACACCAAAATGGTATGAAAAACTTGGAGTTTCTTATAGCGGAAGTTTCCAGAACCAGTTTGCTTTTTACGACAGCACGTTTACACTCAAGCATTTAATTGATACGTTTGACTGGAGCGCAAGGCATAGTATTCCAATCCAGTTGTCGTTACCACCAATGGGGCCAATACAAATGGGCCCGTCCATAAGCTATAATGAAACATGGCACTCACGGGCTTATTCACGCACATGGGATCCAGCTTCAAAATCTGTACAGACTGAAACGACAAAAGGCTTTTACAGAGAAAAGCAAATGAGTTTTGGCATGAGTTTCAGTACAGCTCTTTTTGGGAAAATGGATTTCAAAAAGTCAGGACATGTACAGGCAATCCGGCATGTAATCCGACCGTCTTTGGGAATGAGTTATACTCCTGATCTGAATAAGGGTAACTGGTATCAAACTCAGGTGGATAGTTTGGGTAATAAGCTTTGGTTTAATAAACTTAATGGAGGCTCGGCTGCTTCTGCACCAGATGGACGATCCGGAGCAATCAGTTTTGCTTTGGATAATAATCTGGAAATGAAAGTCCGGGATAAAAAAGATACTTCCGAAGAAGGAATAAAGAAAGTAAAACTGATTGATGGTTTTGGGCTGAGTACAAGCTATAACCTTCTTGCAGACTCATTTGCGTTGAGTGATTTTAATTTTTACCTGCGCAGTAACCTGTTTGAAAAAATAAGTCTTACTGCAAGTGCCAATGTAACACCTTACCAGGTTGATCCTAATACTGGTTTCAGAATTAATAAATACACCTGGCAGGGTGGCCAGAAATTTGCATTGGGAAGATTTACATCGGGTTTTATTTCCGTAAATACATCGTTCAAAAGCAAGCCTAAAGATGAAAAAAAACAAAAAGAAAAGGAACAATACCAGAAGGATAAGCAAAATGATTTTGATGATAATGTAAGGCAAATGGGGGCTATACAAAAGAACCCGGAAGAGTACGTTGATTTTAATATTCCGTGGAGTATTAATGTTTCCTATTCATTAAACCTGAACCGGCAGTTGAGAACCAATTTATCGGGTTTTGAAACAAAACTTACTCAGTCGTTAAATTTAAGTGGCGATTTCAGTTTAACCGAAAAATGGAAATTTCAGGGCAGTTGCACATTTGACATTCAAACGAAAAGTGTTCAATATCTTACTACATCAATTTCCCGTGATCTGCATTGCTGGCAACTGGCTATTAATGTATCACCGATTGGTATATACCGTTCATTCAGCATTACCATTAACCCTAAATCAAGTTTACTTCGTGATTTAAGAATTAACCGTTCCAGATCTTTTTATAATCTCTCAACTTATTAAACTTTTTGTTTGTTTGTTTCTATGTAGTTCCACATTAAATCAAACACTTTTTTGTTCAGCATTTTACTGTCTGCTACAGTCATGTTTTCTGTACTCACAGGGTCGAGAAAGTGCATTTCAATTTTCGATGGCCAGAAGAAAAATGGTTTATGTTGTGGTAACACCTTCTTCGTATTAAATAAAACAGCGGGAATAATAGCTTTTTTAGTTTCGGTAGCTAAACGAAATGCTCCGTCTTTAAATTCTTTCAGCGGTAAATTGGTTTTATTGCGTGTCCCTTCAGGATAAATGCACATGTGTAAACCCATTTCAAGTACCCGTTTCATATACGTATAACTCTTCAGCCGGCTTTCTTCACTCTTTCTGTTAACCAACACACTTCCTCGTTTATAGATTATTCCAAACAAAGGAATTTTAGCCATTTCAATTTTTGCTATTGTTTTATTTCCTCCGGGTATTCCGGGCGACGTTACAGGTACATCCATAAAAGAATTGTGATTGCAAACCACGATATAGTTTTCTCCCTTTTTGAATTTTTCTCTTCCCTTTACAACTACTCTTACACCCGATAAAGGAAGCCATACGCCGATCCATATTCTTGAAAGCGCAAGAAACCAGCGAGTACGTTTTGGCTCAGGCAGCAGACCCATAGACCAGGATGGCAGAAGAATAATAAGCATTGTGATTACAAACCACAGTATAGCCCATGTTGCGAAGATGCGACCGAGAATATTTTTAATGAAGCTCATGGTAATTTCCAGTCAATTGGTTCAAAACCTTGTTTTATTAATAAATCATTTGTTTTTGAAAAATGTTTGCAGCCAAAGAAGCCTTTATCGGCACTGAAAGGAGAGGGGTGGGCTGCTTTTAAAACATAGTGCTTAGTTTCGTCAATGAGTGTTTGCTTTTCCTGTGCAAATTTTCCCCATAACAAAAACACTACACCTTTCTTGTGTTCAGAAATTTTACTGATAACTGCATTTGTAAATTCTTCCCATCCAATTTTAGAATGACTGGCAGGTTCATTTGCTCTTACAGTTAAAAAAGCATTTAATAATAAAACACCTTGTTGTGCCCACTTGGTAAGATTGCCATAACGGGCAGGCATTCCAACACCAATATCACTTTCAATTTCTTTATAAATATTAATTAAGGAAGGAGGTGGTTGAATGCCATCCTGAACTGAAAAGCAAAGTCCATGTGCCTGACCGGGTCCATGATAAGGATCTTGCCCCAAGATCACCACTTTTACATTCTGAAAAGGTGTTTGGGTAAAAGCATTAAATATCAGAGAACCCGGAGGATAAATGGTTTTCCCCTGCATTTTCTCTGTTTTAATTAATGTTACAACCTGCTGAAAATAAGATTTTGAAAATTCCTGTTTCAGTTCCTCTTTCCAGCTTTCTTCAATTTGAACATCCATGAACAAATGGTTTGGATGCAATGGTACTAAAAATTATCTTTGCTGCCTCTTATCCGGTCCGGTAGCTCAGTTGGATAGAGCATCAGCCTTCTAAGCTGAGGGTCATTGGTTCGAATCCAATCCGGATCACTTAAACAAAATCCTGCTCAGCAGGATTTTTAGCTAAATAACCTCTTAAACTGCCTAAGAAAAAATATTTAGTGAAAAGTTTGGAAAAGTGAAATAAGACCGTAATTTTACGGTCAGAATTGAATCCGGCCCTAATCCACTTTTCTCCCCGCTTTCAATTTCAGTTTAAATTTAAATATCCCCAGGAAAATCATCTTCCAGTCTCCTTTTGTTAACCAAATTGACCCGGTTTTTATTAAGTTGAAAATTCAGACAATTTGTATATATGAAAACGAGATTTGTAATTGTACTCTTTACCAGCCTTTTTATGCTGTGTTCAACAGGTTTTTCCAATCCTCATATAGCCAATCAAACATGGCCAAAGGTTTTTGATGTTCGTTTTGAACAAAAAGGTGCTTCGATACTTCTTCAATGGAAGGCAGATGCAGAGCCCAAGGAAATTTATTATGAAATTGAAACCAGTGTTGACGCAGTGAATTATAAAACTGCAGCAGTGGTGCTTGGAGGTTTTTCTGAGGGTCAGAACTACAGCTATTTATTTAAAAGCAAACATGAAGCCGGTTCAAAAACATATTTCCGCATAAAACAAATCAATAATGATGGTTCGTACCGTATTGTGAGCGAACAATCATTTTAAAATATTTCAACGTACTGTTGGTTCTCTTATAGGTAAATACGCCGTCCTTATTCCTAAGGATGGCTTTTTTATTCTTAGGCAAATACAACAGCAATTCCAGTTATAAATCAGCCGGATTAATTATTCATTTTTTCTTCAAGCTCCATAATTTTTTCAAAAACAGATTCGTATTCGATGTTGAGTTTTGATAAATCGGAACTGATTTTCTGATAGGCTGTTTCTGTTTGAAGGAACTTATCTTTATCGGAGTAGGTAGATGGATTGGCCAGTTCCTGTTCCAGTTTTGTTTTTTCTGCCGAAAGCTGATTCATTTTTTCCTCCAGTTGCTGCAATTGTTTCTGCTGTTTTTGTAATTCTTTTTTTACTTCTTTGTTGATGATTGTTTTTGTTTCTGTAACCGGAGTTTGGGGTAGATGCTTTTCTTCAACTGCCTTTTTTGTTTCAGGTGCCTTTTCAGCTATTGTTGATGTTTCCTTGTTTTCAGCATCACGCTTGGCCATTCGTTCTTTCCACTCTAAATATTCGTTGTATGTTCCTTTAAACTCTTTGATCTCTTCATCAACAATTTCCCAGATTTTATTAGCTGTTTGTGAAACAAAATATCGGTCGTGGCTTACAAGAATGTAACTGCCTTGATATTTGTTCAATGCTTCAATCAGCAATTCAACCGAATGCATATCGAGGTGGTTGGTAGGCTCATCAAGCAGCAGGAAGTTGGCTTTGCTGATGATGGTTTTGGCCAATGCTATCCTTGCTTTCTCACCTCCGCTTAATACTTTAATCTTTTTATCTGTATCATCTCCACTAAATAGGAAACAGCCAAGGAGTGTGCGTAATTCCTGGTCGGTTTTCTGGCTGCCACAACTTTTCATTTCATCCAGCAATGTATGATTCAGGTTTAATGCTTCAAGCTGGTGCTGCGCATAAAAACTATCATCTACATTGTGGCCCCACTTTCGTTCGCCTGTAAACGATTCGGTGCCTGCAATAATGCGTAATAAGGTTGATTTACCTTTTCCGTTTGCACCAATCAATGCAATCTTATCACCACGTTCAATTTCTGCACTGGTGTTTGTTACGATTTTATTAGTGCCAAAACTTTTGCTGATGTGTTTTAATTCGCACAAAATTTTACCGGGTGTTTTATCAACCGAAAAGTTGATGCGGATGTTTGGGCGATCATTTGTAGGGGCTTCAATTACATCCAGCTTTTCGAGTTTTTTTATTGCTGCCTGTGCTGCCGCTGCTTTTGTTGCTTTTGCACGGAAACGTTCAATAAAACGTTCCTGCTGGCGAATATAATCCTGCTGGTTTTCAAAAGCTTTTTGCTGTAAATCCATCCGAAGTTCTTTTTCTTTCTGGTAGAAAGAATAATTACCACCGTAAATATGAACACCTTGCTGAAATACTTCCACAATTTTTGTAACCATGCGGTCGAGGAACCACCTGTCGTGCGAAACAATCACAACCGAACCCTGGTAATGCTGCAGATATTTTTCAAGCCATTCAATACTTGGAAGATCAAGGTGGTTGGTAGGCTCATCAAGCAACAACAAATCCGGTTGCTGCAAAATCATTTTTGCAAGCAGCACACGCATGCGCCACCCGCCACTAAATTCTTTATAAGGTCTTTTTAAATCGCTGTTCTGAAAACCAAGTCCCTGGAGAATTTCTTCTGTTTTATGATGAATATTATATCCATCAAGTGTATCCATTTCATGCAGTTTATCGGAATACAGGTGAAGAAGACTTTCATCTTCATGATTTTTTTCCAGTTGCTTGCCTAATTCTTCAATTTCTTTTTCAAGTCGCAATACACGATCAAATGCAGAAAGAGCAACCTGTAGGATTGATTCGTTTGTATCAAAACTTAGCAGGTCCTGGTGCAGGTATCCAATGCTGGTACTGCGGCTGCGGATAACTTCGCCTTTTGAAGGTTGATATTCACCAACAAGCAATTTCAACAAAGTAGATTTGCCAGTACCATTATAACCAATCAAACCAATACGTTCATTGGGATGTATATGCCATGTAGCATCTTCTACAATTGCCCTTGCACCAAACTCGAATGTTACATTTTGAAAACCTGCTAACATAAATTTTATATGAGCGGCAAAGTTAAGTGTTTCGGCAAATGCAGGAAGGCAAAATCAAATCTGCTAACTTTGAAAAAAAACACAATGAGAAAACTGTTTTGGATTGTGGCTTCGGTTGTTTTAATTGTTGCCTGTAAAGACAAATCTGATAAACAAGCTGGCAATAATGATGCTGTGGTAAAACAAAATTCAGCTTATGCGTACTCTGATTCATTCAATGTTTCTGTGAAAGCAGTTATGACTACTTATTTTCAATTAAAAGATGCTTTTGTTGCAAGCGATACAATGAAAGTAAATAGTACTGGTTTGCAATTGAAAAGCCTGCTTGATAGTCTGGATTTATCTGAGGTACAAAAAGTTGATTCATTAGGATACGAAAGCATACTTGGACGGCCCGGAGATGCCTCTGCTGAAATTACAGGAATGCTTGGTGAAAACGGAATTGAGCAAAAAAGAGAATCGTTTGAAATGATTTCAAATGTGTTTTATGATCTTGTACGAATTGTAAAACCTGTAGGAGAAACTATTTACTATCAATATTGCCCTATGGCATTTAATGAAAAAGGAGCATATTGGCTAAGCAATACAGATAGCATACGCAATCCATATTTCGGTAATAAAATGCTCAATTGTGGTGAAACAAAAGAAACTTTTAAGTTTTAAACGTTTCGTAAATTATTAACTTATTAAGTCCAGTTAAGCGCAGATGATGCACTTTGTTAAATACCTGTTCGTTACATTTTTTCTGTTTACAGCAATACAAGCAACAGCACAAAGCCACTTTACTATCAGTGGTTATGTGAAAGACAGTACAAGTAATGAAACAATTATTGGTGCTACAGTTTCAGTAAAAGGAGCAAATAAAAGTATTACATCAAACCAATATGGTTTTTATTCCATTACACTTATTGAAGGAACGTATATACTAACAGTTTCGCATGTAGGATATAATTCCAAAGAAATTGAACTGAAACTGAATGCTAATCTGCAATTCAGTTTTGATCTTACGCCACGAGTTGCTGTTTCGCAGGAAATTGTTGTGTATGCCGGAAAGCGTGACGTTAATGTAAAAGCTGCTCAAATGGGAAAGTTTGAGTTAAGCATGAGCCAGATTAAAACAATTCCTGCCTTAGCTGGCGAAGTTGATCCAATGAAAGTACTTCAGCTATTGCCAGGTGTACGCAATGCCGGTGAGGGCAACAGCGGATTATATGTACGTGGTGGAGGTGCAGATCAGAATCTTATTTTATTAGATGATGCAGTGGTTTATAACCCTGGTCATTTGTTTGGTTTTTTTTCAGTGTTTAACAGTGATGCGTTGAAAAATGTAACACTGATTAAAGGTGGAATGCCTGCCAATTATGGCGGACGTATCAGCAGTGTGGTTGATATTGCCATGAAAGACGGTAACAATAAAACGTATCAAACTGAAGGAGGAATAGGAACCATCTCTTCCCGAATTTCCGTTCAGGGGCCACTTGTAAAAGAGAATGCTTCTTTTATTGTTTCGGCCCGACGTACTTATGTTGATGTGCTTGCTAAACCATTTATTAAAAAAAGCAGTGCGTTTTACGGTAGTGGCTATTATTTCTATGATCTTAATGCAAAAATCAATTATAAATTTTCTGATAAAAATCGTTTGTATTTAAGCGGCTATTTCGGCAGAGATGTTTTTAGCTTTAAAAATTCAGAACGGAGTTTCAGCGCACATATTCCCTGGGGAAATTCAACCGGAACTGTTAGATGGAACCATGTATTCAACAGCCGTTTATTTGCCAATACATCGTTGGTAATGAATGATTACAAATTTGCCTTCGGCGGTGCTCAAAGTAATTTTGAAATCAATTTTAATTCAGCGATCAGAGATATATCGGCTAAAATTGATTTTGACCAGTATTCATCAAATGGCCATCAGTTGAAATATGGATTTAATTATACGTTTCATCGTTTCAATCCGCAAACAACAAGTGGCAAAAGTGGTGATATTGTATTTCAACCACAATCGGTTAATAACAAGTTTGCAAATGAAGCATCGGCTTATATATTAGACGATTGGGAAATCAGCAAAAAGCTGAAAGTGAATTATGGTGTTCGTTACAGTTTGTTTCAACAGGTAGGGCCATACACTTTGTATGTAAAAGATGCAAACGGAAACAAAACTGACAGCACAGTTTATGGTAAAGCTGAAAATGTAAAAACTTATGGCGGACTTGAGCCGAGATTGACCCTACGTTTTGCATTAGATGATGAAACATCATTGAAGGCTGCCGTAACACGTAATCTTCAGTTTATACATTTAGTGAGTAACTCAGGTACAACATTGCCAACCGATATTTGGGTGCCCAGTACACACAGAGTAAAACCACAAATTGGCTGGCAATATGCAGCAGGTGTATTTAAAAATTTTAATAATAATCTTTGGGAAACATCGGTTGAAGTGTATTACAAAACCATGCAAAATCAGATTGAATACAGGGAGGGATATACTCCCGGCATTGGTGATCCTGAAGAAAGTTTTGTGTTTGGAAAAGGGTGGAGCTATGGCGCAGAATTTTATGTGAATAAAGCAAGAGGAAAACTTACAGGGTGGATTGGATATACACTTTCGTGGACATGGAGACAGTTTCCTGATCTGAATGATGGAAATAAATATCCTGCCCGTTACGACCGGCGACATGATCTTAGTATTGTTGCCAATTATCAAAAGGGAAAGAAATGGAAATATGCAGCAGTGTTTGTATTTGGCACAGGCAATGCGTTTACAATGCCTGAACATTTCTTTTTAGTGGAAGGAGTGTTAACACAGCAATACAGCAGTATTAATCAATATCGTTTACCATCATATCACCGGCTTGATTTATCGGCTATTTATACACCACAACCAAAGAAACTACGCAAGCTGAAAAGAGAATGGGTGTTTAGTGTGTACAATGCCTACAGCAGGCAGAATCCCTATTTTATTTATTACAGTCAAACAGGAAATCCTTACCAGGGTAATCTGGAAGTAGAAGCAAGACAGGTTTCCTTGTTCCCGGTTATACCAAGTGTAACGTTGAATTTTAAATTATAAAGTTTGATTGAAATTATTCTTCGCTCTCTACTATTTCTCCATAATCAATAAACAATTCTTCACCCGATATTATTTCACGAAGCGTTTCAAAATCTTCGCCATCGTTAATTGATTTTATATTGGGAGTATCGGAGTGATTTAAGAAGTTTACAATGTCCATAATCTTAAACCCGTAATCAGGAACATAGTAATACTCTTCATCAAACAAACAATAAGTTTCAACCAACTCTTTGCTGTGTGCAGGAAGCTGATCTATTTCAGTACGTTCAATTTTAATCCATTCACCAATGTTTTTTGAAAATAATCCACGCTGTCCTTTTGGAATATCCCGCAATGCAAACACACCATTGCCATGAATGGGAGAGGGTTTCATCATTACCCATGTATCATGTTTTAATTCGTGCAGCAGTTGTTCTTTGGTCATGAAGAATTTATTTGGTGTAACGTTTCAGTTCACGCTCCGCATCACGGTTCTTGATGGTTTCCCGTTTATCATGCAGTTTCTTTCCTTTACCAAGGCCAATTTCCATTTTAGCAAGATTGTTTTCGTTGAAGAAAATACGAAGGGGGACAACAGTGAAACCTTTTTCTTTCAGTTTATTCTGCCATTTTTTTATTTCCCGTTTATTAAGAAGCAGTTTGCGGTCATGTACAACGAGGTGATTATTTGTAGTGCCGAATTTATATTCAGCAATATTCAAACCTTTTATCCAGAGCTCGTTTTTATGAAAGAAACAATATGAATCGCTGAAACTTACTTTTCCTTCACGTATTGATTTTACTTCAGTTCCGGCCAATACCATCCCAGCTACTAACTTGTCTTCAAAATAGTATTCGTGAAAAGCTGATCGGTTCTTTAGTTCCATAGTAATAAAAAAGCAATCAATAAAAGGTGGTTGCTTTTATTGATTGCAAATATAGATTTGAAAAATCAGTTCTTGAACAATGTAAATAATACACCAAATTTTTGCTTCATTTCTTTTCTGTCAATAATCAGATCGAGAAATCCATGTTCCAGCAAAAATTCGCTTCGTTGAAAACCTTCGGGCAAATCTTTTTTGATTGTTTCTTTAATCACACGGGGGCCGGCAAAACCAATGAGAGCACCTGGTTCGCCTGCATTTAAATCGCCCAGCATACCAAAAGATGCTGTTACACCTCCAAAAGTAGGATCGGTTAAAACCGTAATGTAAGGGAGTTGTGCATCGCTTAGTTGAGAGAGCTTGCCTGATATCTTTGCCAACTGCATTAGTGAAAAGGCGCTTTCCATCATACGGGCACCGCCACTTTTACAGATCATTATCATTGGCAATTTATTTTCTATGCAATAATCCACTCCACGGGCAATTTTTTCGCCCATTACACTACCAAGCGATCCGCCAATAAAATCGAAGTCCATACAGCAAACCACAGCTTCATGACCTTCGATTTTCCCTGAAGCAACACGGATAGAATCGTGCAGGTCTGTTTTTTTCCAGATGTCCTCCAACCTTTTTTTGTACGGTTTAAGATCGGTAAAACCGAGATAATCTTTTGAACGGATATTATCGAAAAGCTCAGTGTATTCGTCACCATCAAACAATATATCATAATATTCTGAACTGCCGATTCGATGATGATAATTACATTTCGGGCAAACGTACTTGTTTTCTGCAAGCTCAACTGATGTACAGGTGAACTTACATTCTGGACATTTCGTCCACAAGCCTTCCTGTATTTCTTTTTTTTCAGACGTTTTGGTCAGAATCCCTTTCTGAACACGTTTGAACCAGGAACTTTTTGGTGAATCTGCTTCCGGCAGATCTTCGCCCGTCAGGTTTTTCTCAATATCCTCTTCTGTTTTTGCCATTGAGAGTGTATTTAAGAAAGCAATATAAGAGAAAAAAGATTAAGCATTCCTGTTTATACAGTTCAGGTCATCAAATGCAATTTCCAAACGTTTGATGAAGCTTTCTTCGCCTTTGCGCAACCAAACCCTTGGATCGTAGTATTTTTTATTTGGACTGTCTGGTCCTTGAGGATTACCTAATTGAGCCTGGAGATATGCTTCATTCTTTTTATAATTATTTAAAACACCTTCCCAGAAAGCCCATTGCATATCAGTATCAAGATTCATTTTGATTGCTCCATAATTAATGGCTTCACGTATTTGGTTTTGTGGAGAACCACTGCCACCATGGAATACGAAATAAACAGGCTTTGGTGCTGTTTTTAATTCTTTTTCTATGTAGATCTGGCTGTTATTCAGAATTTCAGGTCTTAGCTGAACATTTCCTGGTTTGTAAACACCATGAACGTTTCCAAAAGCTGCTGCAATAGTAAAAAGGTTGCTAACTTTTCCTAATTCGGTATAAGCATAAGCAACATGCTCGGGTTGAGTGTATAGTTTGTCATTATCAACATCACTGTTGTCAACACCATCTTCTTCACCGCCGGTTACACCAAGTTCAATTTCAATTGACATGCCCAAAGGAGCCATGCGTTTAAAGAATTCAACAGAAGTGTGAATATTTTCTTCAATCGGTTCTTCACTGAGATCAAGCATATGTGAGCTGAAGAGTGGCTGACCTTTTTCTTTTTTAAATTGTTCTCCTGCATCAATTAAGGCACTGATCCATGGTAACCATTTCTTAGCCGCATGATCTGTATGCAGAACAACAGGTACTCCATAGTATTTAGCTACAGTATGAATATGTAATGCGCCTGAAATAGCTCCTTGGATATTTGCCTGAAGATTATCGTTTGGCATGCCTTTGCCGGCAATAAATTGTGCTCCGCCGTTTGAAAACTGGATAATAACCGGAGAGTTAACTTTTGCTGCAGTTTCAAGTACTGCGTTGATTGAACTGTGCCCTATTGTGTTAACAGCAGGAAGTGCAAACTGGTTGTCTTTAGCATCGTTATAAAGTGCTTCTAATTCTTCTCCGAAAAGAACGCCGGCTCTGTATTTGCTCATTTTTAAGTTTTATAAAATATGAATAATTGTTATCAATTCGGGCACAAATATAGGGAATCTTGTAAGTTAGCCCGCTTATATAGTCTTAGTGAAAATGGACTATATTTGTTTTATTAAACATATAAAACTCAGTTATTCTTATAATTGGTAACAGTTTTGCCTGAAAACAACAGATAATCTATTTTTAGAATGCAAAAGAAAAAGGTAACAATCCCATATTTTATTTTCCTGTTACCCTTGTTTTTTATCCTGAATGGATATAACGATTATTTTGGCTTTTTCCCGGTAAAATTTGTTGTATGGAATTTTTTATGGGTTTCAGTTTCTGTTTTTGTTGTTTATCTACTTGGAAAATTTTTTTACAAACAAAATGAAAAAGCTATTGTATTTGGGTTCTTTGTTTCTGCTTTTTTAATATTTTTTGGGTCTGTTTTTGATACATGGAAATTGATTACTAATGTTCATTTTCTTACCAGCTATTATTTTGTCACCCTGTTTTTTTTACTTTTAATTGGATTGTTTTCTTTTTTTTTGAAAAGCCACAAGAAGGGCTTTCTAAGGTTGTTTACATATCTTAATATTTTGTTTTTTGTATTGCTGTTATTTGAGGTTTCAAGGTTTGCAGTTAAAACAATAAAAACAAATCCTGATGACCTTTTGATTGATTCCCGATTTACAGCCCTTAAAAGTTTTGAAACCACTGAAAAAAAAGATGATTCACTTAAGCCAGATATTTTCCTGTTGATTTTTGATGCAATGCCTTCATCGAAGGCTTTAAAGCAGGATATTCAGTTTTCTAATTCGGAATTAGATAGCTTTTTGCTGCAACAAGGGTTTTTTATAGCAAAAGAAGCTAAAAGCAATTACGAATTTACAGTATTATCTGTTAGTAGTATGTTGAATATGGATTATGTTTCACTGAATGATCTAAAGAAAGGGAATGGTATAAATATGTACTATCGTTCAACAGCATCTCTGCTTGATAACTCGTTGATCCGGGTATTAAAAAACGAGAATTATCATATTTACCAATTTCAGCCATTATCAATTTTTAATAATACAGACTGGAATGGAAATCTTGTTTTTGGAAACATGTTACACATGAATTACTTCTACAAAACACTTCCCGGCAGACTTTATAGGGATTTGGCTTGGAATTTTCAGCGACTGGAAGTTTTTGCTAAGCGTGCTTACGAGATAGAAGGTGTCAAAAAAAAAGCTGATATTCTAAAAACAGATAAGTTGATCCGGAACGTATGTACTATAACCGATTCGCCAAAATTTGTGTATGCTCATTATATCTTACCGCATGTGCCTTTTTACTTTAAGCCAGATGGTACTATCCGTTCATATCAAAATAATAAAAGGCCGAGCATAAGTGAAAAAGTTCAAATGACTGATCAGGTAATGTACACAAATCAGAAGATTATTGAGATTGTAAGTTATATTAAAGAAAATAATAAAAGCAATACTGTGATAGTTGTGATGGGAGATCATGGTTTTAAAAGCCTACAAAAAAATCAGAATCCTGACTTTGGTTTTCAGAATCTGAATGCTGTTTATTTCCGTGATAATAATTATTCAAGCCTGTATTCTTCAATTTCACCTGTAAATACTTTCAGGATTATACTGAATAAATATTTTTCTGCCAAGCTATCTATGTTGAAAGACAGTTGTGTCTTTTATGAATTATCTAGAGTAGATTGGGATCAATAAATCAGAATATAAAAACAACAGCATTTTTGTTGGGCAATGTAATTTTTCTTATCGATTTTTTTTCAAGTGTTGAAAATTGCAACAATTCTTTTTCTTTTATCGATTGATAGAAATAAATAAGGAATTGAATGTTGCTCTCTTTGCAGGTTTGAATCAGCGCTTCATCATTATATACAGGTTTGGTTATTCTGTAAAACCTTCCTTTCAGTTCGAATGCCAACTGATCGCAGAATGAGTCTTCATCTGCACTGCTTACAACTGCTGTGAAATTTTTTGTCAGCTTATTTGCATTCAGATATGAGGCAGTTTGATAAATGTCTTTCCCTGAATATCTTAAGTCTTGTAAGTAATCGACAGCAGAAAGCGTATAACTTAATAAAAAAATTGATGTAATAAAAAACAGAGCTTTTTGACTTAATTTTTCAGTTAATTGTTCGACAATAATTTTTGAGCCAATCAATAATGTAATAATTCCCGTAAGCCAGATATATCGAGGTTCAATATAAATTAGTGTATATCCAAACACCACAAAAAGGCTTATGAATAAAAGAATTTTTATTTGTAGAGATTTTTCTTTTTGAGTTAATATTCTGAGTAAATAAAAAATCAGAACCGGAAGGGTAAAAAAAGAGAGCACATTCAGAGAGATGATCGATACTTTAACATTGTGCAAGATGTTTTTAAGAAACTGAAGGAAGTTGGGCCATGTATCAAATGGCCCCGAATGCGCATAGTTATAATATATAAAAGGGTCTTCCCACCCAGTAGGGGAATCAAAATATGGCGGTTTCATAAGTAATTCGCCTGATTTCAGTGTTGTATAACTTTTTTCATTCAGCAGCCAGTTGAAATTAAACGTCTGTACAGTGCTGAATGACCATACACCATATTTTTCGTGTATAAAAAATATCCATGGTGAGATTAAAATGAACAACGTGATAAAAGTAACCAACAGCGATTTTAAATAAGGCCAGTGTTGTTGCTCATTACTGTTTTTAAATGTCAAATAAGTGATAACTGAATGAGAAACGAGAAGAAAAGGCAGGTTAAAAGCTTTTGAATAGCAGGCAAAAGCAATAATGACACCTGTTATCATACTCTTTGAAGCTGATATGAAAATGTTTTGCTTAAAAATGTAATAGACGTAAAAAAAAACAATGCTTAGCTGCAAAAGGTCTCCGGCTAATTGAAAGTGAGTATAACTCAATAAAATTATCGGAAGTAAAAAAGCCACTGCAATTAAAATTAGTTGCTGATTTTTTTCTTTTGCTGAAATGATCTTACAACTTAGACAATGAAAAGTTAATATAATAGAAATACTACAGGCTGCATTAATTAGTTTAAAAATTAAAATCGGGTTTTTTGATAAACCAGGAAGAAATGCAGCAATCCAGCTATTGAGTGGACTCCAAACTCCATTAATTCCACGAAACCAATCTTGTTTCTGAATGCTCAATGCTATTGTCATAGCACCAACTCCATCCACATCAAAACTATATCGGTACAAAGGATATGTTAATATAAAAAGGAATATATAAATGACTGTCGCCAATAAATGTCTGTATTTAAATATTTTGAAAATCATTGGTTCAAATATAAACCTAAAAAGGAAGTGAGACTGTAGTGATTGTAACTATAAGACCATATTATTAAATAATGCTAACCATGAAAGTAAAAAAACGCCTGCCTGTTTCGGAATTGCTTCAAAATCAGACAGGCATAATAATTTCAGCGGTTCTCGGGCTGAGGTTTAAGTCTTCTTATAAGTACGAACCTGTTTTTCCGTGATCAGCGGAATTTATCTTTTTTCAAAATATTACTGTTGATTAATAAAAAGAAAAAAGACCTGGATTTCAAAGGATACGAAGTCAATTCGGTTTTTGATAGGATCCAGATCTTTTCTTAAAGCCTTTTGTGTCTCTTGGTTTCCATTACAGAAGATTCTGTTTTGGATGGCTTCTCTTTTTTGGTTCTTCAGGATTTAGGATAGGGTTTTTCTTAGTCAGGATTTTTGGATTTTTCGTTGGTTTTCGTTAGGATTTGGTTTTTGGTTTTTTCATTTGTCAGATAATGGATTTTACTTTAGTTTTTCTTGGATATTGTATCGGTTTTTTTCATTTAGTCAGGACGTTGGATTTTTCGACGGTTTTGGTTTTCTTACAGGTTTTTTTGGATTTAAAACGTTAATATTTTTTTTTAGTTTTTGGTTTTTCTTTTTGGATTGTGAGGAGTAATTCGCAGTCAGCAACTTGTTTTAATCAAATTGACTACACAAAAATAGTCAGCTTGCAAAAGCCAGACAAGAGCAATATTTCTAATTTTTCAGAAAACGGTATTTACCCCTCAGTTCGTAAATCTACGCGCATTATTCTCGAAGTATTACGCCTGTTTTTTTGTTATAAATCGCATATTGCATATAAAAAGCCATATTAAATATGGCTTTTATTAAAAAATTACTGAACATATTATTTTGTCAACGATTGTATAATATCGTATTTGGTAACGATATGAAACATTCCCACTTCATCTTTACTTAATACAGCGCCATTTTCTTTTGTAATTAATGTGCTTAAACGTTCAATTGGAGTATCGAATGTTACAATTGGAAATACAGGTTCAATTACTTCTTTAATCAAAGCGTTTTTTATTTCAGGATTTGAGAAAACTTTAGCAAATAAACCATTTTCTGAAATTGATCCAACTGGTTCACCGTTTTCAATAACCGGTATTTGTTCAATGTCATATTTCTTCATTAATTCAACTGCCTCCGAAACGGTATGTGTTGGCTGCACTGTAATAAGCCTGTTATGCGAACGGCCCGAAACAATATCTTTAAATGTTTTAACATCAAGAAATCCACGTTCCATCATCCATTGATCGTTATAAATTTTTCCCACATAGCGACTGCCGTGATCGTGAAGAATACAAACTACAAGATCGCCTTCTTTCAACCGGCTTTTTAATTGCATTAATCCCTGCAAACAACTTCCTGCGCTATATCCGCAGAACAATCCTTCTTCTTTTGCAAGCCTGCGTGCCATTACAGCACCATCTTTATCTGTAACCTGTTCAAAATAATCAATCACACTCATATCATAATTCTTCGGCACAAAATCTTCCCCAAAACCTTCGCTGATATACGGATGCACTTCATTCATGTCAATTTCACCAGTGCGGAAATACTTTGTAAGTAATGATCCATATACATCAATTGCCCAAACCTGTATGTCGGGATTTTTTTCTTTCAGGTATTGTGCTGCACCTGTAATAGTACCACCTGTACCAGCAGTACATACAAGATGCGTGATTTTTCCATCAGTCTGATTCCAGATTTCCGGACCTGTTGTTTCATAATGAGCCAGTCTGTTTGCAAGATTATCATATTGGTTCATGTGGTAGGAGTTAGGCGTTTCTCTTGCCAAACGGGCCGCTACGCTGTAATAACTCATCGGGTCTTCCGGCATTACGTTAGTTGGACAAACAATTACTTCTGCGCCAACTGCTTTTAAGATATCGGCTTTTTCTTTTGATTGCTTATCGGTTGTTACAAATATGCATTTATAGCCTTTTATAACTGCTGCAAGTGCCAATCCCATTCCTGTATTACCACTTGTTCCTTCAATAATTGTTCCTCCTGGTTTGAGTTTCCCTTCTTTCTCTGCAACCTCAACCATTTTTACTGCCATACGGTCTTTAATAGAATTTCCTGGATTGAAATAGTCAACCTTTGCCACAACTTCACAGGGAAAACTGCGTGTAATTTTGTTTAAACGGATAAGAGGAGTGTTGCCTATTGTTTCTAAAATGTTGTTTTTTATATCCATAATCTGATAGCGGTTCATCCGCATCGGGCAAAGTTATGGTTTGTAAAACATGTATTGAAGTTTATCGCTTATGTGATGATAATTTTCGTTTTCTTAAATAAAAATCAACCAACACCAGCCCAAGTATAACATTTGCTGTCATGAAACTGTTCAGCAATATGTTCAATGTTTCCCTTTTCAGGTTTAGTTCAAAAGAACTGATTTTCTTCAGAGTCGCCTGCAATGATGTTGATTCTGGAACAGTATTCCAGTTTGTTGTTGCAAAACCATAAATCAAAAACCCGGCTATTGTAAACAGAAAGAAAGCTGCAATGCCGATGATGATCTTTTTATTGATATATTTATTTGTAGCCTTTGCCGGCATTATACCACTTATTTGTTCCATTACATTTTTGGAAAAACGAATGGATGGCTGTTCGAGTTCTGTTCCGGTTTTCAAAAGCTGATTTATTTCCAATAGTTCATTATACTTGGCAAGCCAAGTTGCATCGGTTGCAATCATATTTTCTATATGGAAAATGTCTTTAGCATCAGCCGTGGCATCAATATAATTCCATATTTGTTCTTCCATTTGCTGTGTGCTCATATTATTTAATTATGAGTGAATATAATCTGCCAGTTCAACTGCAAAATGCGTTTGAATCTGGTCTTTTAATCGCTGTCTTGCCCTGAACAGTTTTACTTTTACATTATTGGGTTCAATTCCCATGATTAAACCAATTTCTTCCAGACTTTGTTCTCCTTTGTAAAACAATGTCAGCACTTTTGCATCTTCAGGACTCAGCAATGCAATAGCATCATTCACCATTTTAATTTTCGATTTTTCTTCAACCTGATTTGCTGAAAAGCCAGGTTGAGAATGATTGGCGGCATCAAATACGTTATCCTGTTCAAAAGAAAGAACTGTTACCTTCTTTTTCCTTAAAAAGGTTAAGCACAATGAGCTTACAATTGTATAAAGCCATGTGCTGAATTTTGCATCGCCCCTGTAATCGTTCAGAGACCGGTATGCTTTAATAAATGTATTCTGCGCCAGTTCTTCTGCATCTTCCCGGCTGCGGGTATAACGTAAAGCAATGGTAAATACAAAAGACTGGTAGCGGGAAACAAGTATCTCGTAAGCCTTTTGCTCACCTTGTAAAACAAGAGCAATAATTTCTTTATCCGATTGTGCAGCTTGCATAGCTACTGTTTAGACGCTGTTACTGCAAACCAGGTTACAACGTATTATAAAGGTGTATAGAAAAGACTGTAATTACAATCTTTGGAAAAAATACCGGTACAGTGTAACCACATTTCTTTTGATGTAGTCATATGGTCAGAATTTATTTAACACATTAAAAACCTTGTTTATGAACGGCGAATTTTTAGTTGCAATATTGGTTCCTCTTGGCAGTATGGCCATGATCTTTGGACTTTTTTATCTTGGCAATCGTGAAAACATGGCCATGATTGAAAAAGGCATGAACCCGAAAGAATTCAGAAACCGCCCGGCACCTTATCGTAATTTAAAGTGGGGCTTATTGCTTGTAGGAGCGGGCATCGGATTATTCCTTGCCTATATATTACATACCTATGTATTGCATGTAAGCGATGAAAACCCGGCTATTTACTTTTCGCTGCTGGCTATTGGCGGAGGTTCTGGCTTGGTTGCTTCGTACAGAATTGAGAAAAAGGAAACCCTGGATAAAGAACAGTAACTCTTATGTAAACAAAGCGGGCAACTTATGTAAGTTGCCCGCTTTGTTATTGTAAGTTTTATTTTCTCATTTCCTCCAAAGCCTTATTAACAAGAGGATCGTTCAGATTTTTCATTTTTATGTAACCTTCACTGCGCCATAATTGACGGCCAACCATTGATGCAAAAAACTTCTTTAGTGTTTGTTGTTGATAAGTTGAAAGAAGATCAAGGTTAATACTGTCTTTAACAGCAAATGTTTTAAGAAATGGAAAAACGGAAGCATCTGCATTGGTATATTGCTGCAGATCGGAAGGTGTTTTAATTTTTTTCAATTGAGCCTTGTTGCTTAAATAATAAAGAAAAGAAGCATCATAAAGAATTTCTCTGTAAACAGCCTTTTTCTCTTTTGGAACCATGTCAACCGAATCGAAAGGGATGTAAATATTAGGCGAAATACCGCCACCTCCGTAAACAACACGTCCGCCTTTTGTTTTATATGCTTTACCATTATGCGCAGATGAATCACCGTGGTAAATTTCACCTTTGGTAAATCGTTCGCTTACTTCCTTCTTATAAGCTGTATTATCACCATGAACATAAGGCTTCTGAATGCTTCTGCCAACAGGTGTATAATAGCGTGAAACCGTCAGCCGAATAGCACTGCCGTCGCTCAATGTAAACTGATCCTGAACCAGACCCTTGCCAAACGAGCGGCGGCCCATAATCGTTGCCCTGTCCCAATCCTGTAATGCGCCAGCCAATACTTCGCTTGCCGAGGCCGATCCTTCATCAATAAGCACAATCAGTTTTCCTGTTTCAAAAAGGCCGGGGCGGCGTGCAGTATAATCCTGCCTTGGCGAAGATTTACCTTCTGTATAAACAATTTCTTTGTTACCATCTAGAAACTCATCTGCAATCTGTACTGCATCATCCAGCATACCGCCACCATTTCCTCTCAGATCAAGAATCAGCTTTTTCATCCCTTCTTTTTGCAAACGTTCCAGGTTTTCCATAAACTCTTCATACGTTGTTGCAGAGAATTTATTGAGACGAATAAAACCTGTTCCCGGCTCAATTATATAGGCGGCATCAACACTTTTAAGCGGAATAATGCCTCGTTGAATCGTAATTTCTTCCTGCTTTTTGTTCCTGAGCAGTTTTACATGTACTTCCGATCCTTTCGGGCCCCGGAAAAAGCCTTTAATCCGGTCTTCATTCAGCTTTTTTCCTGAAACCAACGAATCATTTGCGCTGATAATAATATCTCCGGCCTGCATTCCGGCGGTTTCAGCCGGGCCTTTTGGCAAAATGCTCATTACATAAGCCGTATCATTAATCATCCCGAATTCAATGCCTACCCCCTGGAAATTGCCCTGCATGTCTTCATTAATCTGCTGAAGTTCCCCGGCCGGAATATACACCGAATGCGGATCCAGTTGGTTCATTACATCCTGTATGACAAAATAACCAAGGGAGTCAATATTTACCGTGTCAACATATTTCTGTTTAACTAAATCTAAAATTTCCTGAAGTGATGTGCGGTGGGCCTTTCCAAAAAAAGAAGGGCCATAGGTACCCATATTATCTTTCAGTTTATACCCAAAAAACATTCCTGTCATCAGGGATACAGATAGCAATACGGGCAACCAGATTTGTATGTTTTTCTTGTTCATGAAAAAACTTTCGTATAAAAAGTGCTGCAAATTTGCTGAAAATAAAGCATATTGCCTTGCCGCTTTTGCTCAATTTTAATAATTTACAGCAAAGGCAGGGAAAATATAATAACGGTATGAATACCATAACATTGATAGCCGACAGCGGAGCCACCAAAGCTGAGTGGTGTTTACTGAAAGGGAAAAAGAAGAAAATTATTTTTACACAAGGCATCAGCCCTTACCTGATGACGACTGAACAAATAGTGAAACTCTTACAGAAAGAACTGAAACCAAAACTGAAAAAAGATGTGGTAAGCCAGATTTTCTTTTATGGTACTGGTTGCAGCAACCCCCAAAACGTAAAACATGTAAAAATTGCATTGAAGGAAGTATTTCCATCGGCAAAAAAGGTTGATGTTGACTCGGATTTAATGGGTGCTGCTAAAGCACTTTGCGGACACGATAAAGGCGTAGCCTGCATACTTGGTACAGGTTCCAACTCCTGTTATTACAACGGTAAACGGATTATGAAAAACAGCCCCGGTCTTGGTTATGTGCTGGGCGATGAAGGCAGCGGTGCATTCCTTGGCAGGAAAGTGATTCAGCATTTTCTGTATAATACTTTTGATGATGAACTGATGGAGCGTTTCAATGCCAAATACAACACCAACCGGCTGGAAATTCTCGATCATGTTTACCGCCAGCCATTACCCAACCGTTACATGGCATCCTTCGCTTTATTCCTGACCGAGAACCGTGGGCATTACATGATTGAAAATATTATTGAAGATTCGTTTAACGAGTTTTTCTACAATCATTTGTATAAATACAGGGAAAGCTGGTTATTTCCCATCCATTTTACCGGGGGCGTTGCCTATGCTTTTCGTGATGTCATCAGCGAACTGTGCAGCACTTACGAACTGCAGCTCGGAAAAATTTTAAAGAACCCCATGGAAGGCTTAATTGAATATCACAGTTAATCAAGATTATGACAGAACAGTTTGTACGAATAACAGAACAGGAATCGAATTACCGTCATTTAGATAAAATGAGTGTGGCCGAACTGCTGCACAACATTAATAAGGAAGATAGCTTAGTGCCACAGGCCGTTGCCAAAGCCATCCCTAAAATTGAACCACTTGTAACAGCTATTGTTGATAAAATGCTTATGGGCGGACGTTTGTTTTACATTGGCGCAGGCACCAGCGGCCGGCTGGGTATTGTTGATGCCAGCGAGTGCCCGCCCACTTACGGCGTGCCTTATGGTTTGGTGATTGGTATTATTGCCGGTGGCGAAAAAGCCATTACACAGGCCGTTGAGTTTGCTGAAGACAGCAGGGAAGATGGCTGGAACGATCTGCAGGCTTATAACATAAGCGATAAAGATGTGGTAATTGGTATTGCAGCCAGCGGCACCACACCTTATGTAATTGCAGCGTTAAATGAATGCCGTAAAAACAATATTGTTACAGGCAGCATCAGTTGCAATCCCAACTCACCCGTAAGTGCTGCGGCCGATTTTCCTGTTGAAGTGGTGGTGGGGCCTGAGTTTGTAACCGGCAGCACACGTATGAAAAGCGGCACTGCACAAAAGTTAGTCCTCAATATGATCTCCACCTCTGTAATGATACAATTGGGCAGGGTGGAAGATAACCGCATGGTGAACATGCAGCTCAGCAACGAAAAATTAGTTGACCGTGGTGTAAATATGCTCATGCTGCGCAGCGGCCTTACCGATTACGAAAAAGCAAAAGACCTGTTGCTGAAACACGGAACAGTGAAGAAGGCATTGGATGCGTTGTGATTGGAAATAGAAATACACCTGCCATAAAAGATAGAAACACTGATTAAACAGATGCAACGGATTTGCACTGATTTTTTCTTTTAGTTTTATCTGCGTTCATCTGTTTCATCAGCGTTATCTGTGTTTCTATTATTATGCTTTTTTCCGGCGCAGGTTTCCTTACCTGTAACTTTCATGTTACTTGTATTGGAGGTGCAATGATCTTTACTATAACTTAGCAATAAACATTACTTCGCAGCAACGTCTCTCGAAGAGGACGTTGCGGATCTTCCACCTCACAATTCCTTTGTTAAATCTATATCCATCAATTCGGCATATCCTGTAACCTCATAAATACCATGCTCACCAGTTAAATAAAACTTTGCCGAACTGTGTACATAATCAACCGGACTACTGCTCAAATTCCATTTACCCTTGCAGGATTATTGTGAATATAATCCAGTTTCTGATACACAAATTTTTCTGTTTCGCATTTCTTCCAGTCGAACGACAATTCCCATACATCATGTTGCTTTTGCCTGCTCTTTCTGGCAACTTCCACACTATTGCTGATTACAGCCAGTATTTCAGTTTCATTATTTTCCTTCAGGCGCTTGATTATTTCATAAGCCATAAAGCGTTTCCCGTTTCCGATAATTGTATTGATTGATTATTTTGTTTTTCTGAATCCGAGAGCTGCATGAACATGATTGGGCATAATCACATATCCAATGATGTAATGACCGTTTAGTTTTAAATAATTAAACCAGTTATAGACAATATCATATCCATTCGTTTTTTCAATAAGCGGCAACCAGTTAACACAGGTAAATGTAATGGAGAAAATTCCTTCGCTGTATGGAACAGTTGTTTTAACAGGCATTGTCCAAGATAAGGATTGTGTAATTGAAAGGCAACGTCCCCATCAGCCTTTTGCTAACTTTCATCTTTACCTGCTGGGAGACTGCTGCGAAAGTGAGTTGGTGGCAAGCATATCACAATACCCACGAACAGTAAGCCTCAACTTGCTGACATTTGCTTTTCACCCCAAGTTCTCATTTGATTAATAAACGGAATTAATTCTTTTCCTGTATCGGTAAGTGAGTATTCAACCTTCGGTGGAACTTCCAAATAAACTTTTCTTACAATTAGCTCATCGGCTTCCAATTCTTTTAGCGTTTGAGTAAGCATTTTTGGTGTTATACCCACCACTGCTCTTTTTAATTCCCCGTATCTCAAAAGACCATCCCTCAATATCCATAAAATTCGGCCCTTATACTTTCCACCTATTCGCTGGAAAGCATAATCAACTGCACAATGTGCCTTTTTACTTTTATTCTTCATTTATTTAAAAATTTAAACTATTGATAATCAATAATACTATCGTTTTAGTATGTAGGCTACTTTATTGTATGTACTTGCTGTAAATGTAACAAGGAGTTTTATTTGTATAAAATTTTAAATACAATAAATCAAAAGAAACAATGAATGTATTAATTAAAAGAATGCTGTATTTTCCAATAACAAAAATTATCATTGGAATCAGCGTTCCTTTTTCTCTATTTGTCGTAATTCAAAACTTTGTATTAAAACCATTTTTTTACAGCATTATTCAGGATAAAAGTATTGCGGCCCCAATTATTCATTGTATTTCATTAATTGTATTATTAGTTAGCTATTCCTATTTATTTCGTTTTTATGATAAAAGAAAAATAACAGAGCTATCCACAAAATATTTGCTTAAAGAAATGTTTGGAGGGTTTTTCTTCGGTTTTTTTACAATTTCATTATCTATTTTTATTTTATACTTATTAGGGAATTATCAGGTTATTAGTTTCTCAACAACTCACTACTCCATAAAGTTTTTCACGATATTAATGTTTGCGGCCATTGTTGAAGACTTATTTCATAGAGGATTAATAGTAAGGGTGTGTGAAAATTGGTTAGGTACCAATGTAACCCTTGTTATTGCAATGTTAGTAGAACTTCAACATATTTATAATCCAAATTCCAACCTATTTAGTATTTTTTATTATTTTATTTGGGGATTTACTATGGCCATGATGTTTATCTATACTAAAAGAATTTGGCTACCTTATTTCTTCCATATAGGATGGAATTTTGCCCAGCCTTTTTATGGCTCAAATCTCACCGGGACAAATGATATGGGCACTATCATTCAGTCAAAATTCAATGGATCTGAACTACTAACAGGTGGTGCAGTTGGAATTGAAGGTTCAATTTTTACAGCATCTTTTCTGTTGCTTATAGGAATCATATTTTATTATCGGGCAAAACAAGAGGGTAAAATTGTAAAAAGCAAACTATTTAAAAGATGAATTTGAAAGATGTTTTTTGCTTCGCAGCAACGTTTCCCAGCAGTTAAAGATGAAAGTGAGCAAAAGGTTGATGGGACGTTGCGTTGCATTTGCACAATCCTTATCTTAGGCTATGCCTCTTAAAACGACTGTTCCACAGATCGAAGGAGTATGGTAAGGTTTAATAAATAAAAAGAAACGTTTCAATAACGCAATGTCCTCTTCGAGAGACATTGCTACGAAAGAAAACCGGATTTGAGAAAACTTACAAAGATACTTTAGAGTGGCAGCAACAATTGGCTAAGCTCAATGTGAATCATAAAGTTGTTTATGATGTGTTTGATATTATTCTGTTCTTTTAAAAATCAGCTCAATTTTTTTTCTACTGTACAAGTGTCCCGACGATAAATGTCGGGATGCAGGCCAAAAGGGTCTGCATTCGATGCCAATGCAGCCCAATAGCAGCACTAAACTCTGCTCCATAACATTTCTTCTTCGTACTTTTGCTGTTGCTGCAAGCTAAGCTATCGTTCCTGCTTTGGCGGGAGAGGAAAGTCCGGACAGCTCAGAGCAACGCACCGGTGAAGAGCCGGGTGATGCCAAAAGCGTCAACAGAAAGTGCCACAGAAAATAACTACCTCTTTGGAGGAAAAGGTGAAAATGTGAGGTAAGAGCTCACAACTTTTTATGGCAACATACAAAGTGGGTAAACCTTGCGTGCTGAAATGCCACATAAACCGTCGCCTGAGAGCGGCTCGTTCAATGACGGAGGGTAGGCAGATTGATTGCGCAGTGCAAATTGCGTAACAGATAAATGATAGCTCACGACAAAATCCGGCTTACAGGCTTGCAGTAATTTTATTTGAGGCTGTTTTTAAAAGTCAGTTTTACACAACGAAACAAAGAATACGAAGTATTATTATCTGTGAGCTTTGTGTGAAATTCTTTTGAAACAGCCTTTTCTTTACACGTACCGTTCTTTATATACCTGTATATGATGTATTACATGCCCGACCATAATATAACCAAGTGCATTAACGGTTACAAGATGATCGTTTAACTTCCCTTTTTTTGAAAGATCGGTATTGGTAAGATTGTTAAAGAAGTACTCTGTTGTTTTTCTTACTGCAAGCATTTCCTGCCGCAGCGAATCAATTGTGCGGTTCTGCACATTGGCTTCTTTTGCAAAAACATTTTCATCAAAACTTGTAAGAGGTTGAGTGCTGCCCCGTGCAATCCATAACGACCGGAATGTAAATATCCTTTCTGTATCAATGATGTGCTGTAGCAATTGCTTCACTGTCCATTTACCTTCGGCATAAGAATAATCGGCTTTTGTATCGGGAATTGACTGCAAAAAATCTTCGAGCAGTAGCTGCTGGTTTTTAAACGCACTGTTTATATCATCTTCTTTAACTTTCATGATATAGTGTGCGCTGTATAACGAATAATCTGTTGGCTTTGGCCTTGCCATAATTTCAAATTGGTGAGTGAAAGTAAAGAATAAAATCAACTTGAAATAAAAGAGCCACGAAAACACAGGTTATTAAAAAATCAATTTGTGTTTTCGTGGCTTTCTTACTTTAGAATATCCTGTGTAAGGTTTATCCTTTTCTTTTCTTCTTCACTTTTGGTTGAGGGGCGGGAGCAGGGCTTACCGATTTATTGCGTTCTCCTTTAAGTGTTGAAGCTATTTTAATAGATTCATAAGCATTAATAATTCCGCCAGTGCGGCTGAAATCAGCAAAATCTTCTTTTGTTTCAGCACCCGGTTTTGTTACTTCTGTTTTTGGATTTTGGGTGCCTTTTTCAATACAATACTTTACCTGTTCCGCAGTAAGGTTGGGATAATATGAAAGTATAAAAGCTGCTAAACCTGCCACTACAGGGCTGGCCATACTTGTTCCCTGTGCAAAGCCATAGGTGTTACCACCGGGAATAGTTGAATAGATTTTTACACCAGGTGCAAAAACATCGACTTCTTTTTTACCATAGTTACTAAAATCGGCTGCGAGTCCGCCGGTTTTAGGATCACCACTTGCACCAACAGTAATAAAGTTGGGTGCTTTCATTTTTGTATCGGCAAATGTTGGGTTGGGGTAGTTTTCTGTACTGTCAACATTTTTCCCGTCATTACCTGCGGCATGTACAAGCAACACACCTTTGCTTTGAGCATAGCGAACAGCATCATCTACCCATTTCTTTTGAGGAGAAAAGCTTTTGCCAAAGCTCATGTTAATGATTTTTGCACCATTATCAACCGCATAGCGTATGGCAAGAGCAATGTCTTTATCATGTTCATCGCCGTCGGGCACTGCACGTATCATCATAATGCGTACATCAGAAGCCACACCATCCATACCAATGCCATTGTTACGCACAGCACCAATAATACCGCTTACATGTGTACCATGGAATGGAGTATTCGCCATTACATCGGGATTACCATAATAACGGTCGTTGAAATCATCATAATTATCCTTTACAATATCTCCTCTGAAATCTTTTGGTGCAACAGTAGGCCCATCAGCTTTCCTTTCCTGACCTTTATAATAACTTTCAAATTCATCCATCAGAAAATGATTGGTGGCATCCATCATATCAAAACCTTTGAACAATGCCATCATGGTAGATTTTGAATCTGATTCTTTTGAGTTGGATGGTTTGAAAGTGATGAGATCATTGCCAGTGTATTCCTTTTTAAACCTTAATTGCAGAATGCTGTCGGCATCGCCTGATTTCCTGTACAAACCACGGAGAAACAGTACCTGCGACTGTGCTTCGGTTGATCCATTTTCAAGATCGCCTTTTGTTTTTTTGAATAAAGTATATTCTTCTTTTTCTTTGGCAGACAATTTTGATTCATCCACATTGCCGCCGTACTTGGCTTTTAATGAATGATAAATGCGGGCAGCTTCGTATGAATCTTCGCCTACATTTTTTCCGTCTTTATTACCCAGAAAGTTCCATCCATATACATCATCTACATAACCATTCTTATCATCATCAATTCCATTACCGGGAATTTCTTTGGGATTATGCCAGAGAATTGGTTTTAGATCTTCGTGCAGGGTATCAACACCACTGTCTATAATGGCTACAATAACTGTTGAGCTTTTTTTGTTTTTCACAAATTCATAGGCCTGCTGCATGCTGATGCCATAATAACCATCAGTCGTTTTATCTTTTAAATGCCAGCCTTTAAATTCATCATCTTTAGCCGCAGTTTGCGCAAAAGAAAAGGATGCGGACAGGGTAAAGATTCCTAACGCAATAAGGGTTTTGTTCGATTTGTTCATTTACACTTTTTTATATGATTGTAAAATTGCAGGAAAGCATTGAATACTTAAATACCGTTTAGCCACATTTTACAGTTTTTTACATTAACCGTTTCATAAGGTTTGTCAGAGATCAAATTTAATGCCCTGCGCCAACGGTAAATCAGACGAATAATTGATGGTATTGGTTTGCCGGCGCATATAATTTTTCCAGGCATCGCTGCCACTTTCCCTGCCACCACCGGTTTCTTTTTCACCGCCAAATGCACCACCAATTTCTGCACCGCTGGTTCCGATATTGACGTTGGCAATACCACAATCGCTTCCGGCTACAGATAAAAACTGTTCTGCCTCACGCAGATTTAACGTCATAATGGAAGATGACAAACCCTGCGGTACTTCGTTCTGTATTGTAATGGCTTCATCAATGGTTTTATATTTCAGCAAATACAAAATGGGAGCAAAGGTTTCGTGCTGTACAATTTTGAAATTCGGTTTTACTTCGGCAATACATGGTTTTACATAACAGCCGCTTTCGTAACCAATACCATCCAGCACACCACCTTCCACAATAAAATGTCCTCCTTCGGCTTTGCATTGTTCAATCGAAAACAAATAAGCATTCACCGCATCTTTATCAATGAGCGGGCCAACATGATTGCTTTCGTTGAGCGGATCGCCAATGCTTAACTGTTTATATGCTGCAACTAATTTTTCCTTTACTGTATTATAAATGCTTTCGTGAATAATTAACCTGCGGGTAGTTGTGCAACGTTGACCGGCAGTGCCAACAGCACCAAACAATGCACCACGAACAGCAATATTCAGATCGGCATGTTCGCTGATGATGATGGCATTGTTACCGCCAAGTTCTAATAAGCTACGCCCCAAACGTTCAGCAACCGCTGTACCCACAGCTTTGCCCATTCTTGTACTCCCTGTTGCTGATATTAATGGTATCCGCTGATCGTGACTCATCCATTCTCCAATTTCCCGGCCACCTTGTATTAAACAGCTTACACCTTCAGGCACATTGTTTCTTGCAAATACTTCCGAAACAATATGCTGACAGGCAATGCCACAAAGCGGAACTTTTTCACTCGGCTTCCATACACACACATCACCACAAACCCAGGCAAGCATGCTGTTCCAGCTCCATACTGCCACAGGAAAATTAAATGCTGATATAATTCCAACAATTCCTAACGGATGCCATTGCTCGTACATACGATGAAGCGGACGTTCGCTGTGCATTGCAAGCCCATGAAGCTGACGGGAAAGGCCAACAGCAAAATCGCAGATGTCAATCATTTCCTGTACTTCACCATAACCTTCCTGCAAACTTTTTCCCATTTCATACGATACCAGTTTGCCAAGCGGTTCTTTTTTTGCACGCAAAGCTTCGCCAACCTGCCTTATAATTTCACCACGTTTTGGTGCAGGCCATGTTCTCCATATTTTAAAGGCTTCTTCTGCCTTCTTAATCACAGTTTCATAGGCTTCTTTATCTGCAAGGTTAACAGTTGCTATTGTCTTTGCATCTACAGGAGAAACAGAAGGAATGTTTTCACCGCCCTGTTTAAACCAGTTTGTACCGGTTGAAACGGCAGCATTTTCATCTTTAATTCCAAGTTGTCGTAAAATGTCAAGCATAATATATCTTTTATAATGCTGTAAATATCCTGAAAACTTTTTCAGCGGAGAAACCTTTTTGTGTAACGAGTGTGAACATCAAAAAAAAGAGTGATGTTTATGATTAAAAAACAACCGCTGGCTTATATAACGGCTGTCTGATCTGTAATTTTTATTAATACACAGGGTTGAAAACCTTTAAAAGGTTGTCAACCCTTTATTAAAGAAACGATGTCACCCCCCGGCTTTAATAAAGGCGGGCAGGTTGCAATACTTATAAAGAAATTTTTAATCCCCCCATCAGCCATCTGTCGGGCATTGCTGTTCCCAAAATATCACTGTAATGTTTGTTAAGCAGATTGTCGGCCTGAATAAAGATGCCTAATTTATCTTCCATTAAATGTGCTTCGACTTTCGCATTCAACAAAAAATAATCTTTGCTGATCTGCACAAATGCAGCATTCCCTGTTTGCGGGGTGCGTTGCTTGTATAAACCGTTTAATGCCATACTTACAGCCTTATAACGATATTGGAAATTATAATTAAACAATAATTTTGCATGATTTGAAACATATAAAGACGGAACTGTATCACTGCTGGCACTTTTCATCCACACGGCTCCTGCAGTTATCGTTATGCTGTGATGTGTTGAAAATGTTTTATTGAATTGAGCATCTGTTTCAACACCTCTTGTATTTACTTTTTCAATATTTTTTGCCAGGCTGTAAATACCACCAGGTGCAAGATTATCTTTTCTCGGCATATCAGCATAAGCTGTATTTACATAATCAATCAGCCCACTCTGAAAACGCTGAAACCAACCTGCTGAAATTTTCAATTCATTATTTGCAAAGTAATCAGCACCTGCTTCATAGCTGAAAGAGGATTCTGCTTCAAGATCGGGATTGCCAATGCGGCTGCCCGACGAAACAAGTAAAGGCTGATAGTTATTGTAACGTTCAGTAAAATCTGCATCTCTTGTGCTGCGGCCAGCACTTCCTCTCAGTTTTAATTTTTTATAACGATAAGAGAAATTTAATTGCGGCACCAGTTCCCAACCTGTACGCTCGTTCCAATCAACACGTACTGCAGGACTAAGATTCAATCGTTCTGATAATTCCTGGTTGTAGATAACAAATAGCCCGGTTGCAGCAATACTGTGGTTACCCCTGTTGTTTGATTTTATACTTCGTTCAATGAACTGTGTGCCTGAGGTAAGTGTTGCCTTATTGTTTATTTTGTAACTGTATAAAGCAAGAGCCTGGTAAATATTGGAACGATTTGTATTTGCTGCAGATGCTTTACGGAACTGGTATTTATCAGATGCGTCTTTTACTCCTGCATCAAACGAAAAGCGGTGTTTGTTTTTCTGATAAGTATAATTGAGATGATGCCACCTGCTGATAACTCTTTCAGTTGCACTGTCGCTTAAGAAATTGGTATAAAAGTTTTGGGCATTGAAGTTTCTGTCATCATATCCAAACCTGTAAGCAATACTTGCATTGTTACCAGCAAAATGCTTAGCTGATAATGAAACTGTTGTTAAATTAAAAAAACCGTTAGTGCCACGCAAAGGTTGCCCGTCAGTAACATTCTGTATCAACCCGCCGGAAACGGCTGTTTTGTTTTTCTGCCACACAAACCCTGCCTGTGCATTCCTTAAACCATAATCACCGGCTGTAACCTGTCCATTCAGATGCTTTTGCTGTTTTCCTTTTTGTGCAGCAAAAGTTTTGGTAATGATATGCACCACACCGCCAACAGCTTCAGTTCCGTAAACAGCAGAAGAAGCACCTTTTAAAATTTCAATACGGTCTATTTCAGCAGGAGAAACAGGAATGTATGAATTGAAATGCCCGGTTAAGGGATCGTTTAAACGAACACCGTCGAGAATAATTAACACCTGCTGAAATGTACCTCCACGGATCGTGATATTGCTTTGTGTGCCCATTGGCCCACGGCTTTGTACTTCAATACCCGGTAAATAACGGATGAGTTCATCAATTGAATTAACGGGTAATTTGCTGAGTTCTTCACCATTCACCACAAGAATGTTCCGTCCGGTTTTTGATGCACTTAATGGCGTTACACTTGCTGTAACTGTGATAGGATCTAATTCAATTTCCTTTTCCTGAGCAGTTGCAGATGAGCAAAAAAGTATGAACAAACAACCTGTTAAAGCTTTGATTGATTTCATGTTTCTGATTGGCGGGCAAAGATAGGAGAGGAGGGATGTAAATCATCAGGTCAACTGTCATGAAATTGTTGAGATTATAATTCGATACCCACACTATTTATAAAACGATGCAGCACAGTAAATTAAATATGGCAATAATACAATGTTAATACGATTCATTCTCATTTGGGAAATCATTGCTCTTCACATCTTTGATATATTGCTGTACTGCTCCTGTAATTAATTCATGCAGGTTTAGATACCTGCGTAGGAAACGTGGTTTAAACTCGGTGTTGATACCCAGCATATCGTGCATAACCAGTACCTGACCATCACAATATCCTCCTGCGCCAATGCCAATTGTAGGAATTTGTAAATTCTGCGATACTTCTTTTGCAAGTATTGCAGGAATTTTTTCCAGTACAGTTGCAAAACATCCTGCTTGCTGAAGTAACAGTGCATCATGACGTAATTTTTCTGCTTCAGCTTCTTCCTTGGCACGGACTGTATATGTCCCGAATTTATAAATTGACTGTGGTGTTAATCCCAAATGTCCCATCACAGGAATGCCGGCAGCAACAATCCGTTTAACTGAATCAACAACTTCTTCACCACCTTCTAATTTAATGGCATGTGCTCCTGTTTCTTTCATAATGCGGATTGCTGAAGCTACAGCAATATCAGCATTCGATTGGTAAGTGCCGAATGGAAGATCTACAACAACAAGACACCGGTTTATTGCACGTATTACAGATTGTGCATGATAAATCATCTGATCAAGTGTGATAGGCAATGTGGTTTCATGACCAGCCATTACATTACTTGCGCTGTCGCCTACAAGAAGTATATCAATTCCTGCGGCATCAAATATTCCTGCAAAAGAATAATCGTAAGCAGTAAGCATGGAAATTTTTTCTCCCGATGCTTTCATTTTCTGAAGCGTGTTTGTAGTAATGCGTTTTACCTCTTTATTCACTGACATGCAAAAAAATTAACAGTAGTAGTGTTATAAAATTAAAGTAGTGGAGTCAAACTTTTTTTTCTTCACTTCATCGTATAAAATATGCACAAGACCATCGGCCAATCCAATTTTAGGAACAAAAATATTTTCAGTATCTGTCCATCGCATAACATTGATATAAATCTGCAAAGCCGGAACAATAACATCGGCTCTGTCTTCACGAAGCTTGTGAATTTTTATGCGTTCATCAATGGTAAGTATGCTCAATTCTTTATAAAAATCACGAAGTAACTCAAGCGATAATGGCTTTCCATCTTTCCGTTTTGATAAAGAAAATACTTTGTTGATATTACCTCCTGAACCAATGGCTATAATATCGCTGTGCCCTTTTGTGCTGATCTTGAGAAAATTTTTCATCTCATCCCATTGTTTCTCCTCAACCAAGCCTTTCAGTAAACGGATTGTGCCAATATTAAATGACTCCTTGAAAACCAATTTTCCTGCACTGAAAAAAGTAAGTTCAGTACTGCCGCCTCCCACATCAATATACAGGTAGGAGTGGTTCTTTTCCATGTTTTCAGCAATGTGATTTTCATAAATAAAAGAGGCTTCTTCATCACCGCTGATGACTTTTATTTCGATGCCTGTTTCAAGCTTTACTTTACGGATAATCTCTCCTGAATTTTTCGCATCACGCATGGCAGAAGTGGCACATGCCTTCAAGTATTTAACATCATAAATATTCAGTAAATGCCTGTATGCCTTAATTGTTTCTACAACTTTGCTGATTTTGTTCTTAGGAATATCACCCGATTCAAACACGTCAAATCCCAAACGCAGCGGTACACGAACAAGGTTAAGTTTATTAAACTGTGGCTGGGATTTGCCATTTTCAACTACTTCGGTTATGAGCAACCGGGCTGCATTACTTCCTATATCAATTGCTGCCAGTTTCAATTTGCTTCAGATTTTTTTGATTGAGATAATTGTAGATTTCAACCTGCGAACGGATTTTCTTTCCTTTCCGTTTCACATATTCATTCACCAGGTTGTTATCCAATATTCTCGCTTTTACATTATCGTTCAACTGGATGTTTAAATAATCAATCAGTTCCTGCTTTATTGAAGAATTGGTTATTTCAACTGCTGCTTCAACACGGTGATCAAGATTCCGCACCATCCAGTCAGCCGAAGATAGATAAACTTTTGGTTTGCCATTATTGTGAAATATCAACACCCGGCTGTGTTCAAGATACTGATCTACTATACTGATGGCTGCTGGCTCTGTTTTAAATTTTTTATTTTCAGTAAGCATGCAGAATATCCCACGCACCACTAATTTAATTTCCACACCGGCTTTTGCAGCTTCATATAACTTTTCAATCAGCAATTCGTCACTAAGGCTGTTCATCTTCAATGTCATTGATGCCGGCAGGTTTCTTTTTGCATTCCGTATTTCATTATCAACAAGTTTTACCAACTGCCTTCGCATACCTGTTGGGCAAACAACCAATGTTTTGCATTGCCGCAGCAGTTTCATCCGGCTCATCAGTGGCTTATCAAGGTAACTGAAAATGCGGTTGATATCGGCCATGATTTTTCGGTTACTCGTCAGCAGGCAATGATCGCCGTAAACTTTTGCGGTGCCTTCGTTCAGATTTCCTGTACTTACAAAACCATACTGAATTGTTTTGTTTTGAATCCTTTTCTTGATAATGCAGAGCTTGGCATGCACTTTCATATTGGGAACACCAATCAATACTTTTACACCTTCTTCCTCCAGTCTTTCTTTCCAGTAAAGATTGGCTTCTTCATCAAATCTTGCACGAAGTTCAAGCATAACAGTTACCTGTTTGCCATTACGTGCCGCATTGATCAATGCATTGATGATTTTTGAAGTATCGGCCAGCCTGTAAGCGGTAATTTTAATTTCTTTTACATCTGTATCCATTGCTGCTTCACGCAGCAGGTCAATTACTGAATCAAAGGAATGATAAGGGAAATGAAGAAGAATATCTTCTTTCAGAATTTCATCCGTAACCCGGATTGTTTTTTTTAAGGCCGGGTGGGGAAATGGTTTTTTTCGCTCATGCTTAACCGAAAACACATCTCCTGGAAAATCCATGAAATGACGGAAGTTATGTATTCGTCCGCCGGGAATAATATTATCACGCTTTGAAATATTCAATCGCCTGATTAAGTATTCCAGTAATCCGGCATCAATATCTTTGTCGTATAAAAAGCGTACAGGTTTTCCCTTGCGCCTGTTCTTAACCCCTTTTTCAATTTTCTGAATAAAGCTGGAGCTTACGTCACTGTCGAGATCAATTTCTGCATCCTTTGTAACTTTTATTATATGAGCTTTATATTCATTAAAACCAAGAAAAGAAAATATTTTGGGCAAGCAATGGCGGATCACATCTTCCATAAGAATTATGTAATGTTCGCCCGATACAGACGGAAGCTTAATAAACCGGCGTTTATACTTGGCCGGAACTTCAATCAATGCGTATTTCTTTTTATACGCATTTGATTTATCGCTCATGGCTACTGCAAGGTAAAGTGAACGTTCACGGAGATAAGGTGGGTGCGGATTGCTTTCAATCATCTGCGGAATTACTTCCTGCCTGATCTCTTCATCAAAAAAAGTTTCAACAAATCTTTTCTGTTCCTTATTCAGTTGCTTTTCGGTTACCAGAAATATCTTTTCTCTTTTCAGTTCCTGTTGTACCTGGTTCCAGATGCGGTTAAACTCGTTCTGCTGTTGCAATACAATTTCCTGTATCTGCTCTAAAATCTGCTGTGGATTTTTTTCAAAGTGCATTTTTCCATGACTTTTCTCCCTCAACTCAGCCATACGTTTTAAAGTAGCTACACGTACACGAAAAAATTCATCGAGGTTATTTGAGAAAATTCCAAGAAAACGAACACGGTCACGCAGAGATACTGAAAGATCATTCGCTTCCTGTAAAACCCTTGCATTGAATGATAGCCAGCTAATATCACGAACAATCGTCCTTCTCTTTTCTAACGACATAAATGTTATTTATAACTTGCAGTAAAAATAAGAAGCAGAACAGTTAGCCAACGTTAAGTTTTGAGTATTTAAACTCACTAAAGTGTTTCAATTTTTTTTAAAAGGGTAGTGGTGGATAATCCTTCCACCAAAGGAACCACTTCAACTTTTCCCCCATTGGTAATTACTTCTTTTGCTCCAACAACGGTATCAATTGTATAATCGCCCCCTTTCACCAATACATCAGGCATTATTAAGGTAATTAAATTAAAGGGTGTGTTTTCATCAAATAAAACCACAGCATCTACCATAATTAATGATGCAAGCATTAAGGCCCTGTTGTCTTCGTTGTTTACAGGACGGCCTTCACCTTTAAGTCTTTTAGTCGAAGCATCTGAATTAACTCCCACAATTAAAATATCGGCAAATGATGCCGCCTGCGAAAGTGAATGAATGTGTCCGGCATGAAGAATATCAAAGCATCCGTTTGTAAACGCAATTTTTCTGCCAAATGTTTTCCATCTCTTTACAGATTTCTGCAATTGTTCGGTGTTCAGAATTTTTTCCCTGATATGCGTTACCGCTTTCATAACTTATGTTTTAAAAAAATCAGGATAAGGTTTCCTTCTCTTCTTCGAGTATTTCTTCATTTGTTTTTTTGTGCATAAACGGAAGAAGAGCTGCACAACAAACACCACCAACCAGTATTACTGCAGTTTGTGCAAGCCATAGTATCCAGCCATACGTAAAACCAATAAGTTTGTCAATTCCGTAAAGCGAAAGTGTTTCCTGCACAGCATACTGGTAAGCACCAATGCCTCCCTGAGTTACAATCATTCCAATGCTCCCGAAAGAAATGATGGATAATGCGGGTTTAATACCAAGATGCGATACCTCCTGCAGTGCATAAAAACCAATACGGGCACTCATAAGATAGAGCGACCAGATGAGGATAGAATAAAAAATAAACAAGCCTCTTTTTTTCATGTAACGCACACTGGCTACACCGCTGAGAATCCCTTTCAGAATACTCCTGATTTTCTGAACAAAACGTAGATGCTTTAAGCGGGTTAAAAGGAAATAGAGAACTGCAACAGCCGCCAGTACAATGCCTATAATTGTAAGGGTGCGTAATAAGGAAAACCCTTTTTCACCATTGTTAAAAACTGATCGTAAAAGCGTTAATGCGTACTCCCCCACAACATCAATCTGCAAAACAATGGTTAGAAAAAAAATAACCAATAAGCTTACCACATCTATTGCTCGTTCAGCTACAATTGTACCAATCAGTTTATCGGGGCCAACTTTTTCATAACGGGCAAGGATGGTACATTTCAGTACTTCTCCCAACCGGGGAAATAGAAGATTGGCAAAATAACCAACCATTACTGCATTAAATACAAGAAATATATTGGGCTTGTGACCAAGCGGCTCCATTAAAATTTTCCAGCGCAATGCCCTTACGTAATGGCTGAACAACATCATCAGCAATACAGGTAAAAACAACCAGTACTTTGCATGGCGTAATGATTCTCTGATCTGCTTCCATCCATTTTCATCAATACCTCTTGCCATCCACCAAACGAGGAAAATTCCCAGCCCCAGAAAGAAAATGAACTGCAAGGCAGTAATGAGTCTTTTTTTCAGCATAAAAAATTAAAGTAAGTATCAGAGTTTGTTTGTTTCTTTTGGAAATACGAGCCAGGGTTTAAATGTTTTAGCCTCTTCAAACTGCATAGTTGCATAAGAAATAATAATCACTACATCTCCAACACTTCCTTGTCGTGCTGCAGGACCATTTAAGCAACATACACCGCTTCCACGCTTTCCTTTAATAACATAAGTTTCAAGTCTTGTTCCGTTGTTAACATTTACCACCTGCACTTTTTCATTTTCAATAATATTGGCTGCATCCATCAGGTCTTCGTCTAATGTCAGGCTTCCAATGTAATGCAGATTAGCTTCCGTAATTGTTACCCTGTGTATCTTAGATTTCAAAACTTCAATTTCCATATAACAAAGTTATAAGTATTCTTGCTAAGAATCGGTTACTATGAAATCAACATATTGTCAATTAACCTTACATCGTTAAGGTAAGCTGCAATTAAAGCAACTACTTTATCATTTCCATTCCAGTCATCAATCAGCTCAAGCGTTTCTGCGTTCGCAAGTTCAGCATAATCAGGTTTAAACCCTTTTTTTGCAAGATAATCTGTTGCAAATGTTTTCAACTGTAAAACCGAACCCGGTTTCAGTTCCTCTTTCATCTTCAGCAATGTTTGTGAAATTTCAACCGCAGTATTTCTTTCAGTCTCATTCAACCTCATATTCCGGCTGCTCATTGCCAGCCCATCAGCTTCACGAAGTGTGGGGCAAATAACTATATTAACTGTCAGTTTTATAAGTTCAACTAATTTTTTTATTACCATACATTGCTGAAAATCTTTCTGTCCCAAAAACAAATTATCAGGTTCAACAATTTCGAGCAGGCGGTGAACAACCTGGCAAACTCCCTGGAAATGTCCTGGTCTGTATTTTCCTTCCAGCATATTTTCAAGATAACCCAGATTATAGTGGGGGAGATGTTGGACTCCGGAAGGGTAGATTTCTTTAACCGATGGGAGAAATAATACATCACAGCCTGTCTTTTCAAGCAAATGAATGTCGTTCGTAATTGTTACCGGATATTTTTCAAAATCGGTTTGATCGTTAAACTGAGTAGGGTTTACAAAAATGCTGCAAACTGTAACAGATGATTGTTTATTACACTCATTAATCAATGAAATATGACCCGCATGCAAAGCTCCCATTGTTGGTACAAAACCGGTTTTAATACCTGTTTTTTTCTTTGATTTCAGAAAGCGGTTTATATCTTCAGTCCGGTGAAAAATGATCATTTACTGCTGTTTTTACAAGTTAAATGCCTTGTTTTTCAAGCTATTTCGTGAAAATCCATTAATTTTGCACACCTTAATAAATTTTAAGGTCTTTAACTTTCACAAATGGTAGCAGCAAAGAAAAGGATTTTATTTATTGCCAGCGAAATGTCTCCATATCTGGAGGAAACCGATTTCTCTTCAATAGTTAACCAACTGGCAATAAAAGCAAACGACGGTGGGTTTGAAATACGTTGCATCATGCCTCGCTTTGGTGTGATTAATGAGCGCCGTCACCGTTTGCACGAAGTGGTTCGTCTCAGTGGTATCAATGTTTCAGTTGATAATGATGATTATCCGCTGCAGATTAAGGTAGCTTCTTTACCAAATGCAAGACTACAGGTTTATTTTCTTGAAAATGAAGATTTTTTCAAAAGAAAATTCATTTATCATGATGAGAATGACAAGTGGTTTGATGACAATGATCTGAGAACAATTTTCTTTTGTAAAGGAGCTCTTGAAACAGTAAAAAAATTCGGTTGGCCTCCTGATATTATTCATTGCAGCGGTTGGATGACAGGACTCATCCCTATGTATTTACAAACTGCCTACAAAAAGGAACCTGTTTTCGGCAATAGTAAACTTGTTTTTACAATTGGTCAGAACACTTTCAAAGAAAAATTGGGTGCGAAGTTTTTGAAACTGGCAAATATTCATGCTAATATTAAAGACAAAGACCTTGAACCGTACAAGGATACAAACAATACAGCAATGTTTCGTGGCGGTGCTACCTATGCCGATGCGATTACTTTTGGTGCCGAGAAAGTTGATAAAAAATTGCTGGAAGAATTCAGTAAAGTGCGTGGCAAGAAAGTTATTCCTTTCAAACCTGAGAGTGATTTAACAGAGTATTTACAACTATATACCGACCTTTCGTCGAAATAATTTTGTCTTTTTGCATATGACTTTTTTTAACTCTGCTTCAGAAAGAAGAACCCTTTATTTCATAGCTGCGGGAATGCTTATTTTAATTTTCTCCGGCTGCACAAAACTGGAAAGCACACGATTGGGGGGCGATTTATTACCAGGTTCAGATGGTTTGATAACTGATACAATTATGTTACCTGTATCTACCACCTCTTTCATAGAATCGGACACTGCCTATGCTGAAAAAAGTGAAGATCATTTATTAGGATACATTAACGACCCGATTTTCGGAACTACAACAGCAGCAATGTACCTTCAGATGCTGCCCACTTTGTACCCGTATTCATATCCTGTAGCAAAAGACAGCTTATTTTTAGATTCATGTGTTGTTTCATTTGCCTTTTCGGGAACTTATGGTGATACAAACGCTGTTACCAAAGTAAACCTCTACAAAATAACAGACCCAACCTTCAAATCAAACACAAAATATCTTTATAATCAGGGGGTAAACTTTTCAACCGCTGACCTTTTAGGATCTGCTACATTCTCGGCTCATAGCCTCAGAACCGGGTATAAGGCAGCATACAAAACAGATACAATCTATAACCAACTCCGTATCCGTTTGGATAACACTTTTGCTCAATGGCTGCTTGACCAAGACAATATTACCGGCGCTTTTCAGAACGATTCAATCTTTAAAACGTATTTAAACGGTTTTGCACTTATTCCTGATTCAACTCAGAGCGGTAATGCCATTCATTATTTTTCTTTAACAGGTACCGATACAAAAGTGAATATGTATTTCCGGTATAAAATGCGTGGAGTAACCACTACAACCTGGGACACAACAGTACGTACACTCACTTTTGTGAATGATACAATTAATGAAAGAAGTGCTAATGCGAATAAAATATACAGAAATTATACAGGAAGCCTCGCTGCCCCAACCATTACATCCGGTCAGCCAGCTTCAATGGCCTACATTCTTACAACTCCGGGAACATCCGTACGAATAAAAATTCCTGGTCTTGATACATTAAAAAACAAGCCTTACATTATTCACAGGGCAGAAATTGTTGCAAGACAGATTTACCAGGGACCTTCAGCCATAGAACAGTTTCTTTATCAACCTGTTCTCCATTTATTCAGTTACGATACTGATGGTAATACCCGGCATATTCCATACGACAGTATTAATTATTCTACACTTTCGTATAGCTCAACATCATTGAAGTATGTATATGATATAAGCAACTCCTATACTGGTGGAATTCCAAGTTATATTACTGACAATTCAGGTAATACTGTTGCTGAATATAAATTAAATATTACCCGCTTTGTTCAGAATATAGTGACCGGTAAAGCCACTAACAGGGACTTTAAATTGTCCGCACCTTATTACGCAACATTCACCGATGGTATAAGTAGTAGCAGCCCGATTAATTCTCTTGCTTTTGGAAGAGTACAGTTGGGAGGCGGTACACATCCAACGCAAAGAATGTATGTGCGTATTTATTACAGTAAAGAATAAGAGTAAAACACCGGGTTATCTTATCTTTGCAGCCTCTAATCCATAAGAAACTTAAATTATGCCGTATTTATTTACATCTGAATCTGTGTCCGAAGGTCATCCGGACAAAGTAGCTGATCAAATCAGCGATGCTTTAATTGACAATTTTCTTGCTTTTGACCCTCAGTCAAAAGTTGCTTGCGAAACACTTGTAACCACGGGTCAGGTGGTTTTGGCAGGTGAGGTAAAATCCAAGGCTTATCTTGACGTACAGGAAATTGCCCGTGGTGTGATAAAGAAAATTGGCTACACAAAAAGTGAATATAAATTTGAAGCTGAATCTTGCGGTGTGTTATCAGCAATTCATGAACAAAGTTCTGATATTAACCAGGGCGTTGTAAGAAAAAATAAGGAAGATCAGGGAGCCGGTGACCAGGGAATGATGTTTGGCTACGCATCGAACGAAACAGAACAATATATGCCTTTGGCTTTGGATCTGGCACATAACCTTTTAATTGAATTGGCTGCTATCCGCAGGGAGAAGAATTCAAAAATGCCTTATCTGCGCCCCGATGCAAAAAGCCAGGTTACTTTGGAATATGATGATAACAATCGTCCAGTGCGTATTGATGCAATTGTAATTTCCACCCAGCACGACGATTTTGATAGTGAGGCTAAAATGCTGGCTAAAATTAAAGCCGATGTAATCAATATTCTTATTCCACGCATTAAATCAAAATACAAGAAATACGCTAAGTTGTTTAACGACAACATTACTTACCATGTTAACCCAACCGGTAAATTTGTAATTGGCGGGCCTCATGGCGATACCGGATTAACCGGCCGTAAAATCATTGTTGATACTTATGGCGGTAAAGGTGCTCATGGTGGTGGCGCTTTCAGTGGGAAAGATCCTTCCAAAGTTGACCGTTCTGCAGCATACGCAACTCGTCATATTGCTAAAAATCTTGTTGCTGCCGGAGTTTGTGATGAAGTTCTTGTACAGGTATCGTACGCAATTGGTGTGGCAAAACCAACTTCAGTTAACGTAAATACTTATGGTACAGCAAAAGTTGAATTAAATGACGGCGAAATTGCGAAAATTGTTCAAAGCGTTTTTGACATGCGCCCGTACTTCATTGAGCAGCGCCTGAAACTTCGTAACCCCATTTACAGCGAAACTGCTGCATATGGTCACATGGGTCGTGTGCCGGAAGTAAAAGAAAAAATATTCAGAAGCCCCGATGGTAAAGAAAAGAAAGTAAAAGTAGAATTGTTTACCTGGGAGAAATTAGATTATGTTTCAAAAGTGAAGAAAGCTTTTGGGCTGAAATAAGTAAAACAATTCGTTAGCTATGGACCCTGTAAGCCAAAATCTTACAGGGTTTTTTATTTGATAAATCATTTCTTTGCAAAGTGAAACAGTTCAGGCAAAAACAAAGTCGTCCAAAAAAATCGTCGCTGATAGCAGGAAAAATTGCTGTTCTTGAAGCACTTCAGGAAGGCAAACAGATAGACAGAGTTTATATACTTAATACTTTGCATGGCGATGTAGCTGAAGAAATAAAGAAAGTTGCGCTTAAGCACAATATCCCCGTAAACAAAGTTCCTGTTGAGAAATTGAAAAGTTTCAATATTGCAGACCATGATGGATGTATTGCACAGCTTTCAAAAATCCGTTACCAGGATTTGCAGGAAGTTATTTCATGGGTTGTTGAAAAAGGTGAAATGCCCTTGTTTTTAATACTTGATGGTATTACTGATATACGGAACATTGGGGGAATTGCACGTACTGCCTTTTGCTGTGGTGTTCAGGCCATCATTATACCTGAAAAAGGTGTGGGTGCATTAAATGAAGATGCCATACTTACAAGCGCAGGAGCTTTAGAACAAATTGCAGTTTGCAGGGTGAACAGCTTAATGAAAGCAGTGGACGACCTGCACCTGAACGGAATAAAAGTTTTTGCAAGCGAAATGACCGCAAAAAAACTGGTTTATGACTGCAATTTTAAAGAACCGTCAGCTATTGTAATGGGAGGGGAGGAAAAAGGGATTTTCCCAGCGCTGATGAAAATATGCGATGAACAATTTAAAATACCAATGACAGGCGGCTTTGAGTCATTAAATGTTTCCGTAGCCACAGGAATGATTCTTTATGAAGCCATGAAACAAAGGATAAACTAAATGAACTTTTTCAGCAATATTGATATTAAGCCTTTACCAACTCCAATTAATTATAATCACAAAATAATGCTGGTTGGCAGTTGTTTCACGGAGCATATTGGAAGCAATTTAAAAGATTTGAAATTCAATATTATACAAAATCCAAATGGTATTTTATTTGAACCTTTGAGCGTTTGCAACAGCTTGGTTTCATATATTCAAAATAAAAAATATTATACTAACGATCTTTTTCAGTTAAATGAGTTGTGGCAAAGTTGGGATCACCACAGCAGGTTTTCCAATCCAGACATTGATACAGCATTGGAGCAAATTAATTTGTCGCAACAAAAAGCACATAATTTCTTACAATCTGCCGACTGGCTTATTGTAACACTTGGTTCTTCTTTTGTTTATAAGCTGAAAGAAAGCCACAGGTTTGTTGCAAATTGTCATAAGGCTCCGGCACAAACATTTGAAAAATACCTGATACCGATAGATGAACTGATTGCAACAATTGATAATGCAATTCATCAGTTGTTTCATTTTAACAATAAACTGAAGATTATTTTTACAATAAGTCCTGTACGGCATTTGAGGGACGGTATTGTTGAGAATAACCGAAGTAAAGCCCGGTTAATTGAAACTGTACATCATTTAGTAAACAAATTTGATCGTTTATTCTATTTTCCAGCTTATGAACTGGTGATAGATGTACTCAGGGATTACCGTTTTTATGACATTGATCTTGCTCATCCAAATTATGCAGCTACACAATTTGTGATGGAAAAGTTTTCGGAATTTGCATTTAAAGAGCCTACGCTTGCGCTTATGAAAGAAATTAAACAAATTGTTACAGCAAAAAATCATAAAGCATTTCATCCTGGTTCTATTCAACACCAACAATTTCTTCGGAAGCATTATGAAAAGACAAAAGCTATTGCCGATACAAATCCATTGCTTGATTTTACTTCCGAGCTTAGCTATTTCACAATATAGATAATTCGTATAATTAACATTATGTTAAATAGTACTTCGGTACAAAAACAAAAATCCCCGACTTTTACGCCGGGGACAGATACTTATTACCCATTTTAATCTTTTAGTTTCCAAGATAGCTTTTCAACGCATTGCTGTAGCGTGCTTTTTGCAAACGCTTAATAGCCCTTTCTTTAATCTGACGAATACGTTCTTTTGTAAGATCATATTTCTGACCAATCTGTTCTATCGTAACTCCATTTTCACCATCAAGGCCAAAATACGCATTCACAATTTCAGCTTCCCTTGGACTGAGTGATTTTAATACACGGCGAATTTCATTGCGAAGTGAGTCTTTCATCACATCCTCGTCTGTATCATCACTTCCTTCCAGTAAATCGCCCATTGCCACATCTTCGGCCTCATGTACCGGCGCATCTAAAGAAGTATGCCTTGTATTGCTCTGGAAAATATTATTAATTTCTGTTTCGCTCATTTCCAGAATGTCGGCCAGTTCCTCTGTTGAAGGTTCACGCTCATGTTCCTGTTCAAAAGCCATATATGCTTTATTGGCTTTATTATAAGTTCCGATCTTATTTTGCGGAAGACGCACCAAACGTCCTTGTTCAGCTAATGCCTGCAAAATAGACTGACGTATCCACCAAACTGCGTAAGAAATGAATTTAAAACCCTTGGTTTCATCGAAACGCTGAGCCGCTTTAATTAAACCAAGATTACCTTCATTTATCAGATCACTGAGCGATAAACCCTGGTGCTGATATTGTTTTGCCACAGATACCACAAAACGAAGGTTTGATTGTACCAATTTATCCAAAGCCCGCTGATCGCCCATTTTAATGCGCTGGGCCAAAGTGGTCTCCTCTTCGGGAGTAATCATAGGGATCTTGGAAATTTCCTGTAAATACTTTTCAACCGCTTGTGAATCACGGTTGGTAATTTGTGTTGCAATTTTTAACTGCCGCATGATTTATTCCTCTTAATGTTATGTAACGTTGCTAAGACAGGGAAATTTGACCGAATAGTGTAAAAAACTGGTTAAGAATCTCTACTGCCAAGTACAAAGGTACAAATCAATACTCGTTTTTCATAGTCTATGTGAATAAATGCGCCTAAATTGGGTATTATTCTATCGTTTGTGGTGAATAATATAACAATTTGAATCACAAAAAGATATAGGATGTTGTCAGTCAGACGTTTATTTTGATTTAGCTTTACCTAAATAAGTTAAAATTATTTTATGGAATGGGTAGATTTAAGAAGTGATACCGTTACCAAGCCCACGAAACCGATGCTTGAGGCCATGTTCTCGGCAAAAGTTGGTGATGATGTATTTGGCGAGGATGAAACTGTTAACAAATTAGAAGCAACTGCTGCAACTTTGTTTGGGATGGAAGCAGGTTTATACTGCCCTTCCGGCACAATGACAAACCAGATTGCCATTAAACTTCACACAAAACCAGGCGATGAAATAATCTGCGATTTTACTTCGCATGTTTTTCAATATGAAGGTGGCGGCATTGCTTTCAATTCGGGAGCTTCAGCACAATTGGTTCATGGCAACCGGGGACGTATTACTGCCAGTCAGGTTGAAGCAGCTATTAATAACCCCCATGATATTCATAAACCCGTTACTACTCTTGTTGTGCTTGAAAACACAAGCAATCGTGGAGGCGGAAGCTGTTATGAATTAGCTGATATTGAATCTATAAAACAAATCTGTTCACAAAACAATTTAAAACTTCATTTAGACGGGGCAAGGATTTTTAATGCACTTATTGCCAAAAAACAAACACCTCTGCAATTCGGACAGCAATTTGATACAATTTCTGTTTGCCTGAGCAAAGGTCTGGGCGCCCCTGTTGGCAGTGTTTTACTTGGTTCAAAAGAAATGATTAACCGGGCAAGAAGGATCAGGAAAGTGTTCGGTGGCGGAATGAGGCAGGCAGGCATTATTGCCGCAGCAGGCTTGTATGCTTTAGAAAATCATTTTGAGCGGCTTGGTATCGATCACAAACATGCAAAGCTGATTGAAGAAGCACTCCTCACCCATCCCAAAGTCAAATCCGTGCTTCCTGTTGAAACAAACATTGTGATTTTTAACCTTAAAGAAACTGTTGAAACAAACCGGTTTATCGATCAGTTAAAATCTCAGGGAATTCTGTGTTTAGCAACAGGAAAAAAACAGGTGAGATTTGTATTGCATTTAGATGTTACTGAAGAAATGGTTTCAACTGTAATTAGAAGCCTGAAAGAGATTGCCTGATAATCAGTTATTCTTAATTATTGTTATTCTCCCTCCCCTCCCTTTACTATTAAAGGCCCTGAGTTTAATTACTCCCTTTTCATTAATTGGAGAAGAGTATGGCTTGCTGTTTACTGTCGGTTCAGTTCCATCAGTTGTATAACAAATGACGAGCCCTGGAAACTGAACATTTGCTTTAATAACGCCATTTTCCAATATGGCTCCAGGTGGAGGGATGCGATAATCAAAACCTCCTGCATAATAATCTAAACGAGGTAATTCCCTTTTGCCAACTGAGTTAACAAAGACCGCCCATGCTTTATTATAAGCTTTCTCTGATTCTTCTTTGTTTTTTATTAAAGCCCATTCCGGATCTTTAGCCCAGGCTCTTTCTGCAACTCCAAGCAGTTTAGGGAGAAGCAGGTAATCAAGCAACTTGTTACTTCTTACGTTTTCGCTCCAAAGCAAGCCTTCTATTCCTACAATATTAGTTTTGCCAAAATCTGTTAAACGATCTTTCCCTATAAAATATGCCTGATTTACAGGGTTGCCACCGGCATCTTCTTTTGTTGTTTTATAATAATTAAAAGGAACAAAGTAAAATGGTTTGTCAACATCTTCAAAACCACCCCAGTAATAACCTATTTCATCGGGCGACTTGGAATAAGCCAAGTCGAAGTAATTATTGCTTACCGGTGAAAGCACAACTTTGTAACCGGCATTAGCAAGTCTGTAAGGAAGATCTTCATTCCCCCAGCCTACCATGTTATTCCACACATGTACTTGAATTCCGTCATTAGCCATACGTGGGTTAACAATCATTACAGGTTCACCATCTCTAAAAGTTTTACGCATGCCAACTTCTTCCCAACCTGATAAAAATAATTCACGGGATTGAAGTATGTTCTTAACCTTTGCAAAATAGTAATACCATAAATCATTAATCTCTTTTATGGTTGAATCTTTTCCAATTAAATTCGAACACATTGGTGATTTTTCCCAAGCACCTGACGGAACCTCATCTCCGCCCATATGTATTGTGTTTAATGGAGCCCCGGCATCTTTATACATCATTCGTAATTCATCAATTACTTTCTCAAGAAATTTATACACAGATGGCATTGCCACACACATAACATTATCAGTCCATTGCTGTGCTGAACTGTAAACTGACTTATCATTCACATCTCGTAACAGGTAGTGTTCTGCTTCAGCTTTATTTCCTAATCGTAAAAATGTTTCATATCGGGCATCCATTGATTTTATAGCTGCACGGCTGTGGCCGGGTGATTCAATTTCAGGTATAACCTGAATATGTCGTGCTGAAGCATATTTTAAAATTTCAATAAACTCATTTCGGGTATAATAACCGCTCCCCTGCGTTTTTCCAGCTTCTGGTCCAGCTCCGTACGATGGCGGTAGCATTGTTTTACTGTCTAAAGTATGTCCACGTCTTGCACCAATTTCAGTTAACTCAGGTAAACCTGGTATTTCTATACGCCAGCCTTCATCATCATTGAAATGAAAATGAAATACATTCATTTTATACAAGGCCATCAGGTCAAGTATGTTGAAAATTGTTTCTTTCGATTTGAAATTGCGGGCAACATCAAGCATAAAACTTCTGTAGGCAAATCTTGGTTCATCCTTAACTTCAGCACAAGGAATCGTGATAGAATTTTGCACCTGTTTCCAAGCAATACCCGGAATTAATGATTTAAGTGACTGGATTGCATAAAAAATTCCAACACCTGATGAAGCTGAAATGATAATCCTTTCTTTTTTAATGCTTAAATGATATGCTTCTTTACCAAGACTTTCTTTCTGCAAAATAATCTGATTTGTTTCCTTTGATTCTTCATTTATACGAAGCGTTGTTCCAAGTAAACCCGAAAGTTCAGAAGCTAAGTACCCGGCTTCGCTTTTAAAAGCTGAATCGCATTGGATTGAAAGCTGATTGTTCAGTATAAATTCTCCGCCGGTTTCATTATAAAACAATGGGGATGGAAAAATTTTTGGCAACTGATCTTCAGAAATATCTTTAACAATACTGTTTTGAGAATAAATCTTTTCAGGAGTGGTAATTTCCTCGTCTGTTTTTCCGAATGGCTTGAGTAAATAATTTAAAATAGGGTAACCTTTTGTTTGATCTGCATCCCATACAATATACAATCCGGATGGCGCATAGGTAGAATTCAACGTAATTCCATTGGTGAAATATTCGATTCGTACAGATTCATTGTGCAGGATTGGTTTAAACGAAGCCGCAGGAATAAGTTTATAAATATCTCCATTAACATGAAAGATATGTACATTTCCTGTTATTGATAAAGCCGAATCGATTCCTGAACTGGAATTAAAATAGATTGACCAGCCTTGCGCAGGCAATACTTTTTTATACCTGTTTGTAATGGTAAATGCAGATAATGCTTTCCCTGTTTGGTTATAATTGTTTGCAACCAGTTCCCATTGAAAGTAAAGCTTATTTTCATCAAAGCTCTTTTGGGAGTAGCCTGTAATACAAGCCATAATTGCAATGACAAATAAAATATTCAACTTCATCTTCATAGATTCTTACATTAACTGTTTATAAAGAAAGAGCATACATTCTACTTATTGTGTATAACAGGCTCCAAGTTCTTCTTTTGAAGTGTTAATATATCCGTAGTATAAAGAAAGCGACCATTTTTTCCCTGTAACAGCATCGGCAATGTATAAATCATAACCACCATAGCCTCCTGTTTTTGTACTTGAAACAAAAATATACCGTTCAGTTGCAGGAAAAGGATCAGAAAAATCAGCAGTGGTTTCATTAAACGATAGGTTTTGAGGAGTTTTTCCATTTAAAAAACCAAGATAAATCTGATCGTGATGATCTGTACTGCTTACCCATCTTGCAAAAAGGAAACTGGAGTCATTTTTTGTAACGGGATAGTATTCTGACACTCCACTGTTACCTGAAAGAACCTGCACTGATGAATTATTTAATGACAGTTTATAGATATCTGTTGTTGAACCCGATGTTTCATTTCCAGAATATAATAGAATACTGTCACCTTTTGCAAAATAAGGCATAGATGTCTCCGAATTAGGAACAACAAATGTATTCAGGATATTCCCTCTTGTATCTATCATCTTCATTACACCGTTTTGTTTAAAAACAATTTTTGACCCATCGAATGAATACTTGGGATCTTCATCTCTTGTATTGCCAAATGATACCGTAAGATTTTTTGGCAGATCTGATGAACCAATTTTCCATCTGAAAATATCCCATCCACCTGCTGTTGTAATACCCATGAAAACTATTGTGCTCCCATCGGGCGAAAAATGAGCATTCATTGGATTTTTGATACCCCAGGCATCACTGCTTAAAACTGTCAGACTTTTTTTCTTAAAGTCGTACATTAAAAGTCGTGAATCATTGCAGGAATAGCATGAATAACTATGAAAGATCAACCTGCCATCTAAGGCAGGTTGATCAGTTAATGTATCAGTGTTTAATGGTGCAGTAGTGCCGTTTTTTGCACATTTTCCTGAAGTAATCAGCAGTACTGTAACAACAAGAAATATCCAAAATGAAGAAAGTGTTTTCACCTTGTATTTTTTAGTATCCGGCATTTTGTTGCAGATTAGGGTTTGCATCAATTTCTAATTGAGGAATTGGCAATACCCAATGATTCTTATCGCAATGTGAATAATCCATTTTTGTAGGCGAGCTTAATACACCTCCATGGCAGGTATATGTATATTCGTTCAAGGCCTGCATTACAGTGGTTGCCACGTTTGCTCTTACCAGATCATCCCAGCGATGCGCTTCAAATGCAAGTTCTAATCTCCGCTCATTTAAAATTGCAGTACGCATTGCAGCCTGCGTTAGCGAAGTTGAAACACCAGTTAAACCTACTCTTGAACGAACAAGATTAACGGTAGCAGCAGCATCAGAAGTACTACCTAACTCATTCTGTGCTTCAGCCTTCAGTAAAATAATATCAGCAAGTCTGAGTAAATAATAATCATCACCACTCGCCCATCCCGCAGGGTGTTTTTGTTTATAATTAAACGGAATTTTTGTATCGGGATCCTGGCATGGATTCCAGTTTTCATCTGCCCAGGTAATATAATCACCATTAGCATCTTTATTCCAGAAAACAATGTTTGCGTTTTTTCTTACAGCATCGCCGGCAGCATCATAAGCTGCCACCAGGTCTTTTGAAGGAACACAGTATTTTTGCCATCCATCTTCAGGAGCAAGATATAATTGAACCCCCCAACTTGAAGCCGACCAGTTACCTTCTTCAAATGGAATTTCAAGAATTGATTCTGAGTTAAAATCATGTGCTCCATCAAATAACTGTGCATAATCGCCCATTAAAGAATAACCTGCCGGACTTGAAATAACAGCATTACAATATTGTAGTACTTTGTTATAATCTCTGTCGCTACGTTGTGCCCATACTTTTGCCAGTAATGCGTTTGCTGCTCCTTTTGTAGCTCTTACTTTATTAACTGCAGGAACATTTGCAGTTGATGAGCCAGAAGCTCCTGAGAAATTGTCGGGAAGATTTTCCACAGCAACTTCCAGATCTTTCACTATCTGATTATATGTTTCGGTTTCTGTTGCCTTTGCTTTACGTGTAATACTTGGATCGGCAGAGTTTGATTCAAGTTCAAGAGGAACCCCTCCATACAGTTTAACCAAAGAAAAATAATGAAAAGCCCTCAGGAAACTTGCTTCACCAATGATCTGTTTTTTCCGATCATCGGTTAATGCAGGATCAGAAACTGCATTGATTTTTTCCAAAATAATATTACATCTTGCTATGCCTTTATAAATAGCACGCCAGTTGGCATAGTTATGATTATTACTGGCAGGAAGAATAAACCTGTCATAATCATAAAAAGTTTCTTCGTTACCACCACCCGGATAAGCATTGTCAGACCGTACATCGCTCAGCATCACATATTCCCACTGATAATAATCCGAACCATAAAAAATGTTATATGCTCCGGTTAATGCACTTTCCATATCGCTTGCAGTATTGAAAGCATTACCGGTAGTGAGTGCAGTTTTTGGTTTGTCTTCCAGAAATTTTTTGCAGGAACCAAGTGCAAGTATTGCGAGCACCAGCAAAATATAATGGAGATAGAAATAATTTTTTTTCATGTGTATGTTTTTAATATTGTCAATTGTCACATGTTATTCGCCAAAAAACATTTCTTTTGATAAAAAGTAATGCGTATTCTTTGGCTCATTTCAGATCGTTTGATTTGAAGTATTAAAATGAAATATTCAGGCCAAGAATAAATTCTCTTGCTTGTGGGTAAGTTCCATAGTCAACCCCCGGCGCTGTATTTTGGTTTGTTGTTCCCTGGCTTTTTCCACTAAAAGCACTTACTTCGGGGTCAAAACCTGAATACTTTGTAAATGTTAACAGATTTTCTGCTGTGAGATAAATATTTAAGCGGCTGATTTTTGCTTTCTTTTCAAACGGAACCGAGTACCCAAACGTTAGAGCTTTAACACGCAGGTAAGAACCATCTTCAATATAGCGTGTTGAAACGGCCGAATTTGACCAATCACTTGGAGAAATGCCTGGCATATCAGTTACATCTCCCGCTTTTCTCCATCTTCTCAATACAGATGCAGCCTGATTCATAGGCAAGGCCATTGATTCTGTAAGAATGCGAGTTGCATTTAAAATCTGGTTTCCATGAACACCTTGCAGAAATATATCAACTGTAAATTTTCCAAATGTGAAGGAGTTACTTAATCCATACATAAATTTCGGATTCGCATTTCCAATTATTCCTACACTGTCGCCTGTATTGGCAGCATTCTGCATAAAAACAATTCTACCGGTATTTTTGTCAACACCTTGCGCAATTCTTCCATAAAAAGAACCTAACGGAGAACCCGCTTTTACAATTACTGTATTTAAACTTGTTCCGGCAGGATTAATTGTTCCTGTTTGCATAGTTGTACCAACAATATCGAGCACTTTTCCTTTGTTTGTGGAAATATTAAAGTCAGTATTCCATTTGAAATTGCTGCTGATAATATTTTTTGTGCTGATGGAAAATTCAAATCCTTTGTTCTCAAGACTACCGGCATTTTGTAATGCAGATGAAAATCCTGTTGAAGTTGGAACCGGTACTTCAAGAAGTAAGTCTTTTGTTTTTTTATAATAATAATCGGCTGTAAATAAAATTCTGCTGTTTAAGAACGATACATCAAAACCAATATCCGTTTGTGCAGTATGCTCCCATCTTAAATCCTGGTTTTCCAGAGTAGAACTGGTGAATGCTGTTCGTTCTCCATTAATCAGATAACGGCTTAAAGTATCAACCAAGCCGTACCATGCATATGCACGGGCTCTGTCATTTCCAAATACACCATAACCAATTCTCAGTTTAAGTTCATTAATTCCCCGAACGTTTCTGAAGAAATCTTCATTTGAAATTCTCCAACCTGCAGAGAACGATGGGAAATATCCCCATTTATGTTTTTCAGAAAACTGGCCAGATCCATCTGTTCTGAAGTTAGATGTAAAAAGATATTTCTCTTTGTAAGAATAATTTATTCTACCTATTACAGAAGCTTTTGAGCGCTGAATATATTCAGGTATTGGAGGCGATTGAACATTAGCTGAAGTGACATCGTTATCTTTTGCTCCAGTAAAATCATGCCCCGATAGATATATATTATCAGTAATGCCACGCTCAACTATGAAACCACCCATTGCTGAAATGGAATGGTCTTTGATTCTTGTATTATAATTAGCTGTGTTTTCACTTACCCAGTATTTGTATTTATAAGTGTATTTAGCTGCAATTCCTTTCTGAGATTTTCCATACCTCGTTTTAACTGAATCCTGAAAAGAATTGTAAACTCCATCGGTATGTTCAAATCCAAAAAGGCTTTTAATTTTCAAACCTTTTATTACTTCTGCTTCAGCATAAACATTTCCATGAAAACGGTCGTTTTTATATGAATGTACCGGCTGATATACTGTTGATACAGGGTTTTCCAGATCGTTAATAAAAGGGCTCCTTGCATATTGTTCAGGATTGTCCGTATCCCAAATGCCGATATTAGGAATACTTGTATATAATCGTGTAATTACACCATTCCTGTCATTTTCCGATACATCAATATCTTTCCAGTTATCATAAGAGAAGCTGGTTCCAACTTTTAAGAAACTGGTTACATGCTGGTCAACATTTGCTTTAATTGTAGCACGGTTTAAACTATTATTCAGAACTATACCATTCTGATTAATTAAAGAACCAGACAAATAATAACTCGTTTTTTTAGTTCCACCGGTTGCAGATAACTGATAGTTTTGTGATAATGCGTTTCTGAAAATTTCATCCTGCCAGTTTGTATTCTTATTATATTTTGTCCAGTCGGTTGTTTTACCCATTTCGGTTGCAAGCTCCTGGAATTCTGTACCGTTGAGCATTTTCATCCTTTTCCAGGCACTGGACATTGTAAGAGATGTATTGAAATTAAGTTTCAATTTTTGGTTTTTACCACGTTTGGTGGTGATTAAAACAACTCCATTTGCGCCACCAGCACCATAAATTGCTGCCGATGAGGCATCTTTCAATATCGAAATACTTTCAATATCAGCAGGGTTAATATCATTCGTATTGGAAGTAGGAACTCCATCTACAACATACAAGGGTTCACTAACCGCATTAATAGATGATGTGCCACGAACACGTATGGAGAAACCTACTTGCGGCTGACCTGAAGAACGTATTACCTGTACACCTGCTGCCTTACCTTCAATAGAATAGCCAAATTGTGTATTAGGTCTGTTTTCCAGGTCTTTTGATGAAATGGAGGAAACAGAACCTGTAATATCCTTCTTGCGTTGTGTACCGTAGCCTACAACAACAACCTGCTCCATTTGATTTACAGATTGTTTAAGTGTAACATTTACCGAAGATGAATTTCCCGGTGTTATTTCCTGTGGTTCATATCCGATTGACGAAAAAATCAGAACTGCCCCGTCTGGCACTTCAATAGAAAAAACACCTTTTGAATCAGTAACTGTTCCGTAGTTTGAACCTTTTATCCGCACACTTACGCCTACCATCGGTTCGCCTGATTCTGTTAAAACCTTTCCGGTAATTTTTTTAGTTTCTTTAATGTTTGAGGATGACATAATTACAACAAGGCCGCCATTCATTATCTTATAACTTAGCCCAGAACCTGAAAGCAAATCATTGAGCAAAAGCGTAACGGGAACATCATTAACATTTACGTCAATCTTTTTCTGCAGAGCAGGCAAATCGTAGTTGTAAAGAAAACGGTAAGGGCTTTGTTTTTCAATGGCACGGAAAACCTTGGGAATTTCAGTCTGCTTCAGATTTAATGTAACATTCTGAGCATTTCCATTCCCGGCAAATACCTGCATTGCAGTAAGCAGAATCAATGCAAACGTCATCTTCATAATGAGGAACAATTTTAGAAAAGAACGATGTGGCAAAAGCAATAGCTTACCACGAGGTACACTTTTTTTCATACCTTTAGTTTTGGGTTATTAAAATTGAAACTCCGTTGATTTTCCCGATCTTCCAGAGTTTCGGTTTCAGCCTTTATCGGGGAATGTTACCGCATCTCCCCGATTTTTATTTTCAGCCTTAAGCTTATTTTTTTTCAATCAATATTTCATTGCCGTTTATTTTATACGCAAACGGGTGAATCATTTGTAAAAACTGCATAGCTTCTTCAATATTTTCGTTTTCAAATGAACCGCCATATCTGTAATTCGCTACTTTATTATCAGTAAAAGTTATTTTTACATTGTACCAGCGTTCCATTTTTGCAGCAAGCTCTTTAAACGTATCACCCTCAAACAAAAGCCTGCCATAAATCCATGATGTTTCTATGCGGTTACTGTCTTTAACTGTTATGGGCAAAGAACTGATGGAAATACGTTGCGAAAGAGTAGAATTATTTGCTGAGCCGGATTGATTACCGGAATTGGTTTCAGTTGCACTGATTTTATGAATCTGTTTATTGAATACAAGTTTTTCGTTGGGATGGAGTATTATTTTTGAAGATTTGGGCTCGTTGATTTTTTCAACCTCAATCAACCCCCTTACCAAAGTAGCTTCAATTGTTTCTTCACGAGGATACGACTTTACATTGAAAGCTGTGCCAAGAACTTTTATATTAATGCCTGTTGTATGAACAATAAAAGGCTTTTTGGCATTTTTTACTACATCAAAATAAGCCTCTCCTTCCAGTGAAACTTCTCTTACTGAATCGTTGAATGAACTGTTATAAATAAGCTTACTATCGGAATTAAGCCAAACTTTTGTGCCATCTGGCAAAATAAGTTTCGACTTGGTTCCCGGTTTTGAAACAATTTCATTTTCCTGAACCTGTTTAGAAGCTATTGGATCTTTGCTATTAGCTGAGAATAATTTCCAAGCTCCAAATACAATAATACCTGTTGCAATTGCCGCAACCGCAATACGCATCCAAGCTCTGTTTCTTTTGATGGGGATAACGGGGGATTCAATTATATTTTGCCCCTCATATTCAGAAGCATTAGAGTGCTGTAAAATATAACGGAAATGATCTTCTTTATTTTCTGTATCATCATTATTGTTTCCTGCTGCCCACCAGCCCTGAACTATTTCCTGGAAATATTCTTCCTCCGGATTGTTCTTCAGGTATGCATCAAGTTCAAGCAACTCTTCTACTGTTGCTTCACCTGAAAGCTTTTTTGCAAACAATTCTGTAATACGTTGAGTTGCCATGTTCATAGTCTTTATATAAGACACAGAAATGAAACTCACACCCTAAATAAATCTTATTTTTTTTGAAAAATCTTTCTGGCCGGTAAATCCAGATGCATTTTAATTTTTTCCCTGATAGCATTTACGGCAATAACCATTTGAGCGTCAACTGTTTTGTACGATATATTCAGTACTTCGGCTACTTCTTTATATTTTAAACCATCTTCTCTTACGAGTTTGAAAATCATTTTACAACGGGGAGGTAATGTTTCTACAGCTTCACGTATTTTGACCAGAATTTCACTCGTAATCATTAAACTTTCGGGATTATACCCATCTGTTAACTGTACATGAATTTCATCAAATGGCTCATTGATACTACGTTTGGCTGTACGGGCAAGATAATTGAGTGAAGCATTTTTAGCCGATTTATACAGATATACTTTCAGATTTTCAATTGAACTAATATCACTGCGGTTATTCCATAAACGGATGAAAATTTCATCAACTATTTCAGTTGCAGCATCTTTTGATTTTACCAATGAAAAAGCGAATTGCGAAAGAGGAAAAAATAAATGATCAAAAAGCTGGCGAAACGCAGCTTCACTACCAGTTGCTATTCTCAACTTCAGTTGTACGTATAGCTCTTCTTTTGATGTATCCTCAAATTTCATAGAATAAACAATCCCTGAAGTGATAAAATTAGGGAAATAAAATCTTATCGAACAAATACCGTTTTTTTGAAATTTGATTTATTAAAGAAAGCCGAGTAATTTATTTCTCGCATTTAAAAAGCGAAAACCGGCAGTTACAGAAAAATCAGTATTAAGCTGATGCATATTTTTTAAAACGAGGTTCGCTTGTAACTTATCAACCGAAGCAGAGAAATAAACATAATAATCATTTCCGTTATAACCTGTATTTAGCCACGACTGTACACCAGTAACTGAACTAAACCTGTTTGTATTATGGTTCAGCTCTTTCAGCAATCCTTTTCCCAATAGAATTGCCGGAGAAATCGTCCATTTCCCATTTGAAAAAACAAAACTGTAGTTATACCCAACTCTTGCAGTTAAAGAAATCCATCGTGGCGATGTAGAAAATAATTGTGAGGTTGGCACATCGGTAATTAAACTCCCATCAGGCTTTTTTAATTGAAGTTTTTGCCATAAAGGCGTTGCTTTTATAATTACACCACCGGAACTTTTTAATTGTTTCTCAGAAAAAGCAATTGCTTCTCTGAAAGAGAAATGATTTGTATTCGAACACCACAATAATTCTGATCCTGCTTCTTTAAACAGTATATTCTTATCAACTGTATAATTATTCCTTTTGTAAGGAATCAATAAACCATTGTACGAATTGTAATAAGGTCTTATCATAAATGGCCCGGTAAAAAATCTGAAATGAAGTGAATTGTACCTGAGCCTGGTTTGCTTATCGAGATAAGTACCCGGCACTGCGAATGAATTTTCAACCGACAGCCATTTGTAGTTAAAAAAGAAACCTGCATAGCCACTGCTGTTAGCAAGCATTTCAACCCCTCTTCCCCTGTTGCCCGGCTTTGTAAAATCGAATTGAGTATGATAGATACCGGGGAACAACTCGATTACATTCTTTTTTTCAAAAGGTTTGATGTAAGCAGAATCTGTTTTGATAATTTGTGCATCTGCTGCAATGCTGCATATTAGAAAACAACCTACCGTTACTATCGGAAACCGTTTCTGCATTAAATGAGTTTGATGATTTTCTTTACCAGTTCTTCTGTATTACCTTCAAATGAATGCCCACCGGGAAGTATAAGTCTTGAAAAGTTTTTCAGAATAACCTGTTCGGCACTAAAAGAAATATCATTTTCCCCGAAAAGAATAGTTGTTTTTTGCGAACCCATTCTGTTAATTTCTGATAACACATCCATGCTTCTTTTTTTATTTGATCCAAGCATGTCGGAAAAATGGATTTCAAAATCGGTGGAAGAAGAAGGCGAAAGCATGATTACGCTACTTACCTTTTGTTTAATTTCATTAGGAAGTCGGTTTACAATAAAAGGCATCACATCAGCCCCGAAAGAATAACCGATAAAAACAATCTGCCTGTTACTGTTTTCAGCAAGTTTGGTTTTTAAATACGCTGCAATATTTATTGTGGTAAGTTCAGGTGTCTTTTTATCCCAGAACCATGATTTTGAATTAAGCGCTGTTACTGCATACCCTGATTGATTGAGCAGTGTACAAAGAGATGTTGAAAAGCTGTTAAACCCACCATCGCCACTAATGTAAAAAATAACAGGCCTGACGGAAGCATAATTCCACTCTTTTAATGGCAATATATTCTGCGAGAACAATGATGCAGATAAAAAGCAAAAAAACAAAACAGCAAATCCTTTTTTCATTTGTTAAACATTGTTTAGGATAATGGTTTCATTACATGGTTTAAAGCTACAGGCAATTGCAACAAATCAAAATCATGATTATAAATAAGATATTTGTTCTGCCACCAGCTTGCATATTTCTCTTTAAACTCCCTCAGTCCCTGGTATTGATTAAAACGCCTGATACGAAGTGCTGCCATTTTCATAATCTGCTCAGCAGTATTTTCAGGCTGTTGTATTCCTGACATTGGAACCATTCCAAGATTCAGGAATAATTTTTTCCGCTGTTTTGCATATTCAATCATTTTTATAATCAGTGCATCCATTGCAGCACCGGGTGCGTCTGAAGTTTTACGAATAAGATCATACGTACATTCCTCTTCAGCATAATCAGGAATAATATTCAGAAAGGATTTTATGTTGCCGGTTTCATCAGTGAGAGTTATAATATCGTGTTTTTGTATTTCATTTCCATCAAACATTCCCTGCGAAAAAATCATTTCATGTTTGTTGTAATACGCCAGCCATTCATCTGAAACAGCTTTCAGTTTATTTACAAAATCCTGTTGATGTGGTGCTGTATGAACAGTGGTTGAATATCCTTTTTTTTGCAAACTGTTGAGCCCGTTACGGAGTGATTTTTTATCTTTCCCTTCCAATGTAAAAGCCGTTACATCAAGAATTGCCTCCTGTCCTATCATTAACTTTCTTTTCTTTAACTGGTTAAACCAGGGAATACTGTTTTCATCAACCCTGTAAAAAGCAGGTTTCAATCCCATTTTTCTGCATTCCTGTTCAAACTCAATCAGTACTTCCACTTTATGTTCATCTGCACAAACAGGATCTTCAAGTGCAATAGCAAACACTCCTGCAATACGGTATGCAATAAAAGCATCGTGCCTGTCGGAAATAAAAATCAATTTGTCTTTACAGGCTTTAAAATAATCAGTTGATGAATTCCCATATTGCTGAAGCAAAATCTCAATGTCTTTTTGTACAGGTTGCTTACCGGGATTATTTTTTACATGAGGCCGTATTAAAGCATACAGCAAAAATCCCCATGTAAGAAAACCAAGTACTCGTATAAAAACGATAAACTCCTTACCGAATTTTGTTAATGGATGAAGTGTATCATCATCAACAAGCAGAAATATTTTTAATGAATGAAGCACCGACTGCTTCCAGGTAAAATCAATACCCAGATGTTTCTGATCAATAAAATAGAACCCGATGAATCCAAGCAGCATAACTGATATGGCTACCGCAAATACCGTTGTAAAACCAATCTGAGCCCACTTTGCCGAGCTTCTGATTCTGTATTGCGATGCTGTAAAGAGAAGCAAAAGAATTGTAACGCCGGCAAAAATAGCTTCTTCATAATCCAATGCTTTGGTTAAATGCCCTACTAATGAAAATGAAGCCAGCGTTAAAGCAATTATCCAGGAATTTCGTAAACCACGAAATAAAAAAGCAGAGGTTACCAGTAATGCAAGTCCGACATACAGAACCATGAGATTTGAAGCATGAATTGCGTCAAGCGGTAAAAACTCTTTCAGCAATCTTACACGCCAACGCTGTGGAGTTGTAACAACAGATATTATATTAATAATACCAAGTACAAAAGTTAATAAGGCAGGTGCAAGCCGTAGGAACAATTGTTTTCCTTTCCATAAATAAGTAAACAAACCTGCAACCAATGGCAACCAGAATTCAAATATCCGGTACAGGATTGTTGCCGATAATGCCTGCTCAACAGTATAGCCAAACTTCTGCAGAACATAAAGCATTGATAGCTCGACAGCGCCCAGTCCACGAAGAAACGGCGAAACAATCATAAGCAAAACTGAAATAATGTATGCAGAGGCCGATGCAACAAATGAAGTATGGAAGCCCAATGCAAGCATTGCTATATATAAATGAAATATTCCGCAAAACTCAACACCAACAGAAAACAGGATTGCTGCCATGAGTTTTTTGTTGTTAACATTTGCTGCAAACAGCTCGTTTAATGAAGGGATTGCAGAAGGAAATTTCTTTTCAATAAACAAATAAATACTGCCCTTTTGTTTAATTGATCTGGCAATGAAATACAAAAGCGGAAGAAATATCAGTAACACAATCATGCTGATCCATACATCTCTTGTGCCTCCCTGGTGATGAAATATTGAAAGTATGATTACGGGAAACCCAACTACTGCAACTGTGAGCAGCCCAATAAAACCAAATAAAGCACTTGCCTGATGTATTTGCGTTTGCGTTAACCCTTCTTTCCTGATTTGGGACGGAGTATATGCCAATGAACTAACCCCTCCTGCCGGAAGAAATACACTGATAAAGTTGCGCTTAAGAAAAAGTATGTTTGAGGATGACCAACTGATATTCACTCCTATAGCTTTAAAACTCATTTTATAAATACCAGCCTGAAAAACAATATAAACAGAGGTGAGTAATGCGCCTGCACATAACCACCAACTATTTGCACTTTCTATGTTGGGTATAATTTCCTGCAGTTCCTTGCGTTCGTTACGAAAAAAAAAGATGGCAATAATCACCATCAGTATGGCCAGTATTTCTTTCCAGTAAGTCTTTGCTGAAACTGATATTTTATTCTTAATTGCAGAAAGCATACAACAGGTTTATGGGTTTTCAAACAATCTTACTGATAGTGCAAAATTAATTATGCTGTTTAGTGTTGCTGACTTTAATCGTTAAACAGGCAAAATTCATCGGCGGGTCATTATGCCCAAAAATATTCTGTATATAGCTTTGCTTTAATGAAATATTTATTATCAATCCTTCTTATTCTGTTTTTGCCAAACAGCCGGTCAACTGCACAATTTTCGGTTCAATATCAAAAGTTGTACAGTACCCATAATGATTGGTTTACTGGTATCGGTATTGCACAACATAAAAATATCAATCAACGATTTTCGGTTGGTGTTGGTATTGAGTATTCTCATGCTCCTTTACATAACGATAATGGATGGGTGTTAACCAATCTTAATTTTGTTCCGGTTTTTGTAGATCTGAAATATCAGTGCCAGGAAAATAAACAGCTTCATCCCTATATCCATTTATCGCAGGGAATATCAATAATTTCTTATTTCAGAAAAGACAATTCAATTCAAACACCTTATAAAATTAAGGAAGCAGGTTACTATGCCTCTGGCGGAATGGGTGTGATAATCATGCTCAATTCTTTTATTTCTGTTGATGTTGAAACAGGAATAAAATCCTTTCATATTTCAGGCAACGATCTGGAAGTAAACCCACATGGCGTTGCCGGAAGCATTGGGATTATATTTTTCCAAAAAAGAAAGAAATAAAAAGAGGATGACAAATGCCATCCTCTTTCAATGTAAAATATAAAGTTGACTAAGCTATTACCGGGGTGTTCAGTTCGGCAAGTGATGAGTTGATTTGTTCCTGTGTTACTTCAAAATCAACCAGCTTTCCTGTCAAATACTGATCGTACGAACTCATATCGAAATGACCATGACCGCAAAGGTTAAACAGGATGGTTTTTGAAACGCCCTCTTCATCAGCTTGTTTTGCCTGACGAACGACTTCAGCAATACCATGATTTGCTTCAGGTGCAGGAATAATACCTTCTGTGCGTGCAAACAACACTCCTGCTTCAAAACATTCAATCTGGTTAATGGCATCGGCTTCAATAATTCCATCTTTCAGCAACTGGCTGATGATTGCACCTGCTCCATGATAACGCAAACCACCTGCATGGATTGGAGAAGGAACAAAGTTGTGACCTAATGTGTACATTGGCAACAAAGGAGTCATACCAACTGTATCGCCAAAATCATAACGGAAAACCCCACGGGTTAATTTAGGACAAGAAGTTGGCTCAACAGCAACTGCTCTTATTTTCTTGCCTTCAACTAATTTATCCTGCAAAAAAGGAAATGTAATACCTGCAAAGTTTGAACCTCCGCCAAACGGAGCAATCACAATATCAGGGTAGTCGCCTGCTTTTTCCAGTTGCTTTTTTGCTTCAAGACCAATAACCGTCTGGTGCATCAGCACATGGTTCAGCACACTTCCTAAAGCATATTTTGTGTCATCATTTGTTGATGCAACTTCAACTGCTTCAGAAATTGCAATACCCAGACTTCCCGGAGAATCCGGGTCTTTTTCCAATACAATTCTTCCGGCCTGTGTAAGATTGGTTGGCGATGGATGAACTGTTGCTCCCCATGTATTCATCATCAGTTTACGGTAAGGCTTGCCTTCATAACTTACTTTAACCATGAATACTTCGCACTCAATACCAAATAACTTACAGGCAAATGCAAGTGAGCTGCCCCACTGCCCTGCTCCGGTTTCGGTTGAAATTTTCTTTACACCTTCTTTTGCATTATAATAAGCCTGCGGAATGGCGGTGTTTGGCTTATGTGAGCCTGCAGGACTCACACCTTCGTATTTGTAATATATTTTTGATTTTGTGCCTAACGCTTTTTCCAGTTCGTAAGCACGGAATAACGGAGTTGGCCGCCAGATTGAATAAAGATTTCTTACTTCATCAGGAATTTCCACCCACTTTTCAGAAGTCACTTCCTGTTTTATCAGTTCCATTGGAAATAATGGAGCAAGAGCATCGGGCCCGATTGGCTGCTGTGTTGCAGGATGCAGAGGCGGCAATGGTTTATTGGGCATATCTGCCACAATGTTGTACCAATGTGTTGGGATTTCAGATTCGCTTAATGTAATTTTTCGCTGTTTCGACATGATCTATTGATTTGCAGTTAAGGTAAGTAAAATGTAAATGTGTGCAAAAAAATGCCAATGCTGAATAGAAAACACAAAGCAGAAACAGCAGTATTTGTATTATTCTACCGGATGTAAAAATTCCGGATACATTTTTTAAGGTTGGCATATATACTGTTAGCAACAACTACAAATTTTTCATTCGTTTTTCAAATTCGAAGATGGTTTTTAGATACTGCTTATTTAAACCTGTTTAACCATAAATTTAATCCGGGAAACGATAACTATTTATGATTATTTATCACTCAATTAGTTTTTCAATTTCGTTGTTTGTTAAATTTTGAATGTTTCTTGTTATCCGATCAATGTCCGGCGTTATAATATTGAAAGATAAACTTGTAACACAACATCCCCATTAACTATTTGCTTAGCATCAGTTTTATCTGTTGAGATATGTTGTTGAGAAAAAGTAACCTGGTTATTTGTGCAAATGCTCAGCTATAGTTTTTCAAATACCCGATACAATCGGGGGCGTTTTGAATGGCATCAAGTGATCCAAAATACAGCGGAACACTTGTGCCAGAGTGGGAATTAAATTTTGATTTATAATTATTTTCTTGAAAGCCCAATAAACCATATACGTTAAGCCTGTTATTTTTTTGAGCTATTAGAGTAGAAACAAATGAAAATGTTGCAAATAAAATTACTGTTGTGATCTTTTTCATTTGAATATAACTTTCAGAAGTTATTTGTATTCCTTAATCTGATTCAGTAAATCCATTGATTTCATTAGTGGCATCCACTCTTTAGTATTAAAGATGTACTTAAACCATTTCTTGTCTTTATTTTCGTATTTGATATTAACGAAAAGCCACAATGCTAAAGTTGTAAATGAGATAGTAATAACACCCTGGAGCAGCCATAAAAACAAATGACCACTTTCCGGCATTGCACTTCGCCAATAAAATGTTGTCCACAGAGGAAGTTGCAGAATTAATAATCGTACTACAAATAGAGTTGTTGATTTTAGTTTTGCTATTTTTTCCTGAGTTTCAAGAATTGGTTCATCCACGCTTATCTGATAAATTGTTATTGTTTGATAGAGATAAACAATCAAAGCAACTGCGGTTAAAATTACCTGCAGAGCTGCCGAGTATAAAAAAAACAGGCTAACATCATTATAATTAAATAAAAATAACTTTATTACCAATGCGCCAGCAATACCAACCCAAAATGCAGCAATTACAATTGCTAATATTTTAATTGGCTTCATTGATGAAATCAATGATTGTGCTTTTATTTTAAGCAGTTCGTCAGCATTTTTTCTGTTGAGACGAAATTCGTCCTCAATCGTTTTATCTTTCGATTTCCAAAGATTAATGATTTCTATATCTTCCATTTTAATTGTTTTTATTCAGTTTAAATTTCTCTTTCAGTTTTTGTTTTATTCTTGCAATTTTTGTTGACACATTGGTTTCTGTAATGCCAATAATTTCAGCAATTTCTTTGTAGCTCTTTTCTTCAAGATAAAGCAACATCAGCGCCTTATCAATTTCATTAAGCTCTGAAATAAACCGTTGAAGTAAACCAAAATTTGTTTCTTTTTCTTCGTAATCACAGTTATCAGAAAACTCAAAAACATTTGCCTCCAATGGAATTGCTATTTTCAGTCTGCTGTTTTCTTTTCTGTAAAATGAAATTGAAACATTTAATGCTATACGATAAATCCAGGTTGAATATTTATTATCCGTTTTGTAGTTTTCAAACGCCTTCCACAGTTGTATATAAATTTCCTGAATAAGATCATTTCTGTCTGCGGGTTTTTGGCAGTACGCATTAACCACTTTGTAAAGAATGCCTTTGTGTGTATCAATAACAGAAATGAACAGGTCGCTTTTTTCCCGAATATCCATTTTCTATTTCTGTTTAAAGTTTTTCATAAACCAGGTATTTATCTCCTTCATTGCTTCTTTGCTGTGCCGTATGCCATTGTGCGTAGCACCATTAATAACTATTACCTTGCCTTTGCTATACTTTTCAATGGCAGGTTTAAATTCTGATGCAACAAATGCCTCATCGTTACTGCCTACCAATACAAGCAAAGGCAATTTTACGGATTTTAAACCTTTTACATAATCCACCGGCGACATGCTTTTATTGCTCCGGTAAGTATATCTTTTAAGGGGCATTTCTGCGGGCAAGTTGAAAAATAAAACCGGAAGACTATCGTATTTATGAATACCAATTGAATTATACAGGTGCAGCCCTATTATTCGTTGAATATGAAGTTTCATAAATGGCTCTGCTGTTGTTGTGTCGGTTTGTGCTGATGGCTTTGGCAAAGTTGGTGCATTATCGCCAAGCAATGGTGCAAAAAGCAGGTATCCGTCAATTTTAGGGGCATTTTTTTTCATCGCATAACGCAATGCAATTCCTCCGCCCATTGAATGGCCTGAAATAATAATTTTTCCGCCCGGTTTGCTTTTCCTGATTGATGAAATTACATCTGCCAGATCATCAACATATTGGTCAATGTAATCCACATCACCGGGAATGCCTTCAGATTGCCCATGTCCTCGAAAATCGACTGCTAAAACATCAGCTTTCGTTGCTTCCCTTAATAGCCCTGCAGTTCGGTTCATTGTATAGCTACTCGACAGCACACCGTGAAGTAAGATAATTGTAGTGGTAGAAGAGTTTGAAAATTTTTGTGCAAATAGTTTTTTACCATCTCTCATTGTAAAATGAACAGGTTCACTATTATACACCTGGTCAAAACCCATATCGGCAATTTGAGTACTGTCCATGTAAGCAGGCTGAAATGGCCTGAATGTTGGCTCTGGCAAATTAATAAGGCTAAATGCTTCATTTGCAATTTGAACACTGTCAAGCGGTTTTGGTTTTGCTGCAGACGACTGTCCCTGTGCTGATACAATTAAAAAGGGTAACCCTACAGCAGCGAGGATAAGATTTAATTTAAGTTTACACATTTTTCGGTCTTTTTTAGTATTTGAATAACTGTTTTTTTAATTATTCGCATAAGAGCCAAAAAAATCACACAAAACAGATTGTTTTTTTAGAAAGTAGTTTGTAAAAAGCTGCATACTAACAAGTATGTTGCTTCATTTCAAATTTGCTTGTTTTAACGTATTGGTAAATGTTGAGAAAAAGTAACGTGGTTATTTGTGCAAATGCTCAGCTATAGTTTTTCAAATGCCCGATACAATCGGGGGCGTTTTGAATGGCATCAAGTGATCCAAAATACAGGGGAACACTTGTGCCAGAGGGAGCCAGAGGTTTTTTTGGTCTATGGGTTTGTTTTTATTACTTTCCAAAGTCTTAACACTGCCCAAATTTCAGCACTTGCTAATACTATTAAAGCAAAAGTGTTAGCGGTTATTCCGTCAAGAATAAATCCTACAACAACGTCACCAAGTTCAATAAAAATTCTTGAAATTAGTGTGATAAATAACCAACGTGGATTTTTTGCTATTACAGAAATTAAGAGAGCTAAAACACTTCCTAAAATTCTAACTCCTGAACTTGCAAAACCCATTTTTGCAGAGTAAGTGTCCAAATTTGCATTTGGAAAACTAATTGCCGGATTAAAAGTATAAACGTAAAAGAAAAAGCAACCTGCACAGATTAATATCCAAGTGAAGATTTTTACTGGTGTTGGTATGCCAATTGCTAAATTTTGATTTGTCATTTCTATTTATTTGAAAGTGAAACGTATTTATTTAATTCTGTCGGTTTTTCGGCTTGCTTAACTAAAAAGTCAGCAACATCGGTTCTGTTTATACTTCCAATATTTATGCCTTTGAATAATTTAGTTTCAACCCTGTATTTTTCTGTTAATGGTTTGTCTTTAAGAAGTCCAGGCCTTACAATTACCCATTTCAGTTTTGAGGTACTAATAATTTCTTCCATTTTAGTTTTGTCGGCATACACATCTTTTAAAAGAAACTTGAAAAACAGTTTCATAATAAATCCATTGTATTGTCCACTTTCTCCTGCTCCAAAACCAGTTAAAACAATGAATGGAATTTGTAAATTTGCTTCTCTTTGAACTTCCTCCAAAAGTTTAGCAAAGTCAGAATATAAAGTTGTTGGCTTCATACTTTTTCCTGTTCCCAGAGCCACAATAACTGCGTCTGCTTTTTCAATGGATTTTTTAAAGTCGGCTTTATTAGTTGCACTGCCTTTTAGTGTTGTTAAGTTGCTGTTGCCTGGTAAATTAATTTCAGAACGAGAAAGAGTGGTTACATTATGTTTTCTCTCCAAAGCTCTTTTTACAGTTTCAAGTCCAACACCTGCTGACGCTCCTATAATTGTGATATTCATTTTTATTTAAGAATTATTTGTTGCAAATGTATTAATACAGTATCCAAAATATACTACATTTACAGAAAATACCACTATCTTTTAGGATACTACTTAAGTTAATAAGATGAAGAATAAACAAAAACAAATTCAGTTAAGAGATGTGCAAGATGTCATTGATATTATCGGTGGTCGTTGGCGTGGTGCAATTTTGGCAAGTCTTTGCGACAAGGAAAAAAGGTTTAATGAACTCAAACGAGATTTAGGAAGTATCACACCACGAACATTAACCAAAGAATTAAAATATCTTGAAATGAATAAGTTGATCATTCGTGAAGTTGATGCGTCAAGTGTTGTTACAATTGTTTACAGACTTACAAAACACGGAAAGTCGTTAGAGCCTTTGATTGGTCAAATTGTGATTTGGGGTCAAAAACATAGAAAAGTTGTCTTGGGTTAGTTTCTTCTTATTTGCTCAATGTTTGCATGTTGTCTGTTAGGGTTGCAATTACGTTTTGGGTATTGGCGAAGGAAGGGCATTGAAAAACGTCAGTCCTAATATAGCACAAAAGCTGATAGAAATACGAATGTTCATTGACTTCCTTTAGCCCTGCTTTTGCAAATACTTTTGTTGTGTGCTGTACTTTTTAAGTATCCTAGTCATTAATTCCAATGGTCATCATTTTAGGGCTATGCATAGGATATTCTTTCATTAAATCTGCAATTTGTAAAAGTCTTTCTCTTTTCGTAGAATCTTTAATAGCTACGTCTAAGTTTGGAGTATTCCAGGCCTGACCTAAAACTCCAAGTGAACATTTTACTTTAAATCCACTTTCAATAAACTCTGTTTCGATTTCATTAAGTAGGTGAAAATATGCTTGTGTAAATGTTTTGTTTCTTAAGCTTAAATTATTTCTATACCCAGTTAAAATTTCATCTTTCACCATTTGAAAATAATCGTCATTAAAAACTTCGCCTGATGACAAAGCATAATCCAACCCAGCAAATCTTGAAATTGAAAAACCTAACAATACGCCTCCTTTTTTTAATACTCTTTTCGCTTCCCTTAATACCATATATCGTTCACTTTTATCAGGCAAATGGTATAAAGGGCCGTTAAGAATAATTAAGTCGGCTAATTCATTTTGATATGATAAACTACGAGCATCTTCTACACCTATTGAAACTATATTTTTCAAATTTGAGTACCGTTCCTTAAAAATTTGCACATGATTAGGTACAATGTCTGAAAAATGTACTTTATGACCAATTTCAGCAAGCCAAGACGAATAATGTCCTGTACCTCCGCCAATATCTAAAATTATTGAAGGATTAATGACTATATGCTGTGTAATAAGCATTCTTGTATGCTCTTCTTCTAATAATCCATAAGGGGATTTTAGTCTATTATCTTCATTGAAACGATCATAACTCTCAATAATTTCTGTTGTTAAATAATTCATTTGTTGCGTCTTTCAATTTGAAATTGTCATTGTAGTTTGAAAAAATTTGACATTAAAGTGTAAGCAATAAATCTCATTCTTTAGTGATTTGTTCTGCTAACCCTATTAGTAATCCTTCGACCCCCCGAATATAACATAGTCGATATATGTTCTGATAATTAACTACCTCATCAACAAGTACAGCACCTTTTTGGGTGAGTCTTACAACCAACTCGTCAATATTGTCAACTCTAAACATAACTCTTAGGTAACCCAAAGAATTAACAGGAGCTTTTCTATGGTCAGAAATTATTTCTGGTGAGATAAATCTTGAAAGTTCAAGTCGACTATGTCCGTCTGGTGTAATCATCATGGCAATTTCTACAGATTGGTTTTTAAGTCCAGTTATTCGTCCAGACCATTCGCCATCAACCATAGCTCGTCCCTCTAGTGACAGTCCTATTTCTGTAAAAAATGATATTGCGTCATCAAGATTTTCCACAACAATACCAACATTGTTCATTTCTATTAATTTACTTTTTGTCATATTTTTTTAATGGATTGTTGTTACCAATATATATTCTCGGAAGGATTATCGTCTTGTATAGCGTACAACTCAAATATATACGCAATACCTCATTTTTCAAAGGGCATACCTCTCTTTTGTAATATAAAGTAAATGAATTGTTTAACACATAGACAATAAAAACAGGCAGTTATAATATTGAAAGATCAACTTGTAACACAACATCCCCATTAACTAATTGCTTAGCACCAGTTTTATCTGTTGAGAGATGTTGTTGAGAAAAAGTAATCTGATTATTTGTGCAAATGCTCAGCTATAGTTTTTCAAATGCCCGATACAATCGGGGGCGTTTTGAATGGCATCAAGTGATCCAAAATACAGCGGAACACTTGCGCCAGAAGGTAACTTAAACTCACTAAACTGCAATGATAAATTTAAAGCATCTTTGGCTTCTAAAAGGAGCGAATATGTAAGAAAGCCTTCATTTTCTTCCAGAATAGATTCCTTTAAAAAATCGATATTAACTTTTACCGGCAGTGCAAATTGAATTTCTTCCGGTAGATTTTTTTTCTTAAGATTGTAAAATTCAGCAGGTGGTTCAATTTTATGGCTCTTTGCAATATCTTTCAATAGCGGCTTAAACTTTGATGGAATATCCGTATAAAAAACTTTTGTTTTTACTTGCCCATTGAGATTTAAGCAGGAGGTAATAAGTACCAAAACCAAAGTAAGATATGTTAGTTTTTTAGTTTGCATGACGATTTTTTTTAAATGTGTAAAGGATTTTTATACTTGTGCCAATACCTCTCAACCATTTATTTCTGCTTTCTGAGTTGTTTTCAGTCGGAAAAATTGAATCTTGTTTCCATAAATCATATACCGGGATTATTATTGTTGGGCCAATATATAATTTGCCTACTTTTTTTACTAATCCTATATCAAATTCTCCCCCAAGACCAAAATACCTACTTTTAAATGTTTTGTAATTATTTTTTATTTGAAGTTCAGGTTGAGGTATAAATGAATTGTCGTATGGTAAATGATAACATTGTGAGATGGTGTAGTAATTTCTGACAAGAAAACCTGCTATAATTCTATAATTTTTTTTAAGTTCAAAATTTTTACCTAACCCTAAGCTTAAGTTTACTGTATTGTACCAGTAACCATCGGTGCCTAAAGTTATACTCAATTGCGTTGGATAGTCAATAATCCTTCTGTCACCTACACCAAAAGATTGGTGAGTGCTTACTATATCATTAAAAGAATATCTGTAATAGCCAAGTCCAGCTTTGAAATAGACACTGTTTTTGAAGGAAATTTTGTAGGTTGAATTAATCCCCCAGCTTGTTCCTTTTAGTGAGAGATTATAGGTAGAAATACTATTTATTGCATTTATAAATTTAGGATAATTATCCCAACGAATAAATGGTTCTATTTCAAGTTGGCGGAAGTTGCTCTGTGAAAAAATAGAATTCCAACAGATAAATAAAATGGCCAAAAGGAGTATTTTTTTCATGTTACATATTTTTACGTACGACAATTTGTGTCTGAATACCGTTGCATGTTCTACAATGGGTGGGCTGTGTTCTTGCAGAAGTATTTCATGGAATATTTTCATAACTATTGTTTTATCTGTTGTCTAATAAACAATGATTAGGGTGTGTCCAACAGGGTTGCTTACAACGGCCCACGGCTTAGCGCTGTGGTGGGATTAGTATTCCGTCCGCCCACAACCGCTGCCGATTAAAGTTGTTTTGTTGAAATTAAATTAAATGTTGAAAGTTGCTTGTCTTGCTGGAACTGAAGTTGGGCTTTGCAAAACTGTCAATTGTGCTTCCGTCCAGCCACCATTGCGCTAAACCGATGTTGTGTGCTGTACAAGTCGAACAGCTCTAAAACATTCTTAAAGCTTTGTCTGAACCTGCTGTTAAACCTTTCTTCTTCATTTGTTCAATTAAGTCGTCTAAATATTTTTTTTCTTTTGCTTCATTAAAAGGATTTCCGTCCTTATCAAGTATTGTCCCACCCAAACGCTTTTGACAATATTTTACAGCGTCAAACATAACAGCGAAGACATTTTTAGGGTCAGCACTTCTTGGAACTGAAAAACTAAAACCTAAATCGGTTGGGTTCATACTTCCATCTTTTATATCCTCTGGCATAAAATAACCTGGTTCAGTAGTAGTCCAAACACTAAAATGTTGGTCGTGTCCATAATCTTCTTCATTATTCCAATGAAATAAATCTCCATCACCCCAAACCAAGCCGACACTTTGTAAAACATCCCAAGCTAATTTTCCATCAAAAGCTTTATCACTTTTCAATAGAATGACTGCTTCAATATCAAATTCTTTTTTTAGTTCTGCAAGTTTCTTTCCTCTTAAAGCGGCTTGCTCAATTGTTCCGTCAAACTCAAGATTTACTGGGAATGCTTTAAATTTTTTCTTTAACTCTGTAATATATTTTTCAAGTCTTTTTGTGTCATAAGTTGAACTCTCTTCATCGTAAATTTCAACTAAATCAATAGCTACTTGAACCTTGCTATAAATATCAGGGTCGCCGCCAACAATTGCGTAAGTCCATTTCTTTCTTTTGTCGGAATACCCATAAACGTCTGCTGCACTATAATTTACTCTCCAGTATTTGTCAAATATTTTGAACAACTGTTCTGTTGTGAATGAAGTAGGTTTTAAGGTTTCGATGTTAATTACCCAATCCTTTTCGGAGTCGGGCTTGTATTCAATCTCTCCTGTTAGCTTGATGGGTTTAGGAAATGATAGTCTTTTTGTGTCTAAAATGTAAGAAGCATTTTCAGAAGCGTTATTAAGGTCTAATTTTTTTACTCTTTCCTCACTCTGTCCTTGAGTTGATATGAAATAATCCTGTGTCGCTGCCGGTTTGTTTTTTGGTTTGAAAAAAAGATAAACGATAATTGATAAAGCAATAAGTCCAATAATTATGTAAGGCATTTTCTTCATTTAATGCAGGGTGTCGAAATGTATAGCACACAACTCAAATATATACGCAATACCTCATTTTTCAAAAGGGCATACCTCTCTTTTGTAATATAAAGTAAATGAATTGTTTAACACATAAACAACTAATAACAGGCAATTGGGCTTTTGTATTGTTATTACGCCAATGCAACTTTTTGCTAAAGCGTGTGCAAACGTTTATAAACGTTTATAACCGCCTGTTACTTCTCTCCCGGCCTGCTTTCTTTAATATTTATTTACTTCTGCTGCTATTGCAAACTATGGTGCTCGGCTGGCAAACAATGCCCTTTGCTTTACAAATAACGGCCTTCGGTTCACGTTCAATGCCCTTGGTTTAACTTGCAAAGCCTTTCCTTTGTTTGGCTAAGCCTATCGTTCAGCCTGCAAAGCGCTTCCCTTTTTTTGCAAAGCCTTTTGTATAACCTGCAAAAACGATTGTTTGCTGTGCATAAATGGCTGTGCGTACTGCAATGCCTTGGGTTAAACTGCCGGCAAGGTATTTTTTCATGCAAAAAAGGGCAATTACCCGCAAGGTAATGGCGGTAGTATTCCCTATAAAAATTGCAGGGTTTTACTCTTTCTTTTAAAAACGGGAAAAAGACAGTTGTTTTTTTTCATTGGTGCTTAACAATTTTTTTCAATTTGTCAAGCCCCGCCTGCGTATTGCATGTTCAAAAACTTTGTATTTGTTTTGTTCGTCTAACCGGCTGAAGCTAGCGCAGCCAATTTATTCATTTTTTAAAACACATCGTAACATGAAAAAAGCTCTCATCAATTTCAGCCGTTTAAACGATGGCAACCTTGAGTCAGCAACACACACCATTCTTAGCAACCTTAACGGAAATGCCTACTTCCCCACTCCTGTTCCTTCCCTTGCCAGTGTTACCACTGCTTCAAACGACTTCAGCAATGCACTGATTGAAGCAAAATCGGGCAATCGGGCTGCTATTGCAGAAAAAAACAGGATGCGGGCACAACTGATTATTTTGCTGCGCAGCCTGGCAACGTATGTAACTTTTGCTGCCGATGGCGATATTACCAAGCTGCTTACATCGGGTTTCGATATCAGCAAGGACGATCAGCCTTCTGATATAAGCAAGCCCGAAAATCTGCAGGTGCTGAATGGCGCTAACAGCGGCGAACTTGAAATTATGGTAAATGCGGTGAAGGGTGCAAAATCGTACCTGCACGAGTTTACTACTGATATAAGTGCCGAAACTCCAGTGTGGAACAGTATTGCCACTACCAGCAGGCGTTTAACCATTAATAACCTGCAGCCGGGAAGTAAATATTATTGCCGTGTGGGTGCAGTGGGTTCAAAAGGCCAGCTTGTTTATACCGATGCTGTTTCTCGCATTGTAGTTTAACCTGTAAGCAAGGCCGGGTTACAAAATAACAGTTAAAGCGCTCTGCAGAGCGCTTTTTTATTAAAATAAGAATATGCCATTATTTTCACTGCATTCAATGTAAATAAATTGTTGAATCATTTTCAGTTGGGCAAAAACAAACCGGGCTGTATTTATACAATGGTATTTAAACTGCTTTTTTATTTAAGCCTTCCTTTATCAATTACCTCGCTTCTAATTTGTTTACATGCAGGTTCAATGCCCTTTGCTTCTGTTTTATTTTAACTATTGCATACTGCAACCGTGCAAACCTGCCGGCAGTTCGGTTTATTCATCTTTGTTTTCTTCTATGAGCAGGCTCATATTGCGGTTAAACAACGGCAGCTTGTTTTCTAAAACCGAAAAAAAATCAATGTCGGCATTTTCAACTACAGTTAATGCTTTTTGCAAAACGGCTGCGCCTTTATTTGTTAATTCAATTACTTTGGCTCGTGTATCGGTTGGGTGCTCCTGCCGAATAATAAATTTCTTTTCTTCCAATGTTCGCAGCACTTTGGAAACCATCATTCTGTCGGCGTTTCCCTGGTTGGCAATATCCACCTGTGTTACATGATCGTTTTCTTTTGAAAGCCAGCCCAATGCCGCCAGCAATACAAACTGGGTTTGTGTAAGGTTTAAGGGGTCTAAAACTTTTTTAAGCTTTCGCTGCCACAACATAGTTAACTGCCCCAAAAGGTAACCGGGACTTTCGCCCGGACTGTTAAACTGAAATTCAATTCTTTTTGCCATCTTGTTTTTAACGCATTTGTGTTGAAGTTAAATTAAAATCGTGTTGGGTGATTTCAGAAAACCCTGTTCTATACCCGCCTGCTATTTTGTTTCCAGAAAAGTGAGTTTGTACCCATCAATATCTTTTACATGAAATACCCGGCCAAAAGGTGTTTGCATTAATTCTCCAACAGTTGTAATTCCGTTTGCAATCAATTTTTCTTTCAGTTCATCCACGTTTTCATTAACTGCAAACCAAATGGCTACACCTGTTCCCAGTTCTTTTCCTTCAATTGGTTCAAGCGGTGTGCGGATGGCAAAACTTGCCTGCCCCTGGTTGTACCTGAAAACACAGGCCTGTGGATTTTCGTTATCCAGTTCAAATCCTAATTTCTGAAGATAAAAGTTTTTTGATGCCTGCAGATTTTTCACTTGTAGTGATGCAAATGCTAATTGTCTCATTCTGTAACAATTTATTGTTGCCGCAAATATAGTATATGCGACAACAATAAGCAAAAAAAACTATATTCTCATCACCCCACTGTTTATATATTACATTTCTGGCCAGGTGATCTGCCGATTTTTCCGGTAATCACCTGGCCAGATAGACAAAGTATTGTTAGTACTTAAAAAATTAATTGGCTATATTACCCACTATCTGGTAATAAACAGCTCCGTTTACACCAATTACTTCCTGGTAATAAACAAGGTCGGGCGAAACATATAATATCTGCCCGTTAATATTTACTTTTCTGCAACCTGCTGGCAGAGTACGAACTGTATTGGTTTCCAGCACCTGCGAATGAATGTATGTTTCGTCGAGTACATTATGTACACCCACCACTGTATATACTACTTCATTATTAATTGTATATTCTTCGGTATAAAAAGTGCCATCAAGCTCGTAATAACTTTGCCCGTTAATAATAACAAGCCTTGCGCCATTTGGCAATTCAGGCAATCTTGCTCCAATGGGAGGATCAATTACAATGTACTCGCTGTTTCCCCAAACATTATAAAAAACGCCATTGAAATAATAATACGGAACTGCGTTTACGTATATACGGCGATAGCCGAGAGGTAATACATAAATATGGATTCCTGCCGGGGGATTTACAACCTGGAAGTAAGCACCTGTTTGATAATAAAATACGCCGTTATTATACCTGTATTTTTTTCCATTATACTCAATACTACGGTAATTGCTTCCCGGTTGCTGTATTCTTTTGCCATAAGCCGGCACTCCCTGTGTATAACGGGGAGCTCCCTGGTATGGCTCCCTTACAGGATGCTCACTGCCCGAAGATGTACGAAAAGCTCCCGGCCCGGTACGGCTTGGCGCTACAATAACACGGTTTCCGTTTGTACTGTTCCGGTCGTTGTAACTGCCATTTCCAGGCGCACCCGTATTTTGCTGTGTTTGCCTGTTATTTGCAGGGGCTTGCTGAGTTGTTGTTGTGTTATGTTGCTTTTCGGCAGGCTTTCGCTCTTGCGAAAAACCGGTTGAAATTGCAATACCGGAAAGAAGAACAACAAACTTTAATTTTGCATTTTTCATTATGAATGTATTTTCTTCAGCAATATTCAAATACAACAGTGTTAAAGAAAGTACAAACCCGACGAAAGAGACAAATTTTAAGCTCACTCACTAAAAGTATTGCGCTGAATAGTTTCATCTAAAAACATGTTTGCTTTTTGAGGATTACGAAAACCAGCAGGAGTATGTACACATTTTTGCTTTAAAAAGCAGCAACGATTATGCCTACTACCGGTAAATGCAAAGCCGAATTTTTTACAGAAGTTTATAACGAAAATTCAATTATTAAGCTGCACCCTTTGCCCGGGCTGCTTTACAGTTGTTGGTGTCCCTTAAAAGAAAATGCCCTTGCTGTGTGTTTTCACCAGCAAGAATTCGATTCCATAAATATCTTTAGTGCATGTATTGTTGGTGAAACACACACAACGAAGGCAGGCTATGGTTTGGTAATTTGACTTTTGGAAATAATTTAGCTGGGGAATGCCAACAAGGGCGAAAGTGTTATCTGCCGTAATTATTTCTTTATTCTTATTTTCCACGCAAAGTCAATACTTATTAAATGTTCATATCTGAATTTGTCTGTCAATTCTGGTGTGAAGAAAGTCGGTCTATAAATAATGCCAAAATGAAAATTTTCGCTTAATTGAAAATATGTCGGAAATACCAAGCCAAAAGAATTATGACTTTTCTTAACTGGTTCTCTTGTTGGTGGCTGCGGGGCAAACTGGTTATAATACCTCAAGTCCCAGGTATTTCTTGCAAACGATAGTCCATAGCCGATAGTGAAACGCTTTATTCTACGATTATTTGAAAAACTAATATATCTTGAACTCATTAGTTCGTATTCTCCACTTATATCAATAGCTGCCGGAACCGGAACAAAAAAATCTGAAACACCCGAGATGCTTAAATTCAAAAATCTATTTGTTGCGTAACAGTAGTCAAGTCCAAACATTATTCCCCAAAAACCAGTATTTGATTTAGTTCCTTCATTCTCTGGCTTTAAACTAAATGAGTTTATATGAGGTAATGAGATGTGCAGATATAATTCGCCCTTGCTTGTTGGATAGGTTTTGGAAAAAAAGTTGTGAAAAGATGTTGAAATAGGAGGTCTGAGAAACCGTACTGAGTCAGAAATATTCAAAAAAACAGATCTGCCATAATAATACCTTTTTTGATTTGTCAAATCAATCAAATACGCAGCAGGTGATAGCTCGAACCATAACAAATTGCCACATAAAAACGCAGGGTTAACTGAAGACTTTACGGTGTAATTAAAAGTTGCCGTGTCAGTAATAAGCTTTATGTCAAGGTTTTTTTTTGAACGCATTACTCTTACACTTGCAGGTAATTGATATATGCTGTCCAAAATTTTAACTTTTGCATTTTCTGCGTTTGTATTAATGTTCATTTTGTAACTTCTTCTTGTTATTACTGTGGCACAAGAAGTCAATAGAAATGAAACTATAAATATGTAAAGTGTCGGTCTCATATTAAGGCAGTCAACGAGCAGGCATTGCCGATGGTGGGGAATTTTATTTTCGTCCGCCCGGAACCGCTGCCTGGCTTTTTGATAAAGTTAAATACTAAGAACTAAAGCCGGGCTTTATTCGTCGAGCCCCGAACCACAGTACAGCAGAATTACCGCTGCTGATTGTTCCAATGTCAAGCCCCACTATTGGCAATACCAATGTTGGCAGTAATGTTTTTTAGACTTTTCGAATTAGACTTTCTTCAATTTTGAGGTTGTTATTAAACTGGTATATGCTTGGATGATAAACTATATATCCTTCAAAACCTATGTGTTTTAACACTAAGCAGTTGATGCAAAAAAGCAGTCTTCCGTTAATTAAAGAAAGATAATGTCTATCATCTTTTTCAGGTATTCTGCCATGTAAAAAATCATTCCGTCTTTCAATGGCTTCTATGTCTTTCGTTGGAAGGTTAATATTTAAGTGTTTAAAAGGCTGTAATAACTTTTGTTTATTAGTCGGTGAATTAATTCTTTCTATGTCAGATGAAATTTTTGTGAATGCTTCAACTGACAACTTATCCTTAAACTCCTGTAGTGACTTTTTAAGTTCGCATCTTAGATTATTGGCAATTTCTTTTTCTTTTATTGGTTTAATTTTTTCTGATATTTCCTCTGATATTTTGTTTGTAATTGTTTCAAGTGCTACAGAATATAAAGTTGAGGTCACATAGGCTGGTTCGGTGTGAGCTTGGCAAAGTAATAAGAGTGTTCTTTTGTAAACCAATGAATTAATGAGTTCAGTTATAAGGTTTTCAAGACCTGTAATTGAAAATCTAATTACAGGTGCGTTTACTTGATGCTGGAGAGTGACATCTGGAATCGCTGCATAGCCATTTTTCAAATCATCAAAAAAACGCTTTAAGCTTAGTACAGAATTTTTCTCAAAATTAATTGTGTCACTTCCGATAATATAAATTTCTTTTCCTAAAAATGTGCCCGTTAGATAAGTGATTGCAAGTATTATTTCGTCTTGTAGTGATATAAAATCAGAATAAGGGCAAATGTCTTGACTTTCTATAATGAAGTATGAATTTTTAGTCTCCTTTGATGTATAAGAAAAAAGATTAAGCTGGATGCCTTTTATATTAATTTCTAAAACCCCAGAGCCATATGTAGTTGTGCCGATTTTTAAGCAATTGTTATGTGCAAAAAAACCGCTCAAAGCATGGTCTGTCTCTCTTATAATTACTGCTCTATAATAAGAGTTTTTATGATTTCTTAATGCTTCGGTTTCAAACTCTTTTATATAACCAGACACAGATGTGAATCCAGCAAAACCAAATGAAAAATTGCATTTTGCTTTGATTAAATCAAATTCAATAATTCTAAAGTTGTTTGAAAATCTAATTGGTAATGTCGGGGCATATGTAATTTTATGCCTGTCATCTTGAGATGGTAAACTCATCTTTGAAAATTCGAAGAAAAATCCATCATCTTTTCTCTGGGTTTTGGCTACAGCTTTATTTAATGTCTCATGACTACTACTGACTTCAAAAAAACTTTCTGAAAAAAAGGATTCAATCGTTCTAATTGTGTCTGCTACTTGCTTCTCTATTGTTTGCATGAGGCTCATATAACATTACTGCCAACTCAAATATATACGCAATACCTCATTTTTCAAAAAGGCATACTTCTCTTCTATAATATTGTACAATAACCTTGTAACACAACGTTTCCGTTAACTGTCTGCTTCACTTCAGCTTTACATGCCGGGAGATGTTGTTGAGAAAAATTATATCGGTATGCAGTTTATAACAAAAACTCAACCGCTAACCTGCACCCTTTTCCCGGGCTGCTGATAATGCTGCACTGACCACTATACAGTTTGGCCCTGTGGCGAATGTTGGCAAGGCCAATGCCTTTTGATTTTTGTTCGGGATCAAAGCCCCGGCCATTGTCGGCAACTTCAAGTGTAAGCAGGTTCCCTTTCTGTAAAAGTTTTACGGCAATTTCTGAAGCTTCTGCATACTTAATAATGTTGCTGAACTGTTCCTGTATAATTCTGTACAGGTTTACTTTAAAAGTTGTTTCCAGCTTTTTTCATTTACATCAACGGTTAAGTTTACATTTTTGCAGGAGAACTTAAGGCTTACTACCAAATTTTCAATTGCCTCCCTGAGTGTAAATTCATGTAATGGTGGTGATACAATTCTTGAAGATAATTTCCTTATTTCTTCAATTGCTTTATTCACCACATCCACTCCTTCCATAATTTGCCCGGCAGTAGCTTCATCTGAATACAATGCGGTGTTTTTAAGCCGCAGTACAGAAGCGGCAAGTAGTTGGTTAATGTTATCGTGTAATTCTCTGCCAATTTCGCTTTTACTTTTTTCTTCACCTTCAACTGCCGCCAGATCCATTTCGTGCTGGCTGCGGTATTTTTCTTTTTCGAGCTGTTCTTCAATTATCAGCTTTTCAGTAACATCATTAATTGTTATAAGAAACGCTTCTCTTCCTTTATAATCAATTTGGGTAATTGTGGGTTCAACCAAAATTATATTACCATCCTTCTTTCTATGCTTTCGTATATGGGTATGGTGAGTATAAGTATCGTTTTGAATCTGCTTTTTAAATTCTTCACATTCACCCGGAACTTTTATATCACAGGCATGGAGTTTCATAAACTCTTTTTCGGTATAGCCATACAGTTTAATGCCTGTTTCATTTACTTTAATAAACCGGAGAGTTTCTTTATCAAGTATTCCTATAGCAAAAGGGCTGTTGTTAAATAAGCCTATGTATTGGGTTGCTGTTTCCTTTATTAATTGCTCGGCCAGCTTTTTGTCGGTTATATCCTGTACTGTACCTAAAACTGTGCTTAATGTAAAATGCCTGTCAAATTCAAATTTAGCCCTTTCAATAACCCATTTTTCGCCCGATGGAGTAATAATCCTGTGTTCAACTTCATAAAAGCCGGAATCCATTGCTTTTTGCCAGTTTTCATCAACAAGTGCTTTGTCATTAGGATGAATGTATTCCAAAAATAACCCGTAGGTCATTGGTGTATTTTCAGGTATTTCAAATATGCGGTATGTTTCTTCTGACCATTCAATTTTTTTTGTGGAAAGATCAATAAACCAGCTTCCTGTTTTTGCTAGTTCCTGCGCCTGTTTCAACTGCATTTCACTTTTCAGAAGTTTTTCCTGAAATGAAACAATTTTTTCTTCATGCTGTTTCTGTGTTGATATAAGATTGCTTACAGAAAGAAATTGAAAAGGCTGCCCTTCTTTGTCTTTTACCGGCGTTATTACGGTATCAACCCAATAGTAAGACCCATCTTTTGCTTTATCTTTTATTTCAGAGCGCCAGGGCTTGCCTTTGCCAATTGAATTCCACATTTCAATAAAAAAATCGTTGGGGTGATGACCGCTGCTAATAATTTTATGTGTACTGCCAATTAATTCTTCTCTGGAATATTGCGATATTTCAAGAAACTTGTCGTTAACATAAATAATCTTACCAGCTAAATCTGTAATAGATACAATGGCCACTTCATTAAATGCTGAAAGATAAGCATTCAGCGTGTGGTGTAATTGAGCAAACTTTCCGGAAGTGCTGTTAGTTTCTGGCATTGCAAGTTGGCTATTCAAGGAATTTAAATATTCATATTAAAGTTAATAAAAGGAATATGAATAAATAACAATTATTTAAAATAATTTACTTGAAAACAGTTTTTGTTTATAAACCTGAAAGATCACCAAGCAAGTACAGGCGTGGTGTACTATACCGTTAGCGTTACCTGTCATTTAATCCTTTACCGGATTTTATCAGGGCAATACATTTTTCCACCCTTGCTTCTCTTGTTTTAACTTGTTTGGGTTGCGAAAAATAAAGCAGGTATGCACGCTGCCTGCCGGGAGTTAATGCATCAAATGCTTTTTTTAATAGCGGCTTTTTATCCAGTTGTTTCTGAAACTCGTCGGGTACCGTATATTCTTTGGTTTTTTTAAGCGTTACTTTTAATCCTGCTTTTTCCACTTCAACAGCTTCAAAAATATAAGCCTTCAGCACTTTTGTAAGTTTTGTAATTTCAGAAATACCAGTGAATCTGATCTGCCTTCCTGCTTGTACGTTCTCCGTTTGCTGAACAAGTATTCCATCAGCGTCGTTCAGCAATGCACCTTTAAAAAACAGCAAAGCACAATAGTGTTTAAAATAATGAATGAGTACTACATTGCTGCCATTGTATGTATAGCAGGCACAACCCCATTTTAGTTCTTCTGTAAGATTACAGCTAAGAACTATTTCCCTCAGCTTTATACATTCTTTTTGCCAGTTTGCAGCTTTGGCGAAAAAGAAATCAACGTTTGGATTCATGGCTGGCATTGTAGTTATTGTTTTATTGTAAAGGAGTTCATTATCTGCTCTCCTTTTTCCTTGTACATGCTGTAGTTGTTTGCCTCAGCAGTAAGTGTTATTGTGTACACTTTTGTTTCGGTTAAAAAATAGTACTGTAAAAAATGAAGATGAAAAATGCCCTGTGTTGCTGTAAATTCAAGCAAATGAAAAGTAATTCCGTGTTCATGAACCTGTTTCGACCGTATCAGTACATATTCTGTTGCCATTGCTTCAATTTGTTTTACCGATACCTGAACAAGGCTGTCTAATGTTATCTTTTCGCCATTTAAATCAGATTTTATAATGTTTATGTTTTCCCTGAATTTGTCGTTCGCCTCTAACGGCGAAAAAATAAACAGATCAATCCCCATCATTTTACTCGTATCTATTGTCCACTCCTGCGGATATGAAACTGAATACTCCTTGTTATTAAACAGTTTCAGATTTGCAGGAGTTTGTGCAACTATTTGCGAACAGGTAAATACAGATATTATCAGCAAAAAGAAAAATAACGGACTTTTTTTCATTTGAGCAATTTAAGAAATCGTGCTGTAATTGTGTATGTTCAAATGCAGTAAAACAACATTTTAAAACCACCCGTAACTAAAAAGATAAACTTATTGGTGTGGGTTTTATTTGCAACAGATTACCTGGTCATCATTTCCTTATAATAAGCCTGCAGAATGTAAAATGCTTTTTTCTTTTTGCCTTCGCTGCTGTATAAACCTTTCCTGTTCCAGCCTTCCTGGTAAGTTGGATTGTTGCGTTTGGGCGAACGAAAATCCACCATTACCCATGGAGAAATGCCAACAAAATTTTGAGGCATGCGTTTCAGCATTGCAACCTGTTCTTTATAATACCATTCCTGGTATTCTTCACTGAAGATGGTTAACGAGTCGGCATGAACTCCTTCCTTTGCACCGGCACCTGTTTCGCTTATAAACAATGGTTTATTATAAGGTGTAACCCAGTTGGCTGTACGGCAATTACCTGGCAACCCGCCATACCAGCCAAGGTATTCATTAAACGCAACGAGGTCAACAAACTCACCAAGCGGATCATCAATGAGGTTTACATTTTTTCCTGAATTATAATTTACTTCCAAAGCTGCTGAAATCATTCTTGTACTGTCGAGTAACCTTGCTGCCTGGATAAGATTTTTCATAAATGCTGTACGCACAGTACTGATTGGTGTTTCATTTCCCACCGACCAGATAATAACGCTTGCCCGATTGTAATCACGGGTAATCATTTCAGTTAACTGTGCGGCTGCTTTCTGATATACTTCGTTACTGCTGAAATTAATTGTCCAATAGACGGGGATTTCACTCCATACAAGAATACCCAGCGAATCGGCCATACGTGTCATTGCCTCATCGTGCGGATAGTGTGCAAGCCGTACCATATTGCAGCCAAGTTCCTTTGCTTCATTTAATAACAAAGCTGCATCCTTTGTTCCAGATGCTCTGCGGCCTTCCTGTGCAATTTCACCATGTATGGAAATGCCACGCATAAAAACGGGTTTTCCATTCAGCAATACATTGTTTCCATTTGCTTCAATTGTACGGAAACCAATTTTATCTTCTGTTCTGTCGTTACCTGCTGTAACAATTACATTGTACAGCTTGGGTAATTCAGTTGACCATAACTGAACTGTTGGGAGCACAAAACTGAAATCGGTTACAGCATCTTTAGCTGCAACTGTTTTCTTCAGTTTCAGTTCCGGAATTTCAACAATGAAATTTGCAGGGACAGTACCATTGAATTTTATTTTTCCTGCAGCAATTGCGTTTTTTGTTTTTGGCATTTCGCCTGGCTCAGGTTTCTTCAGTTGCAATGTAAACTCTTCAATAAATGCTGAAGGAACTTCCACCAGTTCAACCGTACGGGTAATGCCTCCATAATTCCACCAGTCGGTATTAACAGTAGGCACTTCGTCTTTGCCCCGTTTGTTATCAACTTTTACAACAAGAAAATTATCTTTCTCTTTTAAAAACGTTGCAGGTATTTCAAAGTTGAAAGGTGTAAAACCACCAATATGGAAGCCAAGTTTTTTTCCGTTGAGATAAACATCTGCCCTGTAGTTTACTGCTCCGAAGTATAAAAACAACCTGTTTGCTTCGCTTGATTTATTATAATCAAACGATTTTTTGTACCACACAGTTCCTTCGTAATAAAGAAACTCAGGCTTCTGCGAATTCAAGTCGCCTGGAACATTGAGACTGTATTTGTCAATATAACCATGTTCTTTTCTGTCCCACCGGTTTACCTGTATATCACTGTTCCAGAAAGCTTCTTTATCATCTTCCTTTCTTTCTTTGAAGCGGTAATCATAAAAACCTGTTTCATACGGATCGGCAATGTATTGCCAGCTTCCATTTAAACTGGTTGTTTTTCTGTTGGGAATATTTGTTATAAGCGAAGCCTGTGCATATAAAACCGCATAAACAGGTAATGCAGCAAACAACAGGAACAAATAATACCGTTTCATAACTTAACTTTTTAAAAACTGACTTTTATTAAAAAAAACCAACAATCATTTTATGCACACATCAAGATAAAAGGAACTACATTATACTTTTAAGTGTATTATAAACTGGTAGTTTACTAATTACTTTCCAATAGTTTAATTACATAACTGTAACTATATGTTTTGCCCAGTAAACGGTATTTATCGTGCGGCAATGCACCCCAACTGTCATCCCCACCTACTCCACGTTGATTGAGATCAATATGCAGATATACATTATCATCATGCGGAAGATCAGACGGATGTTGCTGTTTCTTTGTCATTCCTGGATCAAGACTTTCAGTTGAATGATTCAATGCACTGAAACAGATTGGCTGAATTCCTTCAACATAAATACCGGCACCTTTGCTGTTGGTTAATGTTAACCAACGCACATCGGTTTTATAACCATTCTCCTGCGGACGGATATAGTTTGATGTAAACTGGTTGCGTACATTATCAGCATAGAAACCTATAAATGAAGATTCTTTTCTATCGCTGTAATTTTCCCATGGGCCTCGACCATAATATTGTAAACTATCAAACTGAACAGGCAACTGCATACGCATACCAAAACGTGGCAGTTCAGGTAAATCTCTTCCGGTCATATCAATTGATGCAGTTACTTTCACACTGCCATCGTTCTGAATAAAATATTCAACTGTATAAGGAACAGCAATACCTGTTAATTCAAATTCAGCTTTTACAGAAACACCATCGGCCGTTTGTTCGCTTACAGTAATGTTTTTTAATTTCCTGTTTTGATGAGCCGAACGCCAGATGCCCAGCGATTGTTGCATTTTATTTCCGAAATCATTATCGGTTGGAGCACGCCAGAAATAGGGTTCGGGAAAATGATTGAGCTGCATACCTGATTTTGAAGTATAATTTCTCACTGTTCCCCATTTCAAATCTATTTCTCCTGAAATATTTTCCGACTGAAAACTTAATCTGTCATTTTCTTTCTGAATTTTTAATGTTCCGCTGATTGTTTTATTTCTTGTAAAATAATCTCCGCCCAGTTTAAATTGTTCTCTTGCCAGTTCATGACCAACAGCTAATAAATCTGTTTTGCTTTGTTCAGAAACTGTTGCAAAAACGTTGATGAAATATTCAGCAGCATCAATCATTTTATCAGCAGGTATAGTAAGCTTCACTTCTTTTTGCTGATGAGGAGCAAGTTCAACTTTAAACGAACCATTATAAACAGGCTTGCCATCTTTCACCAACACATAAGAAAAATTGTATTGATCAAGATTGGTGAAATCATAATCATTGCGTACAGAGATTGTTCCTGATGCAAGATCTTTTGCATAGAAGTTGATGTTCTGGTAAACTTTTTTCACTTCATTTAAACCCGGATGAATAGTGCGATCAGCAGCAATTAAACCATTGCAGCAAAAGTTTTCATCGTTGTAATAATTGAAACTTCCCAAATCGCCACCATAACCCCAGAACACATTTCCACTTTTATCGGTTTGTTTAAACCCTTGGTCAACCCAGTCCCAGATAAAACCACCCTGCATGTGTCTACTGGTTTTGATTATATCAAAATATTCCCTGAAGTTTCCGTTGCTGTTGCCCATTGCATGTGAAAACTCACACATAATATACGGACGGGTTTTTGTTGTATCAGCAGCATACCGTTTCATGTTGTTCATTGAAGGATACATGGGACAAACAATATCTGTATTGAAATTTTCACCTGCACGTTCAAACTGTACCGGCCTTGTGTTATCTCTTTGCTTAATCCATTTATAACCATTTTCAAAAGCAGGCCCGTTTTTACATTCATTACCCAGGCTCCAGATGATGACTGAAGGATGGTTTTTATCACGCTCAACCATACGTTTGTGCCTGTCTAAATGCGCTGCTGACCATTCTGGTAAAAATGAAATGTGTTTTGAAGGAGGATCGGAATCAAGGCCATGACTTTCAATATTGGCTTCATCAATCAGGTAAATTCCATACTTATCACAGAGCTTGTACCAAAGCGGATCATTGGGATAATGTGAACAACGAACTGCATTGATGTTGTACTGCTTCATGAGCTGAATATCTTTTATCATCAACGCTTTGTTTGGCACATGACCATTCAGATCATCATGTTCATGCCGGTCAACTCCGTGTACAATTGTAGCAACACCATTTACAAGCAGCTGTGCATTTTTAATCTCAATTTTACGGAAACCGATTTTTGCGCCGGTTGTTAAAACTATTGCACCTGTTTCGTTTTTTAAAGTAATAATGCAATCGTAAAGATTGGGTTGCTCAGCACTCCATTTCTGCACATCAGCAATTGTACCGCTGAAAGAAATTGTTTGAAGGCTGTCGTTTCTTGTTACAAACTTTTGTGACTGATTGTAAACAGAACGGCCGTTTTTATCGAGAACAGAAACTGTAACGGTTCCGTTTTTAATTATATTGTTTTTGAATTTCCGCAATGTAACATCAGCACTGAACATTCCGTTTTTGTACTGGGCATCAAGATCGGGCTTCAGGAAAAAATCCCATACAGTAAGTTTAGGCATGGCAAATAAAAACACATCACGTTCAATACCGCTGATGCGCCAGAAATCCTGGTCTTCCATATAACTTCCATCGTGCCAGCGAAAAACCTGCACTGCCAATAAGTTTTTCCCTTTTTTGAGATAAGAAGTAATGTCGAATTCTGCAGCAGTCTTAGAAGCTTTTGTCATTCCAACGTTTTGTCCGTTTACATATACAAATGCACAGCCGGTTATTGAACCAAAATGCAGAATAATTTCTTTTCCCGCCAATTTCTCATCCACCACAAATTCTTTTCGGTAAGTACCTACAGGATTATTTTCTCCAATAAAAGGGGGATTTTCAGGATAAGGATAAGTGATGTTGGTGTAGATTGGAGTTCCGAATCCTTTCATTTCCCAGTTGGATGGAACTGCAATATCGCTCCATTGCAATGTATTGAGATCGGTACGATAGAAATCCCTGATACGGTTTGCATATTTAGCGGTATAAATAAATTTCCACGTTCCGTTCAATGATTGATGGAAAGATGATTTACTATAATCATCTGTAATCACATCTTTTTCATTTGTAAACAACATGAATGTTGCATGAGGAACTTCTTTACTTACTTCGTATTTCTGCGGATTTTCCCAATCGTTTAACTGGTTTTGTTGTGCAGATAAAACAGTTGCTGTATTTAAACCAACAATAGCAATAATAGCTGCACGGTAGTTCAATTTTAATTTCATCTTTAAAATGATCTGATATTAAATAATTAAAAGCAGGTTTCCTGATTAATTGAATTGTCGGAAGGTCAGAGAGTTTCTGCAATTGCAGATAAATACGATAACAAAAGCTGCTATCTTATATTAAATGCAATAACCAAATAAAAATAAAAAAAATTACTTAATGAAGTTCAAATAGGTTGACTTACTTAAAAAACAAAAGGCAATTCAAAATGAATTGCCTTTCATGAATGAATTCTTTTGTTTTAAATGAACCTGAGCACTTCTTCACCAATTGCTTCAGTACCAAGAATTTTTTCTGCTGCAGTTTCTGCATTAGCAATATCTCTTGTTCTGAAACCAGCTTTCAGTACTTTATCAACTGCGTTGATCACTGTTTCAGATTCTTCTTTCATTCCAAAAGATATATCCAGCAACAATGCTGCTGATAAAATAGACGCCAGCGGATTGGCAACACCTTTACCGGTAATATCATGTGCTGATCCGTGAATAGGTTCATACACACCTGTACCATCGCCGATAGATGCACTGGCCAGCATACCCATTGAACCGGCAATCTGCGAAGCTTCATCAGTAAGAATATCTCCAAACAAATTAGCAGTTACCACCACATCAAAACGACGTGGATCTTTGATGAGCAGCATTGCTGTAGCATCAACAAACTGGTGTTCCACTTCCACATCAGGATATTCCAATGCCACTTTCTGAATCACTTCTCTCCACAGCCTTGATGTTTCTATTACATTGGCTTTGTCAACCGAACATAATTTCTTTCTTCTTGTACGTGCAGCATCAAATGCTTTGCGTGCAATACGCTCCACTTCAAAACGGCTGTATTCTGCAATATCAAATGCGGTATCGCCATTATTCTTACGGCCTTTTTCACCGAAATAAATATCACCTGTTAATTCACGGAAGAAAAGAATATCTGCCCCTTTTAAAATTTCGGGTTTGATGCTGGATGCACCAAGCAGCTCATCAAATAATTTAATGGGACGGAGATTGGCATACAATCCCAGTTCTTTTCTCATCTTAAGTAGTCCTTGTTCAGGACGAACTTTTGCTGAAGGATCGTTATCATATTTCGGATGACCAACTGCACCGAATAAAACTGCATCTGAGTTACGCATTTTTTCCAATGATTCATCAGGCAAAGGATTTCCCGTTGCTTCAATGGCCACATGACCAATCAATGCTTCATCATAAGTAAACGTATGACCAAATTTTGCAGCAATTTTATCTAATACTTTTTTTCCAACTGCTGTTACTTCCTGTCCTATTCCATCGCCAGGAACAATTAAAATGTGTTTTGTTGCCATTTGTTTTGAGAAGGCATAGAGTTGAAAGGCAAGAGGCAAAGAGATACCTCTTAAACGATCAACACTTGCTTTATTTTAGTTTTTGAATTATTGAATAGATCATTTTGTCAATCTCAATGCTTAAATCATTGAGCTCGGTATATTGTTCTTTTGAAACGTAAGTCAGCTTAAATGCAATTACAACCTGAGTTTGTAATTCATATAAAGAGCCAACAGCTATTTGAAGAAAACGTTTATAATCAGCTGTTGAATTTCTTCCATAACCTTCTGCAATATTTGAAGGTATTGAAACAGCACATCTTCTTAATTGATTTGTTAAACCATATATTTCAGAAGAAGGAAAGTTCCCGGTAACAGAATAAACTTTTGTTACCAGATCAACGGCCTTTTGCCAAATAATTAAATCCCTGTATGATTTTATTGTACTCATTGAAAATAATATGATACAGAACTTTCTTATGCTCTTTGCCTTTCGCCTTTCTGCCTCTTTCCCTCTCTAAATATTATTCAACATCTTCTGTGTTGCTTTTATTGCTGAAACAGTCTGATCACTGTCAAGTCCTCTTGTTTTAAATTCCCTGTTGTGGATATTCCAGGTAATGATTGTTTCGCATAACGCATCACTTTTACCACCAGGAGGAATACGAACAGCGTAATCAGTAAGTACCGGAAGCTCCACTTTCTTTTGTTTGTAGATTTTTTTCAACGCATTCATGAATGCATCGTACTGACCATCACCCTGTGCATGTTCTTCAAACGATTCGCCATTGATTACAATGCTTAATGTTACTGAAGGACGAAGATCTTTGGAATGAGTCAATACATAATTTTCAATCTTAACAGAATCTGTAATTGCATTGCTGTCGAGTATATCTGAAATGATGTAGGGAAGATCGGCCTGTGTAACAACTTCCTTTTTATCACCCAGTTCAATAATACGTTGTGTGACTTTTTTCAGATCGGCATCGCTCAACTGTATCCCTAACTGGGCCAGGTTGTTTTCAATGTTTGCTTTGCCACTTGTTTTTCCCAACGCATATTTACGCTGGCGGCCAAAACGTTCCGGCATCAGGTCGCTGAAATAAAGATTTTTCTTTTTATCACCGTCTGCATGTATGCCTGCGGTTTGTGTAAAAACATTTTCACCAACAACAGGTTTGTTTGCAGGAATCCGGATTCCCGAAAATGTTTCAACAAGCTTGCTTATACTGTACAACGAATTTTCAACAACAGACGATTTGATCTGCGGCATAAAATCATTCATTACAGCAATGGCACTTGCAAGTGGAGCATTACCTGCCCGTTCGCCCATGCCATTAACAGTTAAATGCAAACCATGTACACCTGCCTTCATTGCTTCAAGTACATTGGCAGTACCAAGATCATAATCGTTGTGACCATGAAAATCAAAATGAGTACCGGGATAACGTTGAACAATTGCTGAAATAAATTCAAAAATTTCCGATGGAGTCGAAATCCCCAAAGTGTCGGGAAGCATCACACGCTTCACAGGCTGCTTTACAATAAAATCGAGATATTGAAATACATATTCTTTTGAATGACGCATTCCATTGCTCCAGTCTTCGAGATATACGTTTGTTTCAATCCCTTTTTTCCTTGCGGCCTTTATTACATCGGCAATATCAGCAAAATGCTGCTCTGGTTTTTTCTTTAGCTGATGTGTAAGATGATTCAGTGATCCTTTCGTTAACAGGTTCATTACTTTTGCACCGGCTTCCTGCATCCATTTGATCGATACATCACCGTCTACAAAAGTCAGTACCTCCACCTTGTTGAGTAACCCGTTTGCTTTTGCCCATTTGGTAATTTTCTTTACAGCATCTAACTCACCTTCCGACACTCTTGCTGAAGCAACTTCAATACGATCAACTTTTACTTCCGTTAATAACAACTGAGCAATGGTTAACTTTTCAGATGCAGAAAAAGATACTCCACTGGTCTGTTCACCATCACGCAGTGTGGTATCCATGATTTCTATAAAGCGTTGTTTGTTGGGCATGCGCATTAAATTTAAAAGACACCTGAAAGTCTTAAAAAAACCTTCAGGGTCTGCATTCTTTTAATAAGGACTTGTTGATGCAAATTGCTGAATATCCTGTTTCATTGCCTGCAGGTAATCAATATCATCAAAACCATTTAACATGTTATGTTTTTTATAACTGTTGATGTCGAATGATTCTTTTTCGCCTGTTGCAAGAATGGTAACCGTTTGTTCAGGAAGGTTTACTTCCAGTTCAGCTTTTGGATCAGCTTCAATTGCTTTGAAAATTTTATCAAGAAATTCAGGACTAACAGTAACCGGAAGTATGCCGATGTTCAATGCATTTCCTTTAAAAATGTCAGCAAAGAAACTTGATACCACACAACGGAAACCATAATCATAAATAGCCCATGCTGCGTGTTCACGGCTGCTTCCGCTGCCGAAGTTTTTTCCGCCAACAAGAATCTTTCCTGTATAGATCGGATTGTTTAATACGAAATCCTGTTTAGGTGTATCGTCACCGTTATAACGCCAGTCACGGAAAAGATTATCACCAAAACCTTCACGCTTAGTTGCCTTTAAAAAACGTGCAGGAATAATCTGGTCAGTATCCACATTTTCAATCGGCATTGGTACCGCTGAACTTTTAAGGACTGTAAATTTATCGTAAGCCATAATAGAGTTTAAAGTTTTTAGTTTGTAGTTTTTAGTTCTGATGTTCGTACATCGTACTTCTTACATCGTACCTCAAATGAGCTCCCTTGGATCTGTTACCACTCCTGTTACAGCAGCAGCAGCAGCTACCAACGGACTTGCCAATAATGTTCTTGCACCGGGTCCTTGTCTTCCTTCAAAGTTCCTGTTGCTTGTACTTACTGCATATTTACCCGCAGGAACTTTATCATCATTCATTGCAAGACAAGCAGAACAACCGGGCTGACGTAATTCAAAACCGGCATCAGTTAAAATATCAAGAATACCTTCGTCTTTAATCTGCTGTTCAACTATATGCGAACCTGGAACCAGCCATGCGGTAATGTTGGCCGCTTTCTTTTTGCCTTTTACAATACTTGCAAAAGCACGGAAGTCTTCAATACGTCCGTTGGTACAACTTCCTAAGAACACATAATCAACCTGCTTACCAATGAGTTTTTCATTTTCAGCAAAGCCCATATACGCCAATGATTTTTTGTAAGAAGCTTCGCCATCTTTTACTTGCGATGCAACCGGAATATTATGTGTAATGCCTGTACCAAGACCAGGATTTGTACCGTAAGTAATTTGTGGTTCAATCTGGTCGGCAGAGAAACTTAATTCAAGGTCAAACTTCGCATCAGCATCTGTCTTTAATGTTTTCCAATAAGCTAATGCTTTATCCCATGCTTCACCTTTTGGTGCAAGCTCTCTTCCTTTCAGGTAATTAAATGTTGTTTCGTCAGGAGCGACCATACCACCACGGGCACCCATTTCGATGGAAAGATTACATACCGTCATCCTTCCTTCCATGCTCATATTTTCAAATACTTCACCAGCAAATTCAATGAAATAACCGGTAGCACCACTTGCAGAAATCTGCGAAAGAATAAAGAGAGGTACATCTTTTGGAACAACACCTTTACCCAATTTACCATTGATGGTAATACGCATCTTCTTTGGCTTAGGCTGCATAATACATTGAGAAGACAATACCATTTCCACTTCACTTGTACCAATACCAAATGCAATAGCACCAAATGCGCCGTGTGTTGATGTATGAGAATCACCACAAACAATCGTCATGCCTGGTTGTGTAATTCCATTTTCAGGTCCTACCACATGCACAATACCATTTTTAGGATTGCCCAAACCCCAATGCGATATACCATACTTGGCAGAGTTTGTTTCCAACGCTTTTAACTGGTTGGCAGAAAGTGGATCCTGTACAGGTAAATGCTGGTTGATGGTTGGCGTGTTATGATCGGCAGTTGCAAATGTCCGTTCAGGAAATAACACAGGAATATTCCTTGTGTGCAAACCCAGGAATGCAACCGGGCTTGTTACTTCATGAATAAAATGACGATCAATAAATAACACATCTGGACCATCTTCGATCTTTCTTACTACGTGTGCATCCCAAACTTTATCAAACAAAGTAGTCGGTGCGTTGCTCATGTTTTTTGTATTTAAATTAAGTGATTGATTTTTTTGAAAAAGAATTCGTGTAAGTAACTGTTTCCTTTCTTGTAAATGGCAAAAGTTTCGTTCGCTGGTTCTTTTCCTGCCCCGAAGTTCATAGTTATTCCTAAATTTGAAAAACTTTATTTTTCAATACTAATGATCGGTATTACCGATTGATCGGAAAATGGAATTACGTCAACTGAAATATTTTGTCCGGTCTGCTGAACTGCTCAATTTTACTGAGGCAGCTAATGATTTATTTATCAGCCAAAGTACATTATCGCAGCAAATAAAGCAACTGGAAGATGAACTGGATATGCTGCTGTTCGACCGTGTTGGTAAACGGGTGCGGTTAACAGAAGCAGGCAACCTGTTTCTTACTTATGCCCGGCAATCTTTACAGGATGCCAACGATGGCAAACAGATTATTGAAGATCTGAAAGGTTTGAAAGTCGGAACATTAAAGATTGGTGCAACTTATGGTTTATCTGCTTTGCTGAATTCAACCATCGTTGCTTTTACAAAATTGTACCCGCAGGTAAGAGTTGCTGTTGATTTTGGCACATCGGAAGATCTGCTGGAAAAACTGAAAATTGCTGAGATTGATTTTGTGCTTTCTTTTTTGCAGCCACCTGATACAAATGTGTTTGAATCGGAAATTTTATTTGATTCAAAACTTTCGCTGATTGCTCATACTTCTCACCCGTTTGCATCAAAGAAAAAAATTGATGTAAAGGAATTACAGCATATCAATCTTGCATTACCTGCAAAGGGATTTAACACAAGAGATTTTTTAGAAGATGTGTTTGCTAAAAACAAAATCAGCCCAACCGTAAATGTTGAACTGAATGATATTAATATGCTTTTGCAATTGGTTGAAACAGGCAACTGGTGCACCGTATTAACAATCGCATCTGCAAGCGGAAGAACAAATTTGCGTACAGTACCAATCACTGGCATTGAGCTGACAAGAGAAGCATCCATTACCTGGCTCAAAGATTCTTACAGGAAAAAAGCCGCAACGGTTTTTTCAGAGATGATAAAGAAACAGGTTGGATAGAAGACAATAGAAACGCTGATGACACAGATGTAGCAGATAAGCGCTGATTTTTTAAAAAAATTGTTCGCCCAGTATTATGGCTTTGCTTTAATCTGTGCAATTCGGTCAAATCCGTTCGATCCGTGTTTCTATAATTCGTGTAATTCGTTTTACCAGCTTTCCTACAGCAACCCAATCAACCGCTGATCAGTATAATCTTCAATAAACATCAGCACATTATCATACTGTTCAAATTCATGAGCTTCATGCATGGTTGTAATCACAACCGCTTTCATTCCTGCGTTCTTTGCCGACTCCACTCCTTTGGGTGCATCTTCAAATACAATACAATCAGCAGGATCAATGTTCAGCTTTTCAGCACACATTAAATATGTTTGAGAATCTGGTTTGCTGATAGTTACATCATCAGCACTTACAATTGCACCAAACAACGAACGCAGCTTCAGGTTATCAATCACAAAATTAATATTGAAATTGATGGCTGCAGAACCTATTGCCATTGGTATTTGGTGATGATGGGCGTTTTGTAAAAAAGTATATAGACCGGGAATTAATCCAAGCTTTGGTTTAAACGCAGCCTGATAGACTTTCTCTTTTTCAAAACTCATTTTTCTTTTTTCTTCCAATGAAAAACGTCCGGGCATAATGCGGTCAATCACTTCTTCATTTTTTCCATAAGCTTCTTCTTTCATTCGCTGCATGGTAATATTTGCACCAAGACTGTTGAGAATATCATGCCATGCCACGATATGAAAATCCATATCATCTACCATTGTTCCGTTCAGGTCAAAAAGGAAAGCCTTCTTTGTTTGTAAATCACTCATCTTATTTCTTTCTTGTTAAATAAAATCCGGGCTGTATTATGACAGCCCGGATTCGTTTTTCAGTTGCAAAGGTAATGGCAATTATACATTTACTTTGCTATTTCTTTTTAAGCGACTTCATTTGTTTAATATCCATTAAATCTTTAGGACGTGACATTGCTGCTTTATCATTAAGCAAATCTTCAAAACTTATAAAAAACAAGTCTACCTCTTTTAGAGTAACTATTTCTTTATTTTCATACGCTCCTCTGAACTTAGGAACGCTTTTTAATTTAGGTAGAAAATCTAACGTAATTTTTTTTAGGTCAAACCTGAAATATGACTTTAAAGGATTAGGAGCTTGTTCCTCGAAAAATTCTTTAACATCTTGCCCCATATCTTCCAATGCTTTTAAAAGCCTGAAGTAATTGTCATAAGTTGGGTTGTACCAAATATCCAGATCAAATTTCTCAGCAAGATTCCCCGACAGATTATAAGACATCCGAAAATAACCATGATAAGCAACGGCAGTGCCACCAACAATTAAATACTGCACTTCATTTTTGTTGAGTATTTGACAAACATGCAGAATATCATCTGTCAATTTCTTTTCCACTACACTTTATTTTCTTTTCTTTTTCTATTTTTCTTTTTCTGTAGTAATAAAAAAAACTTTTCCATCTCCTGTTCGAACAATGGATTACTTTGGGTCGTTTTCTTTTCTGTAGTGATAACTCCCTGTTTCATTTTTTTGAAACTGTTATATCGAATCAAAGTAGGCATGATTGTAAAATTAAGCTTTTTCATTTTTTTACGCAACTTGTGATTCTGGCCGGGAAATTTATAAAAAAATTAAAACGGGGCTACGTTCCACAGCCCCGTTTATTTATTCAATTAAACTGTTCAATTTTCTGTTACCAGAAGTAGATGTAGAATAATACACATGCTAACACAACACCTAATGAAGCAATCACATCCCATTTGCTCCAGCTTTTTTTGATCAGCGTTTTGTAGTCATCGGTGAAGGTAATCGCATCAATCTGCTGAGCTGTTGGTTTTGGTGTAAAGAATGAAACAACAACCATCATCAGCATAATAAATACAAGTAACCATATTTCAAAAATGAGCCAGTTGGTTTTCCAGAACCATGTTGTTGATTCCCAGAAAGTGCCTGTCATTACATCTTTACCGGTATTGGTGAAGATGTTGGTAAGTAAACGGGCCATACCAATAAGGAAGCCTACAATCAAACCGGCTTCACCAGCTTTGGGTGTAATTTTTTTAGAGAATGCACCCATAACAAATACAGCCACCATTGCAGGAGCCAGCAGCGATTGAATTCCCTGCAGGTAAGAATAAAGACTGCCAAGACTCATCATCACCGGAATCCAGATAATACCAAGTATTACCACAACAATGGTTGCAATACGTCCAACCAATACATATTTCGCTTCGCTTTTACCTTTGAACATCGGCTTATAAAAGTCTTCTGTAAAAAGTGTTGCGCATGAATTGAAGAATGCAGCCAGTGATGCAACCAATGCTGAAATAAAACCAATGGTTACAATACCTTTTACACCGGCAGGTAACACAAATTTCACCATTGCACCAAATGCTGTATCAGGATTTTCCAATGTAAAACCACTATCGGGACGTGCAGCCAATGCGGCAGCAACCATACCCGGAATCAGGAACATAAATACAGGCAGCAGTTTAAAATAACCTGCAGCAATGGTTCCTCTGCGTGCACGCTTCATCACCACATCATTTGCTTCTCCTTTGTGCTGACCGAGCACACGCTGAACGATATGCTGGTCTGTTGCCCAATACCAGAAACCGATAATTGTTGCACCGATAAATACCCAGAAGCCTGGATACTCATCATACAACGGATCACCTGTCTCAAAATGGAACATATGGTTTGTACCATAAGCAACGCCGTCGGCACCTTTGCCTAATGTTTTGGAATATTCAATCATTGCATGCCAGCCATCACCAATATTACCACCACCAAGTGCAGACAATCCTAAGAAAAGCACAAGGAATGAACCGATGATGAGAATGGGTGTTTGAATTGCAGAAAGTGTCATTACACCTTTCATACCACCAAACACAGTGAAGATTCCTGTTAAAACAATAAGGCCGATTGCTCCGTACCAGAAAGGAAGTCCTAACAAGCTTTCCATAAAAATACCACCGGTAAATGCAGTAACGCTTACTTTGGTGAGTACATATGCAATGAGTGTGATGATTGACAGCCACGAACCAGTTCTGTGTGTATAACGTGTTTTAAGAAAATCGGGCATAGTGATGATCTTACCCAACTTCGTATTCATGAGTTGATAGAACGGTACAAACAACCATCCAAGAATAAGAATCATCCATCCCTGCATTTCCCAGTGTGCCATACCCACACCGGATTTTGCACCTGTACCGGCAAGACCAACAAGATGTTCTGAACCAATGTTTGCGGCAAAAATTGCTGCACCAATAATATACCATGGTTCACCTTTACCAAACAGGTAGTCTTCACTGTCGGCTCCCTGTTGTTTACGTTTGTCTTTTTGTATAGCACGCCACACAGCCCATGCCACACCCAAAATACCGACAACGATAATTACCCAGTCGAGCCAGATAAATTCGTGTGAATGCCAATCCATAAATTTTAAAGTTTAATTGTTTATCAGTTTGGTTTATTTATAAGCAATTTCACTCCAACGCAATTCATTTTTGAATTGATAGAGATCAGTATTCTTGCCGATTTTCACATATTCAATACCAGCCATTTCAGCAAAATCTTCCATGTGTTCTGATGTCAGATTCTGGCTGTAACCTGTATGATGTGCACCACCTGCAAGAATCCATGCTTTACAACCATCATTCATGTTTGGATATGGTTTCCACAATACTCTTGCAACAGGAAGTTTTGGCAAATCAGCAACAGGTGCTACAGCTTCTACTTCATTCACCAATAAACGGAAACGGTTACCTAAATCAACTACTGATGCATTCAAAGCAGGACCTGCAGCTGAGTTAAATACCAAACGAACTGGATCGGCTTTACCACCAATACCTAACGGATGAATTTCGCATTTAGGTTTACCATCAGCAATGCTTTCGCATATTTCAAGCATGTGAGAACCAAGTACTAACGGGTTTGCAGGATCGAAATGATATGTATAATCTTCCATGAAGCTGTTACCGCCTTTTAATCCTGTGCCCATTACTTTCATTGCACGTACAAGCGCCGCTGTTTTCCAGTCGCCTTCGCCTGCAAAACCATAGCCTTGTCCCATCATACGCTGTGCGCCAATGCCGGGCAATTGTTTCATGCCATGCAGATCTTCAAATGTATCAGTAAAGCCTTTGTAGTTGCCATCAAGCAGGAAGTATTTGATCCCAAGCTCAATTCTTGCAGCATCAACCAACGACTGATACTGGCTGCCCCCTTGTTTCAGGCTATCAACGAGAATATATTTGTCATTGTATTCAGCAATCAGTTTTTCAACATCTGCATCACTTACTTCATCAATTACTTTTACCAGATCGCCAATACCATGAGTATTTACACTGAAGCCAAATACCCTTTCAGCTTCTACTTTATCGCCATCAGTTACAGCAACAAAACGCATATTATCGCCAAAGCGAACAAATCTTGCTCCTTGTAAATCATTCCAACCGGCAGCAGCACGGGCCCAAACATTAATCTGGTCAAGAACTTTCGGATCCTGCCAGTGGCCAACAACTACTTTTCTTTTTAAACGCATGCGGCTCATGATATGACCAAATTCTCTGTCGCCATGTGCACTTTGATTCAGGTTCATGAAATCCATATCAATGGTTGCCCAGGGAATATCACGATTGAACTGTGTGTGCAGGTGCAGTAAAGGTTTTTGTAAGATGCTTAAACCCCTGATCCACATTTTTGCAGGAGAAAATGTATGCATCCATGTAATGATACCAATACAGTTTGCTGTTGCGTTTGCTTCAGCACAGGTAGCATAAATTTCTTCAGTTGATTTAACTGTAGGCTTAAAAACTACATTTACAGGAATTGCTTCTGAATTATGAAATGCAGTTGAAATTTCAAGTGAATGTGCGGCAACCTGTTTCAGTGTTTCTTCACCATAGAGATGCTGGCTGCCTGTAACAAACCAAACTTCTAAATTTTTAAATGGTTTCATCTTTTTATTTTTTTATGTTTTTTAATTGTATTTGTGATCAAACTGATCGTTTGCTTATAAAATTTTTATTTTGAAAGTATATCAACACTTTTAATTTTTTCGGGAAACCACAACATCATTTCGCCTTTACCTCTGTTGGCCCATGCATAATAGGGAATAGCAACAAAAGGCTGCTTCACAGTTTTTACTTCGTTGTTGTTTACAAGTACTGCATTGGCTTCTGATTTAACAACCACAACTCCATTCAGCAACGAAGGCAGAAACTCTGTTGTAAATGTTGCCGAAGAAGGAATGACAAGATTGGCAGCACTTCCATTATTATCGGGCCATTCAGCACAATACATTAACGGGCCACGCTGTAGAGCAACTTTGCCTGCATCATCTTTCAGTTTATCGTTTGCAACAACCCTGCGCACTTCCATTGGTAATTTCACTTCAACCACATCATTCTTTTTCCAGCTCCTGTTTAAAACAGCATAACCATTTTCAACAGTGTAATCAACTGCAGTACCATTAATGCTTATCTGAACTTTTGTAGTTGAGGCCGATTGAAAACTGTACAAGTCGGAAGGGATTGCCTGGTTCATTGCCCAACCGGGAATACGCACTTTCATTGTAAACGGAAGCGTTCCTTTTTGGGGCGATACAATAAACTTCAGATCACCATCCCATGGATAATTGTTTTGTTGCTGCACATCAACGGCCTTTCCATTTACTATTAATGATGCAGAACTGTTGATAAACAGATTCACATAAACATCATTCTCTTTCTGCGCATAAACATAACCGGGAACAGAAGGTAATAACCTTGTAACATTTGTAGGACAGCATGAACAATCAAACCAACCTGAACGTTCTTCTTCTATTCCGCCGGGAAGATGATTGTGCCGTACTTCCATTGCGTTAGTATAGAAGAAGGATTTCCCATCAAGACCAACACCTGAAATCAAACCATTGTATAAAATCTTTTCCAGTACATCAATGTATTTTGAATCGCCATGCAGTTGAAACATGCGTTGATTCCAGTACACGTTTGCAATGGCTGCACAGGTTTCGTTATAAGCAGTTGCATTGGGTAATTCATAATTATCACCATAGCGTTCGCCTGAACCAACTGCACCAGCTCCACCCTGTACATAAATTTTCTTGGTAACCATATTTGTCCAGATGCTGTCAATTGCTTTCAGCAACGCTTCATCACCTGTTAAGGCAGCAACATCCGCAACAGCAGAATACAAATAACCTGCACGTACAGCATGGCCAATTGCTTCACGCTGATCAACAACCGGAATATGATCCTGCCAGTAAGCTCCGTTCTTCCACGGATCTCTACTCTTTGTATCATAGCCATTGAAATGACCACGTTCTTCAATAAAATATTTTGCTGTTTCTAAGTATTCTTTCTTCCCGGTAATACGATACAGTTTTACCAAACCCATTTCAATTACTTCATGACCCGGAGCAACATGTCGTTTATCAAAACCAAAAACAGAACAAACCAAATCAGCATTTTTTAATGCGATGTTGAGCAGGTTCTTTTTGCCTGTGGCATAATAGTGTGCTGCTGCTGCTTCGTACAAATGACCGGAGTTGTATAACTCATGACTTAACTCTCTTTCTCTGTCCCAGCGGTTTGGTCCTGCCCATGAATGCGGATGAAGCGGATCAATTGTTCTTGCTGTGTATAAATAACCATCGGGCTCCTGTGCCTTTGCAATTTTATCAATCAGTGAATCAATATATGCTTCGAGTTTTTTATCAGGAAAAAGGCTCAATGAAAAAGATGCACCTTCAATCGTTTTGTAAATATCTGTATCATCAAAAGGATAAGTTGTACAGAACTTTCCTGAATGTGCAGCAGCCATTTCAAAGTTCTTTACACGCCCTGTACTTTCACATCGTGCAAACGATGCAGGAATAGTAACGTTGTTATTCACTTTGATTTTCGGCAGCCAGAAATTATCTGACAAATGCACACTGGTAAAATTGACCGGCTTGTATGCATAATCTTTTTGCTGTGCAGTTACAAACAAACTGCCCAGCAACGCAAAAAAGAAAAGCAATTTTTTATACGACATGCTTAAGGATTTTAATCGTTATTACTGACCATAGTAACTGTCTGGTCCGTGCTTACGTTCCCAATGCTTACGCTTGATTGATTCTTTCAGTTTCGGAGCTCTTGAATTAATCTGCTCTGTAAGCAATGCGGTTTTAGCAATGAATTCAAGTACCGCACTGTTATGAACTGCTTTATGTGCATTCTTTCCCCAGGTAAACGGCGCATGATTTCCAACAAGAATCATTTCCACTTCTTCATAACTAAGTCTGCGGTCGTTGAAACAATTAATGATCTGGAAACCGGTTTCATGTTCATAATTTCCACGGATCATTTCATCATTCATTGGTGCAGCACAGGGGATATCAGCAATGGTATAATCTGCATGAGTTGTTCCGTAAATCGGAATATCTCTTTGAGATTGTGCCCATGCTGTTGCATAAGTTGAATGTGTGTGCACAATGCCGCCAATCTTTTCCCAATGCTTGTACAAAACGGCATGTGTTTTTGTATCGGATGAAGGACGGAAAGAACCTTCAACAGTACGTCCATCAAAATCAACAATCACCATTTTATCGGGTGATAAATCTTCGTAAGGAACACCACTTGGTTTTATTGCAAATACGCCCAGGCTTCTGTCAACTGCACTTACATTTCCGAATGTAAACAGTACAAGTCCTAACTGGGGTAATTCCATATTGGCTTTGTAAGCCTCTTCCTGGATGTGACTATACTTACTCATAACTTTTATTTTAGTCGTAGAGATTCGTCAGACGAGGGCGTCAGACGAAGATATCTGACGAAGTTTAACTTAAGGTTTGTGCTTCCATAAACGCACCAACTTTTTTGTATTGTTCGTAACGTTTCTGGTAAATAGCTGCTTTTGCAGGATTGGGTTGATAAGCTGCATCAAATCCCTGTCCCATTGCCTTCATTGCATCTTCCACTTTTTCATAAACTCCACCTGCTGTTGCTGCAAACATAGCCGCACCAAGTGCACAGGTTTGTTCTGATTTATGAATTTTGATTGGCATGTTCATTACATCAGCCATCATCTGCATAATAAATGGTGACTTCTTAGCAACACCACCTAAACCAATCAATCCTTTTACCGGAACACCCTGCTCAACAAAACGTTCAGCAATTGCTTTTGCACCGAAACAGGTTGATTCAACAACGGCACGGAACAAACGAACGGCATCGCTTCCCAGGTCAAGACCAGTGATGGATGCAGTGAGTAACTGGTTTGCATCGGGAGTTCTTCTTCCGTTAAACCAGTCAACAGCCAGTTCAGTATGCTCATCAATTTCAATCTGTTCAGCAAGTTTGCTTAATTCAGGAATGATGGCATCTTCTGTTTCTTTAATCAGTTGTGCTTTTGTTGCTTCATCAACAACTGTTGATTTTGCAAGAATGCTTTGCAATGGCCATGTGATTAAACGCTTGTACCATGCATATGCATCACCAAATGCAGACTGACCGGCTTCCAATCCAATCATTCCGGGAATGATAGAACCGGGCACCTGTCCGCAAATACCTTTTACTAATTTTCCTTCTACATCTTTAACAGGAGCAACCATCATATCGCATGTTGATGTTCCCATTACTTTACTTAAGTGATATGGTTCAATCTGTCCACCAACTGCACCCATGTGTGCATCATAAGCACCAACACCAATCACTGTTGTTTCTGGCAAACCTAATTTAGCAGCCCATTCTTTTGTGATTGTGCCAACCGATTGATCAGCAGGATATGTGTCTTTAAACAAACGGGCAGTGAAGCCATCCAGTACCGGATCAAGCGTAGCGAAGAATTCATTGGGAGGAAGTCCACCCCACTCTTTTGCCCAAAGTATTTTATGACCTGCAGAACATACTCCACGTTTCATTTGATGCACATCTGTTCCACCTGTTAACAGGAATGGAATCCAGTCGCAATGTTCAACAAAAGAATAAATTGTATTTCTTACTTTTTCATCTGCACGCAATACATGTAACAGTTTTGCCCAGAACCACTCTGAAGAATAAATCCCACCAACAAACTGGAGATAGTTTGTATCAAACTTTTCAGCATGTGCATTAATCTCTGCTGCTTCACCCACACCTGTATGATCTTTCCACAACACAAACATTGCATTTGGATTTTCTTCAAAGCCGGGTAACAACGCCAGCGGTGTTCCGTTCTTATCTGTTGCAACAGGAGTTGAACCGGTTGTATCAACAGAAAGTGCTTTGATGTTTGCAGCAACTTCAGGTCCAACCTTTGCCACACATTCTTTAATCGTTGCTTCCAGTCCTTCCACGTAATCCAAAGGATGCTGCCTGAACTGGTTTTCGCTGATATTGCAATACAATTGTTTTTTCCACCTCGGGTAATAAAATACAGAAGAGGCAAGTTCTTCACCATTGGCTGTATTAACGATGATAGTTCTTACTGAATCTGAACCATAATCAACTCCGACTACATAAGATGCCTGATTGCTCATTTTATTTTTATTTGTCGATTTAACACTAATTAATTTTGACAAATAAAAACTGCTGTACCAAACAACAGTTTTTATTAAAGGACTATTTTCTGTTAATTACTTTCTTCACTTTTTCAACAATACTTGCAGCATTTAATCCATACTTTTCCATCAATTGGGCTGGCGTTCCGCTTTCTCCAAACGAATTATCAACACCAATCATTTCAACAGGTGACGGTCTGTATCGGCTTAACAACTGGCAAACTGCATCGCCTAAACCACCGTTGAGTTGATGTTCTTCCGCAGTAACAACACAACCTGTTTTTGCAACGGATTTCAAAATAGCTTCTTCATCCAAAGGTTTAATGGTATGTATGTTGATGATTTCGGCATCAATACCTTCCCGCTCCAGTAATTCACCTGCCTGGATTGCTTCCCAAACAAGATGACCCGTTGCAACAATGGTTACATCTTTTCCTTCGTTCACCATCCAGGCTTTACCAATTTCAAATTTTTGATCGGCTGCAGTGAAAACAGGAACTACAGGACGACCAAAACGCAGGTATGCGGGGCCAACATGATCTGCCAAAGCAATTGTTGCAGCTTTAGTTTGATTATAATCACAGGGATTAATAACAGTCATCCCCGGCATTGCACGCATCATTGCAAGGTCTTCAAGAATCTGGTGAGTGGCACCATCTTCACCCAATGTTAAACCAGCATGTGACACAGCAATTTTTACATTGGTATCTGAATATGCAACGCTTTGACGGATTTGGTCATAAACACGTCCTGAACCAAAGTTTGCAAACGTTGTTGCATAAGGTACAAAACCGGAAATAGCAAGACCTGCAGACACACCAATCATATTGGCTTCTGCAATTCCGCACTGAACAAAACGTTCAGGATTATCTTTAATAAACGCATCCAGTTTCAGCGATGCTACCAGGTCGGCACAAAGCGCCATTACTTTCGGATGTGTTTTTCCCAACTCAGCCATGCCGGCACCAAAGCCGCTACGTGTATCTTTTTTTTCTGTGTATGTATATTTTTTCATTTCGCTTCAAACATTTAATTAATAGTCACCAAGAGTTTGTGGTAATTGTTCAAGTGCTTTTGCCAGTTGCTCATCATTAGGAGCTGTGCCATGCCACTTGTGTGTATGCATCATAAAGTCAACACCAAAGCCCATTTCTGATTTCATTAAAATGACAATAGGTTGTCCTTGTCCTTTTAATGCTTTTGCTTTTGTAACAGCATCAACAACCTGTTGAATATCGTTACCATCTGCAAGATCAACTGTTGCCCATCCAAATGCTTCATATTTAGCTTTGATGTCACGATTGTTCATTACTTTATCAGTTGGTCCGTCAATCTGTTGTTTGTTCCAGTCAACAATTGCAACAAGATTATCTAATTTATAATGCGGAGCAAATTGTGCAGCTTCCCAAATTTGTCCTTCCTGCTGTTCACCATCACCCATTAAAACAAATACAGTACCATCATCGCCTTTTATTTTTTTTGCTTTCGCAGCACCTGCAGCAACTGAAAGTCCCTGTCCCAATGAACCTGATGCAACACGAATACCCGGAAGATGTTCATGTGTTGCAGGATGACCTTGCAGACGTGAATTGATTTTGCGGAATGTTGCTAATTCACTTACAGCAAAATATCCTCTGCGTGCAAGTACAGAATAAAATAACGGAGAAATATGACCATTGGAAAGGAAGAACATATCTTCGCCTTCACCTGAACGAGAGAATTTCAGGAAACCATCTGTTCCTGTTTCTTCATTAATGTTCATTTCTCTGAAGTACAAGGTTGTTACTATATCAGCACAACCCAACGATCCGCCGGGATGGCCCGACTGGCAGGCATGTACCATCCGTACAATATCACGGCGTACCTGCGAAACAATTTCATTTAATTCGTTAACACTTTTCATTTTTTCATCTTTTCGTTTAATAATCAATTCACTGAAACTTTATATTTTGTTATTGTATGATATTTTTCACCTGGTTTAAGCAAAGTTGAAGGAAATTGTGGTTTGTTGGGTGAATCAGGAAAATGCTGTGTTTCCAGACAAAGTCCTGTATGAATGTTGATGGCTTTACCATCAGATGTCTTGATCTTTCCATCAAGAAAATTTCCTGAATAGAATTGCAAACCAGGTTCAGTTGTATATACTTCCAGTTTTCTTCCACTGGCAGAATCGGCTAAAGTAGCAACCAGTTCAAGATCAGTTCCTTTGCGTGTTAAAACAAAGTTGTGATCGTAACCACCTTCAACAGCAGTAATGCGTTCACCAATTTTATGTGGCTGAAGAAAATCAAACGGAGTTCCTTTTACATCTTTCAGTTCGCCTGTAGGAATTAAGCCTTTATCAACCGGTGTATATTTGTCTGCATTTACCTGTAATGTATGATTGAGAATAGTGTTGTTAACATCACCAGTTAAGTTGAAATAACTATGATTGGTAAGATTTACAACTGTAGGTTTATCTGTTTCAGCGGAGTAATCAATCAGCAGTTCGTTATCATCAGTTAATGTATAAACAACAGTGATTTTTAAGTTACCGGGATAACCTTCTTCACCATCTTTACTTAAATAAGATAATGTAAGAGATGCTGTACTGTCAGCAGGTGTTACATCCCACACCACTTTATCGTAACCTTTATTACCACCATGCAAATGGTTTTCACCATTGTTCACAGCAAGTTTATAAGTAGCTGTATCAATTTTAAAGATGCCTTTGCCAATACGGTTTCCATAACGACCAATAAGTGCGCCGAAGTAAGGAGGTTTTGCAAGATAACCGCTTAAACTATCGAAGCCGAGAACGATACTGCTTTTGTTTCCTTTGTTATCAGGAACAATCCATGATGTAACTGTTCCGCCATAGTTGGTGATTTTTACTTCTATGCCTTTATTGTTTGTTAATGTGTAAAGATCAACTTCTTTACCATCAGCCTGTCCCCAGGCAATTTTTGTAATTTTTTTATTTTCCGATATTTCTTTATTTGATTTCTGTGCAACGTTTTCACAAGATACCAGTATCAACCCAATAAGAAATAATGTCAAAGCAGTTTGTTTAAATCTTTTCATTATTTTATTTTTTTCACCTTTTGAATTATTCCTGATTGTTAAGTCGAACCTTTCATCGTATTTTCGACCCATAGTTAGAACTTTTTTCCGAAAAAGTTTAAATCATCTTTAGAGAAAAATAAAAATGCAACCGGTTAAACAGTTTTTTTTATTTTAATTCAATTACTACCACTGAAAATGGCGGTAATTCAACCTGTAATTTATTCCCCTGAAGTTTGGCATTATTAAAAACAACAGGTTGAATTTTGCCTGACTGATCAAATGAATTGTAATCCTGTAATTTTTTGGAAGTAAGGATACGACCCGAAACAGAACCGACCTTTGTACCACGTATATCAATTGTTATTGTTTGAGGTTTGGATGGATCAATATTTACTAATGAAACATGCGTTACACCATTATTATCTTTTGAAGCTGAAACAGAAACAGCCGGTAATCTTTCATTTCCAAAAACATAATCTGGCGTTTGCACTATTACCGGAAGCATGGTTGCATCCTGGTGAACGTTGTACATTTCCATTACATGATAAGTAGGTGTAAGAATCATTTTTTCTTTATTGGTAAGAATTACAGCCTGCAGCACATTCACTGCCTGCGCAAGATTCGCCATTCTTACACGGTCACAATGATTTTGAAAAATATTCAACGTAACTCCAGCAATCATGGCATCACGCATGGTATTTTGCTGGAAAAGAAATCCAGGGTTGGTTCCCGGTTCAACTTCATACCATCCACCCCATTCATCAACAACCAATGCAATTTTTTTATTGGGATCATATTTATCCATTACAGTTGAATGCCTTTTCACCAATTCATCCATTAACAGAGCAGATTTCATCGTTGCAAAATATTGCTGCTCACTGAAATCAGTAGCCGATCCTTTTTCGCTCCATTTAACTGTTGTGTAATGATGTAAAGCCACAGCATCCATCATGCTTGAAGGAATTTCCTTCATTAAGACTTCTGTCCAGTTATAATCATCATCACTTGCTCCTGAAGCAATTCTGTAAACTCCGCCTGAATTACTCCAATCAGCCATATAAGTAGCATACTGCCGAAAAATGTTTGCATAATATTCAGGTTTCATATTACCGCCGCATCCCCATGCCTCATTTCCAACGCCCCAGAATTTAACCTTCCATGGATCAGTTCGGCCATTTTGTACACGCCAGGTAGTCATTGGGCTAGTATTAGGCAGGCCGTTTACATATTGAAGCCAGTCCGAAAGCTCCTGAACAGTGCCACTTCCTACATTGCCTGAAAGGTATGGTTCAGCTCCAATTAATTCACACATATTCAAAAAGTCGTGAGTACCAAAACTGTTGTCTTCTGTAACTCCACCCCACCAACGGTTAACAATTGCCGGACGTTTATTTTTAGGTCCAACACCGTCTTTCCAATGATAAGTATCTGCAAAACAACCACCGGGCCAGCGAAGAACCGGAACTTTTAATTTTTTTAATGCGTCAATTATGTCGTTTCTCACGCCATTTTTGTTAGGTATAACTTTATTTGTGTCACCAACATAAAAGCCATTGTAAATACAATTGCCAAGATGCTCTGCAAAATGTCCGTAAATATTTTTACTGATTTTGTCTTTTCCCAAATCTGTCTGTAAAACAACATTTACTTGTGAGTATGTTATTTTAACCAGTAAAAACAGAAATATGACTATTGCTAAAGTTATTTTCCTTGAAACCAAAGAGTAAAACTTGATAAAATGAAGCATGGCAGCAAAAAAAAATTAGGGATGAAAATTAAATCAAAAATAGTTAATTGTCAGTTTTACATTTATTTTTCAAAAAAAAAGTTTTCCACAAATGATTTCGCAATCGAATCCCTACCTTTAAGTTTTATATCATTATGACTAAGTATCAAAAACAAAGCCGTTTATTAGCTGCAGTCGATTGCATTGTTTTTGGGTTTGATGGACAAAAACTCAATATTCTTTTAATAAAAAGAGGATTTGAACCTGAAAAAGACAACTGGAGTCTGATGGGAGGTTTTGTTGAGTCGAATGAAAGTGCTGACCAGGCTGCAACACGAATTCTGAAAAAATTAACCGGTCTTGAAGGAGTTTATCTTGAACAGTTTCATACTTTTTCCGAACCTGATAGAGATCCGATTGAGCGTACTGTTTCAATTGCCTATTTTGCATTGATTGATATAAGCCAGTATGAAAAACAATTGAACGAGGAATATCACCCTGAATGGTTTCCGTTAAACAAAATACCAAATCTGATATTTGACCATAACCAAATGGTGAATCTGGCCAAAGAAAGGCTTCGTTATAAAGCAGCTCTTCACCCACTGCTATTTGAATTGCTGCCAACAAAGTTCACTTTACCCCTTTTGCAAAGCCTTTTTGAAGATGTATATGAAACCACATTTGATAAAAGAAATTTCAGCCGCAAAATTCTTTCAACAGGTTTGCTGTTAAAACAAAAAGATAAAGACAAGGGAAGTTCAAAAAAAGGAGCTTTTTACTATAAACTTGATAAAAAACACTATCAGAAAAACTTTCATAAGTTTCTTCACTTCATTCCTAATCCCAATGGCTTAATTTAACGCATTGCAGGATGAGGCAATGTTTCAAAATAAAAAACCCCGGGTTACCGGGGTCTTTTATGGGCTTCAATTCTTTTTAATTTCTTTTTATCCGTTCTCTTTAGGTACAGAAGCCAGCGATCATCATAGGGCCAGATTTAAAACAGGCCATTGGATTTGGATTTTCCACTAACGTGGATTTGGTTTTCAGGTATTGGATTAATTTCTGTTGGTATTGCAAGTTTACGAACAGAATAAATTTCAATTTGTTATTTTTTTAAAGTTTTGAAAAAAATTCATAATTCCCAGTTTAGCTAATAAGTGCAAACACTTAATGATTCAAGTTTGTTACGTAATTTCACCAATTCAAAAATCATTTTTTTTCATTCACACCACGTGTAAAACTTTTTTAGACCAAGTTTTATAGTTTTTGCAATTTAAAATTCAGATTTACATTGAAAATTCTGAAACACAAAAAATATGGAGCAAACCAAAGAACTAACAGCTCTGTTCAATTTAATTGAAGACCCGGACGATGAAGTTTATTCAACTGTAAGTAAAAAAATAATCTCTTATGGTAAGGAAATCATTCCCAACCTCGAATATTTATGGGAAGTTACTTCAGATGAATATACGCAGGAACGGATTGAAATGCTTATTCACAGCCTGCATTTCAGAGAACTGCAGATAGAGTTTAAAGAGTGGGCAAACAGTGATAAGAAAGATCTGCTAACCGGCGCATTGCTTGTAAGTCGTTACCAATACCCCGATCTTATTACTGCTACTTATCATCAGGACGTTGAAAAGATAAGACGAAATATCTGGCTTGAACTGAACAGCTTCTTAACTTCTCTGGAAAAGGTGAATGTAATGAGTAATATACTATTCAACTATTACAAGATAAAAGGAACAGAAATTAATTATACAAAACCCGATGATTTTCTTGTATACAAACTCATCGAAGCAAAAAAAGGAAATGCCATTTCAACTGGTATTTTTATGGTTATCCTATCATATATGCTCGACATAAACCTTTATATGATTAACATTCCAAGACAGTTTATAATTGCATATTTTGATGATGATCCCAATCGTGATAATGAAAATGATTTCCCGCCACATCATATACAATTTTATATTGATGGTTTATCAGGGCAGATATTTTCACATAAAGATGTTGAAACCTATTTTAACCGGATAAAAGTTAAACCTCAAAAATCCTTTTTTAAACCACTGAGCAATAAACGCATAATTCAGCTTCTGATTGAAGAGTATGCCCATTGTTTCAGCGATGTTAAACAGGCATATAAAAAAAATGATCTGCTTTCACTTGCCGAAATGCTAAATGAAGAAAATGAATAATGCTATTTCCTGGAATGATTTTGAGAAAATTCTGATTTGTACTGGTACAATTTTAAAGGCTGAAGAATTTCCTGCTGCAAGGAAGCCAGCGTACAAACTTACAATTGATTTTGGCTCTTATGGCATCAGGCAATCGTCAGCACAAATAACAAAACATTATTCAATTAACGATCTTGCAGGAAAGCAAATTATTGCCATACTAAATTTTCCTCCAAAACAAATAGCAAACTTTATCAGCGAATGCCTGGTATTGGGTGTTTATGATGAAAACAATGAAGTAATTCTGCTTACCACAGATAAACCAACAAAAAACGGAGGAAAGATTGGATAAACTTTCAACACATACAGCAGTTTATTCTTCACCAATTGGTTTTCTTCTTTTAAAAGAAGAAAATGAAACGTTGGTTTCAGCTACATTCAGTGATAACACAAAAAGTATTTATTCATCCGAATCAACTGTACTGAAAAATACAATCCAGCAACTGGATGAGTATTTCAATGGCCAGCGAAAAATTTTTAATCTTCCAATCAACGCTGCAGGAACTTCCTTTCAAAAAACAGTTTGGGAAGAGTTGCAAAAAATTCCTTTCAGCAATACAATTACTTACCTGCAGTTAGCTAAACGATTAGGTAATGTAAAGAGCATTCGTGCTGCAGCTTCAGCCAATGGAAAAAATCCTCTGGCAATTATCATTCCCTGCCACAGAGTTATTAGTGCTGATGGAAAATTAACAGGTTATGCCGGTGGACTACACCGCAAACAATGGCTGCTTGAGCATGAAGCAAACTCAAGTGGTAACAAATCGCTTTTATTCTGATCCTACTTTAAATCGCTGCTGGTAAATGAAAGAGGCAGTAACATTCCAGCATCGGGAATAATGTAAACCTTACCGTGCATACCGCCCAGTATCAGGCGTATGGGTACATTTGTTTTGCTTTTAAACTCCTGCAATGCCTGCCTGCAGATGCCACAAGGTGTTATGGGATGATCGCTTTCACCATTGTTATTGTAATAACTAATAGCCATTGTTTCAATTGGAACTTTAGGATATAATGATGAAACAGATGCCAATACAACACGTTCGGCACAAAGCCCGGCAGGAAATGAAGCATTTTCCTGGTTGCTGCCTGCAACAATTTCTCCATTGCTCAATTTTGCTACTGCACCAACCTGAAAACGGGAATAAGGTGCATAAGCGTGCTGTGTTACTTCTCTCGCCTCATCAAGTAACCATTTGTCTTCTTCAGTGAGGTCATCAATTGAATCATAAACCTCATAATCAAAATGATAATCTTGCTTGTTCATAGTTTCATATTTAGACAAAAAATCCCCCGAACATGCCGGAGGATCCATCATAAAAGCTCGGTATCAAATATACATTTTTATTTAATTACACGGAAAATTCGTTTCCATCTCGGGCCTTTGTCCCAACTAAAGAAAATCAGGGAAGCTTTACCTACAATATGGTCTTCGGGAACAAATCCCCAATACCTGCTGTCGAGCGAATTATGCCTGTTATCCCCCATCATCCAATAATAATCCATTTTGAAAGTATAATGATCCGCAGCCTGCCCGTTAACATAAAACTTACCCTCCTTCATTTCAAAACTATTGCCCTCGTAAGTGCGTATAACACGTTCATAACGGGAGTAAATTTCGGGAGTAAGCTTAATTGTTGCGCCCTTTTTAGGAATATAAAGTGGCCCGTAATTATCAATTGCCCATTTACAATTTACAGTATCATTAGGAAAGGTATATATACCTCCTGTCCCTGTATTCTGTGCATCGGGATACACATGAACGTCCGGTATTATTGATTCAACATAAGGTAGTTTGCTGAAAATTGCCACCTGCTCCTTTGTAAGAAAAATTTCATATAAATTACTGCCGGCTCCTCTTATTTCACCTGCCGATTCACGGATCCCATATTGTTCTTCAATTGAAGCAAAGTCAAGAGGCTGACCTTTTGTTTTGAGCAAATAATTGGTTTCTGATCCCGCAGGAATATCATTCATTTTACCATCAATATAAACAACTCCGTTCCTGATTTCGAGCGTATCGCCTGCAACTGCCACACAACGCTTAATGAAGTTTTCACGCTTGTCAACGGGTCTCGTAATAATTATATCGCCATAATTATCCCAGACTTTCTGCCTGTCGCCTCCCGCCATTCTTATTGCTTCATAATAAGTAACTTTCGATCCGAAATTTTCTTCATCGTTAATAACGGTATCTCCAACAGGAAGATTAAACACCACCACATCGTTGCGCTTAACGGGTTTTGCAAACCATCTTCTGTATTTGAGATTCAGAAATCCCAGGTAAGATTTTGTTTTGAAGAAAGGCAGCGTATGGTGAACCAATGGAAATGCAAGTGGTGTATTGGGAACTCTTGTTCCGTAAGCTGTTTTACTTACAAACAGAAAATCATTAACCAATAATGATTTTTCCATAGAAGGTGTTGGAATAACATAAGCTTCAAAAATGAACATGCGTATTAAACCAGCAGCCACAATTGCGAAAATACCAGCGTCAACCCATTCTCTAACTGTTGATTTTTTATGCAGCCTGGCTCCTTCAGGTCCAATATATCTGTCGTCTTTATTAAAACCTATATAAATAAAGTAAGCGAATGAAACAAGCACAGCCAAAGCATGCTCATAAAATTTAAACTTGCCGAATACTTTTACAAACTCAATTAAAATTCCCATTGAAATAAACCAGCCTGCAATTGGAATAAACTGAAGAAAGAACCAGTATTTCTTCATACCGGCCAGCTCAACCATTACCCAGGTATTATAAAAAGGAACAAATGCTTTCCAGCCCTGTTCGTCGGCTTTTTTAAACATGCCGTATAACCCAATTGCTGGTAAAAGAATGATAACTAAACCAATTAAAAAGAGCCCGGCGATTTCGCTAAATGACATATGTTAAATTTAAATGCTTACAAAAGTAAGGGTTTGGAATTTGCAGCCCTGCCCGTTGTTTAAAATATTCTGACTTATTTAACGGCATCAATTGATGCCAACACTTTATTTAGAATTGTACCAACATCTTCTGCCTTATTGAATACCATAAAATGCCCTCCTTTAGCAATAGAATAATCAGCTTTTATATTGTTGATGGGAAAGATTTTATCGTTTGTGCCATGTATATGTATGATATTTTCAGGAATTGTTACATTATTCCATTTCACTATTGCATTTAAAGCCCATTGCAGGTAGTTACTTCCTATACTTTGCCGGAAAGATGCCACCATCTTTTTTTCTTCTGGCGAACCTGCCCCAAGAAAGAAATCTTCTATTGGATAAAGAACAGGGCTGGGACTTGTTTTAATGATTTTATGCAGATGAATTTTACCTGCCGTTTTCATCCACCAGGGGAGTTCGTTCCTGGTTTTAGCGCTTGAAATAAGTATAACCTTGCGAACAGGAAACTGTTTAGCTATCTCAACAGCCATCATACCGCCAAATGAAAGACCGATTAATACGGGTTCTGCTTCATCAATCTGATAAGACATCCTTTCAGCATAACTTTCAATTCGTTCATTTGCTTCAGGAATCATCCATTTGAGGTAAACAGGTGTTACATTACTCAGATGAAGTTTGGAAAAAACCTGTTCATTTGCACCAAGCCCGCTGATGAAATAAACTTTGCGACTCATGTTCTTGGTATCACAAAGCTGTAAACATCTTCTTCTGTAATTGTTTTGCCCGATAAAATAATAAGACGTTCAATTACATTTCTGAATTCACGGATATTACCGCTCCAGTTATGCTTCTGCAAAGCATCAATAGCTTTAGGCTCAATTCCTTTTTTTGCCTGCCCATATTCGTCTGCAACCAACTGAAGAAAGTAGTCTGTAAGCAACGGAATATCTTCCCTGCGCTCATTCAATGACGGAACATGAATAATAATTACACTCAGGCGGTGATAAAGATCGAGCCTGAAATTCTTATCCTCAACTTCTTTTAAAAGATCTTTATTTGTGGCAGCTATAACACGTACATCAACACTGATATCTTTTTCACCACCAACACGGGTAATTTTATTTTCCTGCAATGCCCTTAATACTTTGGCCTGTGCAGTAAGACTCATATCTCCAATTTCATCAAGAAACAAAGTACCTCCATTCGCCTGTTCAAATTTTCCTATACGTTGCTTTATTGCAGAAGTAAAGGAGCCTTTTTCATGACCAAACAGTTCGCTTTCAATCAACTCTCCGGGAATAGCAGCACAGTTCACTTCAATAATTGGAGCAGAAACACGATTACTTTTTTCATGAATCCATCTTGCCACCAGTTCCTTACCCGAACCATTTTCGCCGGTAATCAACACACGGGCATCCGTTGGAGCAACTTTATCAATTGTATCTTTAATTTTTTTCAATGCAGGGCTGTCTCCTATCATTTCCTGCACCTTACTTACCTTACGTTTCAACACTTTGGTTTCTGTTACCAATGTTTGCTTATCCATTGCATTACGAATGGTAATTAACAGCCTGTTGAGATCAGGAGGTTTAGCAACATAATCAAAGGCTCCTTTTTTAACTGCTTCAACAGCCGTTTCAATTGTGCCATGCCCCGAAATCATAATAATGGGAGTATCGGGGCTTATTTCCTTTGCTTTTTCAAGAAACTCAATACCATCAATACGTGGCATTTTAATATCACACAAAACAACATCGTATTGTTTTTCTTTAATTTTCTTCAGGCCTTCTTCGCCATTTTCTGCATCATCAATTTTATAACCTTCATACGACAGAATTTCGCTTAATGTTTTGCGAATGGCCTTTTCATCATCAATAATCAGAATATTACTCATGGGTTTTTAACAAATTCTTTTATGGAATAAATTTTCGATTGATTCAAAGCTAACAAAAACCATACACAACTATGAGAATGCTCATAATTTTTCCGGTATTTGTAATAGAAATATTTTGCAGTTCCGGTAAAGAAACACAAATCATTTTCCCCACAAAGATTGGAGAAATTCCATTACCCCCAGGTTATGAAAGAGTGAATGTTTCCTCGACCTCATTTAAAGAATACCTTCGTAATGTTCCATTAAAACAAAATAAAACAGTGTATTTATATAATGGTGCTAAAAAGTTTAATCAGTCGGCTCAATATGCAGTAATAAATATAAGTATTGGCGATAAAAATTTACAGCAATGTGCAGATGCGGTAATGCGTTTACGTGCTGAATACTTAAAATCAATAAACAAAACGATCTGTTTCACAGATAACAATGGGAAAAAATACGACTGGAATAATTATAAAAGCCGGGGCTGGCAATCCTATCTTGAAACAGTATTTGGCATGTGCGGAACTTTATCATTAGAGAAACAGCTTCATATACAAAGCTGGGATCATTTATGTGCAGGAAACGTATTAATTAAGGGAGGCTCACCCGGCCATGCTGTACTTGTGGTGGATATGGCTAAAAACAAAGTAACCGGAAAATACATTTTTCTCATAGCTCAAAGCTATATGCCTGCACAGGATATTCACGTATTAAGAAATCCGGCAGATCAATCACTTAGCCCCTGGTATGAAATTCCGGATAAGGGAATTATACAAACCCCTGAATGGACTTTTTACGAGAACCAATTACGTGGATGGTGATTCACATTGCATAATATACTGTTACAAAGAAGAAGTTTTTCCCCGATTGTTTATGCCGTTACTGGTTTTTATTTTTGAGCTATCAAAACCAATTCCCATGAAGCTTAATTCAATTTCTTCGCAACCCTTATGGAAGACTGCTGTTAAAGTATCAGTACTGGGAGTTTCGCTGGTGTTTGTTACTTATGGGCTTGTCTGGATTTTGCTGAATACTTTAAAATTTTTTATTGAGGGTTTAATACAATAAATTCTCTTTTTGAATACATTACAGATCAGATTTAAGAAAAATAAAAAAGCCGGATAGAAATCCAGCTTCGTTTAAAATCCAATATCCTATGAAAAACCGTTACAAATATGACTTAATTCTTTCAAAAAAAAAATAATCTGGGCATTTATTTGTCTAAATAAAAAAGCCGTTTCCTAAACTGAAACGGCTTTTTAAGCATAACTAATTGATTATCATTTTTTCATATACATTACCTCTTTAACCAATTTAACTGTTCTTGGAATATCTGGTAAGTATGCTCCAACCAAAGTTGGCGAATAGTGCATAGGGGCATCGGCGCTTGTTATTCGCCTGATGGGTGCATCAAGGTAATCAAAACCTTCTTTTTGGATGCGATAAGATATTTCAGAAGAAACAGATGCAAACGGCCATTGTTCTTCTACAATCACCAAACGATTTGTTTTTTTAACGCTCTCAAGAATAGTAAACCAATCAAGTGGCCGAATTGTTCTTAAATCAATTACCTCAGCTTCAATACCTTCCTTAGCAAGTTCTTCAGCGGCACCTAAAGCAACCTTCATCATTTTATTAAATGAAACAATTGTTACATCACGGCCCGGTCGTTTAATATCTGCCTTGCCAATTTCAATAATATATTCTTCTTCCGGAACTTCTCCTTTGTCGCCATACATTACTTCACTTTCCATAAAAACAACCGGATCGTTATCACGGATAGCTGCTTTCAACAAACCTTTCGCATCGTATGGATTTGAAACAGAAATAACTTTGAGCCCGGGGATATTTGCATAATAACTCTCAAATGCTGTAGAGTGTTGTGCTCCAAGCTGACCAGCAGAACCATTGGCTCCTCTGAAAACAATAGGGCAACCTATCTGTCCCCCACTCATGGCCAGCATTTTTGAAGCGGTGTTAAGAATCTGATCCAATGCCAGTACTGCAAAGTTCCAGGTCATAAACTCAACAATAGGCCGCAGCCCGTTTTGTGCTGCACCAACGGCAACAGCAGCAAATCCAAGTTCAGAAATCGGGGTGTCAATTATACGTTTGGAGCCAAATTCGTCCAGCATTCCCTGACTAACTTTATAAGCTCCATTATATTCAGCAACCTCTTCACCAAGTAAAAAAACCTTCTCATTTCTGCGCATTTCTTCCGACATGGCTTCCCTGAGTGCCTCACGCATTGCAATTGTTCTCATTTGAATAGCTTTATTTTTAAAGAGCAGCAAATTTATTGATAGAACCTCAAACACCCAAAATCTGTTTACAACAGGTTATAAACGTTTTATATCATTGAAAAAAGGTTTTTCAAAGTCACTTACTTAAATTGCTTAAAAAAACTTGAAATCAATTCTTTTATTCGGGGCAGGAAAATCAGCTACAGTTTTAATTGACTATCTCAAAAAAGTAGTTGGAGAAAATAACTGGAAACTTGTAATTGCTGATGCAGACATTAAACAGGCTAAAGAAAAAACAGGCGATAATATATTTTGCAATGCCGTTGAAGTGAATGTTACAAATGACGATGAGCGGAAGATATTGATTGAAGAGGCTGATATAGTTATATCGCTGCTGCCGCCCAGCCTTCATATTTTGGTTGCAAAAGATTGTGTGGCTATTGGCAGAAACCTTTTGAATGCTTCGTATGTTGATGATTCCATCAGGAACCTTGAAGCCGAAATTAAAAGCAAAGAATTACTATTTGTATGTGAGTTGGGGCTTGATCCCGGAATTGATCACATGAGTGCAATGAAACTGTTTGATGAAATAAAAGAAAAAGGTGGAGAAATAAAATCGTTTAAATCACATTGCGGAGGGCTGATTGCACCAGAAAGTGATACCAATCCCTGGCACTATAAAATCAGTTGGAATCCAAGAAATGTTGTTCTTGCTGGCTCTGCAGGAGCTGTTTATAAAGAAAATAATCAAGCTATACAGAAAAAATATGCTGAAATTTTCGACAACTGTCCCTCCATTCAAGTAGATGACTTACCAAAACTGGCGTGGTATGCAAACAGGGATTCGCTGAGCTATATACCTGTTTATCATCTGCAACAGTCTGAAACATTTATACGTACCACATTGCGTTATGCTGAATTCTGTAATGGATGGAAAACAATTATTGATCTCGGACTTACATCCGATAACGACGAGAATATAATTGCAGGTTGTAAAACCTTTAAAGAATGGTATAAAGTAAAACTGGAAAATTTTCTGTTAAATCACAAATCACTTGATGATTATCTGCATCAGCAATTCAGTGATGCAGACAATCAAAAAATCAGGAACCAGCTTCAGTTTCTTGAACTTGATGCCGATGAAAAAATTCCGGCAAACAAATTTTCCAGTGCAGACTTTCTGCAAAGCCGCATAGAAAAGAAGCTTGTACTGATGCCAACCGATAAAGACATGGTTGTAATGTTACACGAAATAGATTATGTACTTAACGGAGTTAAACATTCAGTAAAAAGCAGCCTTGTAGTGAAAGGAGACGATTACCAAAGAACAGCGATGGCAAAAACGGTTGGTCTTCCGCTTGGTATTACAGCCAAACTTATTCTGCAGAAAAAAATAAAATTAAAAGGTTTGCATATTCCAGTTGTAAAAGAAATTTATGAGCCCGTATTGACAGAGCTTAAAGAACTTGGAGTTTCATTTAAAGAAACACATCAATAGTATTTCTTTAATAATTCTTTTAACTTAGTCATACCTTCTGTTGCAGGCAGCTCAATTGCTGTTATATTTTCTACTGAAGATGTATAAGGGATTTTTTTATCAATAATAAATTTAGGAACAGACGGATGGGCCACAGATATTAATCCGGCGGCAGGATATACAACAAGCGAAGTACCAATAACTGCAAAAATATCAGCCGATTGAACAACCGGTATCGCCTCTTCAATCATAGGAACAGGCTCTTGAAACCATACAATATGCGGACGGAGTTGCGCTCCATCAGGAGCTATATCTCCCCAATGAATATCACTCCGAATATCATAGATTAACTGATCATTTTTTTCACTTCGCATTTTAAAAATTTCACCGTGCAGGTGCATTACATTTTTTGACCCTGCCCTTTCGTGCAGGTCGTCAATATTCTGTGTTATTATTATAACATCAAAATCATTCTGCAGTTCAGCTAACCCAAAATGTGCTGCATTAGGTTTGGCATCCATTACATTTTTACGACGGTAATTATAGAACTCAAGTACAAGCTTTGGATTTTTTATCCATGCGCCGGGTGTGGCTACATCTTCAATATTGTATCCTTCCCACAATCCATCACTGTCTCTAAAAGTTTTTAATCCACTTTCAGCACTAATACCTGCTCCGGTGAGCACAACAATTTTTTTCTTTTTCATAAGTAAATGTAGAAGAAATGAATTTAGTTGGAAGCATATTCCCCAAACAACTCTTCAATTTTCCTGTATCGGAAATCAAAAATATGTTCCAACTGTTTGCGAACCATCAATACATTCAATATATCACCAATCCACCCCAAAGGAATGCGGTAATGAACAAAATCAATCATCTCCACTCCTTTATCAATGAGTTTAAAATGATGCTGATGATGCCAGAACTGGTATGGGCCAAAACGCTGTTCATCAACAAAAAACACTTCGTCGTTAATATGTGTTATTTCCGTCATCCAGTAAAAAGGAACATTCAGGAATGGCCTTACAGTATATTCAATGATTTGTCCCTGATAAGTTTTACTATTGTTGCCAGAGGAAATAACCTTAAATCGAAGCGAATCAGGCGTGATAATCTGAAGATTTAAAGGATCGGAGAAAAAATTCCATACCGTATAAATATCTGCTGGAATTTTTTGAACTGTTTTTAATATATGAGTTGACATGCTTTTATTAACAAAGAAGAGAAAGGATTGTTGAGTATAATGACTTTCTATTTCACTGAAATAAAAAAACCACCTTTCTGTTGAAAGGTGGTTTTGTATTTAATTCAAAAAAATTATCACTGGAAAGTTACTCTCCATCAGAACTTGCCGTATTAAATCAGCAAATGCACATTAACATTTTAAACAAAAAATCATACACATTTTTCAGTACAATATCACTGATTTTGCACCATCATTAATATGGTGTTGACCGTTATAGCCATGCGACCAAGCATCTAAAGTAATATGCAACATTTGGACTACAAATAAGGCGCACTAAACCCTAACACGTTTTTCATGCCATTTTTTACTTCGGGGCATGAGGTAAACAAATTCCATAGTAACTGTGTGCGATAATTTTCAATCATAATTATTTCGGGCCCTTGGTCTATTGCCAGATAAGCATTGTCGTACCAAAACTTATGCAATGAAAAAGCATCTATAAAGCCATATTCCTTAAATATCCTGTCGCCTAATACATAATAAAAAAACTTCAACGCTTTCATTGATTCTACAGGAGTGTAAGGAAGCGATGAAATAGCGGCAGTAGGTGCTATTGTTGCTCTATCATTTGTTGGAGAACAGGCTGTATAACCTTCGGGAACATCACATGCAGTTAATCCCCAGCAACTGTCGCTGTATCCATAATATGAATTGGGATTTATAACACAAAACTGATAATTGATTTTACTATGAGCCGTATTCTGTGTTAAATAGTTGGTATAAGAATCCGACAATCCATTCGGGTTAATACCTAAAAAAGAGTAATGAGCAAAAAACAGAGGTCCGCCATAAGCTCCACCAAGCGGCAGCTTAATACCGTAATAAGTGTTGCCATTTTGGAAACCTCCATTACCTGTCCACCCGTTATTGTAAACAGATACCGGTATGGGATAGGTTGGCGATGAAGCCGCTAACACATATGTTATTAATGCTTCATTCCATCCATGAACTCCAACATTCACATCCCATCCGTAATTTGGACTCCAGTTCCAGTAAAGCAGATTTTGCCCGTTTTGACGGTACCATGTCCATTCAACTGCCTGGTATAGCGAATTGATATCGTCCCGAAGTTGTACTTCTTCGGCGTTGGCCGAATTAAAGAATTGCCTTGCACATAAAAGCCCTTGCATCATATAGGATGTCTCAACAATATCTCCTCCATCATCTTTTGTACCAAATGGTATAACAGCGCCTGTTTGTCCGTTTACCCAATGAGGAAAAGCTCCATGAAATTTTGGAACATTATTTTTTAGAAAACCAACAATAGTCTGTATTCTTGAAAATGCTTGTGCCCTGGTAACAAAATTTCGGGAAGCACCAACAATTATTGCCATAACTCCAAAACCAGAACCTCCAATAGCAGCGGTTGTTGTAGCAGTATGCCTTTCACGAGCAAGGCCAGAAGCTGCAAATGCATTGTCCCAAAAATATTTAAACGTTTGTTTTTGTACTACTGTTAACAGGCTGTCATCGCTAATAACAGGAAATTTTCGGGAAGAATCAATTGCAGTAATATAATTCAAGTCGGAGGAATTGGTTAATACATTCCCGGTAGTTGATTTCAGTGATGATGCAAGAGAAAAAGCAAATTCATTTAAATAGGGTAGTTTACTATTGGTAGTAACAATAAGTACACTGTCGTTATTTGAGTAAGTTACCGAATAGTCAACGGCTACAGAAGGCTGTGTTTTGTTATAATAGCTTAATGCAGTTGAAAGTGTTGTTCTGTCAATCTTCTGCGTAAATGATAACTGGATTACCGGCAAAAGATTAATATCCCTTAAAGTTTTAGTACCATTAAAAATTTCTGAGTTAATGATTTGCCTCGTAATTGTAAAACTAGTCTGTGGCGTAGGTGTTGGAGTTGGTGTAGGTGTTGGATCGGCAGATTTCTTTTTACAAGAAGCAAAAAAGAAAAACAACACGGTTACTAATAGTATGGTTGCCGAAGTAATAAATTTCATATGAATATCTGTTAGAAGTTTGAATACAGAATAAAAAAATAAAAATTCCCTGGTGAACATATTTCTCAGAAGAGCTAAAATCCAAAAAAACCATTGAAATCATTTCACTAACCGCTTGTATGTTTTTGTAAAAAGGGGCAGTCTCATATTTCCTGAGACGGCCCCTTTAAAAGTTCTAAGCCATTGAATAATTAAAAAGGTTTAGAGGCCGTTACTTTGCAATACATAAATATTTAAAACATCTGCAGCAGTAAGCACTTTGTTATAAACAACAAACTCATCAAGGTTACCGCTCAGTGAATTCATCCAGCCATTTATTGAATGAGCATTATCATCAGGGCCGCCTAATGTAAAGCTATCTGCTGTACCAAAATTTGCCTGAGCAGCAAGAGATGCTGCACTACTTTGAGAAAGAATTGCACCATCAATGTACACCCTTAAAGCTCCACCGGATGCTCCGTCAAACGTTATTACTATATGATGCCATTTATTATCGAGCATTTTTGGCCAAACCCTGCCCTTATCGAACCATTTGTCCATCATGCAGATTTTTCCATAGGAATTCGTAGTATTATCCGATTCAAAAAGTAAGAAACATTTGCTTTGCTCCCAAGAATATCCAGACTTGTTTAATGAAAATGCCATAAAAGTAGTAGGGCTACTCGCTAAAGCAGTAGGCTGCATTATCCAAAAAGAGTAAGTAAATGATTGAAGGCCTGCAATTGTACTGGTTACATTTGTGTTGATATAACCCGGATTAGTTACCTGAACAGCTTTCCCTAATACGCCTGCGTTAACAAAACTTATTGAAGCTGCATGGTTAGGAGTACCAACAGTGCTCGATACACTGTCGATGTACCCGTTTTCAAAAGCCCAATGTGCAACTCTGTTTGTAGCAGCCACCTGAGAAGAAGCGGTAAAACCATTAACCGGTAGAAAGAAAGACATCTCAGCACCGTAACTTATCCCCTTCTCATTTATTGCATACGCTTTGTAATAATATGTTTTTAGCATTGTAAGGCCGGTAAGCTTAATAGAAAATGCTCCACCCACTGTGTAATAAGGCGATTTAGAGCCATTAGCTATCGTAACGCCCGGTGTTAAACTATACACTACGCCTGTTTCAGAAATCATTGAACCTCCATCGGTGCTAACATTCCCACCAACAGTAGCCGTAGCTCCCGAAATACCGGAAGCAGCAACAGTAGTAACTGTCGGCAATGCAGGAATTACGTTTTTGCCTGTATTGCTGCCTGTTTTCTTACAACTGTAAGAAAAAGCAACTACCAGAAAAACTGCAATGCTGTAAATAATTTTTTTCATATTTTTTAATTTTCTTTTATTAAAGAATTATCGGCCTTTTCCCTGAAGGATGGCTAATGTTGAAAGCTCATCAGAAGTTAAAGCCTTATTGTACACACGTACTTCATCTATGAGTCCTTGTAAATATCCTGCCCAGCTTTGTGCTCCGGCAGTGCCGATGGCAGGAGTACACTGAAACTGCTCTGTACCAAAAATTATCTTGGTTGCTGTTGCAGGAAATACTAAATCACCCAGCCCTGCAGAAGTTGTTGTGGCAATCTGTGATCCGCCCTGATAAGCAGTAAACTTTGAAGTTGCTGCATCATAAGTTAGGGCAATATTTACCCACCCACTCCATGGGTTTGATATCCAAGGCGTAGTAAACCACACCTCACTTTGAGCATTGATATGAATTTTAAAATTCGCTGTTGCGTCTGTACGTCCGCTATTTTCATAAAACATATCTAAAGCACCCCAGAATTGGTCTGTACGTGAAATACATATTGGAGTAATTAGATTCACAGTATTTCCGGTTTTAAGCCAGAAAGCGATTGTAAAACTTTTCAGATTTCTAACAGCAGTTGGCAAATCTGATATAGCATATCCATTATTAGCACCTTGCAACGCCTGGCCTTTTAGCCCTTCCGCAAAACTTGTACCTACAGGGGAAGCAGATAAACCGGAAACACTGTCTGTGTAACCTCCGTTAAAAGCCCAGTAGGCTACTAAATTACTCTTTGCAATTTCAGCCGAGGATGTGTAACCGTTCATTGTAAATGCAGGAGCATAAGAAGCAGGATCGAATTTTTTATAGCATGAGCTAAAAACCACCACCAACATCGACAGCAATATGAAACCTGTAATTATTTTATTTTTCATGTTCTTGTATTTAATTTATTAATAACCAGGATTTTGAGTAAGCACATTATTACTTAAGTCAATTTCAGTCTGAGGTATTGGCCATACTTCATTTTTATTGGCTTGCCATCCTTTAGGGCCAAATACAGTTGCAGCCCTTCCCTGGCGGATTACATCAAAGTAACGGTCGAATTCCATCGCAAGCTCTACTCTTCGTTCATGCCAAATAGCATTACGCAAAGCAGTTTTGTCTGTTGTTGTAACAGCAGGTAAAATGCCGGAATTTCCAGCTCTTGCTCTTGCTCGTACTAATTCCAAAGCAGCCAGAGCAGGTGTTGTATTTCCCAGCTCATTGTTTGCTTCAGCATTCATCAATAACACATCTGCATATCTTATAACTCGAACATTTTGCTGGCATCCTTCCGTATAACCCGTTATAATCTGGCTAAATGGAACGTAAGATTTATAATTATACATTGGGTTAGGAACCGTGGATGGGACTGCATCACCTTCTACAGTAGTTGTTCCTCTAAAAATTACAGTAGCATTCAACCGAGGATCGCCCGATTCAAATTCATTTACAAGACTTGTTGTAGGTATATTAAAACCCCATCCCGAAACAGTGCCTCTTATACCTTGTACCTGGGAATATTGGCAGTTTGATGCCCCGCCATTACCAGTAATAAGCGCACACTGAATCTCAAATATAGATTCTGAGCAGTTCTCGTTTTCTACCCTAAACATTTTTTCATAATTAGGATACAGTGAATATACTCCCAGTGCTATTACCTGATCGGTATAAGACTTTACATCAGCCCAATTTTTACGATACATAGCAACTTTTGCATGAAGTGATAGAGCACCTCCTTTTGTAATTCTTCCAATATCACCGGCAGAATAGGCAACAGGAAGAGCGGCGGCAGCGTCATTCAAATCAGCTTCAATCGCATTCCATACATCATCAGCACTTGCACGGGGTATATTATATTCATTCTGATCTAATGGAACATGCAACCTTAATGGCACGCCCCCAAATGCTCTTACAAGTCTGAAATACATATAAGCACGTACAAATTTAGCTTCAGCTTTATACCTTGTCTTCATTGCGGTTGCAACACTACCCATGGTATCTATATGATCCAGAACCTGGTTACAAAGGTTAATTTCCTTGTACATGCCGTTCCAAAAGTTCCCCAATTGATCCTGAGTGGAAGTAACAGAAAAATTATCGTACATATTTAGGAAGCTCGCATCTGAAGCATCACTGCCTTTTTCAGCATCATCAGCACCAAGGCTTTCAATTGCAATTGGCGAAAATGCTACCTGATCCCATGAACGCAGGTTCGAATAGATTGAACTTACTGCTTTATCTGCATCGGCAGCAGAAGTCCAGAAGTTTGAGCTTTGTACTTCTCCTTCTTTTGGTAATTCCAAAAAACTCTTCTTACAGGCAGACAACAATAACATTGTACTCAACATGATCAGAGTACCTGATTTAACTGCCCGGAATTTATTTTTATCAGTCTTCTTCATTCTAATTTTTTTTAAAAGGTTAAGTTCAAACCAAAATTATAAGTGGCCGAAAGTGGGTAAACATTTGCATCCATTCCTCTGGCAAGAGTTCCTCCGCCTGCAATTTCAGGTGAGAATCCTCTGTACTTAAATAAATTAACTGCGTTTTGTGCGCTGGCATATACTCTCAGTTTTTTGATGTGTATCCTGTCAAGTACTGCCATTGGAATAGCATATCCCAACTGAATATTTCTGATACGGAAATAACTACCGTCTTCCACATAAAAAGTATTTGGCAGGTAGTTTTGACCACCACCTATATTTACAGAAGGGTAATAGTTGGAAGTACCTTCCCCATGCCAGCGATTCTTATAAAATTCCTCAGTGAAATTTTCATTACCATAACGCCAGCCCAGATTTGCATTATAAATTTTTACACCTGCTACACCCTGGAAATCGATAGCAAAGTCAAAGTTTAAATAAGAGCATGCTGTATTAATTCCATACTGATATTTAGGATGAGGACTTCCCATATCTATCAAATCTTTTTTATCAATAGTGCCATCCTTGTTTTGATCTACATAAATAAAATCGCCGGGCTGTGCTGTTGTTTTCTGAGCTGATGCTGCAACTTCTGATGCGTTTTGGAAAATACCAGACACCTGGTAACCAAAAAACTCTCCAATAGGCACCCCTTGGTAAGTACGTGTAGCAGTAGCTCCGCCTGTTAATCCGCTACCTCCTCCACTTATTATTGCGGAAGGACCACCCGCAACTTTCAATACAATGTTATTGTTGTAAGTAAGGTTACCGCCAACAGAATAATTGAAATTTTTACCAATATTGTCCTTCCAGGTAAAATTCAATTCAATCCCACGGTTCCTGAATGTTGCCTGGTTGCCGTTAATACCGCCATTCATTCCAACAGAACTTAATATAGGCATTACAAAAACTGCATCTTTTGTAAGTTTATTGTAATACGAAGCTTCAACAAAGAGCCTGTTGTTTAATAGCCCCGCTTCAAAGCCTATGTCTGTACCTACACCAACTTCCCAACGAAGTACAGGGGGCACAACTGTTGCAATATTTTGAGCTGTAGAAGTACTACCATTACCCCATACTGCAACCGGATACCCGGATACTGTAAGCTGTGTTACGCCAATAGGTACATCCTTATTTCCGATTTTACCCCAGCTACCCCTGATTTTTAATGTATTGAATACCTTTTGGTTTGCCATGAATTTTTCATTAGAAATAAGCCATGATGCACCGAAAGATGGGAAATAGCCCCAACTGGTAAATTTTGATGAACCATCAGCACGCAATGAAGCCATGAAAAAATACTTGCTCAGAAATGAATAGTTCAACCTTCCAAAATAAGAATTACTTGTTTCTAACGCCCCCCCATCTCCTGTGCTTCGGGTAGAATCGTTTCCTAAACTAAGGTATAGTGTTGCATCGGAATAATAAGGAACACTGTTTGCAGTACCATACAAACTGCTCGATTTTGTTCGTTGAGCCGACTGTCCGGCTATCATTTTTAAACTGTGATCGCCAAACTTGTTTTCGTAAGCAAGTGTATTTTCCAATATCCAGTAGCGGGAAGCCGACTGTGATTTGGTGAGAGAGCTGTAAGTAGTATTTCTTTGCGAAAGAGTTGCAGAATAAACAGGAGTAAATGACCTCACTTCCCCTTGCCCTATTTCACCGCCACCTGTTGTTTTCCATGTAAAATGCTTGGCAAATTTTGCTTCAATATATGCACCACCATTATAACGATATGTTTTTGATTTTTGATTAAAGAAGTCAATTGTTGCCTGTGGATTGTAATTATTACCGCCACCTAATTTGTAATCATTAGGATCACCATAAGTACCATCAGAGTAAAAAACAGGAACAACAGGGCCGGCCGTAAACAATTGCCTGAATATTGAGCCGTTAATATCATTAGACTGCATAAAAGAACCTGCAATATTGTACCCAACTTTCAGAAAAGTCTTAGGCTGAAAATCGGTTTGCATGCGTGCAGTATAACGCTTAAAATTATTTGTTTCAACAATACCATCCTGGTTTAGATACCCAAGCGATAGTGAATAGGAGGCTTTTTCAGTACCGCCATTGAAAGACAATTGATGTGTTGCGATTGAAGCACTTCTCAAAATCTGATGATACCAGTCGGTACCTTCGGAATACTGTGCAGGATCAAGAAATGCAGGGTTGTGATTGATAACAGCTAACTCATTTACCATGGTTGCATATTCTTGAGCATTTGCCATTTTAATCTGGTTAGTAACCGTTTGCCAGCCATAAGCCACATTATAATTAACGCTTGACTGATTTGCCTTTCCTTTTTTTGTTGTAATTAATATTACGCCATTAGCAGCCCTTACACCATAAATAGATTCTGAAGCAGCATCTTTCAAAACACTCACACTTTCAATATCAGCAGGATTTAAAAAGCTTATATCACCAAACCAAATTCCATCCACAACAAACAGCGGAGTTGATGAGCCTGATACAGTTCCAATGCCTCGAAGAGTAATTTGTGGTGATGCACCAGGAGAGCCATAATTTGATACCTGTAATCCTGGAATTTTCCCCTGTAAGGCGCTGGCAGCATTAGGACTTCCCTGTTTAACAAGTTCGTCGCCTTTTATCTGGTTAACAGAGCCTGTTATTTCAACTTTTCTCAAAGAACCATATCCTATAACCACCACTTCATCCATTTTGCGAGTTGACTGAACAAGTTTTACTGTGATTTGCTGGCGGCCATCTACTGCTACTTCCTGTGTTTCGTACCCTACTGCAGAAATTACCAATACAGCGTTATCCGGAACCGTTAATGAAAAATTACCATTTGCATCTGTGGCAGTTCCTTCCGGGCTGCCTTTCACTTTTACAGAAGCAGATGTACCTTCACCAGCTTCGTTTGTGATGCGACCGGTTACACGAATATCTGCATCGGCCGGGTCTGAAGAACGCAACGCAATCAGGTTATCATCAAGATGCTTGTAGCTGATTGAAGTTCCGGTAAATAATTGTGTCAAAACTTCATTTAATGGTGCATTTTGTAAGTTAATTGTCACTCTTTGCTTTAAATCTTTCATTTGAGTATTGTAGAGAAATCGAAAATTCCCCTGTTTCTCAATCGTATTCAGCAATTGTGAAATTTCTGTGTCGTTTGCTTTGAGCGTGATTGATTGTGCATCAAGGCCGGCAAAAGCATGAAACGTGCAGTAAACAGTAAGTAATAAAGTAAGTTTCATTATCAAGAACGGCTTTTTCAGGGCACTTAGTCGCCCGTTATTAAAATTCAATTTTTTCATACATGTTATTTTAGTAGCTCATTTTTAGGAAACATTATAGTTTCCGGAAGTAACGTTTAAAGACAAGGAAATGCGTTCATTTCCGCTTCGTATAAAAAAACTACGACGAGTTTAAGAAGATAAGCATAGCAATCAGTTTTTAGTTAAAACGCAGTATATAAATATTAGTAAATGATTACTTTATTCCCCCGCAAAGAATATTTAAAACCAAATGAAAACTCAAGCGCTTCAAGTGCTTTCTGCAAAGTCTCATTAACAAACGTCCCTTTCATCATCAGGTTTTTTGCAGATTCATTTTTGAATTCAATTTCAATATCATACCACCTCTCAAGCTTTTTGGCAACTTCACTAAACGGTTCATCTTTAAATGAAAGCTTGTTCTTAACCCATGCGGCTTCTACAGCTACAGAATCATTAAACTGGTATGTTAAAGGTTTAATGGCTACTTCAACCATTTTGCCACGAACTGGCTGAATTGTTTCAGGTTTTTTTTGTAACTCCTCCTGAGATGAAACATTTTCTACCAGCAATTTTTCATTTGGGTGGATTACCCATTTTTCGCCCCTACCTTTTACTAACACTTCCACAACTCCCCTTATAAGGCTGGTTTCTACTATTTTGTCAGTTGGATAACTTCGTACATTAAACTGTGTACCCAACACTCTTACATCAATTGCTTTGGTATGAATAATAAACGGCTTGTGTGGATTTTTTACAACATCAAAAAAAGCCTCACCGGTAAGATAAACTTCCCTCTGTTTTTGTCCGAAATCTTTACCGTAATTAAGTTTACTGCCTGCATTTAACCACACTGTTGATCCATCAAGCAATTGTATTTGAGTGCGGCTGCCATTTCTGGTACTAACTTCATTATTGATTTCAACAGCAGCCGTTTCAGTCGGGCGATTTTTGTTGGCAGTAAATCGGTAAATAGAAATAGTAACAACAAGAACAAACAAAGCAAGAACAGGGTACAGCACTTTTTTTCGGGTTAACCAAAATGGTTTCTTCGTTAATTCATCTGAAATAGTAGTCAGTTCGTACCCAAAATCCTTCATACGGTTAGTATGTGCAACAAATGTGGCTTCAACAAATTCTCTATCAACAACAGGCGGCTTACTCCAAACCTCAGAAAGGCGTGCTTCTTTTTCGGCATAAGCGGGGTAACGTGAAATAAAACTTTCAAGTTCCTCCAGTTCAGAACTTGTAGCCTCACCCATGAGCTTACGGGTAATAAGTGTTAGAATTCTTTCTTCTTCCGATTGAAGCATATCACACTTAAAGAGTACCAGAACAGGCATTTCCCCCCAAAAAAAAAATTATTTTTTTGGTATAAAGGAGGTGATTGCGGAGATTATTTTTTTATTTGCGATAACAAGCTGATTGTCAACAGTTTTTATACTTACTTCCAGAAGTTCTGCAATTTCTGAATATTTTAGTTTGTCTTCTTTCGCCAGTTTGTAAATTATTTTACACCGGGGAGGCAGTTCGCTTACTGCGTCAAAAACTTTCTTTTCCAGTTCATGTCCATCCAATATTTCCTCAGGATTTCCATATTCAGAAATAAACTCAGCTTTAAGGTCATCGAGTGAAAACTGTCGATGCCTGTTTTCCTGCTTTAGCTTTTTTAATGAGGCATTTTTGGTACTGGTAAAAAGATAAAACCGCAAGTTTTTAATTTCCATCAATTTTAGACGGTTTATCCATACTTCCATTAAAACATCCGAAGCTATTTCTTCAGCAAGCTGACGTGAGTGAACAATTGAATAAGCAAAATTTTGTATTGAAGGAAACAGGCAATGAAAAAGATTCTTATATGCCGCCGCATCTTCAAAGACTGCAATTTGCTGTTGCAATTCTGCGATATTACAATTGTATTGCGAATAAGAATTTTTTTTCATAACAAACCTGATCGAAGGCAAATATAATTTTAAAATAGTTACATGTAAGAGGTTTCCATCTTTATAAATTAATGCAGTTACAAAAGCGGCGCTATTGCTGGGAAGTATTTACCTGGTAACGCTTTTCCTGTTTACATGCGATTGTTAACTCAGAATTCGAATCAAGTTATATTAAAAAAGCTCCACCTATGTGAAGCTTTTTTAAGAGTGCCCCCAACTGTACAATTCTCGAACCACTTTATACCTGATTTGACAAGACTTGCGAATCTTATGATTGCATAAGAGGTTGTGAGTCTTTTGTTTTTGGAGCCTTTCAAGGGGTAAAAGTGAAAACTATTTGATGGGCTAGCAAGTAAAACAGCCTGATAGTTAACCTGACTCGAAAAAGCAAAGTGGAATAAAACACATCTTGAAAATGGAAAATAACAACCGGATTTTGAATGAAATCACTGCTTGGAATGACAACCTCAAAAATTTGCAGGGGGTATTTGGCAATCATGTGGCCGATTACGGTTATGTCATTAGGGCTAAACTGGAATGTTTTAATCAGATTAAAGCCAAATACAAAATACCTGTAAATCAGGATGAGAAGGTTGCCTACAAGATTTTACAGGCTGAGGTAAAGCGCCTTGAAAAAATGGCTTTCCCGAATAGAATTGAAAGATTTGTACGGAAAGGTTTTGAAAATGCCAGTTTCGTTATCCAAAAGGTTTTGAACTATGCCCGTTCAAAACAGCAAGGTTTAACAAAAAACGAATTCAGCCAAAAGGAAGAATCAGCGCATTTAGGCAACGGTGAAACGAATTTGAATAAAACAGCTATTCAATACAACAAGAAATTAAAAGCTGTTTCAGATAATACATTGTTGCCCAAGTTGAGAAACAGAAGCGGAAAGGGGTTGAAGATGTAGTGGCTTTTATCGTGTGATTTTGAACAGTTTAAAATTATAAATTTTAAAAGTATGAAACTTGATAAAGGATATATCGAATTTATACAGTCTATAAAAAGGCAAATTGTACAAAGCCGGTATGTGGCCGCCAGACTGGCCAACAGGGAGCAATTGACGCTATACTTTAAAACCGGGTTGATGATTTCGGAGAAGATAAAGTCCCAGAAATGGGGTGCCAAAGTCCTTGACCAAATTTCGGCAGACCTGCAAAAAGAGTTGCCCGGACTAAAGGGCTTCTCGCCGGGTAATCTTAAAAAAATAAGGCTGTTTGCTGAGGCTTATGCTCCCCATCTGTTAATTGGTTCGACGCCGTCGAACCAAATTGGGCTGGCTGGTATCGGAGAGGGTTTTTCAATTAGTTCGACACTGTCGAACCTAATTGAAAATAAGGCCTTCCATGAGGCTTTTATGGGCATTAGCTTCTCCCACCATTTTACAATTATAACTAAAATAAAGCCCTGGGAAGCCCGGATTTTCTATATCCATTCTACTGCAACCAATTTTTGGTCGCTGACAGTGCTGGAACACCACCTTGAAAACGACCTGTTCGGAAAGGAAGGGAAACTACCCAACAATTTCCATAACACTTTGATAGAAACGCTGAAGCCGTCTGCACTAAAAGTATTTAAGGATGAATACCTGCTTGATTTTATTGCCGGTGATGAACTGGATGATGAACGCCATATTGAGCAGCAGGTAGTTTTAAACATCCGCAACTTTATTCTGCAAATGGGCAAAGGTTTTTGCTTTATTGGCAATCAATACCGGCTTGAAGTGGATGGCGATGAATTTTTTATTGACCTGCTCTTTTTTAACCGGCATCTGCAATGCCTGGTGGCTTTTGAATTGAAGAAAGGAAAATTTAAACCTGCCGATGCCGGGCAGCTTAATTTTTACCTGAATGTGCTGGATGAAAAAGTAAAACTGCAGCAGGAAAACAGCAGCATAGGTATTGTGCTTTGCAAAGAAAAAAATAACACCGTGGTTGAGTTTGCTATTAAAAGTTTTGATAAGGCAATGGGTGTGGCTACTTATAAAACTTCCAAACAAACACCGGTGCAAATGAAAGGGCTATTGCCTGATACGGATGAATTGGGGAAGTTGTTGGAATAATTGTTTTGTAGGGGCTTAAAATTACAAGATTAAAGGTTTACCATTCTTCTTTTTCTTTCAAATAATCAATTCCATTAAAGGCTGCAGCTTTTGCTTCTTCAACTGTATTGAAAAATTTCTTGCCCCATATTTCATCTACTTTGCATTTAAACTTCCCCGATTTTGTGTCCTTAAAAATCAAGAAATAATGTCCGTCCTTTTTAAGGTATTGATTTCCTTTTTCATTAAAATGCCATTCCTTTGAAATCCATTTTGAACGCCGGACAGCCCTGTTTTTTAAATTCCTTTCAAGTTGTCCAGGATTAACATAGTCATTCGTCATCTTCTCAGCACAATCACAGCCAACCCTAAATTCTTCATCTATCTCATTATGCTCAACAATATGTACATATCGAATCCTTTCGTTTCCGCACATCATGCAAGTTTCATAATCCGTATCTTCTACGGATTGTCCATCTTCTCTAATATCAATAACATCCAAAAGACGCCAGCCTTTATGAGGAATATCGGGTAAATTCCAGTGGTTATTCATTTATTAAAATTGCGTAATTGATTTTGATAAAGCTCTATCTGTGAAGTCAAAACCATTCCACCAGCAAAATGACCATTGTAAAAATTAAAAAGCCATACAGAATCAAATTCAGATTCTTCTACTTTATTATAACGGTATTTAAAATTTCCATTTGCTATAGAAGTTTCGTAGAGCTTATCATCCAAAACACTTTGCGGCTCTTTGAACCAATAGGTATTGATGGCAGCACTTTTTCCAATTATTTTGCCATAATGATGAAAAAATAATCCCCGGATTATCCTCTCAATTGTTATGTCATGTGCCGCATTATCCCAGGGAACAGCCATGCCTTTACCTGTTATAATTCCTGCTTTAGTTGCAATGTTTACCGGATACATTGAGTTGAAAATATCCCTGCGTAATTTATGATTATGTTTTGCAGTAGGTAAAACACCTTCTTTAAAAAGCCTCTCGGCTTCTCCACCTTGCCTGGCAATGTGCATACCCAAATAAGCTTTAAACTTTTCATCAAATTTTGAAGCCTCATTGTTGCATTTAAAACAACATGGAACTGTAATCAAATCACTCGGTCGTGGTTTGTTGAAAATTGCTTTTGGAGGAATGTGGTCTCTTGTAGTAGCCTTTTTAATACCACAATAACAACAAAACTCTTCAGGTTGAGTTACTAACTTCATGTTACTGAAAATAAATCAGATTAATGACATGACCTTAAAAAACTGAGTGATGAAACGTTTAATGACTTTGAAGAATGATTTTTCACCCTCTAAAGATTGCAGATTTCCTACCTTTATTATATCATCCTCTTTTACTCTTAGCTTTCTTGAAATTTCAGCAATTTCATGTTTTCCATAAACTGTTACGCCGGCTAAATCACCTTTACCAATTACAGATTGAAAAAAACAATTTTCATGGCACTCTTTGCTGGTATCAACATCCATAGTGCCTAAAACAAAGTGATGCAGCTGTTGCCCAACATTATTTATTCCGGATGGCGCAATAAAAAGCGTCAGCATTTGTAATACTTCCATCGAAGCAAGATGGGAACTAAATGCAAATACATTTTCATGGGCATCCAAAAATTTGGATTTATCCAATCCTTTAATGTACTCGGGGTCATCCAGCTTACCACTTATTTCCAGTACTGCATTTTCCGTTTTATATTGGCCTAAACATTCCAGGCAGGCCCTTTTGTAGCCAACTGTTTGCGCCTTCCAGTCCGCACCAATAATATTTGTATTTCGTTTATTGGTACGAACCAATATACCCCCGTCAATAACTGGTATTAAGTGTGCATAGGCAATGAAATTCAGTACCTGCCGGGGCCAGGGTCTATCTACACAACTAAATATGATGTCGCAATTTAACGCTGTTTCAAATCCCTGTTTTTCACATATACTATATTCACAAGAAGTAATTTTTACTTTAGGAGCGGTAGCACTTTTGCGTATTCCATCCGCTACAGCTAACACTTTAGCTCTTCCAATATCTTCTTTAAAAACATTAGTGAGCCTGTCAAGGTTTTTTTCTTCTACTGCATCAAAATCAATCAATGTAAAATTGGCAATGCCTGTTCTTGCCAGTATTTCTGCTACAATACTTCCGACACTGCCTAACCCTGCAATCCCAATTTTTAAACGGGACAAGTCTTCCTGCGTTTTACTTCCCCATGCAGAAATAGTACGTAATTGTTTTGCTGAATCAAAAATGGGAGGTAATATAGAATCATTGTATGTAATGCTTAGCTTTTTACCTATCACCCTTACTGCATCACACCAGTTGCGGTTATACTTTCTTTTCTCCTTTTCATCTTTTATCCAAAACCTTCCACTCCAGGCTCCATCTGTTCCCAAGGTTAATCCTAACAATGGGAATCCTGTAAGCCCCATTACTGAAGGCGACATTCTTGTTTCTGCTATTATATCATCTTCACTCATTCCCTGCCAGCCTGATGATGGATGAGAGTGCAAAAATGCAATGCCTTCTTTTCTTTCAGCAGCTATTTTTAATACCCGTTCAAAATAATGAGGAAGAAAGCCCACGTTGCCGTGAACATTTCTTTCATCTTCTTCTGGTAATATTATCTGCGACAATATTCCGGTATTTCGGTTAGTACCGTTACTGGGAATATAGGTTGCGAAGCACAAGTCTTCCTGCTCATCTTCCCGGATGAGGTGAGCAAAAAGTTCCTGATGAACCTCATCTGTCATTACTACGCTAAATGTTTTCATACTATAGTTGCAAATAAATTTCTGATATGTGCTAAATAAGATTTCACAGTTTTATCTGTTCTGTTCCATTCATTATTAAATGGCCTGCTCCAGTATTGCCAATCAGCACCTAAAGGGCTTGCATGAATGGCTCCGTATGGATGCACACCCCCACCGCCGGATACAGGTAAAAGATGTGGTTTAAAATGAGGCCCCGGCGGAGCATTCATCGGAAAGCTATCAAGTACCTGTAATCCCATCAATACTTTTTGCCCGGTAAATTTGCCAACAGGTATTTCATACTCAAATGATATAAAATCAGGAGCAGGCTCCTGAACTAAATAGCCAAGAGCCTGCAATTGATTGATGAAGTCTAATTTTGCCATACGCTGAAATTTAAGATACATTGGTTTCACCCCTGAAGGCTGATATAAATTTTACAGCCGGACATACCATTTTCAACGGTGTATTTGGGCTGTCTTTAAGGGAAGTCTGGCTGCCATCCGGATTAATCCTTACAAGGTAGTAATCACTTACAGGCGTTAATCCAGCCGCTTCCAGCATTTGATTTGGAGTTAACTCCTTTTGGTCGGTGGTTTCAGGCTCGTTATCCACGAAGTAATTAAACACTTCGGTTGGTTTCACCACAAAATGTTCAACACCGCCCTTTGATAAATCAACCTTTTCAGTAAGGTCAATTTTTTCAAAATCACAGTCTTTTAATTTTTGGTACAGCCAAAAGCACTCCTGTGGAGTAATTCCAGCTTTTTCCAATAGCTCCTTGCCAGTTACAAGATGGTGGTCGAAGGTGTAGTGATGACCGTCAATTTTCACCTTATACTTCTTACCAACCGGGGGCTTTTTACCTTCTTTTGTATAAGCCTCCACATCAATGATTTCCTCATGAGGTTCCTTACCCCCTAAGTTTTCTGTTTCTTTTTCCATTTTTATAAAAGTTTGTTTATATCTACTATATGTTGGCTAACAGGTTTTTTTTGCAGGTGGCCGTAAAAAAAACTATTTTACCAACATATACTAACATGAACAGGTGATAAATGAGTAGAGATACAGGAAACCAAACTCATATGGACTGGGAGGAAATTATTTTAAGGCTTACGGCCTTTACCCACTCATGGACAAGAGGGAAACCCTGGTTCAGGGGAGAAAAAACCGCTACTTTTCTGATGGGCAAGGAAGTGGAAGACTATGTTTATGCAGCAATTGGCAAATATCTGGAAGAACCGGAAAAATTTGACCCCAACAAGGGTGAGTTGCTTGAATATTTGAAATATAACCTGGTGCGGTCGTTTGTTGCCAACGACCTGCGGAGAAAGGAGAACAATCAAACTGATGATATTTTTGCGGAGGACAGTGAGGAAGATGAAGAAGACGGTTCATCTTCCTACTCTGAACGGGTGCTACCTTACACTGCAGCATTATTCCCGGATGATATTGATTATAATGCTATCAAAGAATTTATTGAAAAAGAAGTGCAGGGAGATGCTGATGCAGAAAACATTTTTTTGGGTATTTACACTTATGGTATGAAGCGAAGGGAAGTGATAGAAGAGTTTACCATGACAGCAGTTGCATTTGACAATGGAATGCGCCGATTGAATACTGTTATCAACAGGGCTGCTGCTCATTTCAACAAAAACACACAAACGGTATGAGCAAAAAAACAAATCAAAGTAAATCTGATTTTGTAAACCTGTTTCTCAGTACAGCCGAAAACGATAGCAGTAGCAAAGAAGCTGCAAAAGCATTTCTTGCATCTGAAGGAGTAAATACAGATAAGCTGATTTCGGAAGGGTTGAAAAGAGTGAAGAAAATGCAGATGCTGGCTAATGCCAGCAGAACTGAGAATGAAATGCAAGCTGCCGAAACTGTAAAAGAAGAAGCAACGTCATGGGTTGATAATTTATTAGCCAGTATCAATTTTTCTTTGCCGGAACTTGTACAAAAAGAAGAACTCTCTATGAGCTTCCGGAATGTAGAAAATCTAAGTCAGGATGATATCAGAAATATTCTTATCCGGCATTTTACATTGAAGTTTATGAATAAGCGGAATAATAACGAAAAATGAATTTCACATACACAGCAGCAGAACATGCAGCAAAAAAGGTATTGGATGAATGTGGATTGAATGACCCTACTGAAGAGCCATTAAAGAAAATTATTTTTGGGAGAAAAGCATTTTATGAAGAAGTGCCATTAGTGGGTAAAGAAGGTGAAATAGTATCTGTAGATAACAGGTCAATAATAACAATCAACTCCAACATACAATTTGAAACAAAAAAGCGGTTTGCTGCTGCACATGAGTTAGGACATTACGAAATGCACAGGCATTTAAAGTCCATTTTTTCCGATACGGAAGAAGATTTAATGAACTGGTACAAAGCAGGGCCACATGAAATGGAAGCCAACGAATTTGCGGCTGAGTTTTTAATGCCTTCCGAACTTTTTCATAAAGAGTGTGAAAGAAAAAAGTTTGAACCGAAAGTTGTTGAGCACCTGGCTAATCGTTTCCAGGTCAGTAAGACTGCCGCAATTTTAAAATTTGTAAAGCGGGGCAATCATCCAGTTTTTATCATGTATTGTAAGGATAACAAAATGAAATGGTGGAAGAAGTCAGATGACTTTTATCATTTTTGCCCCTTTGAATATGATGCACCGCCACCAACAGGCTCTGTAGCTTACGAAGTATTTACAAAAGGGAAAACATACTATGGAGATGAGTCAAAACAGGATATATGGAAGTCAGATTGGTTTCAAATGAAAAATGACGACGAACCTGATTCAAAGTTTTTTGAATATTGCTTACATGCCAAATCTTATAACTACACTATTAGCGTTATTTGGGAAAAGTAGTAACGGTTAACTTACCTCCCCACTTTTTTAAGCCGACACCGTTGAAAATGACGACAATTTTTTTCTAATGGGATGAATTGGGTAAATTATTAGGGTATTACCAGTTTCAACATTTCATGGCATTTTCGTTGCGTCGCAATCCTTTCATCGGCTGGTTAGAATGGCGACAAGTTAAGTTGTAAGTCTTGGCACAGATAATCAAGTACTCATGACAAATATATTTTCAAGTCAGTTTGAGTTTTTTGCTGATAATATCAAGTTGCCAGCAAAATGACCGTTATAAAAACTAAATAACCAGAACGAATCAAAATCTGCTTCTTCTACTTTGTTAATCTGGTACTTAAATGTTCCATTTGCAATTGAAACTTCATAAAATTTATCATCAAATCCTTTTGGAGGCACATTGAACCAATAAGTTTTTACATGAGCCTCGTCCCTACGGATACATTAGTTTGAAAATACTCTTTCTTAGCTTAGTGTTATACTTTGCTGTTCGTAAGATACCTTCTTTAAATAGCCTCTCAGCTTCACCACCTTGTCTTGCAATATGCATTCCTAAACAAGCCTTGAATTTTTCATCAAAATGGTGCTGCCTGATTATTAAATTCAAAACAGCATGGGACAGTAATCAAATCATCTGGCCGTGGTCTTGTTAAAGATTGCTTTTGGAGATACATGGTCTCTTATTGTTGCATCTCTGATACCACAATAACAGCAAAGTATAATTGTGTTTACTTTTCCCATTAAATGATTTACTACCTATTTATACCCTCGGAACGATTCTTGCTGCAGTTTTTATATCAAGAATTTGAACACCGAGTGATTGTAAAGTTTGTCTCATATCATTGAATACTGGTTCGTTGCCGTTTGGGTCAGCAATAGTAAGTAATGCTGTAAACGGTACACCAGTCTTTGGAATATCTTCACCATCACGAGCCAAATATTCTATATCTAATTTCCAGTTGGTACTAGGTCCTACACCGTTTGGAAAAGTTTTTTCTAACACTTTAATGGGACTCCATTTAAACGCATGTGCAATCTGGTCTTTTTCATAGAGATGGTTATCGTTCTTATCGGGTAAGTAAACTGGTTCAAGACGCCCTTTAAATTTACCATCTTTTTGCTGTTGCCTTAAATGCCCTTCTATATTGACTCTTACAAATTCTGCCCCAAAACGATAATCGAACGGTGGAGTACTCACTACAGTTAGTTTTGCATATCCACAACATTTTCCATTTTTTATTAAAGAAGGCGGCCAAGTAAAATCAAAACTCATTTTCAAACCTGGGTAAATTCTATTGGCAAACACAAGGGTAATTGAATTATCATTACCTTCTATTATACTCTCTGAATATTCTGGCATTCCAAAACCAACTAAATGTTTTATTACATCTTTTAATTTCTTATCCTGCAATGCTTCCGGTAAAGAAGCATGATGAACCAAAAGCGCAATTAGAGTTTCTCTGGAAACATCACCTTCAATGGCATGGTCTAGACTGGCAAGTGTTTTAGATACATGCGGTGCCGCATAGCTTGTTCCACATCCATCAACAATTGCTCCTGTGGTATCAATTGATAGTAGACCATGACCGTCTCCACTAACTTTGGTTCCTGAACCACCAACATGTGCCACATCGGGTTTTAATCCTACTCTTATTCCTGGCCCACGGCAAGTATAGTTACTTGGAGCATATGGCACTATTCCCTTTAAATTCGGAGGGTTTAAAGCTGATACACTTAAGTTTCTACAGCTTTCAGCTGGTTTTTTAATTGTATCATTTCTTGCAGACGCTAAAGAACTTAATGCTTCTGAAGCATCTTCTGGCCATTCTTTGCGAAAATCATTTCGCTTTGTATTTCCTGCTGAAATCACAAAAATAACATCTTTATCTTCTGCAATCTTATCCAGCATTTTAGCAGGTGGACTGTATCCATCAGTTGAAACATGCTCTTCTATATTAAGGCTAAAGTTAAAAATCCTTACCCCCGTCTTTGCCTTGAGTTCTTTCACTGCAATTTCTAACTCTTTAAAAAACTCTAATGGTTTATTATAGTAATTCGCAAAGAATTCAGCTTTTGGAAGGATGTCTAAATCAATTATTCTGCAACCATCTAACTCTTTGCAAATCTCTGCGCCATTTAAATTATTACTTGCTACTAATAGTCCACCAATAAATGTTCCATGGTCTTCGTCTTTATCCGAACTACTCAGGAGCCCCCACCTATCTTCTACCCAATCCTTTAATATTGAAGAAACGCCTCCATCAACAATTGCTACCTTAGGATAAGTTGTTTTGGGTTTAATTACAGGCACTTTAAATTTTTCTCCGATTTTAGCTTTTGAAATAACTGCACTTCTTGAAATTATCGGAGGTAAAACTATTTTCTTTACTAAAGGATGCACATCCAAAAAATTAAGTAACTCAGCATGTTTTTGCTTGTCCTGAATAATTTTCTTTACTGCACTTTGTCTTCTTACGGGTGATTGAGATGGCATTAATTGAATATTTGCGGGAGCATCGCTTTCCTCAAGCCTTACACCAATCATTGCTGAATTTTTATCACTATCTACCAGCCTCGAAACAATTAATCCATTTCCGAATTTTGATAGCCCATCGGTAAAACTTTTAAACAACTTATATTTTTGAGGGGATAAATTATCCCATTCATGTCTTGGAGGAGGAGTGTCAAATAGTTCAATTATATATGCCCCACCTGTTTGTGGATTGGATATCCACTTTAATCCTTCCGTTACCGAGAATTTCCTTTTATCAGAAGCAGTATAAGGTTTTATTTCGTCAATAGAACCTATCTCACTTCTTATATTACTTGGGTGAGGAACTGATTTAGTTTTACCCCCTATAGTTACTTCTTTCCATTTTGTAAACGTTTCAGCCTGCATAACTTTTTCGTTGATTTTGCTGATGTATTTAGGCTGGAGTTCTACATATAATTCTCCCAAATCCCCAGCACCAACAACAGGAGCAATATCCTTACTAAACATAGCTGTAGTTGGTCTATGACTTTTAGCTAAGGCAGATTGCTTTAAAGTGAGTTTCGCATAAGAAATTTCTGAAAACTCATTTTCTATCTGCATATCTCTTATTGCTAGAAGTTCATTGTAGATTTTATCACGGTGAGTAACAAACTCCTCGTCTTGGCCAGCATAAAAATCTTTGTTAGGGCCACCACCAGTACGGTCCCACGATTCAATAAAATCGTTTGTATTTAAGACAATTTGAATTGGACTATTCGCCATAATTTATTTTTTCAGTTTCTTTTATTTTAGATAACTGTTTGCTTAAAGAGGAAGGAGTAACCCCTAATAATTGTGCAATATCTTTTTGTTTAAATGAAAACCTATTATCATCCAACAGTGCATGAGTTAGTTCTTCATCGCTGTGAACTAAAATATTTCTTTTTTTAAGTTCTATCCTTCCTGTATTTAGGATTGCAAATTTTCGAAGTAAATCCACAATACTATTTTCCGAATTTAGTACATAAGCCTTTTTCAACCATTTTACAAGCATTTCCGCATCTGCACCAGATGCACCTTCTATACTCCATGAAAGAAACTTTATTTCATTCTCTTCCAATTCCAAAGGAGAAAGCTTTTTACTTATTAATGTTGCCATCACTTCGTACGATGGTTTTGGAATTTCGATTTGTACTTCAAATCTTCTCCAAATAGCGGGGTCTAATAAACTTTCATGATTAGTCACCCCAATTGTAAAACCTAGCTCTTTTCTGCTATCTAAATTTTGAAGGAGCGTATTAACAACCCTTTTGATTTCACCAACTTCTTGAGGGTCATTTCTTAATTTGGCAATTGCATCAAATTCATCTAATAACAAAATGCATTGGTATTTAGATGCGAAAGAAAAAAGATTACCAATATTACGAGATGTTGTACCTAAGAAAGAAGACATCAAACCGTCTAAACGAGCTAATACGACAGGAATATTTAGTTGCCGTGCTATCCAAAGTGCAAGATGAGTTTTTCCAGTACCGGGAGCGCCATACACTAAACAAGACCTTGATGGATGTGCTTCAATATTAGAAAGTTTGTCAAAATTCCTCCACTCATTTAAAATTGATTCAATAGCCATCTCAACATTTGCGCTAAATAGAGGTGGCTCAGAAGGTAAGTCGTTTGGGAAAATAATTTCTGCAAGAGGAGTGGCCGTTTCTTTGTCAACGGGAATAGGAGTCTTGTATGTTAGTTCTTCGCCCTTTAATCCAGAAAACGACCGCTGAATTCTGCTCGGAGCCATGTCAAAGGTTTTATTTACTGAATTCAATAAAACGGATAATGATTTTGCCTCTTTCTTATGCCCATCTTTTTCCAACGCCTCTTTTAGTCTTTCGACCTGATGTATAATAGCATCTGAAGGGTTCGTTAGCGCAGACCGACACAATGCTTGTATGATGTTGAAATGCTCCATAAATGTGTTAACAGGGATATTATCCCCTCATTAATTTATATTTAATGCCAAATATAGGAAATTAATTTCCAAAATACATAATAAAATTCTCAAAAAAGAGTAAATATTTCCCAAAAACACAGTTTTGTTGACAATTTAAGCTGTTTAGTTGAAGGTGAAATACTGCGTTATTGCTGCATTTCCTTCAACCTCCCCACTTCCTCCCCAATCAACCGCTTAATATCCATCTTCACCTGGTAGTAATTATCCAGCACCTGCTGTTGGGTAACATTGGTAACCGCAGGAATATCCCGGTAGTTACTCACTTCAGCATTTAGTTTTTCATGGTCGTTGATGATTTCGGAGTGAAACATTTTTAGTTTGATTTTTTCTAATGGGTCGTCGGCAACCATGCCCACAAACTCACCTGAAGAAAGAGCTGCAATTTTACTGGCTGGAATTGCAGCATCTAATTGTTTACTGTGACTGACGGAAGTATCCATACGGTTGATGGAAACACTCTGCCTGTCCTGCATAATTTTTCCGAACCGTTCACTTAGCAGTTTAGATGTTTCACCCATTACCTGACCGCTGATAATATTGCCGGTGATATTTACAATTACATCGGCTTGTTCTCTACCATAATCTTTTTTCAACTGACTAAAATCTTGCATGGCCAATGTGGTGGCAACTTTATTACTTCTTGCAGTGGCAATCAGGCTGTCAATATTGTTGAAGTAAATTGTAGGAAATTCATCAAATACCAAACTGCATTTTTGCATCCCCTTTTTGTTTACCTGCCGCACTAACCGGGAAACATACAGCGACAACACCGCACCATAAATCTGCTGCTTCTCCGGATTGTTGCCCACACAAACAATTTTAGGGTGTTTGGGGTTGTTTATGTCCAACGTAAAATCATTCCCGGATAATACCCAATACAATTGTGGTGCAGCCAACCTTGCCATACCAATTTTTGCAGAGGCTACTTGCCCTTCCAATTGCTCCATTGCATCATTTTGATAAGCGGTGATGAAAGGATTTACCAGCACTTCAATTTCAGGTTGTGTATTCAGCACCGGAAACAATTCATCATACTCTGCCTGCATCAATTCTATTACATGCGGCAGGGTGCAATATTTTCCATCGGCATATTTTCGTAAGAACCAAATAACAGCCGTAACAAAATTGATGGGTGACTCTACAAAGAAATCTCCCTGCTTGTTTATCCATTCCCTGTTTAACCCCAACAAAATTGTTCTGGCACTTTCTGTTGCATCTGTAATGTCATTCATACTGTTTGGGTCAAGCGGATTGCAGCGGTGTGATACAGAAAGGTTGTCGAAATTAATTACATAGAATGATGGCTTTACAGAATAGTTGTGTTTGTTTTGCTGCAGCCAGTTGTAAACAATTTTACTGAGGTCATCATATTTAAAATCATATACAAACATGGCAAAACCTTTTTCAATATGCTGTTTAATTACATGCTGAATCACAAACCAGCTTTTGCCGGAGCCAGGGCTGCCAATAACTAACAAACCTCTAAAAGGATTGATGATATTTATCCAACTTTTTCTAACCCTGTTTTTTAAATTATATCGGGCAGGAAGGTTGATGGAATATTCGTTACTTATTAATCGTTCTTCTTGGGGAAAAGTTTCATTGAGAGAATTGAAAACATCATCACCTAAGTTTAATTTGATTAAACGGCTGAGTAAGTTGCCGCCAGCCAGTATCAGTAGAAAGCCAATGCCGGTAGCAACTATATAAACAATGGCAACTGTTTGCACATCATACTGTAATTTAAAAAGTAGCTGGCTTGAAAAATAGAGCAGCAATCCAAGCAGCAAATAAGCAGTAATACTTTTCCAGTTTATCTTTTCATCTTTTTTTCCCTGTGCACCAAACAATGAAATAACCAGCAGCCCCAATGCTATACATTTTGATGTAAGCTGATTTTGAAATAGTCCTGTATTGGAAATATTTTTCATCAATCGGTCTGTGATGGTGCTTTTGATTTCCCACTGCTCAAAAGCTACATAGCAGTAGTAATAAAAATGCAGCAGCAAAATAAAGATGCTGGCAAATCTTGTCAGGTCAACTATCTTCCGAAGCCCCTGTTCATTTTCCCCTGTGTGTGACATAACATCAGTTTACATTTTATAAATTTGGTTTCTTCTTTTTCCGTTTCTTTTTTAGCAGGCTGTTGGGTATGTTATCGTATTGCTCTTTTGTGGATAGTAATACATCTAAATGGCTTTCAGTTTTCGTAGTGATAGTTTTTGTCTTATCATGTTGTTTTTGCTGGCCTATTTCTTTTTGAATAGAACCACCGGCTCTACTGTCTTTAGTTTCATCTTTGTTAAGCGATTTTTCAGTGCCTGTAGATAACCTGCTTTGCAATGCCGCAGCGCTGTAACCTTTGCCTAAATCACTGCCATTAAAAACAACTTTGTTTTGATTATCCACAAAAGTGATTCCGTACAACCGACCTTCAGCATTTTGGCGAAGCAGAGTGTAGATATTCTTCTGCTTTAAATGCTCCATCAGTTCTTTCATTGTGGAAGGCGATTGGGAAAGGCATTCATCCAGCTTGGTTTTAACAAAAAGCTTTAATGATTCTTTTGCAGTTTCATTATCTGCAAATTTCTTTTCCAGATTTGTGAGTATTGGTTTGCAGGAAATGGAACTTGCTTTAATAGGAACACCTACTTTATTTCCATGGACATCTAAAATGCGATATACTAATCCACGGTTCTTATAAATTCTGCCTGCTTCTTTTCCTCTGTCTGCAACTACATTGAACTGTTTTAATGCAGCATTAAACTCAGGCAGGGAAGTAAACTTGTATTGACTGAATACTGCACCCACTATATTTGAAATACTGCGTTTAGTTTCAGATTTTCCATAAATAGCTTTCTCAACATCTACCGGCTTAATACCAGGCTTCATTAATTGCTGCTGTCTTTCTGCTTTTACCAAGCCGTACTGTTGCTCAATTTCCTTTCTTGCTTTTTCAGATTGGTTTCTGCCAATGTTGTGGGTGTTAATTCTGCTGCCATCTTGTTTGATAGTAGTGCTAACAATGTGTATGTGCGGATGCCCTGCATCTTCATGTTTATAAACTAAGTAGGGTTGATTGCCAAACCCAATCTTTTGCATGTAGTCCGATGCAATCTGCAACAACTGGTTTTCTGATAGTTTTTCTGAAGGGTCAAAATTTAATGATACATGCAGGGTTTTGGTAGTTGCTCTTTCATTCAAACTATTCAGTCTTTCAAAGCCAGAAAGTTTCTGATAAAAATTCATCTCCTTAGCATCTTTCAAATAATTAGCAGCATGAAGGCAAACAGCATTTCCCTTCTGCACTTTCTTTTCGTTGTAGTTAAGTGCAGCTTCAATACTTTTTGGTGTAGTTATTTTTGCAACCATTGCTCATAGAGTTGATTCATCCGTAATTTTATTTCTTCTACTTTGCTGATTAATACTTTCTGCAAACCGTCATACTGTTGCACCCAAACCCGGAACTCCGGAATTTTATCCAGTATATGCAATTTGTGTACTGCCTGGTTAAAATTATTGCCGATGGCATTGAGTTCTTTTTTTAGGTTCAGCATATCCAACAAAAAATCATCGGCACTTTCGTTTCTATACTTTACTGTAACAGGTTTTTGCAACGCTACTTTCCGCAGGTAAGCACTGGTATCTTTTTCGGTAGTTTTTCCCTGCAGTTTTGTTAGCTGATTTATTTCGGCTTCATTCATCCTAACCACTACCATTTTGCTCCTCACTTCACTTTCTAACTTCTTCATGGTTTTAAGTTTTCTGTTTCAATACCCCGAAACGACTCCGGAGTGAAGGGCAAGATGACCCAAACGTATAACGTTTGTACATCTTGCCATGTGCAAGACACGGCACATTATGCCTTTACAAAATCTATTCCTTGAGAATATTTTATGCCATTGCAAATTCATAGAATAACGGGTGTAAAATCTGTACCAGTATTACTGTTTGCATGGCTAATTTTTAGTCAAGCAATCCATAAAGTTTCATTTACTTAAGAATGGTTATTTTTACTACATGGAAATGGATATAAAGACTGAAGAAATCAAGCAGATTATTTTTGGCGATAACAAACAGTTTTCTTACACCAGAAAGCAGGTAGAAATAAAAAATATTTTAGGTGCTGCTGTTGCTGTTTTAGATGAATATTCTATTACAGATTCTGCTGGCATAAATTACAAATTATATAAGACGAAGGACGGTAATTGGTATGATTTACCTGAAGCGAATACAGGGATTGCTAAGAGTATTTTACTTGCTTTAAAGTTAAAAATTGACAACCAATAGATTCTTGTTTACTGGCTTATTAAACGAAGTCTTTCCAAAATATAGCTGTTCGTTATTCTTTCCTGCTCTAATCTTTTACTATTTGTTTGCAAGAAACTGTACAGTTTTAATTCGTCATCATTCAGTTTTTCTAATTGTAGTTTTCTGTATGTGGAAGTAACCGAAAACTGGCTAAACTGATGATATGTTTTTTCATCCATCAGTAAACTCATGGATGAAGGGTAATACTGGCGGATAATATTCAGCATTTCAAACCCGGCAGCATCGAGGTCGAACCAGCAATAAAGTTGTGTATTGGTTAGCCAGGGAATATGTTTACTTACACGGCTTTTAAAGCCTTCACCAAAAATTGCCACCGAATTTTTTACTTTAGGAAAGGACAGAAAGCAGGCTTTGTTTTCAATAATAAATACTTTTTCAGGTTGCCAGTTGAGCAATGCAGAATCGTCAATCGTTAATGCCAATTCATCAAACCCAATTATATGCTTTAAACTATCATCTAACAGCCTTATTTGTGCATATACAGTGGGCTTTTTAACCAAGTAGCGTCCTGAAAAATCTGTTTCACTTTTGTTTATCCAATCCTGCGGTAGAATATTGTCCAATAGCTTCTTCAAAGCTGCTGTGTTGTCCTCAATGAATTTTGAGTGTACTTCAATAGGGAGTTCCCGTAAATACAAATTATGCGGTGGATTATTCTGATAAAAATATCTGCAGACTTTTATTAAATCCTGCATATTGGAAGCCTGATGTAGCAAGAAAGGGCTATTATCCTTCGCCCATTGCGTTAATGCCGGAAAGGATTCTGTCAGTAAGTGAAACGCTTTTTCAATAACTGAATAATCAGCTATCCTGTTGGTATAAAAAAGATAATCATCTAACGTTTCAAAATAGATTTTAGCTGGCAGTTTTTGTTTTGTACCGTCAATTGTTTTCAGTGTCCATTCTACGGAATAGCCTTTGCCTTTAACTTCTTTTGATTGCTGGTATAACGGAACAATAGCAGCTTTCAACTCACTGAAATTGGTGCCGGAAATACTTTTATTGGCTGAAATTGATAATGGAAATACTACTTCACCATTCAGAATGGCTTTTACAATTTTAAAAAACTGTTTATCTGACTTTTGAAATAGTTCTTTGAGAGTAATCATTCTTTAACTTCGGCTAATTGTTTAAAGCTTTCTTTCTTTTCATAATACTGCTCCATTGTAAGGTTATACAACACAGAATTTTTCTTGTTTTTTATTTCTACAAAATGAACAGCATTGATGTAGGGTTCAGCAATATTGATTTTATCCAAAGGAGTAACTACTAATATTTGAAGATTTAGCTGGGCACAAAATTCCATCAGGAACTGGCTTTTTTCCGGGTCTAATTTACTGAAAGCTTCATCTACTGTAATAAACCGAAGGCTCTTATGTTGTTTACCTTGTTGAAAAATACCAAACTGGTGTGCAATAGCTGCTCCTAAAATTGCGTAGGTAAACTGTGCTTTTTGCCCTCCAGAATAGCTGGCGGTATTATCATGATATTGACCGGCCTTATTATCCATCGCCGAATATTCCCTGGCACTGAATAAAAGCCAGTTTCTAACATCTGTTACTTTTCGCCTCCATGTTTCCTCTGTCTGCAATTCTGTGATTAATTCTTTAATTTTGTTGAATACTTCAAGCCGGTAATTTTCGTCTTTCTGCGTAGCAAAATCAAGTGTGTTTGGGATGGCTGCATTCAGTTGACCTCTGAATATATTTATTTCATTTTCTCCCCTTAGCTGCCTGCACTCCAATTGCAAATAAGTATCGGGATTGCGGTTAAAGGTTATTTTTTTCAATGGCACATTCAGTTCCTCAATCATGTCTTCAATTTTACTTAATTCATTATTGAGCCATGCCCGGTAACTGGTTAATGCATCCAGCATACTTTTATCCATATAGTCCCTGAATCTTCGCTTGTGCTCCACCAATCTTTGGGTTTGGATTGTTTTATACAAATCTTCCATGTCTGCAAGCCCGGAAAGGTCACCGCTGATGTTCATTACATCACCACTCCAGTTGGCAAATTCATTAGTGATTTTTTCTCCGGGATTTTTGAATGCAGCAATTAAAGAAGTAGTCTCCAGTTCAAGCTTATTCACTGTAGCCCCGGCTGATTTTTGTCTTGCTTTTAATTTGATAGCAGCCTGTGTCATTAGGTTTTCAAACTGAGTCAGCGTTTTAATATCCGAAGACGCAATTTCTTCTTCAGTAAGAAAGAAAAGAATTTCCTTTTCTCCTGCTTCCTGCAAGTCTTCAAAGTTCAGGCTAAGTTTACGAAGATTCTTTTTATTATACTCATCGTCCAGTTTGCTGAGTTTAGTAATAAGGTCATCCCTTTTATCATTTGCCTGCTTTAAGTTCTTTTCTACTTCTTTAAGTTGATTTACAATTAGCTCATACGCATCTGATGATTTTTTTAAATCCTGTACCTGCTTGTTTAAATCATTAATCTTTTCGGCATGTTGTGCCCAGTTTATTTCATCGTAGTTTTTTATAAGTATGAGATTGGAAATGGTTTGACGCTTTACCTGCAAAGCAACAATAAGTGGTGTTAGTTCTTTGATTTCGTCAGACAGTTTAGTATGTAACTTTTCTTCATTATACTTCTGTTGTTGAAGATATTGGATGGTAGCTTTATTATCCCACCCAAGCCTGTATTTTGATTTATTCCATCGTCCCGGCCGGTCATCTTTTTCGTGCCGGTTTACGTTTCTTATTAGCCCATTGGAAGTAATGGCTTTTGGTGAACCATAAAAAACTTCCAAATCATTTGTACAGTAATAATTAAACCTGTCAAGCAGGGTAGTTTCAAGCCATTTGGTATGGGCTGATTCTTTTAATTCCAATTTATTTACCAGGGCATCATCATCTGCAGGCCAGCGAACAATACTATTAGATGGCCTTTTTTCCATTTTTTGATATACCAGTTTTGTTTGCATATCATTATTATAAATGAATTGGTTTGCTGCTTTACTGAATTTTTCAGGAACCAACAGTTGCATGGAGAAATTGTGCAACAATTTTTCAATTGAATCTTCCCAAAGCTGTTCTGTTGTTTTTACTTTAATTAATTCGCCTACAAATGGAAGCTCCTCTTCAGTGGTTTCGAGAATGTCTATAAGTCGTTTTCTTGCATTAATCAGGTCGTCTGGTATGCGGTTTTTTCTTGCCAACAGCGAAGTAATCTGTTGCTGCAGATTTTCTATTTTCACCTCTTTACTTTCTTGTTCAATATTCAATCGTACTTTCTTTTCTGAAAGTTTTTCTATTTCCACCGGAACAGATGTATTTAGTTCCTGAATTTTTCCATAATTAACCCTAAAGACTGACTCATCAATTTGAGTATCCAATTTTAACTGTTCGCAATAACCAATGTAACGGGTACTTTCTGCACTTTTACGATTTCTTTTGTCTGTCTCCGTATCAATATCTTTATTCAAAAGAGAAATTTGGCTGTCAATATTCAATGCAGCCCTTTGCGTAATCAACTGTTCTTTTTCTTTATCAAGTGTATCAACTGAAGCTGAAATCAATTCTTTATCTTTTTGTACTATTTCAATATCCAATTCCAACCTGTCAACATCTTTCTCCAATAACTCATATTCTATTTTGCCAAGAAAGAAAGGCATTTGTTCTTCTACAAAATCCAGCTTTTGTTTTTTAATTCGTAAATCATCCAGCTTCTGTTTGTTTTGAATTACAGGAGCCAGTAATTCAAGCTGCTTTTCATCTTTCTGAATGGCTTTGTGACTTATCAATAAATCACTGTAATGAGTATGCAGGCTTTTAAACTGCTCTTCGGCCTCAGCTTCTTCCAACATTTCCTGGCGAATAAAATTTGTTAAATCACCCAGTACTTTAATGCCTACCGTTTGGCTAAAAAGTGACAATGCTTTGTCTCTTAATCCAAACAGTTCGCTAAACCTTGCTGCATATTCTTTAAAGCTGTTATAAATTTCTGTTTTGGCATATTGCTTTACTAATTTCTTTTTCCAGTCACCTTTAAAATCGAAATGGTCTTTGCCAAAGTGCTCTGTGATAGTAAGTGGATAAGGGGAAACTATAAATATCTTTTGCAACCCGCCATTACCAAACCATCGTACTTGTACCAATGAAATGGTATGTTGAGTGCCGGAGTTTTGAAAGCAGGCAATCAAAACCGAATAAGGATTATCTGCTTTGGTACGTAGTTGTTCAGTATCTGCTTTTTGATTGGCTTCAGAAAATATTTTTCCATGATAACCCCAGAAGTATGAGTTTTCGTCCCGTTCTTTTTTTGATTCTGCACCGGACGATTGATTATAAAACCGCTTATGAGTTGGCACAAGTAGGGTGAGCAGGGCATCAATCAATGTTGTTTTGCCACTGCCGTTTGCCCCGGTGAGCAGGGATGTACGACCATCAGGTTGCAGTTTATACACTTTGCCATTAAATGTGCCCCAGTTAAATACTTCCAGGTATCTTAACCGGTAGCCATTGTCTGACTGATTATTGCTGAACAGGGTTGACATAATTGCTTAACTTATTCTTTATTTCCTCCAGTTTATCATTACTTATAAAAGCCTTAATAATCCTTTTAATTTCATATTGGTTGTTATCCTTATTGGCGGCATCCTCACGGTTTAATTTCAAAATTCCAATATTGAGTAAACTGGTAATTGGCTTTGACAGGTCTTTCCATAATTTACTTTTGTTGGGCTGCTCCTTATAAAACAATTCTATCCTCTCTTTAATTTCTTTTTGTGTGAGGTAGAATTTAGTGCCATCACTTTTGATGTCAAATTCTTCTAACCCTTCCCGGAGAATGACGGCCAGCAGCGTAGCTTCATAAGTAAGGGATTGTTTTCTCATTAACCGGGGCAAAGGAGTTTCATCGCTTTCACCGGCTTCCGGTTGTATAATCCTTGCAAAGCCATCCTGCTCGGCAATTTCAAGGGTCATACCTATTTTGCCAAAATACTCCTGTATGGCAGATGACCAGGCTTGCAATTCCCGCCAGATATTTTTATCGTCTGCATATACAGGCCCCTGTAACAGCTTAATGATTACCGCTGCAAATGGGGCTCTTGGAATTTTTGTTTCCATATTAATTTATTTGTGGCCTTGTATATATTACCATCGGCACATTTATTTTTCTTTCGCCGATTGATATCGGCTCTTTTGCTTCTTCAATAATCAAGTGATGTGAACCCGAAGTGGCTATTGAAAAATAACCGACTATTTCGCTTAACCCATTTTCAACCCCATACTCATCAATAATTTCCTTAAGCGTAACCTGGGTTTTATTTTCCAGCATCCTGTCAATACGTTGCTGTAATTTCTTTTTGTCAATGGTAAACTGGTCAAAAAGAAGTTTAAAGTCGGCTTCGCCTTCCTCATTCGTACCATCCGGAAACAGTATGCCTGTAACATCATCCTTTTCCTCTCCGGGTTCCCATCTGTCAAAAAGATTAATGTATGGCTCATCTTCAATAACTATAAAATCATCTTCCTTAATTTTCATTTCAATTAGTGTATATGCCATTTGCCTTATGTCTCCAATAAGTTCCATAGCCCTTCTTCTTTCTAAAAGATTTTTCTCAGAAAGTACCCGGCTTATTTTTTCACTCAGTTTACGGTTGGAGTCAATTACTTTTCTGCCTGATACATGCAGGTAACGTTTCAGGTGTTTTAAAAATCTGTCGTTATTATAGTCAATACCTTGTTCATTCAATAATTGATACAGCCTTTCTGTAAGTTGTGTAAATTCCTGCTGCCTTCTTTCATCCATCAAAAACTCCCAGAAAGCTTTGAAACTTTTCCCTTGTGGCTTTTGTTCTATCTCGTCAAGAGCATCAAGAGCAAATACCAGTAATGTACCCTTGGCTACATCTTTTTCATTGTACTTTCGTTGTATGTCTTTACGAATTTGCTCAAAGTTTTGTTCTACTTCGCTAAAGTCTGAGAGTAATTCCCTTGCCATTTTATTTAAGTCGTAAAACTGTTCTTTAATCTCTGTTTCGTCAAATACGGATGGCTTCTTTCCGGATTTCAGCAGGTTTATTTCATTTTCAATTTCCCATTTTTTCTTTTGAAGTTCTTCCACTCTTGCTTCTGCATCTTCGTTGGTTTGTTCAATCATTTTCTGAAGCTTAAAGAAAATATCTTTAAAGCGGCTGTTGGTTCCCACATGGCTTCTTTTTTCTAAATCTCCCAGCCATTTTAATACTTTTTTTGTATCGGGAGTCAATTCATGTAAGTCTTCACCATCATCGTTTGGATACTTACTAAGAAAGCCACTATTACTCCACTTATCAATGTATTGGGCTGCCCGTACAGAAAAATCGTCAAACAGAGTCCCGGCCTCCAATTCTTCGTCTTTTTCTTCATAAGAAAGCTCTTCCATATAGCCTTCCAGTTTGCTCCGTAATTCACTATTTGTGATGGTGGTAATATTGGCATCTGCAAAAACCTTATGAAAAAAGGAAATAATGAACGGGGCATTCTTTGCCCTCATCAGCAATAGCGGTTTTGCTGTTTTAAACTGTACAAGTATTTCCTCAAAGGTCATACCTCTAAAATAAGATATTTAAGCTAAAGAAATGAAGCATAATGCTTTAAAGAGGCTATAAAAGCCCCTCATTTGCAAAGCTGTAATACCCTTCGCTGGTAATAATAATGTGGTCTATTACTTTTATATCGTGGTAGGCAGCAGCACATTTTATCTTTTGAGTTAATTCCTCATCAGCCCGGCTTGGTTTTAAATTGCCTGAAGGGTGATTGTGGGAAAGTATGATGGAAACTGCCAGAGATTTTAATGCAGCGGCCAGTATCAATCTTGGGTCGGCTACTGTGCCTGTTAAACCACCAGCAGATGCTTCATAAACACCAATTACTTTGTTGCCTCTGTTTAATAACATCACTTTAAATTCTTCCTGCATCTCAATGGTGTTTTCATTCCATAGTTTTTTCAGTAATTCATAGCAATCTTTAACGCTGTTTATCTTTGGCCGTTGAGATGGCTTTACGGTTGTTTTATAAACCAATTCCACTTCTGCTACTTTTGTCCATTCCGGAAAATTCATTGCTAACTGTTCCATAACTTTTCATTTTTAAGATTTAAAAATTAATTATGGAACCTTATCCGCCTTTTGGCGACCAAGGCAATGAAGCAACGGAATAAATAGTATCTGTGGCAATAATGGAGCAGCTTTCTTTATGCCGGAATTTCATTGCCGCCACGGAGACGAAAGGCGAACTTTGTGGGAAAATTAATGAAGAAAAATAATAAAAACATTTGCTTTCTTCGTCAGTCAATCTTATTATTTGTGTATGGTATCGTAAAAGCCGCTTGGCGAATAAATATGAAGTGAGATGGAGTTCGCATTCAAGTTCTTTAAGATGTGGGATTCAGATGCTTTTATATAGCCGACATCATCTTTTTTGTAAATGGTTTCAATAGGACGATTATCAATAAACTTTTCTTCCATCAATTTACCTTTCAGAATTTTCATCAGGCAGCCATTCTGTGGATGGGGGTGTTTTGGAGTCGACTGTAAAGGCATCCAGCAAAGTAACCGGATTTCAAATTTCTTTGCCCGGTATAATGTTTTAGATAAGTAGCTATCATCTTTAAAAAAAACAAATTGCTCAAAACCTTCTAAATCCAGTTGCTGAAATTCATCCCGAAATAGTTCAAGGGTAACAAAGCTTTCCATTTCAGTGAACTGTATTAATCTTTGCTGCAATTGTACCAGATTCATTGTTTTACTTTTAAGCACCAAATTGCCGAAGGTGGTGGTCGGTATGTTTATAAGCCAGATAGCCAAGTTGGTCTTTTGTCATTTTTCCAAAGAAAGGGTGTACAAAATCAGTATTGGAAAACTGTGCATACTCTTCAATCAGGTTAATCCAATTTTTTCTTTCAAGTTCTATGTCACCACTTGTTTCTTTTATCTTAAACTGCGGCATCGTAGGTACATTTCGTTTAAATGGAGTTTGGTCTTTTATAAAATCTTTCAGTGCCATTTTACCAAACAAGCGGCCAAGAAATGATTGCTTGTACTTCTTTTTTCCCAATGCCATTTGTTCCCATTGTATGCAATGTTTCAGCATCTGGTAAACATTCATTTTGCCCCATTGAGCGGTATTGTTTGGGCTAATCAATTTGATTCTTGCTATCAATTCATCTCTTATTATTTTATCAAATATCGTTTTCATACAACACTATTTAATGTTTGAATTTATTTTGCTGATGCAGCATTACTTTTCGGCTGTAAGGAAAACCAATTGCCTGAATCGTCTTTAAACAATGCTTCCGTACCATAAAATTCTTCCTTCGGTGCTTTCATAAATTCAACCCCTTTTGCTTTTAATTCTTCGTAGGTGGCGTAAATATCATTACATTCAAAAACGCCACAACCAAATGTTCCTTTCTTAATCATCTCGATTATTGTATTGGCAGTTTCTTTCGGAAACATTTTACCGACCGTAATTGGGAATAACACAATTTCAATATCAGGTTGCTCCGGCGGACAAACGGTAAGCCATCGGCTTTCAGGGCCCATTGGCACATCTGTTACTATTTTAAAACCAAGTTTGTTGGTATAAAAGTCCAATGCACTATCCTGGTTAAGTACATAAAGGGTAATGTGGCTTAATTTTGTAATCATTACTTTAGTTTATTGATGATGATGTAAAGATGAGCAATGATTAAATAGGAAGCTATTCCAAAATTGCTATTTTTCGTCCCACCCGTTTTGAGAAATAAAACAACCGGGAACAAACTTGAGGGGAGATTTTGCAATTTGTATTTTTATCTGCTGCTGTTCTTCAAGGAAAGCTGAAGGAGTTGACCCAACGATGCGTTTGAAAAGGCTGCCAAAGGAACTTAAACTTTCAAAGCCCACAGCATAGCAAACTTCTGTAACTGGTTTGCCAATCCGCAATAACTGCGTTGCTTTTTCAATGCGGATAAAAGTTAAATATTGATGTGGTGTTTTGCCATACACTTTTTTAAACAGCCGGATGAAATGAAATTTTGAAAAGTAAGCTTCATCAGAAATATTATCAAGGTCTATTTTGTCTGCGTAATTATTATCTATGTAAAGTTTAGCCTGAACAATTCGCTGGTATAAATATACTTTGGGGTATTGTTCCGGTGTCATTTTTACAAGTTAAAAAGTTTAATGGCTTACGGTTTTGTACTGATGCTAACCTCTAAGTAAATCTACATTCATTTTTAATAGATTTGTAAACAAATAAAACCAACAAGCCATGCTTGAGGGCATTGCTCTTTTTTTTGTGTTTGAAAAAATCAAGCAGCCACGGAGACCAAATACGAACTTTGTGGGAGAATTAATGAAGCAATACCCGTATTATTATATCAGGAAGAAAAACTGCCTAAAAGGTTTTTTGCTTTCTTTTTACAATACATCCTGTAGATGATAATTATGGATGAAAATATAGTAAGAATGCCTATAAATGCAATTGAAAAGTCAATACTAAACAAGTCTGTGAATATTCCTGTTAGTAATGCACCAATCACATATCCTAAATCTCTCCAAAATCTGAATACGCCTAAACTCTTTGCTCTTTGTTTTGGGTTGGTATCTTCTGCAATAGCAGACAGAAAAGTAGGATAAACAATAGCTGTTCCAATTCCCAAAATAACTGAGATAGTAATGTAATGAATAATGTTGCTTGAAAATATTATTAGTATAATGGCCATTCCCTGCAATAACATTCCCCAAAACAATAAATCTCTTTTGCAATAGATGTCTGCCAATTTTCCGGTTACTAACTGCCCCAATCCCCATACTGCCGGGTAAACCGCTGATATTATTCCTATTTGCTCAATGCCAAATCCTCTTTGTGCCAGCAGCACCGGCATTATTCCCCAAATCATTGCATCGTTCAAGTTGTTAATTAAACCTGCCTGTGTTACGGAGCCCAAATTTTTATTAAGCCATGATGTTTCTGCAAAAACATTTTTTAAAAGTGGAACACTATCGCTTTGTTCTGCTTCCTTTTTTACATGGCCGCTGGTGTCTTTCACAAAAAGCCAGGATAATAATGTGCCTGCAACAACAAATACAATTCCTATAATAAATGGATAGGGCCTTAATCCGTAATTGGCTGCAATATTGCTGGTGGCAAATGCGACTAAGCCCAACATGCCATAGCCTGCAAATTCATTCAAGCCCATTGCAAAGCCCCTTTCTTTTTCTCCTACTAAATCAATTTTCATCACTACGGTGCTGCTCCATGTTAAACCCTGATTAATTCCTAAAAGAATATTGGCAACTATTATCCAATTCCAATTGTTAGCAAACATCAAAATAAAAGGCACAGGTATGCCGATTAACCAACCAACTAGTAATAACCTCTTTCGACCAAACCTGTTTGCCAATGCACCTGTAAAATAATTGGTGAAAGCTTTGAATAAACCAAATACAATAATGAAGGATAAAATAATTGAGGTAGAAGTAAGATGAAATTCTTTTTCCGCTATTTCAGGCAATAGGGTTCTTTCCAAACCAATCATGCCACCTACAAGAGCATTGATGAGTACCAATAGCCAAAACTGTTTCCAATTTTCTTTCAGCCCCAATTGTATGTTAGTTTTTTGTTGCATTATGAAATTGCACACCTGTTTGCTCCGGCTTCTAAATCAACAGGGTTTATATCACTAAAATCGCCTTTGATATTTTTTTCAACTATTGCTAAGTAGTTGGCTGGTGTTGGTGGAATACGCTGTTGAATTGTTTTGATAAATTCTTCCTCGTTTAGTTGGAGAATGGCAACATTTTGTTTGATTCTTCCGATTGTGGTTTGAATAGGCTTGTTATCAAAATCTACCGGCTGGCTTGTATGTGCTGGAAGCACAACAATATTTTCATCTAATGCAAACAGCTTTTGCAAAGAGTTGTAAAGCAGTTTTGATTTTTGCATTGCTTCATCGCTATCCGCTTTCAAATCTGGTCTGCCAACTCCGTTAATGAATAAGGTATCGCCAGTTAGTAATACTTTATCATCAATCAGGTAGCTGGTGCTTTCCAAAGTATGGCCGGGTGTGCTGATTGCTTTAATATTTATTTTGCCCAACTGCAAGGCATCGTCATTATTTAATGCAGTATGCTTAAAAGTTACTTTGTTAGGTATTGGAAGATAAAACGGGGCATTATGTAATTCGGCCAATTGCTTTGAACGGGAAAGATGGTCTGCATGTATATGTGTTTCTGCCACATATTTTAATACTGCCTTTTCTGCTAATAAATATTTACCATAGGCTTCTGTATCTAATGAAGCATCTATTATTATTGCTTCATCTTGGGAGATTATAAGGTAGGACAAACAGCCTTTACCTGTTCTGCGGAATTGTATTATTTTAAAGCTATCAAAAGCAAGTTCAGCAGTATTCCATACAAGGCTCCATCCTTTCATTCCTGCATCTAAAGAAAAAGCATCGTAGCCCTGAGCTTGCAATATTTTAGCAGCAACCAAACTCATTCTGCCACCAGCACAAAATGTAACAACCGGAATTGCTTTGTCAAGATGCAATCCATTCAATGCCTCGGTGTCGTTTTTCTTTAGCTTGTCATAAGCATTAAAATGTATGCTGCCGGGTATATACCATTCCATCCGTTCTGCTAATGGCCGTATGTCAAGAATGGAAACTGGCTGGCCTCTTTCTAACCATGTACAAAGCGTATTTGTATCTATTGTTTTAGCTTCTGCCATTTGTGTTATTTATTCCACAAAGGTGAAAGCAATAAACGGCTATTCTTTTAACATAAGATAAATAATCAGCGGTGACCCCGGATGCGGCTGAGGCTTACTTGTGTAATGCCTAAATAAGAGGCAACATACTTTAGCGGAACTTTCATTAAAACGTTAGGGGCTTCATTCAATAAGGCATTGTATCTTTCTTCGGCTGAGTGAAACTGCATCCCCTCTATTCGGTTTACCGTTTCTACATACGCAGCTTCAAATATTTTGCGAAACAGCCTTTCAATTTCAGGAAATGTATCGTAAAGTTTAAATAGCTGATTGGCATTAATTGCCACTACTTCTGCATCTTCCAGTATTTGAATGGCTTTGCGGCTTGGTTTGCCGGTAAATAAGCTTTCCACCCTTGCAATGATGTTATTTTCAAACGAAAAGCTTTCTGTTATGTCTATACCATCTTTGAAATAGTAAATTCTTGCTACTCCTTTGTTAATAAAGTAAATTGTTTTGCAGGTATGGCCGATTGATTGAAGGTCTTTATTTCTTTTAATTTCTATAATATCGCTTATTTCAGCAATAGCATTTAACGCATCCTTGGTAAGAGGATTGAATTTGTGGATATATTGAAAAAATTTTTGCATACACTATTAAGCCCTGTAAATATACTTTAGTATAATTCAACAAAAAAACCAAGCTGCCCCGCCATTTTATAAACTCTGTCATAATGTTGCGGGGCAGCTTTTTTATAAGTTTAAGGGGCATTTTGCAATGCCCCTTTTTAATGATTAACTCCAGTTTCCTGCGAACTCACACTTTACAAAACTCTCACAAAGCTGAAAAGCTTTTTGTGTTCTTAATTGTGCTGTGCCTCCATACAATAATGATTTCATTTTGGCTTCATCATCTTTGTAGTTCCTTACATTTTGAAAATAGCCGGTAATTGCATTGTATGTACCAAACACTGTTCCTTTTGTGGTTTCGTATTGTTGCGAAGGGCTGGTCAAATTGTATTCATACACATCATCACACATATTTTTAAAACAGGTGCTTAGTTCATCCATTTCACCGTTTTGGATATTCTGCAATACCTCTTTGTTGGGAACCATTGCCAACTGTATCAGTTTCTGCACTTCTTTATCTGTAATGCGAACTTTTGACCACTGGTTAAAAATGCCTTCCAATTGTACAGAAAGCTGGTTGGATATTCCCATTACTTTGTGGGCTTCTTCCAGCCGTTCTTTTACATTGGCAGTGTGGCGTATTTTAATAGCATTACCACAGTTTTTTAAAGCAGCATTAAGGGTGTTGTTGCAAACAATTCTTATCGGTGTAAAAGCTGCCATGATGCTGCCAAAACCATCATGAGAAGTGGTAAGAAATAAATACTTTTCAATCATATCATCATTACCTACTTTAATGTAACCCGGCAATTTAGCAGTAATAAAAATCTTTTCCCCTTTGCCTAATGCCCCTGCGGTTTCGTATAGAATGCCATCACCCGCTACAATAGCATCAAAGAAACTAAAGGCATCTGCATTTTGTACCACTTCATAATCTTTCCCTAAGCGGTCGCCTAATACAGCGTTTGTATCAGGTCTGTATGTATAAAATGAACTGGCAGAAATAATTTCATTACCATTATCAAGCCTGTGAATATTGGGTCTTTTGCAAACTTCAAAATCAAGTCCTGCAAATTGCAATGCTGCTGCGCTGTTGGGATAGTCTTGCACTATCTGCCCCAAACCATGCCATGCTTTTTCTTTTACAGAAAAGAAACTGTGTTTACCTGTTTGCTCATTGAAATTAATGTTGTGTGCCATAGTAGTAAATTTTTGATTGTTTAAAAAATGAAAAGCATCCCGCCTTTTGACGGGATGCCTGTTTGTTTAAAATGGTAAGTCTTCTGCTACTTCTGAAAGGGCTGCTGGTGCAGTGCTCATTGGTACAACTGGTGCAGGTGTATTACTGCCGCCATTTGGTTTGCCATGCAGCTTGATACTGTTTACATGGAAAGTAAGGCTGGCTTTTACTTCGCCTTCTTTGTTTGTCCAGGCGTTTGCACCAACACGGCCATTGCACTCCACTAATGAGCCTTTGGTTAAATACGGTGCAATACCGGGATTAATCCAGTAAGCACAATTAACATAGGTTACAATCTTCTGTACCTCTGTACTTCCTTTTGCTTTGTAAGTGTCGTTAATAGCAATAGAAAAGTTCACTACTTTTTTCCCTGCTTTTGATTCGCTAACGGTTGCGTCTGCTGTTACTCGTCCGATGATTTGCATAACATGAAATTTTAAATGTTAAAAAATGATTGTTTAATTGTGTTCTGATGATGAAAAAAAATGTTTTGTAAAAGAAAAAATGGAAAAAAAGAAAGCATTACGGTAAGGCGGCTGCAGGGAAGCAAAAAGGAAACGGAATAAATAAAATCTTAAGTAGTGTGGGATATGCTTGTTTATGCCGTAGTCTTTTTGCTCTTTGATAAATCATTATCGCAGCCGCATAACTTCGCTTTCGCTTTTACCCATTTTCTTACAAAACAGGTTAATAATATTTGCAGATTCTTACTTGAGAGATGAGAAAAGGATTCTTTAAAGTATCTGGAATACTTGGATGTGTGGAATTGTGTTTGGCAGGTTAGTTTTTTTGCATCTGGCAGAAAAGCCAATCTCAATTCCCAATAATCTTTACCCGGCGTAATGGTTTCGCCGTTTCGTTATGACGAAGGAGTAACGATTTATGTAAACGGTGAAATGATTGCGCCGGGTCTTATGATGATAGAAGAACAAAAAGTTGAACGGAGCGTCGCCACAGAAGTTGCACAAAGATGTAAAGCTGGTAACAACAAAATACTACTTGCCTGAAAGAATAGCATAGTTTTCTGTTCGCCTTTTTTCGTCGTGGTCACGAATGCAAGTAATTGACTGTAGTTTGGAAATGTATTCCGCAGGTAAATTATTCAGGATGGCTCCTGACACAATAAACTCTTTATACCAATCATAGGGTAGCAAGCTATTGTCTATCGCTTTACTATCGGCAATATAAACCTGGGCAACGTAAGGGTTATTGATTTCATCAAAAAATGTCAATATATCCTCATTGTAACCTTTGCCCAAACCTTCTGCTTTGTCAAGCAATGGTTTCTCATTTTTATCAATAGTAAATAATACTCCCCAAACAAATTCAGTAAGATTATCCGTCTTTATAATATTCGCTTTTGCAGAACCGTCTTTTTTGCTAACCTTATTACAAACTAATTTACATCCCGGAAGAAATACGTTGCAAAACTTCATTGCAGAAGGAACTCTTTGTGTAAGCCTGTTCAGATTCATATTAGAGCCGTACGCAAAAATCAACATATAGCATTCAGATTTAGAATACAAATCTACATGGCTTCTTTGGTTATCTGGAATTGTGTTTGGCCGGACAGGTTATATATATCTGCCGATAGCCAAACTCAATTCCCATTTTCATTGTCCGGCACAGTGGTTCTGCTATTTACTGTAATGCTCGGGAATGTTTGAAGAGCAGAAGGACTGTGCCGGGTCTCCCGGATAATTAAGAAAATCAGTTTAAATTAGCAGTTCACTAACTAACTGTTTATGGCAATTTGGAAATCTTATAAAATATCGGATGTAATCAATGAAATAGAAGAAGAAAAATTTGTTCTCCCAGTAATACAAAGGCGGTTGGTTTGGGATGAGGAAAAAATGGAGTTACTGTTTGATACACTCTTGAAAGGGGATTCCTTTGGTGGTATAATGGTGATTGAGGAAGAAAAAGGAAGTAAGCCGTTGTTTAATTACCGCTCTTTTACAAAAGATGGTGGCATCATTAATTCAAGGCAAGTAGATTCGCTGACTCAATTGCAGCATTTCGTTATTGACGGGCAACAGCGATTGCAATCTTTCTATATAGGATTGAAAGGAAGTTTCAATGGTAAGGTTTTGTACTTTGATTTGTACAGCGATTATAATACCGAATTTGAATTTAAGTTTGAGAAAGAGGAAAGTAAACTCCCCAGGCAAGCAAAGGGAAATGAAGACAGAACAATAGCTGAACATAACTGGTATCTTGCCAGTTCATTATTGAAAAGATTAAAAGATACTAACGATGAAGACCAGGTAGCAGAGGAAATAATAAAGGCGCAAAATATACAGGATACCATTCAAAGAAAGCATGTTGAAAAAAATGTAAAGGCTTTTTATAAAAATACATTGACAGCAGATTGCCTTGGCATTTCAAAAGTGTCAGTAAATAAATCATTTGATGAAATAACCAACAAACAAAGAATAGTTGAATTGTTCAGAAGATTAAATGATGGTGGCACCAAGCTATCTTCTTTTGATTTGGTAGCATCGGTACTCAAAGGTTTTGAATGGGAAATGGAAGGCTTTCTGGAAGAAACATTAAAGAGCTATGAAGAAATAGGATTAACACAGGACAATCTTATCAAGTTAATATTTCTGTTGCAGGACAATCATAAGAAAGAAATGGCTGCAATTGAAGCGGCAGATGCACAGTTTGCCATTAAGAACAGGGAAAGAATAAAAATTACACTGAAATGCCTTAAAGATTTTCTTATTAATTCCAAACTGTATTATTATTATAAAGACGCCAACCGTTCTTTTATCCCATTATTTTTTATCGCCTATCATCTTTTTCATAAGCAGATAAGCGATGGAGAATTGGAAGAATTCTTTGCAAATTTTGATGCTAAGAATACTGAACACCCCAAAATAAAAAAATGGATATATCACTCCCTGATTAATGGAGTTTTCAAAAGTAAAGGTGCAGGGTGGATACCATATAAAACAGGCATCCGTAAGTTGCTGGATAAGATGCAGCATTTTAAGAACAAAGATTTTCCAACCGATGAATTGTTCCAGGTTTATGCCGACCATCCGATAACATTTACCAGAACATATACTATTGGCAATCTCGATGAATTGGAAAGTTCATTTGTTTATTATCTTATGTACGACAGAGGGCAGACCATACGAATAAATGACATTGACCATATCATGCCTAAATCAATATTAGAATCTCTGAAGATTGAATCAGCTAAAATCAATAGCATCAGAAATTTTCAATTAATAGATTTCAGCACCAACAGGGGATTGAAAAATGCAAGTCCTTTCAAGGATTGGATTAATAGCCATGTAGCGGACAAAGCAGCTTTTATAAAGCGGCATTTAATTCCGGTTGATGAAATATTGTGGACAGAAGATAGATTTGAAGACTTTGCTACTGCAAGAGCAAATTTAATATTGAATTGTATTTTGCTCAACTTGAAATAACATTTGAATTTGCTTTAGAGAGCAGTAACCTGAACTTTATATGAAAAACAATGAAAGACAAATTTTTTAAGAATCTCCTGCATAATGCCGAAGGTTACTCGGTGCTCAATTCAGGGGGACAACTTGTGAAAGGATATAAACCCGACACAGTATTGCAAAAGGACAATGAGTATATTATTTTGGAATGTGATACCGGAACCAGCAGAAAGGGATATTTGGGTGCAATGCTAAAAGCTGCAAGATTTTTAAGCAATGAAAGGAAAGGTATATTGGTACTGGTAATTAAGGAAAAGCCTAACACTAAAGTAAAGCAGATAGCAGAACACTTACAGGAGTACCTGGTATGGTTACAGCCGCTTACGAACCTGAACATCGTTTACCTGATAGAATCAAACAGATATTGCCAGGATGAGAATCCTTTAGAACTACTAAGTTCTGAATTTATAACAACTGCCACTATTATAAATTCAGATAGATGATATAAAGTACGACATCTTCTCACAAAAGGATGTGTGATAGTACAGCCTTTATTTATTCCCCTGCTTCAACCCACCATTTTTAAATAAGTAATAGGCCGTTTGATAATTTGCAATTGCCTCGTTTGCTAAGTTATCATGGGCTTTTGTTAATGGAACTTGTTCGTTTTTTATTTTGTTATACTGATAGGCTTCTACTTTTTGCTGTGGGCCTAATACAATGAACGTATCATTTTTCAAGTATCCCAATTTTTGATAAGTACCCAAAAGGATACGGGGTGTATAATTATTGGACAGTACATTTTGACCATACAAATTGCTGGTATAATTCCAGTTGAGTAAATGAAAAAGTGTAGGGTACAAATCAATTTGTGAACACATTGCCGTAATGGTTGAAGGTGCTTGGGCCGGCAGATTATAGATGATGGCCGGGATATGATATTTTGTAATGTCAATTTCATTTTTACCAGCACTGTTGGCACAATGGTCGGCTACAAAAATAAAGACAGTATTGGCAAACCAGGGTTTCTGTTTTGCCTTCTTTAGAAATTGTCCGATTGCATAATCAGTGTATTTAACAGCACCATCTCTGCCGCTTCCGGATGGTATATCAATCTTGTCTTCGGGATAAGTATAAGGCCGGTGATTGGAAGTTGTCATTACAAAATCATAAAAAGGCTTCTGCTGGCTTGTTTTTGCATCAGCATCTCTTATCACAGCATCGTATAAATCTTCGTCACAAATACCCCAGGCATTTTTGAACTGAATGAATGAATCCGGGATTGTGGTACGGGTGGCTTTAAAGTTATCTTTCACCAGTGTGTTGCGCTGCTTATCAGTAACTGCATAACCGTTATTTCCAAAATACATATTCATATTGTCAAAGTAGCCATCACCACCATAAAAGAACCCGGTTTCGTAGCCCTTTTGCTGAAAGATATAGCCGATTGTGGTAAGGTTGTCATTATTCAGCCTTCGTACAATGCTGCTGCCCGGTGTAGGCGGTATGGCAAGGCTTAATGCTTCCATGCCACGAACTGTCCGTGTGCCGGTGGCATACATGCCGGTAAATAAAACACCTTCACCTGCCAATGAATCCAGCACGGGGGTAAGTTTATTGGTGTTTCCAAACCGGCCCATAAAATCGGCACTAAAACTTTCGATGGTAACCATAATTACATTGGGCATTTGAGGGCTGGCATTGTTGCCTATTTTTCTTTCAACAGACAACCCATCGTTTATAAATGCAGTATTACTGTCGGCAAATTGATTTCTTGCCAGATTAAATGCCTTTCTGTTATCAATTGTTTTATAGAAATGGTCGTAGCTGAGTTCGTTATTTTTAAAAGCAGCAAAAAAGGAAAAGATACCAGCTTTTGAAAGTTCGTCCTGATAACGGTTACTGCCATTCTCCGCCAACGAATTGTTTATAAAGAAGGCATAAATAAAACTTAATCCAATTACAGTCCCACTTATCATTAATCGTTTTAGAAAAGCGTCTTTGCCATTGAAGGTGTTTGCAAATATTTTCTTCTTGTAAAAAGCCCATACTATTATTGAAACGGCAATTAACATGGCGCTAATTAGTATTGGCAGTGGGTAGGATTCGTTGATATTATTTATCACTTCAAAAGTGTAAATTAAATAATCAACGGCTATAAAATTAAAACGGCTTTCAAACTCCTGCCAGAATGTAAATTCGGCAAAAAAAGAGAACATGATTATGAGGGCAGCTATAAAAAATGCGGTATAGGTGATAGCCTTATTAATGATGGTATTGCTCCACTTAACAGGAAACAGCAGCAAATACAATGCATAGGGCACACAAAAAAATACTGCTACTCCAAAATCAAATAAAAGCCCTTCTCCAAATATTTTCAATACTGCTGGTAAGGTTAACTGCAGTTTGGAGAAAGACATTAACAGCAATACAAAACGCAGCAGCAATGAAGCACAAAGAAAACAAAGCACAAAACGGAATAAGAGAGAATATGTTCCCTTCAGGTATTTTGATAGCATGATGATGAACTAAGGTTAAAACCGCAACATCATACTGCAATCTGAATAAATTCTGAATTTTTGGGCTTCTTTTCCATATTTAATTAAAACTTGTAACTATACCCAACCCGGAAAACCTGTGTTTCATAATAGTCCCTGCTGATAACCCTGAAGTTGGTGCCTTGAATATCCTTTTTAATTCGCAGAGTATTAAAAATATCGGTAGCATTGAAAAAGAGTTCGCCTTTATTTTTCTGAATGGCATTTTTAGCACCGAAGTCCACCGAAAAGCGTTGAGCAATTCGCCCCTGCGGAATAATGTCCGGCGCCAGGTAAATGGCTGTAAACTGCAGGTCGGTATTTTTTGGAAGTTTTACAAGGCCGTTCAATTTTATATTTCCTGACCAGGCTGATTCTTTGGCGGCACTATAAGTAACAGGAACTGGGTACTTATTTACAGCAGTAAATGCACCGATGGTATTTTTATACAGCATGGCATTTACATTAAAACTAAAAGCTTTGTTCACCGTTTGATTAGCGATTAACTCCACACCAGTGTTCCATGCTTTATCCGCATTTTGAAATACGGAATAAATGATATTGCTACCGGGAACTGTAGTACCAATTCTTGTAATAGTTTGTTTTGAAAATTTGTGATACAAGGCTGTATAAAGAAACCCATTGCTCCAGCTCGACTTATAACCAGCTTCTAAGGTTTGTGTAAACTGTGGCCGTAAAGCAGGGTTACCCACTTTTAAAATTTCCGGTTCATCATATTTGGGGAAGATGCGGATATCGCCTTCGTCAGGCCTGTCCACCCGGCGGTTGTAGTAAAGCGACAGTTTATTATGTTCATTCAAATTATAACCCAGCCTTACACTCGGGAACGGCTGAAAGTAGTTGTAACCATCGCTTTTGTATGTGTTGTGATTGGGATTGACATTATATTGAAGATTGACATACTCCATACGCAGCCCTGCTTCCAGTTCAAACTTTTTTGATTCGTAAATATAATTGCCGTAAACGGCAGGTATCACTTCTTTATACTTTGCCCAACCGGCTGCATTGGTATCTAATGGAGAATTAATACCGGGAAAGAACCGCATATTGGTAGGAATATACCGCCACCTGAACTTTGTTCCGGTTTCAAACCTTCCATGTTTTAAAGGTTTTGTATAGTCAATGGTAAAGTCGGTTACATTTTCATCGGCTATAAGCATGAAAGTATCTTTACCTGTATATGCAGGCATAATATTGGTCAAAAAATATTTTTCATCTTCCCGGTGAAAAGTATAATTCAGGCTCATGTTAAGCACATGGCCGGGCTGGGTAAACTTATGCTGGTAAATGGCCGAAGCGGTGGCTGCGGTGTTCACTTCATCTTCAAAAAACTGCCAAAGCCTTTTCCTTTCAGTCAATTTGCTGTTGTAATAAGGAATATCACCATTGTCCTTTACGGCTTCGCTGCTGTATAAGCCGGAAATAGTAAGTGTGTTTTTATTATTGATAAACCAATCAATACCTGTGCGGACAGTGCCTGCTGTGGTAATACGATTTCGTTGCACCTGCTGACGCACCGTATCTCCGTTTGAATAAAACCGCTCCGCAAAATCATTCCGGTTCAGGGTTTTGTTGTACAGATAATCACCCTGGAAAAAAGCATTGACTTTATTCTTGCGATAATTGAGACTGAGTGAAGGATTGATTTTAGGTGTACCGATGTATTGCGGCCGTATTCCCGGCAGGCTTTTCTCCTTCATCCATAATGCACCAAGACCTGTGGCAACACCAACCTTACCATTGAATCCATTTTGCCGGGATTTTTTATAAATGATATTGATGATACCTGCATTGCCATTTGCATCATACTTTGATGAAGGATTGTTGATGATTTCAATTCTTTCAATGGCAGATGCAGGAATATTATCCAATGCTGCCTGGTTACCGAATCCTGTTAAGGCAGTCTGTTTGCCATCAATAAGAATTGTTACCCGATTACTGCCTCTTAATAATACTTTGCCCGATTCATCTATGGTAACACCCGGCAGATTTTTCATGGATTGTAATAGCGAACTTCCTGCCTGGCTGATATTGTCAGACAATTTGAATGTCTTCTTATCCATTTTATCGGTTACTGCATCCGTTTTAGCAGTTACCACTACTTCACTTAAAGCTGCACTTTGAGGGGCTAATTCGATGATACCAATATCAAAGAACTTATTGAGTTTACCTGCCAGAAAAGGCACCGACTTTGTAACATAACCAACAATACTAACTTCGAGAAAGTAATTGCCTTCTGCTATATTCTGAATGGAAAATTGACCTTTTTCATCCGTTACCACACCGGCCACAAAGCTGCTGTCTGCTGTTTTTTTCAAAACTACATTCGCAAAAGTCAATACAGTTTTATCAGTACCGTTTTTAACCGTACCGGATAATACGGCATTACCGGATTGAGCCGAAACTATGATTGAAAAACATACAAATGCCAGTGCTAAGAAATATCTCATCAAATAAATTTTTATGTGCAAAGTATTAAGGGGATTCTGAAAAGAAACTGAATTTATCCGCTAATGCGAAGATAATTTTAAAGTATCAGCACAAAAGTTCCTGCAATTATCAGGCAGGCACCAATGGCAGTTTTTATTGTTAAAGCTTCGCCTAAAAAAATAACAGATAAAACAATGGTAAGTGCCACACTTAGTTTATCTACAGGTGCCACCTGCGATACTTTACCAATCTGCAATGCTTTAAAATAAAATATCCACGATAAGCCGGTGGCGATGCCGGAGATAATAAGGAAGGTGATATTTTGTTTTGATAAAGCGGCTATTCCTTTCGTTTCTCCTCTTGCCAATACAATACCCCATGCCACTAATAAAATTATTACGGTACGGATAGCTGTTGCTAAGTTTGCGTTTACTTCTGCAATACCAACTTTTGCAAAGATGGCTGTGAGGGCTGCAAACAGCGCCGATAATAAAGCGTAGAACCACCACATAGTATCAGATTTATGTTTTTATATTATTATGCAGCTACATTATCCGGAGCAAACTTTTTGTTTTTATATGCCACATGCATTAGGCTGGGCAACACAATCAGCAGCAATGGCAGCGCCACAATAAAGCCACCTATTACTGCAATGGCCAGCGGCTGGTGCAGTTGTGCACCGGTGCCAATACCCAATGCAATTGGCATCAAAGCTATTATGGCACCAAGTGCTGTCATCAGCTTAGGCCGCAACCTTGTAGAGATGGAATAGATAATAGCTTTGTCAACATTTTTTGTTTGCAGCAACGAATCCCTGAATTGCAGAAAAGTGAAAATGGCATTTTCTCCAATGATACCTACAATCATAATAAGACCGGTATAGCTGCCAACATTTAAAGGGGTATTGGTAAGATACAGCCCCATATAACTGCCGCTGATGCCTAAGACTGCAATCAATAAAATCATTAATGCCACTTTAAAATCACGGAATAAAAACAAGATGACACAAAAAACCAACAGGCTGCTGGTTATTAAAATCATCAACAGTTCACTGAAAGATTTTTGCTGGTCGGCATAGGCGCCGCCATACACAATATGATACCCTTTGGGCATCACTACTTTTGCAGCCACTTCTTTTTGTATATCCTTCATCACACTGCCAAGGTCACGGTTGTCAAGCCTGCCGGTTACCACACCCATTGACTGTAAATCTTCTCTTTCCACTTCTGCATCACCCGGATTTAATTTAATATCCGCTAAATCAGAAATTGGTTTCAACTTACCGTTCGGTAAAAAAATCTGCATTCGTTTTATATCTTCCACACTCAGGTTTCTGTTGCCTGGAAAAACTACCCGTAAAGAAGAAAGTTGTTGCTTGTCAAAAACAGTACCTACTATATTTCCTTCCAATGCCGTTTGCAACTGGTATTGCAGGCTGGCAGGCGTTATTCCATACTGTGCCAATGTTATTGCATCTGGTTCAATTGAAATAGAAGGCCCTGCAATTACAATTCCATCAAACACATCAGCAGTGCCTTTTACATTGGTAACAACGTCGCTGACTTGTTTAGAAAGCTCCTGTAGTTTTTTCTGGTCGTTACCAAATATTTTTACTTCAATGGGTTGTACCGATGTCATTAAATCTCCGAGCATGTCACCAATTACCTGTCCAAAATCAATACGTAATGCAGGTTGGGTGGCTTCTACTTTGGCTCTTATTTCATCTATTACCTGGTTTGAATTTCTCTTTCTTTTTTTCTTCAATTGTATCAGGTAATCGCCCCGGTTGGGTTCTGTAATGAAAAAGCCCATCTGTGTTCCGGTTCTTCTTGAATAAGTTTCTACTTCAGGTATTGTGGTAATTATTTTTTCCGCTTCTCTTAACATCCTGTCAGTTTCTTCCAACGATGTACCCGGTGGCGAACTATAATCCAGTACAATACTTCCTTCATCCATCTCCGGTAAAAAACCTGTTTGCAGTTTGGGCAGCACATAATAAATACTGGCTGCCAGTAAAAGCATAAACAACACACTGATGTAAGGCTTTTTGATAAAGAAGCCTACCCATTTTTGATTATGGACCGTATGTGGATGAGTGGATTCTTTTAGTCTTTTTAAACGCTGTTTAGCAGTTAATACTTTTTTCTTGTTTCTGCTTAACAATAAATAAATGACTGGTAACCCTAACCATGTAACAAAGAATGAACACACCAGTGTTATAATCATGGTGTCGGTCATCACTTTAAAATAAGCTCCAGCCACACCTGTCATTAATATGAAGGGAAGGAAAATAACGATGGTGCTAAGTGAAGAACCAACCATCGCCGGAAATAAATACTGAATGGCTTTCTGCAAAAGCGTTCCCGTTGGCTCCTGCGGATGTTCTTCATGGGTACGGTGTATCTGTTCCACCACTACAATAGCATCATCAATTATCAACCCAATGGCTGCTGCCATTGCACCAAGGGTCATAATATTAAACGTTTGCCCGGTGGCATATAATACTATCAAGGTAAGCAACAGCGTAACCGGAATGGTTATCAAAATGACAGTGCTTGCTTTGAGTGAACGCAGAAAAATAATCGCCACAATTATTGCTAAAGCCAGACCAATCCACAAACTGTCCGTAACACTTTTGATAGAATCTTTTACAAAATCAGCCTGTACATAAAATGGAGAAATGGTAACACCCTTTGGCAATACTTTTCTTAATTCGTCCACTTTTTTCTGCATCTTGTCCGATAAGTCAACCAGGTTTGCGTTTGGTTGCTTTACTACCGCCAATAAAACGGCAGAATGTCCGTTCGCATTTATTTTTACATACTCTTTTGCTTCCTGAATAGTTACTGTTGCAATATCCTGTAGTGTTACAATTCGTTTTCCGTTATTACTGATAACTAATTTTTCAACTTCAGCTTTGGTATCTACTACGGCATCGGTTACCGTTAAATACATCTGGCGGTAATCAGATAAATAGCCGTTGGATTTAATAAAGTTAGTGGCATTGAGTGCGGTGATGATGGCATCAGGAGTAATTCCGAGTGTACTCATCTTACCCACATCCAGGGTAAGCCAGTACTCTTTGGTCTTACCACCAATAACCCTTATTTCACTAACTCCATCCACCTGCGACAGGAAAGGTTTGATAGTATATTGTGCCAATAGCTTTTCTTCAATTGGCGACAGGTTAGGCGCTTCTAATGTATATCCTATTACAGGAAGAATAGATGGATTCATCCGTTCCACTGTTATCTGCACATCTGGTGGCAGAATATTTCTTATCTGGCTAATTTTTGATTCAATACGTTGCTGGCTTACATCCATATTTGCCTTCCAGTCCATATAGGCGCTGATTTCGCAACTGCCACGGCTGGTAGTGCTGCGGATTATTTTTAAATCAGGCACCTGCTTCACTGCGTTTTCCAGTTCACGGGTAACTGTAATCATCATTTTATTTACCGGCTGCTGTCCGGCATCTGCAATAATTTTTATTTTAGGAAAGGTAATTTCGGGAAACAATGCAGACTGCATTTTGCCATACGAAAAAATGCCGGCCATAATGATGATGGTCAGTATGATGGTGATAGGGTTCTTATGCGAAACAAAATAATTTTTCATTGCCTTTCTTGTTATTGCTTAATAGTTACCTTGGCCGTATCACCTAAACCGTAATTGCCAGTTAGTAAAATTTTATCTGCCATAGAAAACTGAGGGGAGAGCACTTCCACACTGGTGCTGTTTTCCAATCCTTTTTTAATGGGCACTTTTACGGCAGTAACACTGTCAATCAACTTCATTACCCAAAACTCACTTTGTGTTTCATCGGTTAACACTGCATCTTTAGGTAACGATAAAGCATTGAGCTTACTCTTTTTTACCAATATCACTTTTGCAATCAATCCTTCAGGTATTTGCTGGCTGTTGTTTACTTTGATGACGATGCTTTGTGTTTGAGATACGGGGTCAACCGTTGGCATTTGCGAAGCTACATATCCGTTTAGTTGTGTACCATCAGGCAGTTTCAACAAAACATTTTTATTACCAGACAGAAATGGTTTTAATTCATAAGGAAGGTCTAATAAAAAACAGAAACTATTTTTATCACTGATAATGGCCAACTGTTCTCCATCGGTTACATAATCTCCGTCACGGTAATTTAGTGTGGTTACATAGCCTGTTCCCGGAGATTTAATATGAATAATACCTGTAAAACGGAATGATGAATCCAGCACATTGATAGTATTACCGAGAGCTTCTGCTTCTTTGGTTTTAATAATAAAAACTTCCTGACCACGGTTGATAAACCTTCCAAGCTGGGCATTTACCGATTGTAAATAACCGGTGGCATTCGCTTTTATAAAAGTCTTCAACTGAAAAGCTGAAGTGGCGTTTAACTCAATACTTTCTGTTAACGGACCAGTACTGATGCTGGTTACTGTTACCGGTGTACCTGCTTCTGCATTAATCTCATTAGCTGTTGGTGCAGCTTTATCTTCGCCACAACCTGCAAGCATCCCTGCAAGGGATAACAATACGCCAATATGTTTAAGTTTTACCTGCATGTTTTTATTGTTTTCTGTTCCAGTAATTAATTTGATTAAGTATCTGCAATCGGGCTATTGAATTTTGAGTAATAATATTTTTTGCATTCAGGTAGTTGCCAATAGCAATTATATAGTCAGCTATCCTTACATCGCCTGTTACTAATTGCTGCCGTTGTGCTTTAATCAGGCCATCGGCATATTTTATCTGTGTAGAAGTTTGCTCTATCAGTTGCTCCGTTTGCGAAAGCTGTTGTTGCAGTTGGGCAATTTGTTGTTGATATTGTTTAGAAAAGAAATCACGGTAGTTCTGCCTGTTTTGTTCTGCAATATTATTTTTTTGGTGCAGCATTCTGCGCTGCCTGCCATCATAAATTGGAACAGTAACTGTAACCCCCGCACTTACGCCAAAGTTCCTTAATGGTGTGGCAATAAAGGAAGAATTATAACCACCATCTGCATACAAACCCATCCTGGGCCGGTATGCAAAATCTACCTGCTTATCTGCAGCAATAATTTTAAGACTGTCAATATGAAACTGCTGATAGAAAACTGTTTGTTCAATTGGCAGCAGGTTAATGTCTAAACCGGACGGAGAAGTTAAAACAGTAAACGCAGTATCATTAAGCCCGGTAATATAATTTAAGGCAGCAAAATCATTCCGGTATTGAATCCGTAATTGTTTTATCAATAATTCCTGTTGCTGCACATTCACTAAAAAAGAAAGAAAGTCAGTTTGTTTATAAACACCTTTTTCTGCCAGTCGTTTTAAAATGGCTTCTTCTTCTTTTAACAGGGTAAGCATTTCCTGATTAAAATTAATTTGCTGTAAGTCGCCGTAGGTAGTAATGTATTGTTGGGTGATGCTGCGTTTTAAATCCTGCTCCGATATTTTTCCCTGGTTCTGCAAGCCCAGATTTTGTAATTGTATGGCGAGGTATTGATTGTTTAAATTCTGTTTGCCAACTATCGTTTGCGATACACTGACCAATGCGTTGTAAGTATGAATATTGGTGATAGCTCCATCATAGCCCCAGGTTTTAACTACCGGAGCATAGGTGCCTGCCGTACTGCCGTTTACCAGTGGCCTAAAGTTTGCCCTGAGCCGCTGGCTATCTATCTTGTTGTTTTGTACCTGAAACTGGTAATCTTTCAGCAACGGACTATTTTGTATGCCGGAGTTGATATAGTAATCAAGGGTCTTTTGTGCCCCGGCATTTCCAGCCATTATCACTGTGAAAAGTATTAAATAATATTTCCTCATTGGCTTAACAATTTTACCACCGACATAAAAAAAATTACAGCTACCGGTAAATTATGGCGATAACCACCAGTAGCTGCCACTGAAAATAATACTAATGAATGCTCAATTAGTGTTCACAAACTATCGCACCTTCATTGCTAAAAATCACCTCTTTGGTAGTTGTACCTTTGCTCAGGTCAACGAGATATTGCACAGTTTTATCTGCCAGTTGCAGTTTTTCAATCTGGTCACCTGCTTTGTAGTCCGCATATTTTGCGGTTATCGCATCCCTTACTTTATCAGGTGCCGTTTTCATCTGCACATCTTCTTCCTGCTGCACAAAGCTGCCATCAGGTTTAAATATCAAAGACAAGTTTGGTGCACCCGGTTTTGAAACAGCAACATCTATCGCATCGCCACCCTGGCAAAGAGGGTCGGAAGCTGCGCCGGTAATTGTATAGCCAGCATATTGCTTTGCCACAAATTCTTTTGCAGCAGCAGGCAACTTATCCAAAGCAATTTTACCTTCGGGTAAAGTTGCATTATTGTTTGTACCTTTTGCTTTTAACTCAGCTTGTTCTGTTTCCGCAGTTTCTTCTTTTTCATCCTTTTCGTTTTTTTCATTATCACAGCTTATCACAAATATTGCAAGTGAAAAAGCAAGGGCCGGTATCATAAATTTCTTAAGTAACATCTTTTAATTTTTAAGTGAATGATTAATATAGGGTAAAGATTGGAAAGGAAACTGTAGAAAATCTGAATTTTGATTATTATGCCCGTATTTATCACAATGAGCCTTTTCGGTTTATCTCAATTTTCATTAGAATTGTTTCCATCAGCTCTAATTGCTTCTGTTGTATTTCACAGAGATGTTTATACTGGTCAATCACCGACAAATCCATCTTTTCATGCAGTGTCCTTATTTCTATTTCTGCTTTCAGGTTTACCATATAATCATTGATGGCCCGTTGCCGGTCTTTCTCTTCCTTCCTGTTTTGGCTCATCATTATTACCGGTGCCTGAATAGCGGCTATACAGGACAAGATTAAGTTGAGAAGAATGTATGGAAAGGGGTCGAAACTTTTATTATCCATCACCAATGTGTTGTAGGCTATCCAGCCAAACAACAACATCATAAAAATGATAATAAACTTCCAGCTTCCTCCAAAGATTGCTACATTATCCGCCATTCTTTCGCCAAGTGTACGGTTGTTGCTTGCGCCTCCGTCTGATAATTTATCGGACAAGGTATTTTCTTCTTCTAAAGCTTTTCCAACTATGGAATGCAGCTTCCGTAATTGCTCATTTTCGGTTTGTAATAACCGCATAATGTAGGTTTGCTTACTTGATTTCATTAGTTGTAAATTTTTCAAATGTAGCGTTACGGATGTTTAATTATGGATGATTTGGTGATGCGATTTGGGTCAATTAAAAGTTTTATAGAATCATTGATTAATAAATTAACAATTGCAAAAAATAATAAAGTGCTGCCTATAACAACTGGCGAAAGTTGTGAAAATCCTTTGAAGCCAAACAACAACAGGATACATACCGCTAATATATCCGCCAATATTATCACTAACAGAGCTTTGTTAATTGGCTGTCTATAAAATGGTTTATCCGTTCGGATTACAAGGACTGATATAATACTTGAAAAGAAGAGACAGGCAAAACCTAAAGAATGATAAGAGCCTGCATCTGTCAGCTTAAAAAAGGATTTTGCAAAAAAGTACCAGGTTGTACATTCAGCAAATAGTAAGAAGCCAAGGATTAACCCTTTTTTTACCAATGGTTTTAAATTCCAATTAGCAGGCGTCGAACTCCAGCTAACTTTATCGGCTGCCAAAGCCAATACTACAAAATCAATTAAAAACAACATCAGCACCATGTCTAATGTGGCAACAACAAATTGTTTTGATATAATGAATGAAACACAGACAAACAGAATAGTCTGTATTGTTTTAGCAATTTTATTTACCGTGTAATGGCTGATACGTTCATGAATACTTCTGCCCACTTTTATCAATTCCAATATTTGCTGTAGCCCTTCTTTTAACAGGATAATACTTGCCGCCTGCTTAGCTACATCAGTTGCGTTTTTTACAGCAATGCCAACTTCTGCTTGTTTTAAAGCTGGTGCGTCGTTTACACCATCACCCGTCATTCCTACAATCTGATGTTCCTGCTGTAAGGTTTTTACAATATTAAATTTATCCTCGGGCAGTACTTCGGCAAATCCATTATGAGAATGAATGCTTTTACTACCTGCGCCACTTTCAAACTGAGGTCTCACATCAGATATAGAGACAATATTATTACCAATACCTGCCTGGGTTGCTATTTCTTTTCCAATTGGTAAAGCATCGCCGGTTAACATTTTTATACCAATACCCATTTCTTTTATCCGGGATAGCATTTCATGAGCATCAGGGCGGGGTGGGTCGTAAAGTGCAGCAATACCGACAAAAGTAAAATGTTTATCTTCTTCTGCTACTGCTACGGCAATCGTTTTAAATCCTTTATGTGCCCATTCAATTACTTTTTCATCATGTTCGTATGTGGCTAATCCACACAGCGTTTTTATGGCGGTATAAGCTCCCTTGGCAACAGTCTTCTTTTTGCCTGCTGATTCTACTATAGCCTCCGTATGTTTTAAAGTAGCATTGAAGGGAATAAATTTTACCTGTTTATAGTGTTCTTTAATTGATACTTGACTTTCAGCCTCATTTATAAACGCAAGGTCAATAGCGTCTTCATTTGCTTTCACAGATGCCATTGCACCATAACTTAAAACATCATCTTTTGAAAAAGTACCTGCTGAAATTGTTTCCTGCAAGGTCAGTTCGTTTTTAGTAATAGTTCCTGTCTTATCAATACAAAGTGTGGTAAGCGTAGCGGCATCTTCTGTTGCACTTAATTTGGTTACGAGTAATCCATTTTCGGCAAGTTCTTTTGAACCCCTTGCCATACTGATGGTAAACATTGCCGGGAGACCAACAGGTACTGCCGAAACCAGTAATATTAGAATGAGCGGAAGTATGGTAAGAAAGCTTTGTCCGCCAATTAATCCGATTGCTGTTGTAATGGCAAGCAGAGATACCACTGCAATAAAAAGCATCCGCACCACTTTAGCCACTACTTCTTCCATGTGCATTTTATGGCTGGCGGTCATAACAAGCTTTGCAGTTTTACCAAAGAAGGTTTGTGTACCTGTTGCTGTAACAACTGCTGTTGCTTCGCCGCCTTTTGCAACAGAGCCAGCAAAAACTGTATCACCGGGTTTATTTTCAATCAGTGCGGTTTCGCCGGTGAGTGCTGATTTATCTACTTTTAGTTCTCCTTCTTTCAACTCCATGTCGGCTGTAAGAAAGTCGCCCATACGAAGGCGGACTACATCACCAGGCAGCAATTCTCTGGAAGGTAGCTGAATCCAGTCACTATTTCTAAGCACCCTTGCCATAACCTGCAATTGTTGCTGAAGTGCAGCCACTGTTTTTGCAGCTTTCAGTTCATTAAAGAAACCAATCAGCCCGTTAAAAATTAACAGGCCTGTTATAACAAATCCATCAAACGGTTTATGCAGTAAAAAAGAAATGACGATTGTTGCTTCCAGCATCCATGCCGTTAATCCCCAGAATTTTTTGGCCAACAAAATTATTACAGAGATTTGCTTTTCCTTTACTTCATTAAATCCATACTGAAGCCGGAGTGCTGCAACCTGCTCATCAGATAAGCCGGTTAAAATATTGGTATTATTTTCATTCATTCAAACTAACCATGTGTTTATGCTCCAAATAATTTTGCTACTCCAAATGCTGCAGCCGCAGCCAATGCACCAATTATCATAACCTTTAATGCACCAGAAAGTAAAGGCTGGCCAGTTACCTTACTTTTAAAATATCCAAAAATAAAAAGGCAGATAAGTGTTATGATGGCTGATATTTTTAATCCTTCGCTTGGTGTTTGTGTAAAGAAGTACGGAGAAAGGGGAATTAATCCACCGACTACATAACTTAGTCCAATGGTGGCGGCACTCTTTGATGCCCTGTTTGGGTCGGGTTGTTCCAGCCCTAATTCAAATTTCATCATAAACTTTACCCACTTATCCTTGTCCTTTGCTAACTCATCGGCCAGCATTATTTGTGAAGTGTTACTAAAACCATATTCTGCAAAAATCTCTTTCACTTCTTCCTTTTCCCTTTCAGGTATATTCTCCACCTCATAATATTCCTTAGCCAGTTCAGATTTATAATGGTCCCACTCAGTTTTACCTGCCAGGTAGCCGCCTAAGCCCATAGCAATAGAACCAGCAATTACTTCTGCAATGCCAGCAGTTGTTACTATTGCATTATTGCTTACGGCACTACTTATGCCAGCAGCCAGTGCAAAGGGTACGGTAAGGCCATCACTCATTCCTATTACAACATCCGTAATAAAATCAGAACTTTTTAAATGTTTCTCTGTGTGTATCATGTAAAATTATTTATGTTGGGAAGTAATTACCAATACCGGTACTTTACTGTGGCGGATAACATGCTCTGCCACACTGCTTAATAGTAAATGTGATATACCGGTTCTGCCATGGGTGCCCATTACAATGTAATCTGCACCCCACTCATTGGCCGTTTCTACAATATTAGCAGCAGGTTTACCATCTTTAATGAAAGTCCAGTTCTGGTTGATGCCAAATTCCGATTGCAATCTCTCAAATAATTCCCTTGCCTCTTTGTGCAAATCTTCCAGGTAATTCTGTGCTGTATAACCACCTTCACCCATAAAGCCTGTTGCATCGGCTGCATATACAAAACCAATTTCGGCATTTAACAATTTTGCCAGTTCAATGCCGTGTTGCACCACATTTTCAGTTAATGGCCCGCCTTCTGTTGCAATTAAAATCTTTTTCATGATATATTGTTTAAGTATGAAGCATCCGTTATGGCTTTTTTTCGGTTTTTGAAAACGAACTGCGGATATGTGAAATATTTGCAATGACGAGAATAGTAAAGAAGAAGGCAATCATCAGCTCCATTGATACAAATACCTGGGCATTGGTACTGTTGGGTTTTATATCTCCAAAACCAGCAGTGGTAAACACCGAAATACTGTAGTAAACAAAGCTGATGAATTCTGTAACGATATTATCTTTTGGTATGGTGCCTGCAAAAGAGCCGGAACTTATGCGGAATAAACAGTAATAATCTATGGCAAATGAAACAATTACTAAAAGTATGCTTACAACTGCGAAAGACATAAATTCATGAAAATAGAATTCTTTGTGGGCAGTTTCTTTGATGGTTTGAAATACAAAGAAGATAAAGTAGGCCGCCTTAGCAATACTTAGCACAAAGAGTAATACTTCATTGGTAACAGGGTCAGCTAAGCCATAATAATCCAGCAGAAAAATAAAAAGCCCAATAAGGATTACAATGAAATATTTATATGTTGATTTGATGTGAGCCATATACTTAAATGAAATACTGTTAAAATTAAAACCGGTGTACCATTCCCAATCCAATACTTCCATTCTGGTAAGAAGGCATTACCATAGTGTTCATTGGATTATCCTTAAAAAGTTTGTGTTGAATTTTTGGATACAGCCAGTAAGCCAGTTTTGTAGAAATAATACCAACCCCTGCACCAGCCACCACATCACTCAGCCAGTGTTTATTGTTATACATTCTCAAATAGCCGGTGGTGGCCGCCATTGCATAGCCTGCTACGCCATACCAGGGTGAAACATCTTTGTATTCCAGCCGTAAAAATTCGGCATTTGCAAAGGCTTCAGCCGTATGTCCGGAGGGGAAAGAATTATACTTGGAACCATCGGGCCGCAACTGGTGCGATATTGATTTCATTGAATAGACTGTTCCATTTGTTATAATGTTCGACATTAAAAAAAGCATGGTTCTGTCTCTCAGGTTATGCTTTGCCTTGATGCCAAAAGCATCCAAACCAAAAACCATTGCTGCCGGTGCAAATTGCAGATAATTGTCTATGTGAATTGGTTTGTGAGGATTTTCGGCATACATCTCGTCTTTAAATTCTCCGTTTAATCTTTGCAGTCCGTCGTTCTCAATGGCGGTAATACCATAAGCTACCATTAAGCTTGGTATTATGTAAGACTTTGCGTTGAATGATTTTTTGTGAGGTGGCAGCCGCCAGAAAAGGTTTCGCTGTGTTGTATCTTTTACAAAATGATTATTGGCAGCAGAATCAGTAACCTGTGCATTGGCACTTACTACCAATACAAACAGCGACATTAGAAAAACAGTGGTTGATTTAGAGCGTTGCATGATGATTGAATTAATGTAAACGTATAATTGAATTCTGTACAAAAACTGAATGAGAACTAAGCAGGTAAACAAAAAGGGATGTATTGCTACACCCCTTTGCCATTGACCCTTAACCTTAGTATATGAAAAACCTAACCATGAAAAAATTAGTCTTTTACTTCTTTTAAGAATTTTCCGGCGGCATCAAAAATCACATCCTTGCCTTTTACTTCGGCTTCGTAGTTCACCTCACCATTGGCTTTGGTAATTTTAGCGGCCTCACTAATTTTACCCATTTTATGCTGGGTTACATAGCTGGTGGCTGCTGCTGGTAATTGGGTAACAGGTATTTCCATTTCTGTTTCGTCCACCGTGCCGTTAGCATTGTACAGCACACTCATTTCATGCCCGTTGTGCTTGAAGCCGGCTTCGTACTTGCCATCTTCTTTATCCCACTTGGCTTTTGTGCCGGGATACTGTTTTTCAAAGGCCTGCTTTACTACGGCAGGAACATTTGCATGTTCATTTTTTTCTTCTTTTTCTTTTTTCTGAGCAAAAGTGGCGGTTGTAATTGAAGCTGCTGCAACCATCAGCATTAAATACTTTTTCATTTTGTTTGTTTTTTAATTTTAAAAATATAATTGTAAAGCTTTAATTCAATTCTGTAGAAACACTGTAGATTTTTACAGAATTAGGATTTTAACGTTTCCTCAAAACGATTGATTGACTTTGATGAAATCGCCTTCCTGGGTAAACAGTATTTGTTTGTTTCCAACAATAACTCTAAATCTAATTTCCCCTGAAGACTTTCTGATTTTTACCGCACCGGTTATTTTTTTATTTTTATAATTTTTCTCTACGTAGCTATTTATATCTGCAGGCACAGATGCTACAGAAATAACTGTTTCTCTTTCTGACCATTTTCCATCATTATTAAATGATACGGCCCCTTTGTAATTACCGTCGGAGAAACTGGCTATGTAAAGTGTATCCACTTTGTTCCAGGATGCCTTTTTAATACCAGGATACATTTTTGCAAACGCTTCTTTAATGATTACCGGCACTTCTGAATCTGTTATTTTTTGTGCCTGCACCGCAGCTAAACTAAAATACAAAAGGCCAACTGCTAATAATTGTTTCATAACCTTGTGATTTAATTTTATAGAATAAAACTATTACTGCATCCTGTACAAATACTGAATTTTAAAAGCATTGATGTTAAATAATATCAAAAGCAATGCAATTATATTTTCATAACTGGTCTATCAACTGAATCATAATTTCTTTCCAGTAATTTGGGTTGTAATTAATATCTGCATTTCCAAACCGCACAATAATGATATTCTTTGCCGGGTAGATGTACAATAACTGCCCATACAAACCAATTGGATAAAAACTGTTATAGGCCACAGGCCCTATGCCCATGTTATAACCATAAGAAATTTTGCCCCCTTGTTCAGTATTGCGGTTGATGCTTTCCTCAATCCATTGCTGAGGAATTATCTGCTTTCCGTTCCAGTTCCCTTTATTCAATAGTAACCTTGCAAATTTTGCAAAATCAAGTGTCCGGGCATTCAGGCAGCAAAATGCTTTTTCAATGGCGGCACTGTCATTCCTGTCTGTACTCCATAATGCAGGTGCCTCTGTACCGATTTGGCTCCATATTTTTTTCTGCAGGTAATTGCTAACGGATTTGCCGGTTGTTCTTTCAAGTATTAATGCCAGCAACGATGGATTTTCACTTTGATAATCGAAATGCAAACCCGGCGGCTCCCTGATGGCAGATGCCATAATATTTTTTCTAAGTGTGGTGCCGTAATAAAACTGTAACTGGTCCGACTCCGGATTGAATACACTCTCCGTAAATTTTAATCCTGATGTGTGCCGCAGTAAATCTTTAATGGTTATTAAACTATAGCCGGGCTTGTCCTTCCATTCGGTTATATAATCAGTTATTGGGTCAGTCACATTTTTTATATAGCCTTATTTAATAGCAATACCAACAAGCATGGTGATATATGCTTTTGCAATGGAGAAACTGGTAACATTTTTTGTTGCAGAATAATTGTCAGCATAGTACTCGTACAATAAACTGTCGTTTCTTATAATAGCAAACGAAATTGTTTTATGCAGTTTTACAAACTGATTTAAGGTTACTCCAGTTGCGTTAAGTGATTTGTTTTCGATACGGATATGCTTTACCACATCGGGTGTATCGTTTGCTTTTTTAAAACTGAATATGGAAGAATCTGGCCCCTGTAATACGGTTCGGTAGGGAAAACGTTTTGCATCCTTTTCATCGGGCAAATTGTAATACACCGGTTTTATTATTTTACAGGAGCAGCATACTGCCAGTAAAAAACAGAAGGTTGGTATTGTAAAGTGCCGGTTCATCTTATAGTGAAATTGCTTTCCTGATTTGTTTGTTTTTTGTTCTATGCCTTAAGGTGGTTACCTTACCCGACAGGTAGCCAATTGCTATAGCAAGCGGATAATCACCTGCCCAATGCACTTCTGTATTCATCATTGCAAATGCAGATAATCCTATTAACGTATATCCCACAGGTTTTATCCATTTCTTTTCGGGATAGTTGTAAGACAGCACAGTAACTGTAGCCATCATGGTGGACAGATGCCCCGATGGGAAGGCATCGTAAGCACTGGTATTTATTTGGTAGTTAGCAAATGATGGAAACGGTTGCCATCGTCCTCCACTTTGTGTGGCAAGGAAGGGGCTTTCCCTGCCAGTTATGCGTTTTATAATTTGGGTAGTTACTCCCATAGTTACAAATGTCTCAGCCAAATCAGTTGCTGTATTTATTGCCCGCCAGTCCTTTTTTATTTTTCCATAAATCCATAAGCCACCGGCAAGCATCATACTTGTGCCGCCTTCGCCAATCTGGTACAATGCTGTATTCAGGTTTTTGGGGATTTTAATAATTTTTGTTGTACCGAATTTCAGCAAGATGTTATAATCGGTCTGTGGGTTCAACCCCATATCGTCACTTCTGTTCCTTACCCAATTAATAATCTCCTGGTCTTTTGCTATAAATATAGCGGTGCCGGCTGCCACCACAGTAAGGCTAATCCAATTTCGCTTTTGTACAGGCGACTTTGTTATATACCATAAATCAGCAGGAACTTTTGCAAGGCTCCTGAACAAATTTGGTTTTGAAAAAGTGAGTGTATCAGATTTGTAGAAATACTGAACAGTATCATTAAATTGATGTCGCTGAATACGGTGCTGTGAAAATGAAGGTGAACTACATACCAACAGGAATAAAAATAAAATGACTGTTTGCTTCATCAATTTAATAGAGGATTAATTTTATTTTCCTGCAAAGGAATGAACAAGTGAAAAGCCAATGGTTTTATTCTGATAGTAAGGCATCACCATTGTGTTCATTGGTTTGTCTTTAAAAAATGTTCGTTTAATGGAAGGATAAATCCAATAGGCAAGTTTAGTTGTAATGATGCCGATACCTGCACCGGGTGCCAAATCCCGGAACCAATGCCGGTTGTTATACATTCGCAGGTAGGCAGTGGTAGTTGCCATGGCGTAGCCTGCAATGCCATACCACGGCGATACATCTTTATACTCCTGGTGCAGAAATTCCGCTGCTACAAATGCTGTTGCTGTGTGGCCCGAAGGAAATGCGTTGGTACCAAATCCATCAGGCCGCTGCACTCTTGTAATAGCCTTTAATGATTGCACCGTAATGCCCATCATGGCATTGGATAAAAGATAAATCATTGTTCTGTCCCTGAAATTATTTTTACCTTTTATACCCATCGCATTCAAGCCATATACAGCCGCTGCCGGTGCATACTGCAGGTAGTTATCTACAGTAATGGGTTTGTGCGGCCGCTCTGTCCATATTTCTTCTTTGATGCTATTGTCTAAATTTTGCAATCCATCATTCTCCAGTGCAATAAATCCATAGGTAATTAATCCGGCTGGTAGCAGCAATGATTTTATTCTCTTTCCTTTTTCATTCATTTCAGCCATACTTGTTTTGAATGATTCAAAAGGTTTTGCTGTAACCTGCGAATTGTTTGTGTGAATGCTGTCAGTAACCTGTGCGTTTAGTAATGCGGTACTAAAGAATGTAAACAGCAGTATTGTAAATAACTTTTGCATAATGGGTGTTTTATTATTCAGGATATATATACACAACTGGATTGCATTTAACCATTGCAGAAAAGTAACCGATTGCCTTACTCCCAAACTGTCCGTCTCTTAAAAACACCGGTTCCACAAATGGATTAAACTGTGCCAGCTTTTGTTTATCCAACTGGTCAAAAAAATCGAAAGCATTTTTATCAATAGTCTGGATATACACCAACCCTTTTGTACCCGGCTTGTGAGAGTAAGCTGGCTCAATTACTATTTTAAACTGCTGACCGTTCTGGCCTGCATCGTTATAAACAGAACGGCCTAATTCATGCACTTTCACACTGTCACGGCCAAGGCAGGCACTGGCTATTTTCTGGCTTGCTAATTGGGTGCTGGTGTCAACATACCGTTCCATTTCGTACCTGTAATAATCGGTCTGCGAAGGGATGTCTTTAAAATAAACAATCACACCTTCATGCTCGCCGTATAAGTCTTTAAATACTGGTGTAAAGGAAGTACTGTCTATTGTAGCTTTTGAAAGATTTGCCGTGGAAGCAGTAGCAGTGTAAGTATCTGTTCCGCTGCTGATAGTTAATGTATAAGTTTTATTTAGCTGAACAGTTGTGTTCCCTTTGTAGTAGTAATTGTATTGGCAGTATAGTTTATCGTAACTGCTGTCAAGTTTCAATATGTCTGTACTTGTACCATCGCTGATTTTTACAACAGCATTGCGAACTACCAAATCAGCAAAGCTCACTTTCTTATCAAAGTAAGGAACAGTACGGTTGAAATAAACGATTGCAACACTGTCTGGCTCCAGCATACTTTGTATGCTTACCTTACCAGTGTATGGTGGCGGGGTTATTGTAATTGTTTTTTCGCAGGCTGTGAAAATGAATGATGCGGATAAAACAACGATTGTATAAATAAATACTTTCTTCATGCTGCTGTTGTTAAAATTTGAAATTGAAACTCACACTGGGAATAAATGGAAGTAATGATACCTGCCTTGCTTCCGGTTGTTTGGTATCTGCATTGGTAGTGAGATATACAAAGTAGGGATTGAGGCGGCTGTATAAATTATATGCCCCAAACACCCATTCCCGTTCATATTTTTTACCCCAGAACTTTACTGTTTTCTTATTTGAAAAACTTACATCAAGCCGGTGATAGCTCCTGAGCCTTGCATTATTGCGGCTGGTGAAATCATAGTAAACACCATCATACAAGGAACCATTTACCGGAACAGTTACCCGGCCTGCAGGTAAAGTAAATGCCCTGCCGGTGTAAAAAACAAAATCTGCCGATACGGTCCAGTGCTTGTTAAGTTCATAACTTCCTGCAATTGATAAATTGTGTCTTCTGTCGAATGATGCAGGAAACATTGCACCACGGTTTAGCTCCGGAAACTGTTGTGTTGTTTTACTCAGCGTATAGCTTACCCATCCTGTTAACCGTCCTACGTTCTTCTTTACAAATAATTCAATACCGTAAGATTTGCCTTTACCAAAAGTGAGAATACTGTCAAGGTTGGTGCTTAATACAATCTGTGAACCTTCTTTAAAAAGTACCTGGTTATCCATTGTTTTATAGTAAGCTTCTACACTTGCTTCAATGCCATTGTCACTAAAGTTTTTAAATAACCCAACGGCTACCTGCGAACTTTTTTGTGGCTTAATAAGGCTGCTGCTGCTTAACCATGTATCGGTAGGCAATGATGCTGTACTGCTTGGTACTGCATGTAGAAATTGGTTCATCAATGTCCACGATGCTTTTAATGAAGTAGTTGGGTTCAATGAAACTTTTGTTGTAATCCGGGGTTCTATACCTGCATAAGAAGCGCCGCCGCCATTGAAGTAAGGAATACGAACTCCATAATTAACTGAAAGGGTCTTTGAGATATCATATTCATCACTCAGATAAAAAGCCAGTTCACTGGAAAGTCTTTTTGTAATACTGTCCTTATTAATAGTAATCTGATTGCCCCGGCGGGGAACTTTGGAAGATACTGCCGAAGGATAGAGTGTGTGATAGGTATAAGCAAACCCTGCCTTTATTTTATGTTTATTATTAGGGGAGAATGTAAAATCTGTTTTAGCACTCAGGTCTTTTATGCCGGTATAAAGCACTTCATAATAACTATTTTGAGTAGTGCCCAATCCTAAATGATAATCATTGTAAATAAGCGATGTGTTTGAAAATATTTTGTTGCCAAAAATGTGGTTCCACCTGAATGTGCCTGTGGTATTTCCGAAATCGGTTTTATAATTTAAACTGTTGGCACCTGTATAACCTGCGTTATCGTTACCCTTAAAAAAACTTAGGAAAATATGGTCTTTCTTTCCTAACTCATAATTCATTTTGGCATTGAAATCATAAAAGGAATAATTGGTGCTTTTTGATGTGGCTGGTTTTAGCAATAAATTAATGTAGCTTTTTCTTGCACTAACAATAAACGATGATTTGTTTTTTTGAATAGGGCCCTGAAATGTGAGATTGGTGCTAAGTAAACCGATACCGCCTTCTGTCTGGTACTTTGTTTTATTTCCTTCCTTCATGGTGATGTTGAGTATTGAACTCAGCCTGCCGCCGTATTCAGCAGGAAAACCACCTTTAATCAACTGCACATGATTAATAGAATTTACATTGAATGTGCTGAAGAGGCCAAAGAGGTGATTGGGATTATAAACCGTTGCCTCATCTAATTGCACCAGGTTTTGGTCCAGGTTGCCGCCCCGTACATAGAAGCCGGCCGTACCTTCCTGGCCAGCCTGTACACCGGGCAGCAACTGGATAATTTTCATCACATCCCTTTCACCCATCAACACCGGAAAGTTTTTTATCGCTTTAATAGGCACATCAATAACTCCCATCTGTGCTTTCTGTACATTTCGGTTATTTCTTGCAGAGCTTACAACCACTTCTCCTAAACTGCCTGCACTGTTTTCCATCAAAACATCAAACTGAACATTTTCTTTAGCAGTAATTTTTTTTGCGTTGATTTTATAACCCTGGTATGTAATCAACAATTCTATGGTGTCAGTTGCATTGGCGGTAAGAGAAAAGAAACCGTACTGATTGGTACTGGTACCGGTCTTTGTATTTACATTCACTACCGAAGCGCCGATTAATGCTTCTTTGGAAGCGGCATCTTTTACATAGCCGCTGATGGTAATTTTTTGAGCAGTGCTATGCAGGCTTAGGGCCAGCAAAAACAGCAATAAAATATTCTTCATCCTTTATCCGGTTTAAAATTCTTTTCAGAAAGCAGTTTAGAAAAAACGAAAGAGAGCTGTGTTTGTCATCAAACCACAATTTGCATCCGCCTGTTATAAGCTTGAGGTTTTACTTTTTCAATTTTCTTAATCCACTGTTGCTTTATCGGTTCCAGCATTTGTTGTCCGAAGCCAGTGAAATAATGATGAGATTTCAAAAATTCAATATTGTTGATGTCCCATTCCTTCTCAGAAATAGATGTGTTATAGTAACTCTGTAGTTCGAGCCTGAGCAACTCCGTTCTTTCTTTGAAATTATTTGAGCCTAAATGAAAGAGGTCGGCATCGCATATTACCTTATCCATTCCGCTTAAAGGGTGCTGCGGCATTTTTGTAGCAAGAATGCAGGCAGACACTTTTGCAATTACCGGCTGACGGATAGAATGCTTTAGAAGAAATGATTCAGCAATCCTGATGCTCTCTGCTTCATGGCCTTCTATACGGCCGGTAGTAAACCCCGTGTCATGAAACCATGCAGCAATTATTAAAATGGCTTTTTCTTCTTCACTAAACTGATAAAAAGTAGCAATACCTTCAACAGCTTCTGCAACCTGCATGGTGTGTGCAAGATTGTGAAATACAAACCTTGGGTCAAGTTTTGTAGTGAGTAAAACTGTTACTTCATTTTTTACCGAGGCGATTATTTTTAAATTAGATTCTGTCATTGACTGATATTTTCGCTGATGCAAAAAGGTTTAAAACAGCTCCCTGAAAAAATCAGGGAGCTTACCCTAAAAGTGCAAATGAAAAACTATTTTCCCTCTGGTATTTCACATTCGCAAACACCAGGAAGCTTTGGGTCTGAATGGCCGGTTGAGTCTTCAAAATTTCCGTCATGGTCAAGGTCAATCTCTTCCATAATGAAGGACCCTGTTTTTGTAAACTCAGCTAATTTTTTCTGGTTTACCGGTTGTATAAAATAAGCACAGTAGCCTATACTGTCTTTTTGAAACCAGGTATCTACCGTTAACGAAGGATAGCGGACAGCAAAAGAATCTTTTACTACCTGCGGCACAGCAGTGGCTGCAATTACGGGGCAATGATTTTCATTTTCATTACCATCTTTCTTTCCATCCTTGGAACAACTTGCAAAAAACACCATACAACCAATGGCAACAATGGATGCAAAAATGATTACAGGTGCGGTTGTAAAAAACATTGCTTTTTTCATGATATTATTTTTTAGAATAGACAACAGGTTATTTGATTTTAGTTGGGAGTATTTTAAAATTTATACGTTATGCCTGCACCTATGTTAAAGCTGTATGGAAATGTTTTTACCACATTGCCTTTTGTAATTGGCGTCAATGCATATTTAAAACCCGGCAACAAACTGAATGACCATTTGCTGTTATAATTATATTGAAGGCTTACATCGGCTATCAGGCCGGTATAAAAACTTCTCATGCCATCCAGTCCGTTTATAGAAACAGATTCTTTGTTCAGTGCATCTGTCACTTCTGTTGTTACGGTGGCACTGGTTATGAAATTGGCAGATAAGCCCACCGCAGGTATCACTGAAAATTTCTTTTTATCAAACCGGTATGATACCATTAATGGAACACTTATTACCTGCAGGTTATGCTGTGCCTCTGTTGATTGGATACTGTCACCCACAGCAGGCGGTAAGCCAAAACCGGGTTTTACAAAGCCGTAACCAGATGATGTAATGTATTTATAAGCTACACTGCCATCTGTTTTCTTCGATGCATACATTTCCTGCGGTGAAATGCCAATAGCAGTGTTGGAATAAATAAGGCCGGTCTTTAAGCCAAGATGTTTAGTGAATTGCCTTGTTGCAAATATTCCTGCAGAGTAAGAGCCTTCATGTTTTTCACGGCGGTTTATTTCTTCTTTCTCATCCTGTTGATTACCGGTATTGTCGTGTACATCATTATCAATTGTATATTGTCCCCAATCGTTACTTGCAAATGCTGTAACCGACCAAAAGGGTTTGAATGAAGATGGCTTTTTCTTTTTTGATGAAACAGTGCTGGAGGTGATGTTTAAAACAGGCAACACTGGTTCCTTAATTTTTAAGTCCAAAATTGCTGGTTTTGTTATTTCAATTCTTGCAATGGAAGTTGCCGGAGAGATTGAAAGTCTCCTGATGGAATCCGTTTCCATACTTGAGGCAATTGCCGTTTGGTCATCTTTTATTTTACTGGTACCTTTTTTATTTTTTGGTACATTATTATCAGCAATGCTTCCTGTTTCATCCTCAGCTATTTCACCTGGCCTGATGCTAATCTTCGTTTTATCTTTTGCTGCTTGCTTGTTAAACTTTTTAATCTTTGATGTATTTATATCAATTTCGGATTGTTCAAATACAGTGGTGATTTGTTGGTTAGATTTTGGAGTAAGCGTTTCTTTTTCATTTGTTTCAATCAATACTTCAGAAGGTGCTGGTTGTACCTGATTGTCAAAAACGTATGGAAGACTATTTTCTTTTTTCTCTTTTGTGCCAGTCTTCACAGTTGTCTTCTCTTCGTTTGCGCCGGTGTTATCTGTCACCATTGCAGAATCTGTATCATTTCCTTTCTTTACCAGTTCCTTATCATTCTTTCTCTTTATCACCACACCGGTTTCATAAATCAAAAATCCTGAAAGCACAAAAAGCAATACAACAGCTATCCGTTTCCAGCCAATAAAACGGCGTTTATATTTTTCTGCATCTTCTTTATCCAATGCAGCACTTAGTTTTTCCCATGCAGCAGCAGATGGCTCATCTTCGTAAGACTGGTAAGCCTTGTTAAATGCTTCGTCAATATTTTGTAGATTTTTGTCCATACTTTTTATTTTAAAGGGTTACCGTCTTTTTTTTTACTGTTAATGCTGCCTGCAATATTTTTCTTGCGTCAGCAAGATTACTTTTGGAAGTACTTTCCGAAATATTCAAAGAGGCTGCAATTTCCCGGTGTTTCAAACCTTCAAAAACATACAGGTTAAAAACCAGCCGGTAGGCAGGGCTTAATGTTTGTATCAGTTTTACCAGTTCCCGTTCATCATACTGTGTAATAAAAGTTGGTTCTTCATAAATATCATGATAGTCGGTACTGAATTCTAAAACGGGCCGCAGGTGTGTTGATTTATTTCTGTATTTGGAGAGTGCCGCACTTACCATTGTTTTACGCATCCATCCTTCAAAGGAGCCTTCGCCTGTAAAAGTGTTCAGGTATTTAAACACCCTCATAAATCCATCCTGTAATATTTCTTCCGCTTCTTCCCGGTTCTTTGCATACCACATACATACTCCCATCATTGTACGGCAATAATTGTTATAGAGCTTCGCCTGGGAAGCCCGGTCGCCTGCTAAGCAGCCTTTAATTAATAACTGGTGGCCGTCTGCCAAGTGTTGGTTTATTTCTGGTATAGACATACAGGTGATTGATTTTAGACGGGTGCTTCTAAATAAAAATCAAGATTAGTTTTGAAGTCTGAAGAGAAACTGAATTACCAGAAGTTGTTGTAATAATTATTTGCCAATAGTTTATGCAAAGGTTTGCAGGATGTTAGAATTCATTTATCACCCAACTATTTTTTCAAATGCTGTTGTCTGTATCTGTAACCTGCCTGTTAAAAGCAGTATTCATCACACAAACATTTGTATAAAATGAAAACCAAACAATTTAGAACAGCAATTGCATTATCTGTATTGATAGCTATTGCCATTGTATCCTGTAAGAAAGAAACATCCACAAGTACCACCGCTCCGGCTGGTAAACAAAGTGTGGCTGTATATCTTAATGACGACCCTGTACCTAATCTGTTAAAAGTATTGGTGGACATAAGGTATGTGGAAGTAAAAATTGATACGGGTACGGTACACCATGATGATGATTATTATAATGGCGACAACGATGGCGATGATGACCACCAGCACCATGACCGCTACGGAAGATGGGATACATTGAGTGTTACGCCAAGAATTTATGATTTGCTGAAACTGAAGAATGGCGTAGATACACTTATTGCCAATGCTTACGCAAACAGCGGAAAAATTACCAAGGTTAGAATTACGCTGGGCAGCAATAACACGGTATGGACAGACAGTACACATTCTTATCCATTGCCAGTGTGTGATAATAATCCTTACCTGTATGTAAAAGTAAAAAGTAACAGTATAGAAACATTGCCCGGCGGACAGATTAGGATTCGTATAGATTTTGATGTGGCAAAATCTATTGAGTTTGAGAACGGAGTTTATTGCCTGAAACCTAAATTAAAAAGTTACAGCGATAATACAACTGGCAAAATTGAAGGAGTGGTAAAACCAAAGGCAGCAAAAGCACTGGTAAAAGTTTATAACGCAACAGATACGGCTTATGCCATACCGGAAGAAGATGGCGAGTATAAAATCAGGGGATTAAAACCTGCCATTTACTCTGTGTTATACAAAGCAACAGCTCCCTACCGGGATACTACAATAAATAATATACAGGTAACAGCAGGGCAGGAAACGAAACTGCCGTTGGTTACCCTTCGTCAATAAGGTTCAGGCATGGGTGTGGTTTATATTACCGGTTGCAAAACCGCAGCCGGTATTTTTTTGCCCCAACTTTTCAAATTATTAAAGTGCAGATAAATAAAAATAACGTTAAAGAGATTTATCAAGATTACAAATTCAGAATGTCATCAGCTTTACTCATTCGCTTTACACCATACATCACCAACAACATGACCAGGAAATATCTATTCATAATTGTTCTGCTAATGAATGCCGCCGCTGCATTCTCACAAAACGGTTTTATTATTTCAGGTAAGATTACTGAAGAAGGAACCAATAAACCCATGCAGAATGCCACTATTCATTTAAAGGGCGGTTCTTATAGTACTTTATCAAAAATAGATGGCTCGTTCCGTTTGCATATAACAGACTGGTACGATAGCCTTGAAATTACCTCTGTGGGATTTGAGCATTTCACCATTGCATTGCAAAAAGGAAACACATCCGGCATTGCAGTAAATATGAAACCAAAGGCAAATGCTTTGCAGGAAGTTGTTATTGCTACCTCAAAAAAGCCGGGTAAAAGCTTTATGGAAAAAGTAATTGACCATAAAGCCAACAACAATCCATCGAGGTTCCGCAGTTACAGCTACCAGCGTTACACCAGGAATGAACTGGATATTGACCATATTGATTATGAAAAAGCAAAGGGCAGCGGATTAAAAAGCCTGATGCTGAAAACTTACAGCAGCCTCGACAGCAATGCAAAAGACGATAAGGAATTGCCCATTTATTTTGCAGAGCGACTTGCCAACAGCTATCACTCCGTTTCGCCTAATATTGACAGGGAAAATATTA
>DDEN01000008.1:0-2649 GCA_002336115.1 Chitinophagaceae bacterium UBA1953
GACTAGGTTTCTATTTGCTGCCTAATTTTTTATAGTTAAAAAGTATTGTTCGGAGATCGTACAAGGGTTTATATTCATAAGCATACCATTCATCTGCAATTAATAATCCTTCGTTTGTAAGTTTTGCATGCCCATGAGGTAAACCTGTAACTCCCAGTACCGATGGTTTAATATATGGCAAATGTTTATGTGGTGCAAAAAAGCCAACCCATGTTTTTTTACCAATAAAAACCTGCAGGCTGTTTTGTAATAACAACAGGGGCTGTTTATTAAAGATAAAATGAAGCGGAAACGTAATGAGCAACAGAAAAGCTGCGGACAGATCAATCAACCTCTTTAACCGCAGGTTTATTGCCAATGCCAGAGCATATTGCTTTGAATTAAGCACATAACCTGCTTCATTTTTTGAATCGCTGCCAACAATACACTCACTGTTCGAAGCATGAAGCCGGAGGTTTACCTTTTTCCCATTTTGCTCATACAACGATATAATCTGTTGAAATGAAAGGTCGGCACTTTCGCACAGAATGAGTTCTTTTGCCGGTGTACTTGCAAGTAGTGTTTTAATATCGTTTACTTTTCCAAGAGACTGCACTTCATCAAGCGGGCTTATAAAAGCCTGTATCGGTTTTAATCTGCCCGACTGTTTTAATAATGTATTTACTTTATCCAAATCTCTTCCTGTTCCTGCAACTAATAAAAAACCTTCATTTTCATTATCAGCACTTTTTAACACGTCTGTACGGAGCAATACCCAGCGCCAAAAAATCAAAATCATATAACTGAAAACCGACCCGGCAACAATCATCCCTCTTGAAAAGCGAAGCCTTTCGGGCAAAAGAGAATAAATGGCAAGATTGATGAGTAAAGAAATAACCGTTGAACGCCAGAGGTTCATAAAGCGAAATCTCTTTTCGTACAGGCCGGTATAATAACTTACAATCAGAAACAGCAGCGTAAAAACTCCAAATGAAACCAAAAGTAATTGTTGCGAATACACCGTTTCTGTTTTTATATATTGTGTCCACACATAGCTTGCCGACCAGAAAGAAAGAAAAATAAGTAAAGCGTCAAGCAATGGCAAGCCTGTTTGCTGAATAAATCGTTTAATAACACTCAGCAAGGCCCGCATAAAAATGGCAAGGTTGATAACAATTTTAAAGGCACCGGCACTTGATGAAGAATAATGTTTTTGAACAAAACGGCTCATAGCCAGGTAAAACATCCGTACATAATTAACCGATGTTTTCCTTGTACTTTCTCCTTTAAAATGAATGATGGTGCATTTGCCGTAATAGTAATTTTTATATCCGGCCTGCTGTATTCGGTAACTCAGATCAATATCTTCGCCGTACATAAAAAAGCTTTCATCAAAACNNCTTCTTTTTTAATCAGCATAAATGCACCTGCCATAACATCTATTTCATGATTCTGATGTTCATCTAAATACCCGAGATGATACCGGCTGAATGTTTTTGAGTGCGGAAACAAACCTGTTAAGCCGCTGAGTTTATAAAAGGAAGTCAGTGGTGAAGGGAAAGAACGCTTGCTTTCAGGTAAAAATTTTCCATTACCGTCAATCATACGAATTCCAAGGGCTCCTGCATCTTTTTGCCTTTCAAGAAAAGAAACACAATCAGCAAAACAGTTTTCCGGAACAATTGTATCCGGATTCAGGAATAAAATGTATTCGCCGGTTGAATGTGTTAGCCCCAGGTTACAAGCTTTGCCAAAGCCAATATTTTCGGGGTTCCATATAAAGCGTACAAAAGCGAACCTTTCTTCAAGGTAAGTACGGCTGTCATCGGAAGAAGCATTATCAACTACAAATACTTCAGCCTGCATTCCTGCTACAGCTTTTTGCACAGAAAGCAGGCACTGTTCGAGAAAGTACTTTACGTTGTAGTTTACAATTATAACAGACAGTTTCATTCTTTGCATGCGGCTTAACCGGTCACGAAAATAACATACTGTTACTATAAAACGGCTTGTTTTATTTAGTGATTGCAGGGGTTTGGGTATCGTTGTATCTTTGCGCATGCTTAAACAAACACTCATAGAAGCGGTACAGGCAGGATCTGAACAATTAAAGCATTTTTTCAACAACCAATTTGAAGTGCATCATAAGGAAGGCATAAACAATCTTGTTACCGAAGCAGATCATGCATCTGAAAAAGCCATCTTTGAAGTAATAAAGAAAAATTTTCCCGGCCATTATATATTAAGTGAAGAAGCGGGAGAATTTATTCAGGATTCAGAATACAAATGGATTATTGACCCAATTGACGGCACTATAAATTTTGCGAACGGAATTCCAATTTGTTGTGTAAGCATTGGTGTTGAAAAAGATGGGAAGATGGTGCTCGGGGCTGTTTACAATCCGTTTATGAATGAATTTTTCTTCGCCGAAAAAGGAAAGGGTGCATCTCTGAACAATCGGCCAATTCATGTAAGTTCACAACCCGATGTGATAACATCTTGTCTGGTTACCGGCTTTCCTTATACTTATCTTGATATGCCCAACGGACCATTAGAGGTATTTGAACGTTTAATACGTAAAGGTGTTCCGGTAAGAAGACTTGGAAGTGCGGCACTGGATTTATGCTGGGTTGCTGCAGGCAGGTTTGATGGATTTTATGAACACAAGCT
>DDEN01000008.1:2673-3231 GCA_002336115.1 Chitinophagaceae bacterium UBA1953
TGATTGAAGTAATTCATGACAGAAAGAAACTGTAGCGATGTACTGTGTTAGTTGTACGATGTACGACAGTCCTGAACAATAAACCACAAATTTTATTTATGGACTCTGAAGAAATGAAAAGACGCACCAAAATATTTGCAATAAACATAGTGCGTTTAACAGAAAAACTTCCCGATACACTTGCAAACAGGATTAATAAGAATCAGATTATCCGGGCATCAAGTTCAGTTGGAGCTAATTACAGAGCTTACGCAGAGCAAAATCAAAACCGGATTTTATTAATAAATTAAAAATAGTAGAAGAAGAGCTGGATGAAAGCCTGTTTTTCCTTGAGTTAATTCAGGAATTTAACAAAGAGTTTGAAACAGAAATACAGAAACTTTATAAAGAAGGAGAAACCATATTAAAAATTATTGTTAGCTCGATTGTTTCCTCCAGGTAGGAGGGCGCACATCGTACATCTAACATCTAACATTAAAATTATGTCTGAGCAACGTACAGAAATATCAACCATTGGAGAGTTTGGTTTAATAGATCATCTCACAAAAAATATTGAGC
>DDEN01000008.1:3236-3368 GCA_002336115.1 Chitinophagaceae bacterium UBA1953
TCGGCAAGCAAACAGTTATCACCACCGATCTCTTGATTGAAGGAGTACATTTTGATTTAATGTACACTCCGCTGAAACATCTTGGCTACAAAAGCATCATTGCCAATCTCAGCGATGTGTATGCAATGAATG
>DDEN01000032.1 GCA_002336115.1 Chitinophagaceae bacterium UBA1953
CATTAGGGTTAATCAATGGTAATACTGTTTGGGTTGTTTGAATTCCATCCAATACAACCAAAGCCTCATTATTACCTGTTAAAGAACGATACCCTCTCAATACAACTTTAACCTGTGGGTCAACACTGTTGTTGACATTGTAAATTGCTAACCCTGAAATTTTACCAGCAAGCCCCTGCGCAAGTGTAACAGGACGGCCAACAGTAACATCCTCGTTACCAATTTTTGCATAAGCATAGCCAATTTCTCTTGGTTTTTTACGTACACCTTGGGCAGTAACAACCACTTCTTCAATTTGTTGTCCCGATATCTTTTCAAGAACAATTTTAAGGACAGTTTCTGCCCCTATTTTGTATTCTGCTTTTGAATAATTCACAGCAGATACAACTAAAATATCACCGGTCTTCGCAACTAATTTAAAAGTACCATTAAGATCGGCACTTGTACCGGTTTTTGTTCCTTTAATGACAATAGATGCACCATCAACGGGTTGACCATTTGCATCTACAACGACACCAGAAACTGTTTTGGATTGTGCAAAGCTTACGTAAAAGCATAGTAAGCCAGCAACCAGAGTGGACACTAGTTTTCTCATGTTAGTAGTTTAGTTAAAAAAAAGGTAAATTACTTTAAAGGAAAGAATAAGACAAAAAAAAATTATATAATTTTTTTTATTATAAGATATTTTGAAGCACATTCCAATTCGAATACGACAAATATATTTTTGCCGATAACATATAGCAATAATTAATCACATGAAATCGATGTCTTTTTTACTTCAATATGTGTAATCATTTTTCTAATATTTTATCTGCCTACAACCTTTGCTATAATTAGGCAATCTATCTACATTAATAATACATAATGATTTGAGCTACCTTGTGATAAACCAATTTGCCATTTTCATGATTTTAACCTACGTAAATTCACTATATATTCAGTTGAATAAAGCTTACAAAAAGGCAGTTGATTGTTTAGGATAATCAAAAAACAAAAACTCTTTCTCTGCTGTTTCAAAGTCGCTCCATTTATTTGAAAGAACCTGTATTGCAAAAACAGAACAGGTAGGCATATTATCAACTCTTGCTTGTGTAAGCTGGTTTACAAAATCAGTAATGCCGTTGTTGTGTGAAAAAACGGCTGCATTATTTATTGAAGAATTTATCTGTTTAATTACATCAAAAAAAACAGGAGGTTCTGCAAGATAGAGTTCAGATTTTAAAACAATCTGTTTCTCATCAATTCCCATTTCATGCATAAACAGTTCGCAGGTTTTCTTTGCACGTTTTGCAGGGCTGCTGATAAATAAGTCAATATTCACTTTTCGATCTAATAATCGTTTTGCCATTACAGGAGCATCTTTTAAACCTCTTGCATTGAGCGTACGGTCAAAATCGTTTTGCCCAGGGTTATCCCAACTGCTTTTTGCATGCCGTATTAAAAACAAAGTTTTCATTCTGTGCAAAATAAAAAACCACCTGCTGAATTACAAGTGGTTCTATAAATCTCATTAGCTCTTTGGTAAATAGATTTTAAAGACGGTATAATTACATTGCAAAAATTTTGCCAACTGTAATTAATATCCTCTCACATTTTTACCATCGAGATAATTTAAAAGTGCTTTGTTACAAACCCTGTTACCCCCTGGTGTTGGATAATTACCTGTAAAATACCAGTCGCCCGTATTTGTTGGACAGCTTGCATGCAAATCTTCAATATTCTGGTAAATCACCTGCACAGGAATTTCAAAACCCGCAGGGGTGATCAATTGTGCAATTTTATCACTAATTTCTTCTGTTGTGAAAGGCTTGTACAACCGGCGCACAACATTTTCAGTATGAAGCTGATTGTTACGCTGTAATTCTTTGATAGCTGTTTGAACTTCATCAATAATGTGTTCCATTCCTCTTTCCTTCAGCAGTTCAACTGCTGCACGAAAAGCAACAAAATCGCCCATCTTACTCATATCAATACCGTAACAATCAGGATAACGTATTTGCGGAGCGCTTGAAACAACAATAATTTTTTTGGGGCCTAAGCGTCCCAGCATACGTACAATACTTTCCTTTAAAGTTGTTCCTCTTACTATGCTGTCATCAATTACAACCAGTGTATCTTCCCCTCTTCTTACAGTTCCATACGTTATATCGTAAACGTGCTGCACCATTTCGTTACGGCTACTGTCTTCAGTAATAAACGTGCGGAGCTTTACATCTTTGATTGCAATTTTTTCCTGACGTATTTTCCGGTTAATCATTTCACTCAGTTTTTCTTCAGTGAAATCATTTCCCCAGCTCATAATACGCTCCACTTTCTTTTTATTCAGATAATCCTCCATTCCTTTCACCAATCCGTAAAATGCAACTTCGGCTGTATTGGGAATGTATGAGAAGATGGTGTTTTTTAAATCGTAGTTAATATGCTCAAGTAACCGCTTACTTAATTTGTAGCCAAGTGTAATACGTTCACGATAAATTTTTTCATCACTGCCTCTGCTGAAATAAATGCGCTCAAACGAACAGGCCCTTCTCTCTTTGGGTTCCAGGATCTGATCGATGTGGTATTGACCATCGGGTTCTACAATAAGTGCCTGGCCAGGCATCAACTCTACTACTTCATTTTCTCCAACATTAAATGTTGTGCGGATAGATGCACGTTCGCTGGCTGCAACAATCACTTCATCGCTGATGTAATAATATGCAGGTCGTATTCCATGTGCATCTCTCATTACAAATCCAATCCCATTGCCTGTCATGCCACCAATAGTATATCCGCCATCAAACAATGGTGCTGCTTTTCTTAACACATTACTTATAGATGGTGTATTGGGATTCAGTTCATCTTCCTTAACAAGAAAATGGTACACAACTTCCATCATGGCGGCAAGATCACTTTGCTTTTGAAATTCGCCAGGATCTATGTTCACCAACCCAAATAATTCATCGGTATTTACAAGATTGAAATTACCTGCCAGAGCTAGATTTCTTGATGGATGAATATCACGCTTAATGAATGGATGGCAAAAAGCAACGTTATTTTTTCCCTGCGTGCCGTAACGAAGATGGCCTACCATCACTTCGCCCATAAATGGCAAATGGCCTTTCATAAGGCCGGGATGGTTTTTAATATCAGGTAGATATTTTTCCAGTTCCTGTACTTCCTGTCCTACCTTAAAAAACAAATCGGCTATTGGCTGTGGTGCACTGCTGCGCAAACGGTGGAGAAAAGGATAACCCGGTTCAACATTGAGCTTTGCGGCTGCAATACCGGCACCATCCTGCCCACGATTATGCTGTTTTTCCATCAGCAGGTACAGCTTGTTAAGGCCGTAAAGTGCCGATCCATATTGTTTCTGGTAATGTGAGAAAGGCTTTCGTAAACGAATGAAGGCTAACCCGCACTCGTGTTTTATTTCGTCGCTCATGATTGTTGAGAAGCCGCAAAGGTAAGAACACCCGCCTATAAAATCATATTAATTCAATACTCTTTCGGGATGAATACTTTCACTAAGCCATAAAAACTCATTTACAAACACATCTACATTCTTCTCAAAATTTTCATCCAGCAGGTTTCCCTCTTCATCAAATTTCTTATCTACAGTGCCAACAATCAGCATGTGCGGGCTGGCAATACCAAATAATGCATTAATGAGCAATTGCAATTGTTGTGAAGCACGCAAGCCCCCCATCATTCCGGGGCTGGCAGTTACAATACCAAAAGATTTACGGCTTTGTTTTGGAAAATGATCCAGCAAATTTTTCATTGCCGGCGTGTAGCTGCCGTTAAATTCCGGGGTAACAAGAATAAAAGCATTTGCGTTAAACATTCGTTTACTCAAAGGCTTAAACTGTTCAGGTGTTGCTTCAACCGAAACAAATACATGCTGTAGCAATGGAAGATCCCATTCCCTTACATCAATAATGTTTACATGGTGAGACGTATGCTTTTGCAAAAAGTTTTTCAAAAATAATGCTACACGATAAGTTGCACTGTTTTCTCTCGGGCTTCCCGATATAATTTCAATATTCATTTTTGTATTAATTCAAATGTCCAAATTTACCCGCATTAAAATCCCGGATTGTTTCTACAATCTCTTGCTGCGTATTCATTACAAACGGACCGTATGATGCAACGGGCTCATCAATAGGCTCTCCGCTTAACAGCAGTAAATGTGTTTCATTATTTGTGAGAATATGAATTGCACTTCCTGCCTGTTCAAATACAATCATATCACCTTCTCTTGCTGCCTGATGGTCATCAATTAAAACAGTGCCTTTTGCAACAATGATGGCAGTATTGTCTCCTTCAGTTACATTTAATTCAAAGTTGGCACCGGCACCTGCGTGCACATCAAAAATATTGATACGTGTAAATGTATTAGCGGCCCCTTTTACTCCGTTCAGTTCTCCTGCTATAACCCTGATTTTTCCATTTCCACCGGGCAATTCTACTTCAGGAATTTTTGATGCAGGAATATCCTGGTAAGCAGGTGTTGCAAGTTTGTGTTTTGCCGGAAGGTTTACCCAAAGCTGGGCATTGTGTAATACGCCCCCTTTACTGCTGAACTCTTCCTCATGAAATTCTTTATGAAGAATTCCCGAGCCTGCTGTCATCCATTGTACATCACCGGGATAAAGTTTTCCCGACGCACCTGTGCTGTCGGCATGTGCCAGCGCTCCTTCCCACAAAATGGTAACTGTTTCAAATCCTTTATGCGGATGTACATCCACACCACGAGGATGACTGGTTGGTAACAGCTTCCAGGGTTCTACATAATCAAGCATCAGGAAAGGACTGATATCCTTCCACATCTGCGACGTAAAAAATGTTTTCACTTTAAATCCATCTCCCACCATGTGAGGGGCAGCCGCTTTCCTGATATGCTTAATTTGTTTCATGTTGATTGCTTCTTATTTTTTCTTGTTTCAACGGGAACAATAACTGTTGATTGATATAATTATTGTTTTACAAACTGAACGTTCAATTGAATTTTCACTTCATCACTTACTACAATACCACCAGCTTCAGTTACAGCATCCCATGATAAACCAAATTCCTTACGCTTCACTTTTCCTTCTGCTTCAAAACCAATTTTTGTTTGACCCCATGGATCAACCACAAGACCAGAATATTCTGCTTTCAGTTCAACAGGCTTGGTAATATCACGAATGGTTAAATCACCTTTCAATACATATGCTTCGCCGCTTTTTGTAAATGATGTTGATACAAACTTGAGTTGTGGGAATTTTTCTGCATTAAAGAAATCATCACTTTTCAGGTGACCGTTTCTTTGCTCATCACGGGTATCAATGCTGTTAACATCAGCTGTGAATTCAATCTTTGCATCAGTAAAATCTTCTTTTTCTGCTGTAAGAGTTCCTTCAAAACCTGTAAACTGACCTGTTACTGTTGTAATCATCAGATGTTTTACTTTGAAGAGAATGTCGCTGTGTGAGGGATCAATTTTGTACGTTGCCATGTTGTTTAGTTTTTAAATTTTTAATTGTTGTTATTGTAAATAATTAATGAATTGTCATTGGTACTTCCATCAATAGAACAGTTGCATCTGTTGTTGCTGTAACAGTTAATTCATCTGTTTCTGTAATTCCAAGCCCATCTCTATTATTTAATTCCTGGTTGTTAATGGTTACATTTCCAGCAGTCACAAAAGCATAAACACCATTACCATTTTTGTTCAGTTTATACGATGCAGAAAATCCTTTTTCAAGATTCCCCATGCTAAACCACGCATCCTGATGAATCCATACCCCTTCATCACTCTGATCGGGGCTTACTACCTGAAGCAGGTTATTTTTCATATTGGATGTATCAAGCGTTACCTGCCCGTAACGGGGTTGTACGTTGCGTTTATTTGGAAACACCCATATCTGTAAAAACTTTACTTCCTGGTCTTTGTTAGCATTCATTTCACTATGATGAATACCTGTTCCTGCACTCATCACCTGCACATCACCCTGTTTTATCACTGCTTCATTTCCCATACTGTCTTTATGCTTCAGATCGCCACTTAATGGAATTGAAATAATTTCCATATTATCATGTGGATGACTTCCAAAACCCATACCTGCTGCAACAGTATCATCATTTAAAACACGCAAAGCCCCAAAATGTACTCTTTCAGTATTGTGATAACCCGCAAAGCTGAATGTATGATAAGAGTTAAGCCAGCCATGATTGGCATGCCCCCTGGTTTCTGCTTTATGAAGAATCATGTTCATATACTTCTCCTTTTTTACATGTACATACATGTATTAGTTTAAAAAATTAACCTTCTGCCTTTCGTACCTGTTCAAGCAATTCGTTGAGTTCTTTTGCTTCGGTATCATTCATTTGAATACTACGGTCAAATATTTCATTGATCTTTTGAGTACACAATTCAAGAATATTTAAACCGGCCTGTGTAAGCGACATTACTGTGTGCCTCTTATCAGTTGAATCAGTTGTTCGTTTTACAAGTTTTTTCAAAACCAGTCGGTCTATAATCCTTGGCACATTTGAGTTTTTTTCAATCATTCTGCCTGCTATATCCTTAACACACATTTCATCGGGAGATTTCCCTTTTAAAATACGCAGTACATTGTATTGCTCATGTGTGAGACCGAAATTTTTCAGCTCCCTGCTCATGAGCGTTTTTAACCACCAAGCTGTATATAAAATATTCAGCCCGGCCTTTTGGGTTTCGTTTCTGAAATTCACGCTTTTAATTGCTTGTTCAAGTTTCACAATGCAAATATATGTACATACATGCAATTTTCCAACAACAAAAATCCCCCAGACCTCCGGGGGATGATATTTTCACATTTTCTTATCGTTTCTCAGCCTGTGTAATCAGGTTTTTGATAGAAGGGCATTGCATGTACTCCTCATCAATCTGCACATAGAATGTACTGGAATTTTTTACAAACCACTTCTCCAGTTCTTTTTCTTTCTTTTCATCCAGCGCCCGGTTGGCAATTTTACTGTAATCATCTTTTAAATTTTCCCTGTGAGGGGCTGTGCGGCTGATAAGGTAAATCATCCGTACGCCTTTTTTCCCATTTACGTCGGTAAATGCAACAGGCTGGGAATATTCACCTGGTTTTAATTTATCCAGATAGGGAATCATATCCTTGTCTAACTGGTCGATTGTTACCTGAGGAGAACCATCCTGAGCAGAAATTCGGCCACCGGAATACTTAGAAGTTTCATCATCAGAATATTTGCTTACCGCTTCACCAAATTTGATTGTTCCTGCAATAAGCTTGGAGCGTACAGTATCAAGTTTACTTATAGCCACGCTGATATCCTCCTGATTTATACGGGGGATTTTAAGAATATGCCTTACTGTAACCTCCTCACCGTTTCTTGAAAGACACTGAATAATATGGTAGCCAAATTTCGACTTGATTACCCTTGAAATCTGTCCTTCTTTTAAACTCATTGCAGTATTAAAGAAAGTAGGATCCCACTGTTTATCGTTACGGTTCAACACATACAAACCACCATTTTCCTTCACACCAGGATCTTCGCTGTACTGTGTTGCAAGAAATTCAAATTTTTTAGAGCCGCTCTCCACCATTTTTTTGTATTCATTCAGTTCGTCCTGAGCAAACTCTTCCATTTCTCTCCCGGCCTTGGGATAAACAACTATTTCACCCAACTCAAATTCCATTTCATAAAACCTGAGACTGTCTTTAGGAATCTTCTCAAAATAACTTCTTACTTCTGTTGGTGTGATTTTTACATTCTCTACAATTTTATTGCGCATAGCAGAAGCAAGCTTTCCCTCTTTGATAGGGTCACGCATTTCTTCACGAAACTGGTAAATGGTTTTGCCGGTAATTTGTTCAATTACTTCCCGTGAACCATATTGCTGAATAAAGTAACGGATGCGGTTGTCAACATCAGCCTCCACTTCTTCATCGCTTACCGGCAAGGAATCCTTTTCGGCCTGTATTGCCAGCATTTTATTAATAATCAACTGCTGCATTATGTAGCAATGTGCATCGGGAGGAAGCTCATAGTCTTTTCCTTTTGCATCATTGATCTGGTTATCAATATCCGATTTGAGTACAATACGATCACCAACAACACCAATAATTTTATCAGCAGTTATCTTCTTTACCTGTGCCTGGGCAGTGAATACCAGAACAGTCAAAACAATTGTAAATAATTTCTTCATCAGCTTATGGAAATGAGGATCAAAAGTAATAGAGATGGCCGTCTTTTAAACACGGCCATCTTGTTTTAACATTCTCTTTTTGCAAAAGAATGGTTATAGTGTACGCTTCTCTTCTTCTTCTTCAAAAGCAACCACAGTATCACCAACGTTTATATCACTGAAGTTTTTAATGGTTAAGCCACACTCCATGTTCGAAAACACTTCTTTTGCATCATCTTTAAAGCGTTTTAAGCTTCCAAGCTCAGCAAAAGCACCTTCCTGCCTTGGATAAACAAGCACACCATCCCTGAACAGACGAATCTTCGCATCACGCTTGATTTTTCCATCCAGCACAAAACATCCGGCAACGGTTACCTTATCAAATTTATATACTTCACGTATTTCAACGTTTGCTACTTCTTTCTCTGTTATTTTCGGCTCAAGCATACCTTCCATCGCACTCTTCACTTCTTCAATTGCATTGTAAATGATGGAGTAGTTCTTGATCTGCACGCCTTCATGCTCTGCAAGGCGGGCAGCCTGGAGTGACGGACGAACATTAAAGCCAATCAGGATTGCATCTGATGCGCTGGCCAGAGTTACATCGGCTTCGGAAATCTGGCCTACTGCACGGTGAACCACATTTACAGCAATTTCTTCGGTTGACAGTTTCTGCAATGAATCGGTCAGGGCTTCTACTGAACCATCCACATCACCTTTGATGATAAGATTTAGTTCTTTGAAGTTACCCAGTGCCAAACGACGGCCAATTTCATCAAGCGTAATATGCTTTTTGGTTCTGATACCCTGTTCACGAAGGATCTGTGCACGGCGGTAAGCAATTTCTTTTGCTTCGGCTTCATCATCGTACACTTTAAATTTCTCACCTGCCTGTGGGGCACCATTTAAACCAAGAATCTGTGCCGGTGTTGAGGGGCCTGCAGTTTCTATTCGTTGATTCCGTTCGTTAAACATAGCTTTTACACGACCAAAATACTGGCCTGAAACAATCAGATCGCCCTGAGCCAATGTTCCATTCTGTACAAGAATAGTGGCCACATATCCACGGCCTTTATCCAACGATGCTTCAATGATTGAACCCGACGCTTCCCTGTCGGGATTTGCTTTGAGTTCAAGCAGTTCAGCTTCCAGTAATATTTTTTCAAGCAGCTTGTCAACATTCAGTCCTTTCTTGGCAGAGAGCTCCTGGCTTTGGTATTTACCGCCCCACTCCTCTACCAACAGATTCATTTGCGACAACTGTTCGTATATTTTTTGTGGATTAGCACCATCCTTATCAATTTTATTGATGGCAAAGATCATGGGTACACCTGCCGCCTGAGCATGACTGATTGCTTCTTTTGTTTGGGGCATCACGGCATCATCTGCTGCCACAACAATAACAGCAATATCGGTAACCTTGGCACCACGGGCACGCATGGCTGTAAATGCTTCGTGACCAGGTGTATCAAGGAATGTTATTTTTTTGCCGGAAGAAGTCATTACTTCGTAGGCACCAATGTGCTGGGTAATACCTCCGGCTTCACCTGAAACAACGTTGGCATTACGGATATAGTCGAGTAATGAAGTTTTACCATGATCAACGTGTCCCATAATCGTTACAATCGGGGCACGGGGCTGCAGATGTTCTTCTTCATCAAAGTCTTCCTCCTCTTCCATTTCAGCCTGCTTTTCCATATCGATGAATTCCACTTCATAACCAAATTCACCTGCCACAAGTTCAATTACCTCTGCATCCAAACGCTGGTTAATGGAAACCATCAATCCTAAACCAAAACATTTTGCCACAACATCGGTTGCTGAAACATCCATCAGGTTTGCAAGTTCAGCAGCGCTGATAAATTCTGTTACCTGCAGCTTATTGCTTTCGTCGCCTTCCTGTATGTGCTCAGCATGTTCTTCACGTTTGAGTTTTCGGTATTTAGCTTTCAGGCTCTTTCCTCGACCACCGGCACCCGAAAGTTTGGCCTGTGTTTCACGGAGTTTTTCCTGGATCTCTTTTTCGTCGATGACCTTATCTTCCCTGCGATTGATTGTTGGGCGGTTACCAGGTCTGTTACCACCTCTGTTATCCCTGCGCTGACCATGCCCTTGGCCCTGCTGGCCGCCATGATGCTGACCACCACGGTTTTGCTGACCTCCCTGACCTTGTTGCTGCTGCTGTCCTTGTCCACCGCTACCAGGTGCGCCCTTCTTATCTATAGGAATACGTTTACGTTTACGTTTTTCCTTATCAGAAGCGGGTTTAGGCCTGGTATCAGAATTAACCGGTAATTCAATTTTACCAAGAATTTTAGGACCTTCTAATTTTTCAGCTTTAATATTTTCAATCACCACATCTTCTTCTACAGGAGGATCTTTTTCCTCAACAACAGGTTCAACTGGCACCACTTCTTCAACAACAGGTTTTGGTTCTTCCTTCTTTTCTTCCGGCTCAGGAATTTTCTTTTCAACTTTTTTGGGCCTTGTGGAAGAGTCTATTTTATCAAGATCAATTTTTGCAACAATTTTTGGACCCTCCACTTCAGGCACTTCAATTTTCACCATTTCAGGCTCTTGAGGTTTTACTTCTTCTATCTCCACAACCACCGGCTGCAGTACTTCTTCAACCGGTTTTTCCTGTACCGGCTCAACAACTGGTTCGACAATAACGGGTTTTACCTCTTCTTCCTTTGGCTCCTCCTTAACAACTTTCTTAACCTCTTTTTTTGCTGCCAGATCTTCTTCTTCCTTCTTCTTTTTCAGATCAGACATGCCTCCTTTCGGAATTTCAATCTGGTCACTTTTTGCTTTCGCTAACTTGTCAGATGAAAACTCTGCCTGAAGGGCTTTGTACATCTCCGGAGTAAGTTTTGCTGTTGGTTTAAGATCATCTTTACCAAATCCTTTCCCCGCCAAAAAGTCTATCAGTGTATCCTTACCGATATTAAACTCTTTGGCCGCAGCCATTAAACGTGGTGTATTACTTTCTGACATAATGTACTTCCCTTTGTCAAATAAAGAACCCGGGAAAACTAATTTTAATGTTTAAAAATCTATCTGTTAATAATCATTGCTGATTATTCATTTTCAAATTCTTCTTTCAGGATACGCTGCACTTCTTCGATGGTTTCTTTTTCGAGGTCTGTGCGGCGTTCAAGTTCGGCCGTGGTTAATTCCAGCACACTGCGTGCAGTATCACAACCCACACGTTTCAGTTCGTCAATAATCCAGCCATCAATTTCATCTGTAAATTCATCCAAATCAACATCAAATTCATCTTCTTCTCCTTCGTTATCACGGTAAACATCTATTTCGTAACCGGTAAGTTCGCATGCAAGTTTAATATTCACACCTCTTTTACCAATAGCCAGCGACACTTGGTCGGGCTTGAGGTAAACCTCAGCATGTTTGCCTTCCTGGTCAATGTTCATGCTGGTGATTTTTGCAGGTGTAAGTGAACGCTGAATTAACAGGTTGATGTTCTGAGTAAAGTTGATTACATCTATGTTTTCATTCTTTAGTTCACGTACAATTCCGTGAATACGGCTACCCTTCATACCAACGCAGGCACCAACAGGATCAATGCGGTCGTCAAAACTTTCAACAGCAACCTTTGCTCTTTCACCAGGTTCACGAACAATTTTCTTGATAACAATAAGACCATCAAATATTTCAGGTACTTCTATTTCAAGAAGTTTGGCTAAAAACAGCGGGCTTGTTCTTGAAAGAATAATAACCGGTGCGTTATTTTTCAGTTCCACTTTCTTAATCACTGCACGGATGTTTTCACCTTTCTTGAAATAATCCTGTGGTATCTGTTCACTCTTTGGCAAGAGTAATTCATTTCCTTCTTCATCAAGAAGTAATACTTCTTTTTTCCAAACCTGGTAAACCTCAGCACTGATGATTTCTCCCACCCTGTCGGTATATTTTTTTACGAGTACATTTTTCTTTAAATCACCAATACGGCTGGCCAGTGTTTGTTTGGCAGCAAGAATAGCTCTGCGGCCAAAATCCTGAATTTCCACATCTTCATACAACTCTTCGCCCACTTCATAATCGGGCTCAAGCTTTACCGCATCACTATAAGCAATCTGTGCAAGCGGGTCTTCCACCTGCCCGTCTTCCACAATTGTACGGCGGCGCATAATTTCAAGGTCGCCTTTTTCGGTGTTTACAATCACATCAAAATTATCATCGGCTCCGTATTTTTTACGCAGCAATGTTTTGAACACATCTTCCAGTACTTTCATCATCGTTGGGCGGTCTATGTTTTCCGCATCTTTAAACTCCTGGAAACTTTCAATCAGGTTGATACTTGCCATATTACTATTTTTTAAAAACACTGCGGCTGCCCATAGCAGCCGTCATTAATGAAATACAATTTGAATTTTTGTTGATTTTATGTCGTTAAATAAAATACTGTGCTGAACTACTTCCTGTTTTTTGCCTTTGCCTTTTGTTTCTTCCAGTGTTACCTTTTGTTCATCGGCAGCAAGGAGTTTGCCTGTAATTTTACGGCCATCCTTCAGTACAACTTCCACCACCCTGCCAATATTTTTTACATACTGCCGCAGTAGTTTCAAGGGTTCTTCCAGTCCAGGTGAAGAAACTTCCAGCGCAAAATCGCCCTCATTAAACAAAGCCGATTCTTCAATCTGCTTATAAATTGCACGGTTATATTCAATACAACGACTCAATGGAAGACCCGCATCTGCATCTGCAAAAACCTGAATATTATTTCCCGGCTTCAGTTTTACATCAACCAGGAAACAATCCACATCCTTACTGATGATTTCTTCAGTAATCTGCCTGATCCTTGCTGCTTTTTGCTCAATGTTCATGTATTTGTAATAAAGAAGGGAACGTTATCCGTTCCCTTCCGCTGATTCTTTAATCCGCTGCAAATGTATAACAATGACATGGAATGGAAAAAATAATTTTACCTTATTTCCCAACGCATGAGTTTGTATGTTTCTTCACAATTATACATTTTCGTTTCGGTTATCTTTGCAGGATGTTTATGCGGTATTTTCTTATAGCACTGCTCCTTTATTTTGTTATCCGGTTTATTTTCCGGTTCGTTCTGCCTGTTGCCAAAGCAACCAAGGAAATGAAAGGCAAAATGGATGAGTTTAAAAACCGCATGGAAGAGCAACAGCAACAAGGTGCATCTGCAAATCAGAAAAACACCCAGCCTACTTCCCAGCCTAAAGGTGGTGATTATATTGATTTTGAAGAAATCAACTGATACTGATGAGTCCTCATTCCTTTTTGCTCATCTAAAGCCCCAGTTTTTCCACTCTCATGCCTGGTTTTAAATGAATGGTTTGAATACCCAGTTTACCGGCAGCCTCAATATTATTAATACTATCATCAATAAACAGTGTTTCCTGTGCAGGGAGACTATGCCTGTTGAGAATATATTCAAATGCGTCTGCATTAGGTTTGCGAAAACCAATTCTGTGCGAATAGTACACTCCATCAAACAAATCTTCAAAATTTGTTCCGGGATAGGTTTGATCAAAGCGCAGCAGAAATTCCTGAATATGTATTTCATTGGTATTACTCAGTAAATACAGTCGGTATTTTTTACGGAGAACTGGCAGCAGGGCCATACTTTCTTTCCTGAAATCGAGCAGCAGGGCATTCCAGGCATGTTTTATTTGCTCATCGGTTACATCAAGCCTGGTTTCCTTTCTGAATTCATCATAAAAAAAGGCAGTGTTCACCCCTGTTTCAAGCATGGCAAACAAAGGGTTGCTGTGAAACTGTGTAAAGAACGATGCAAAATCGTTCACACCCAGTTCGGTAAATGCTTTTTCGGTAAGCCGGAAATCGATATTAAACAACACTCCTCCCAGATCAAAAATGATATTCTTTACATTTTGCATTCTGCAAAGAAATTAAATGAAATTGATACTTCGTTTTTTCTATCTTTGCCCCCGCCCAAACGGGTTCGGATCCTTAGCTCAGACGGTTAGAGCATCTGACTCATAATCAGAGGGTCGCAGGTTCAAATCCTGCAGGATCCACGACTGATGCCGGTAAGAGAGGAAGACGGGGAACAGAAAACTTCCCGTCTTTGAATCTTCCGGCAATGTTTTTTCAGGCTTTAACCTTTGATTAACCCTAAAGCAAATACATTTGCCCACACTGTTATATTTATATGAAAAAAGCAATTTTATTTTTATTCCTTGTAACTGCAGTTTCTTCCCTGTTTGCACAGGAAACAGAAAAAAAGAAAAAGAAAGACTGGTCGAAAGTAAACTTAAACAACCGTCCTAAAGATCACCTGATGTTGCAGGTTGGTTACCTGAGCTGGCTCAATAGACCCGATACCATTGCAACAAAAGGGCTTGCCCGTTCTGTAAACATTTACTTTATGTTTGATTTTCCTTTCAAGGTTGATCCTCGTTTCAGTGTAGGGCTTGGAGCTGGTATAGGTACTGATAATATGTACTTTGACAAAAATGCAGGAAGGAATCTCAATATCATCAATAACACCGCTTTCAGTTTTGCCAAAAACCAGGGAAAAGACACTCTGAACAAATACAAAACCATCAAGCTTTCAAACGTATATCTTGAAGCACCTGTTGAACTTCGTTTTATGGTTGATCCTGAGCATCCAAACAAAAGTCTCAAGTTTGCGTTGGGTGTAAAAGTAGGCACCATGATCAGCGCTGTAGATAAAACCAAGTTTACAAGAGATGTGAATGGCTATACAGGATATACTATGAAGGAGAAGGACCGCAAGCATTTCAATAATCTGAAACTGGCTGCAACAGCACGTATTGGTCTTGGTAACTTTGGAATTTTTGCCCAGTACATGATTAATGATTTTATTAAAGAAGGACAAGGGCCAAACCAGATACGGCCTTTTACAGCAGGCATTACACTTACAGGGTTATAATTTAAATTACTCAACTAATTGTAAAGCGGATGAAATCTTCATCCGCTTTTTTTATTCAATTAATTTCTGTACTTATTACTTGCAACATATTACCTACTACTTTACCAACCCCCTACCTTTGCAGACTGAAATGATTTATTTTGATTGAACGTAAACAAGCAATACAACAGGAAGAAAGAGCTGTACTTGTGGGGCTGATCCAGAAAGGACAGACCGAATTACAGGTACAGGAGTATATCGACGAGCTGGCATTCTTAGCTGAAACTGCCGGTGCTAAAACAGTAAAGCGATTTTTGCAGAAGCTTACCCACCCCGACAGTAAAACCTTTATCGGGAAAGGGAAACTACAGGAAATAAAAGAGTATGTGCATGACCGTGATATTTCACTCATCATTTTCGATGATGAACTAACCGGCGCACAGATCATGAACATTGAAAAGGAACTCGGCATTTATACCATCGACCGAAGCGATCTCATTCTTGACATTTTTGCCCGACGTGCCAAAACCGCACAGGCCAAAACCCAAGTGGAGCTGGCACAATATCAGTATATTTTACCCCGGTTAAAGGGAATGTGGAAACACCTTGAGCGGCAAGGTGGCGGTGTGGGAACAAGAGGCCCCGGTGAAACCGAAATTGAAACCGACCGCCGTATTGTAAAAGATAAGATTGCATTGCTGCGTAAACGGCTGGCTGAAATAGATAAACAGGCTTTTACCCAGCGTAAAGATCGTGGTGAGTTTATACGTGTAGCGCTTGTAGGTTACACAAACGTAGGTAAGAGTACACTCATGAACATTATCAGTAAACGAGATGTATTTGCCGAAAACAAACTGTTTGCCACATTAGATACCACTACCAGCAAAGTGGTGTTTGAGAACACCCCTTTTTTACTGAGTGATACAGTAGGTTTTATACGAAAGCTGCCACACCATTTGGTGGAAAGTTTTAAAAGCACCTTAGATGAAGTACGTGAAAGCGATGTGCTGCTGCATGTAGTGGATATTTCGCACCAACAGTATGAAGACCAGATGAACGTGGTAAATAAAACACTGCAGGAGCTGAAATGTTATGATAAACCGGTTATTACCATCTTCAACAAAATGGATCTTTACGAAAAACTGCATTTTGATGAATGGCTGGAAGATGAGGTGAAAACAACAATTCTTCAGGAGCTGAAAGAACGCTGGGAAAATGAAACCGGAGGCAACTGTGTATTTATTTCGGCCACCGAAAAAGCCAATATTCCCGAACTGCGGGAGCGGATACTTGAAAGTGTACGAAATCTTTACCGGATCCGCTATCCTTATAAAACCGAATACCTGTATTGATGCCTGCTGAAAAAACATACAAGTGGTATAAAATAGCCGATGATGTTCATGAACTTCCCTGGCAGGAAAACAGAATGTGTGAAATGGAAGTTGCCGGGAAACAAATCTGCCTTGTATTGCATAACAACCAGGTGATGGCCTGTGGAGCCAGATGCCCGCATGCAGGAGGATATTTATCTGAAGGGTATATTGATGCAACAGGGAATATTGTGTGCCCGCTGCACCGATATAAATTCAGTACCGCAACCGGGCGAAATGTAAGCGGAGAGGGGTATTATCTTACAACTTATCCTGTAGAAAAAAGAGACGACGGAATTTACATTGGCATAGAAGAAAAGCGATTGTTCGGGTTGTTTTAAAAAAGTTGGGATTATTTTAGAATGTAAAATTGAAAATCCCCTATTTTTGCAACCCCGAAAGGGAAACACTCCTCCCTAGCTCAGTTGGTTAGAGCATCTGACTGTTAATCAGAGGGTCGCTGGTTCAAGTCCAGCGGGGGGAGCAGCTCAGAAACACAGGTCAGTCCTGCGTTTCAGCTTTAAAATCAACTTTCTTGTTTTGCGGCAAATTGTTTCACCGTTAACAGTTTTGTTAACACAATTTGTCGATCAATGATTCTTCTTCCCAACAACTGCAGGTGCACTGGCAAGCCTGGTAACCTGCAAAAAGGCATACAGCCGTCGCTTCCCATTCATCCTAAGAACTGGAATACTCTGAAAGCATCCTTAAAAGAGGATTGGTATGTGAGTTATCGTTTTTATGATCCGAGATTCCATGGATTCAAACAGCGGATCATTAAAGGAATGAATGAATTTAAAACACTGGAAGAGCGGCAGACCGTTACCAGGGCGATCATGAGAGATGAACTGTTCATGCTCATGAAAAAGTCCTTCAATCCTTTCACAGGTGAATGCATCGAACCGGAACCAAAGAAGCCGGTGAATCCAAAAGAAATCACAGCTGATACACCTCTGATAGAGGCACTTGAAAAAGCAAAGGATGAAATCAAAGTCAGTATTACTGTAAAGCGTGACCTTAAAAGTGTGCTTAAATATTTCTCAAAAGCAGCAGAGCTTTTAGAAAAAAATGAAATTCCTATCGGGCAGATCAAGAGTCGTGACATTCGCTTAATCTTAAATTCATGCCAGCACGTTAAGGAAGCTGAAAAAAAACGATGGTCCGAGAATCAATTCAATCATTACCGGTCACACATAAGCATGCTGTTCACCTTAATTTCAGATGATGACATTATTGATTTTAATCCCGTCAGCAAAATTAAAAAAGCTGATTATGCCCCGGAAATACGCACTATGCTTACAGATGAACAGCGGGCATTGGTTGACGAACACCTGAAATTAAGGGCACCCGTATTTCGCCGGTACGTTAATATTTTCTTTCACTCAGGAGCAAGAAGTGCTGAACTTATGCGGGTTCAAGGAAAGCATGTCGATCTTCCAAAGCAGCGCTACCAGGTACTTGTAAAGAAAAGAAAGAAGATGGTCTGGGTTTGGAAAATGATCAAAGACATTGCACTACCGTTCTGGGAAGAAGCAATGACCAGCTGCCGTGCAAATGATTATGTTTTCGGCAGAGGCCTGGTGTCTGGCAACCTTCAACAGGATCCGCATCACATTTCTGAACTCTGGTTTAAATATGTGAAGCAACCAAAAGACAAAGGCGGGCTCGGAATTGATGTCGATATTTATTCCCTGAAGCATTTACACACCACAGAGGTGCGTGATATACTGGAAGAAAACACGCAAATGCAAGACGAAGAAGCCCTTAAAGAAATTGCTGAGCATAATTCGCACACCTCTACCGCAATGGTGGTAAAAATATATGACACAAAGAATGACGACCGCAAAGGCAAAAAAGTGAAAACGATCAGAAACGCTTTCGCATAGCCCTCCGGATAGTATTAACAGCAAATGCCTGGCTTTTTGCCGTTAAATCAGGTAATTTGCTGTTAATACTTCTGTCTTTTTCTTGCCTGTATATCCCTTATTTACGCTTACGCTTTGCTCAATTTTAATCTGATACCAGCCATTCTTCGCAACAAATTCCTGTAATATCGGACTATCATAACTACTAAGCAGGAATTTGCCTTGTAGGTTGCTTTTAAGCTCTAATAAAGAAACAAAATCTCCTTCAGAATAGCCGTCATAATGGCCACAATTACTATTGAAGTACGGAGGGTCAGTATAAAAGAAACTATCAACAGTGTCCCTGCTTTTAATAATATAAAGCGCATCGGCACATTCAAGCTGAACATTCTGCAACCGCTGGGCATATTCCTCTGTAAATTCAGCCCTTTTATTACTGATCTTTTGAGTTGTGGTATTACTTTTCTTATCATAGCCCCACGATCCATCAATAATACTGCTGAAGCTTTGAGCAGAAAGCACCCACCATGCCCAAGCTCGTTTTACCTCATCAAACAAATGCGGATTATTATAAACTACCGATGCATCGGCATGCAATCGCCTGCTATGCAGTGTAACCCTTATCATTGTTTCAAGATCAACAAACCGGTTCTTTACTACCTGATAAAAGTTGATCAATTCCTTGTTTGTGTCATTCAACACTTCTGCTTCTGATGCAGATTTCCCGAAAAACACAGCACCGCCTCCAACAAATGCCTCACAATACAATGTATGGGCCGGAATCAATTCTAAAATACGTGTACAAAGCTTTTGTTTACCGCCGTAATAGCTGATCGGCGTTTTCATTTGAATTTTCATTGATTATAACTTTAAATTTGTTCCCTCTAACAAAAAAAACAGGTGCATACACACCAGCAAAGGCATTGCCTTCGGCTTGGTGTGTATGCACCTTTGTTGTAAAGAGAGGTTAGAGTCTCTTTATAAAGTCGAGGGCATTTTTATGCCCTTTAAAAAGTAGTTTCAGCAAGTTTAAAAAACCCGGATAGAAATCCGGGCCGGTTCAAACGATTGCTTTAAAGTAGCTATGTCGTCCATCGGCTGATGGAATATGTTGAATGATAACTCCGGTATTTGATATAAACGCCATCACCCTCACGGGATCCTGCTTCATTCGTATTGCCTTCCACCGTTCGGAATATTCTTGAATTGACTCGCCGGTCATAAAATCCGGTGTGTGCAATTCGTTTTAATGATTGAAAGTAAAGAGTGAACACATCCCCCGGTCGTGGCTCATCCAAAAAATTACCTCTGAAATAAATCAGGTGATTATTGTTTTGAGCGGTGGGCGACCATGCCGTAATTGTTGTTTTAACCCCAGCCTGATCAAATGACCACTTTACAAAAGCGGCACACCATGGAGCTGGCTGTTTTACATTAACAGATAACAGGTAAAAACTTACATCAGCTCCCCAGTTGCTGCCTGCAGGAACTTCACGCTTACCGATCTGTGAATCATAAACTTGTTTAATGGTTTTCGGTGGACTTGCATCGGCTTGTCCAACGCTGAATGCCAGTACTGTAATCAGACTGACAAACAGAATAATTGACTTACGCATAAATAGTTATTCGGCTGCTTCGATTGTTAAATAATAATCCTTACCAGCTTCAAAGAAATTGTAAGCAGGAGTTTCAGGATTGATGTCTAAGATCAATACCCCCGCAGGAGTGTATTTTGCGAAGCTTTTATTTTCTTCGCTGCCTGATGTAACAGGATGCATTTCAATTACCCTGTTTTCATTCGATGTGTTTGGCTCAATAACTGACCAACAGTTGAATTTTGCTTTTACTGTCATAGTAGTTTGATTTTTATTGTGATCAAATAAGTTGAATAAATACAAGAATGATGGCCGCAATAAAGAACACGATGATGAATAGCGAAATCATCAGCTTGTGTAACGGATCAATTTTTTTAAGGTCTGCTTTGCTTGGATTGAAAAATGTACCATCGGTATTTTTCTTGCCATACAAATACCGGTGTATTGATCTGAAGTTGAACCACAGCCCCAAGATAGCGGCATTCGTTGCGCCTACTACCACAACAATGGCGAGGAACAAAGGCTGTAAAAAAGCAGGATCATAACTTCCCGTACCATAGCCAAACATCCATCCAAATGCAATACCCACAAACCAGAATGCAATAAATGCGAGTGGTACACTCCAGATGCCATCACGCAACTGCAGGAAGTATTTTGCTTTTTTAAAAATGCTTTTTAAGGAATCATTCGTTTTATCTCGATTATATAACGATATCCCGTACAAAATAGTTATGGCCGAAACGAATACAGTTACAGCCGGAGGTAATAATATTGAGCTTACAATGCATAGTGTAGCTAAAATATATAATAATTTGTACTGCTTTGCTTTCATTGTATTTTATTTAAGTGTTAAAATAAATCCTTCAATAATGGCGACTGCTATTGCTCCACCGGCAACACGCCGCCAGTTCTTTTTTCGTTGCTTTTCAACAGGCAATTGTTTTTCATAGGTTTTCACTTGGGCGAACAGCGACGAGTTTTCTTCGGCAGCTTTTTTTACCTGCTTTTTGAAAAGATCAATCTGTGCATACTGGTTGCTGATCATTGTTTCATTATTTTTTATAATCGCAGCCTGTTCGCTCAGCTCCCGATCAGTCGTGCGTACATACTCAGCGCAATCAGCGGCTTGTTTTTTAAGCGATATAACCAACGCCACAGTATCCTCATTGCTTTCATCAATAGCTGTTACTACCTGTTCTTTTGCAATGGCTTCTTTGATCTGTGATCGCTTCTGTGATAGTTTTTTAACTACAGTTTTCAGCGAATCATTTTCGTACTTCAGGTTATAATTCTGCTTTGCCAGTGAATCAATGATGGGATTGTATGCAGAAATAATCTGGTCAGTTTTGGTAACCGGTTCAACAGATTTTACCGGCCTGTTGCATTTACTAAATAGTGCTGAAACAAAAAGAGTAAGAATCGTTCCTACGATTATCACCCATGAAATTTGTAAAATTTTAATTGTTTTATTACTCATAAAGCGTTTACTAATGCTGAAATGATTTTACCTGATCCTGCACCGGCCACGAATGCCAGGCCTATCAAAAACCATTTCACGTTATTAAAATATTTTTCCAGTTTATCAACCTTCTCTTCCAGCTCACTTACTCTTTTCACAATGCCTACCTTTTCCGAGAATTCGTTGCCAAGTAAAGCGTCACGGATCTCTTTGATCTCGCTTCTTTGGGTGCCGAACAGTTTCATAAGATCATCGACCTTCTTCGTTAGTTCTTTAATTTCTATGTGTTCCACAGCGTTCATTTGTTTTAGATTGTGAGTAAGGATTATTGATTTTAATTATTATCAAACCCCTCCATCATCAAATACTCCCTGCCACTCTTCCTGAATGCCACCTGATCTGCTGTTCTCTGTGTATCTCTTGCAGCCAGCTCCGTGCTGATGTAATTATCGGCAGCATTATTTGCCGCACGTATAGCGGTAACAATACGGTTAATGACTGAGCCACCTGTATCATTGTACACACGGCTCACCGTATTGCCATACAACAACTCAAACATTTTAATTAAGCTCTTTTCTTTAACTGTAATTGGAACAAGTGTGTTGCCCTGCGGATTTGCATTGGCTGCATAGTAATTAATTAGATCAGCAATGATCTTTCGTAAATCAGCCTGCGAAGTTCCATACATAAGGCTTACCATAACCTCCCAATCTTTTGCCTGTAGTGAAAACGATAATGTTGTATTTGCTGCCATGATTTTATTTTATGGATTAGTTAATGAATATCCGTTACTGTCGAGTGTTGCCGGTGCTGTTAATGTATAAGTACCTTTTACACTCACATTACCGAGCAGCTTCTTAGCTTCACTTCCTTCAAGTGTCAGGTTGCGGTAACCAGGTGTTGTAGGATCATCGGGCACTTTAATGTCTTGATTGAAAGATGCATCGTAATAGAATGTATTGGTTGAATCCTGATTGCAGTATAGCTTGCCAGTAAGCATTGGAGCTGTAGCACTTCGATAACGCAATCCTTTAGTACCAGCTAACAAGTGAATAAGTATTGAGTTGGCATTGTTGCCGTTTAAAATTCCATTCATTATTGGTTGAGCTCCAAAAGAAGTGAACGTAACAGTTATTGCACCTTCAATCACAATATCACCAATAACAGATTGGTTAAATCCTGATTGCGGCATATTAACAGCCTGATTATTCGTATTAAATTTAACTGTTGAACCACCTGTCGTCAACTTGCCATCACCAGTAATGCCATTCTTAAATATAACTGTACACCCGGAGCCATAAGTATATAACTCAGCAGACGGGTTGCTTCCAATATTTGCAGTTCCTTCAAATGTAATCGTCCCTGTTCCTGATTTTGATAGCTTATGGTTAGCTGTTAAATTTGTACTTACAGTAAGGTCCCATGAACCTAATTCTATCTGACCTAATAATCTCAAATATTGCACCGACAAACTATTGGATGCAGTCTTAATACCTGTGCCCTCAATATTCAGACACACATAAGTATATGCTGGTATCGTATAATTCCCATTATAATTATACGACACCCAGGCAAACGAGGTGCCGTAATTAGGGGTAAAAATCCCTGTGGTCATTGGCTGAGTCGGTGTAGCAATGAGTAAAGCAGCGCTGTTCCCAATTCTTAGTTCGCTTGTTACAGTTGTTCCGTTGATACTGCCACTCACTTGAACATAATACGCAGGGTAGTTACTATTATTACCGAGCAATGTAAGTACAATGTTATCAATAAGTATATTCTGTATTGTCCATTGCTTATACTGGTGATTGAAAGTTTGATTGTTGGTTGTAAATTTCCAATTGCCAGAACCGGAAGTAACGTATGAAGTATCTCCGGTAATTCCTCCTCTAAGCTCAACTTCAGGATTACCGCTTAAATTTATGCTGGCGAAATTTGTTACACTTAATTGCCCGGTGAACAAAATATTGCCAGCCCCGGTTTTAAAAAGATTAGCAGAAGTGATACTTGTTGTTCCGTCAACAGATAAGTCGTAAATACCTAAATTTACACCACCTCCATATTCAACTGTAAGATTAGTCGCAATTGAGGTATTACAACTGAAATTTTTCAATCCTTTTCCAGTAATGTATAATGATTTATAACTTGAATATGCAGGCAAGGTACAGTCACCATTATACAGATAACCTATGGTATTGGCATAAGTCGTAAAATCGAACATTCCACCAGCAACAGTACTTTTATCAAACGGATAATTGAAATTAACTGTTCCTTTATTGATCAGCGATGCAGAAGCAATGCTCAGCTTCGTATTAATCTGCAAGGTTATTCCTGCATTCACTGTAAGTACTGCTGCATTACTTACAAACAACGATGCAACTGTAACATTTACATTCATTGCAACAGTATGCTTAATGTACACATCATCGGCAGCAGTGGGTAACTTACCTATACGTCGGCTTACTGTTTCCCATATAGTAACATCATTCCAGTTGCCTGGTTTAATGCTGTAAAATATCTCACCGGTATGGCTCAAGCCTACAAAGCCTTTAGCAAGATTGATTACCTTAACCGCATTGCTGTACAGCTTCTCATTAATATAGTTGAAGCCCCAGTTCATTAGTAATCGCCTCCTTCAGCCACCACATCAGTATTATCAGCAGAAGTGGCGCATAATGATTGTGATACGATTACTTTTTGTCCTGCTTTCAGGATTAAGCCATTTGTAAACGTGTATGATGTGGTAGCTCCAATGGCTGTGTTGCTTGCTGTTACTGCTGGCAATGGAACCTCAGCCCTCAGCTTTGGATTTGTGCCTGCGGTATCAGTAACGTATATGCGGCACACTTTAGCCACACTCGCACCTGCTGTTGCTTGTGCATTGGTGAATGTGATCATTGAAAGCAACGATCCATTAGTACCGGCTGTAAATAATATAAATGTTGTTCCGCTGGCATTTCGTGACGGATCGGCTGCATTAATGGTTACTGACGGGCAGTTTGGAACGAGTGTAAATATGGGTGATGTGTTTGCTGCCATTATCTGAAATTGTAATAGTTAAATAATTTGTTACCTACGCTGGAGTTGTTGATGGCAAGTGTGTTTGCTTCCACATTACCGGCCAGCTTTTGAATAGCAGTTAAAATACTGTCGGCTGCTGTAACTGTTCCGCTGCTGATGGCGTACCCGGTTAGCAGTGTTGCAATTACTTCCTGCCATGATGCAACTGTTCCGTCTGTTTTCAAAAACTTACCTGCCTGTCCTGTTTGGTCGGGCAAGCCAGTGCCACCTGCATCGTTTACCCATTCAGTTCCGTTATATTTCAGGACTTGACCGGTAGAAGGTGTAGTTATTACAACATCAGTGAGATCATCAAGACCTGCAACGCCGGGGCCTGACGCAATACTTACATATACTGAACCTGTCCATCTAAATTGATTGTTATCGTCAATGGTTACATAAATTTTTCCTGACTCTCCTGTAACCGGTAAACTTGCAAAATCAGCATACTCAAGAACATCGTCAACATACGACGGTAGTTGCTCTGCGGGCACTTTTCCAGAAATTAAGTCTGCCTTGTAAGACAGAAGTAAATCTATTGCTTCGGTACTGCTTATTTTCTTAATCCACACACCGGTACCTGCTGCGGCAAACACAGTATCATCATCAACTGTTCCAGTATCGGCATAAACAAACAAACCAACTGCCGGTATCACTACAATTTTAGTATTGGTCGGGCTTTGTGTTGCCAGGTCGGCGGTAGTTGCCACCTGAACAATGCCACGATCCCTCAGCTCAAGAAGTACCTTATTACGTTCGGCACCATCTATCATTGGAGTAATACTCTGCGGATCAACCTTGTTGGTGATATTATTGAGGTTCTCGGTTTGTAATTGCGGAATAGTTGCCATAATTAATCATATACACCTGTGTAAATTTCAATTGGTGGCAGCGATGGAATCAGGTATGCATCCAGATCGAGATCGGTCTTGGGAATAATGTAGTACCCTTTACCGGCTTCAAATCCGTTAATCGCATTAATAAACCGTTCCGGTTTCCACGAAAACAGGTCACGATCCACTAAATAAATAATATGGATATTGTTCACATTTAATCCAATGTCAACAAAAAAGCCAGATTGTTTGGCCACAACAGCATTCGGACTGTTCGCATATACATTAATTGCCATCCTGCAAATAACTAAAGGCCCCGACGGATCGGGACCTGGTTAATTAAAAGTTGAGCGTGCCGTTGATAAAGCCGCCAGAGAACACCGCACCTGTTGTATGCGTGTATCGGAATGCAGCTCCTGCGTAATCGCTTGGGAAGTCGATTACAATAGCTTCTGCACCGCCAACATTCACCGTCATACTGTTTGGTGTACCTGTTCTTGGAGTAATGAGGTTAAACTCAAACTTCTGAGTAGGATGCATTGCAAGCACCGTACCTGTTACGCCCTGATCAGTATCAATTAATGCGGCAACAAAAGTGAGCGCTGTATCAAACGTTGTAGTACCTCCTGATGTAACACCTGCCAAAGGCCATACATGGCGTTCGGGCATAAACTTATTTTTCCAGGTAATAACAACCTGGTACTTCTGAATTTCTGTTTCACCCCTGCCAAGTACAATGTTTGCTTTTACACTTGCAATAATGCCATCAGCTCCGCCAAATACATGGCCAGAACGTGTAACAAAGCGCACATTCATTTCACCACCACATTGCAACTGGCGAAATGCATCATGGTTCTGCTGGTTTGATTCATCCACGTCGGCATTAACAGTAAATGTCCGGTCAATCACAAGCTTGCGCTGACCTGAAATCGTTACTTCGCTGTCCTGTGCTGCAGGCATATCGCCTGTAACCCTTATCTGGCGCAATGCGTCTGCTCCAACAGATGTATTACTGATACGGCTGTTCCATTCCACCACACTTGCCATATTTGAAATGGGAGCACTTTCCGGTTTACCAAAAAGCAGGTACTCAATTTCAGACAGAAGTACCTCCGGGTTGCAATCCGTGAATGACATTACAGGCAACGGCGTCGCACAATTTGCGGGACACGTAGGATTTGCCATTTTTAAAAATTTAGATGTTAAAAAAAGTCCGTCAAAGCATTCAACCGAAAAATTCCATCGTGGTTATACTCGCACGCAGAGCCAGGGGAGACAGTAACGTCTGATAAAATACTACTACAATATTAAATCAAAAATTATAATAGTAATAAAAATTTATTAAATCACACATACGGCCGATCCGGTAACAACAACCGTAATAGTTTGTTTCGTTCCCTCGTACGGGATGCCAAACAGCGTGCAAACTGGTATAATATCAATTGTATGCGTACCATTCGGGAAACCATACAGCGAAAATGATTTAGTGCTGCCGGGCAATACTTCATCTGCTCTTTTCTGGCAGAAAGTAAATGGTGGCTGTACCAGCGCAACATCTTTGACCCTTATTTCATCAGGATCGTTCCCAACAATATCCCAGGTGAATGCAATGGTGCCGTCTGCATCGTTCAGTGCCGCAGCAGTTGCATTGGCAATAACACTGTTGCACCCGTCCACTAATTGCATTTTATCGCAGCATGAAGTGTTCAGGTATTGTGTATCCTGCTGAAATTTCAATACATAATTATACAGGTTTTCCAGTTCATTAATGGTAACAGTGGCTTTTGCATTACGCATCTGTGAGCTGTAATGCGCTTTCGGTAATATGACGTTTATTTTTTTATGCAGCGTCATCAATACCATCGCATCAGCAAGGTAAAACGGCAACAAATCTTCAATCACTAAGTTGTCAACATACTTCTGGAGTGATGGCATAAAGTTTTTCAGCCCATCCTCATATCCTTCTTCTTCAATGGATGGCTCTTCTTTTGAGACTGATGATTCAAGAAATACCACATTCTTCCAGCCGGTCTGGTACAATATTGGTCCAAGGTCGCATCCATCATTACTCCATTCAAGTTTTGTGTATGGTATTGAACTGTTGGTCCAGCTAAAAGCGTCACATGGCACATAAAACACTTCACTGAAATAAGACTTGCCGTTAACAATAATTTCGAGATAGTACCAACCTTCGGCCATTTCAAAATATTCAAGCGTAAGATCAACAGCAAGCATAAATCTTCCGCCATAGTAAGTAATATATTCGTACCCGTCACTACTCCGCTTACGTTCAAGCAGCCCAATGGCTCCATTAAGATCATAAGCAACTGTATCATCCAGCCGCCGCACTTTCCACCCGTTTATTACAAATGATCCTCCTGTTGCAACGGGTACACGAAACTGGAAGGGCAATGGAGTATCTCTTGGAGTGATGAGATGATATGAATGCACTTCATTCTTTCCCTTTACAAACCGGTTTTGCTTATCTAACCGGTCGTATATCCTGAACGCTGTTTTTAATTCTTCGTATATCATAAGTTTACATTAATAACGCTTGATAATGGACCATACAACCCCTCTGCGCATTTCCACCTGAATTGGAACTTGTATAAACCGTGTGTAGGACCGATCTGGTACGGTATTTTTTCTTTATATACCTTAATGAAGGTATATGCCCCCATGACTGTGATGAATCCAAACGGTTCTGCATAGAAACTAACACCATCAGGCCGCTGTACCAATATTTCGACCTGATGTAAGTAATCAATACTTGGTATTTTGAAATGGAAACAACTATTTGTTGAGGTATAATCTGTGTACTGCATTGTTGGCACTCCCGTACATGTCATTGGCGGAACGTTAACAGTAACAGTAGCACTCCACTCGCTATGGCCAAAATCACAAATCACTTTCTTACGAAAAATATAAGACCCTTCAACGAGTGTTCCGATATTAACAGCAGCAATGCCGTTACCTTCTGTAACAGTAGCCATTGAGTTCCACACGCCGCTACCTGCAAACTGCCACTGCAGTTCCGTTGTATAAGTTAAGCTGTCGGTAAACTGTGTATTGAAATACAAATTATTACCATCCCTATGGTCAAATGTAAAGGATACCGGTGCTGAACAGATGAATGCAACCACTTCGCTCCGGTACAATGGGCTTATTTCAAGCGTTTCGGCAAACAGATTGTAAACTGCATTGCCAATGATTGCATCGCCCAAAACAGTTTTTACATAGTCAGTAATTTTAAGACCATCTGTACAACAGAATGGCACTGTAATCTTTTCTCCTTTTTTTACCGGCTTGGTTGTTTTAAACACAGTCAACGCATTATTCAGATAGCCTCGTTTCTGTGGACGCTCCCATTTCCAGTAATCACGATGAAGATGTGCCCATGAGAGTGAGTTATTCAATCGGTGCCTTGATTCTAAAATTCCATTCTCCCTTAAAATAAAATAATCAGTACCCACTTTTTCGCAAGCCATCAGCACAAATCCGTCATCACTTACTTTGCCGTTATCGTTCCCGTCTGCATCACGTATGCCACTGTTTAAACACCACTGTGCATCAGTTGTAATTATCTCCGTGCGTATATTTTCTTTTTTGCCTTTTTCAAAACAGGCTCCTTTGTATTCAATGGGTACACCTGTAAAATCAGCGAAATGCTGTTCCATCATTTCAAATACTTCCTGTTCAGGAAGCGATTCGGTTGCATAGCTGTATTTTTTCGATTGCTTAAACCTGCTATACTTTGGAAGTGTGGTATCAAGCCCCTGGTAGCGGCTGAAATAACTTACATGTTCAATGCGGAAGAAATTATCATCCACAGCAAATTTCAGGTTGTAGGTATTGCAAAGCGCATCAATCAATTTTGCCCAGGTAATAAGCGCCTTGGTTGCATTTGCAAAATCAACGGGCCGTTTTACATCGCTCTTTTGATATAGAATATTCTCAAATGTTTTTTTAGCTGGCAGTTCAGGATAAGCAATATTGAATGGAATGTCGTTATTGATCTGGAACAGGTTACTCTGCACCGGCTTACCGCAATACTCATTCGCAAACCATGCTAACACATCCCGCAAAAGAAAACCATTGTCAATCTGTGTAATACCACTTTCTGCACCTCCTAACACCATGCTGGTAAACATATTGCCGGGATGATCTTCAGGAAAGTAAACGCTGTCTCTTCTCCCACCACCTGCATCGCCGCCACCTCCATCATTGCTCACAAGTATTTTGTTATGTAACAAACATTGTCGCACATATACTCTCGTATTATCAATACCACACCTGTCTTCAAGCAATATCCACTCGTTTGATGGTAACGTTTCTGGGCACGTAACAATCAGTTTTTCCCGTGCGTATTTATATTCAAATGGAGATGCACTGTTAGGCCTGTAATACCAATACAATGCCCATCCTTTTGTTTCGGGGTTGGCTTCTGTAAAGGCAGATGCTTTAAAGAAATCACGTCTTGCGGATGATGTGTAAGAAACATATTCAAGCGTACCACGTATGATCTTGGCCAGCCGCAACGTGGTAATTTTTTCAAACAGGTTTACCTCTATCTTCTTGTTGTCGTCATAACAATCATAAGGGGTGGCCATGTCAAGTTTCAACGTCGCTTCGCACCTGTCAGGATCAATATCCGCATTCACCATATTGATCCTTGCTGTTTCAAAAGCTGCGAAATCAGTTCCGCATTTACGCAAAATATCCAGCTCAATGAACTCACAACGGTTCACACTGTTTTCAAAGTCGTAAATAAATTTAAAATTATCTCCTCTCAGCACTATTTTTTTGCTGAATTTTTTACCATAAGAAAAGCGGTTGTCTTCAGCAAGATCATAGCTTATACTGCTGCCAGCAATATTTGCCGGGAACACCTCCCTGCTTACAGCGCCTATTTTTAAGATGTATTTATACAGGCTCATTGTTCCATTATTTTTCTGGTTCTGTTACCCTCACGTTCAATACGGTAACCGTCATGATATTCGGTTGTTTTTTCCGTATTTGAGGCGATGCGTTCCAGCAGACGGTTTTGGTTTTTAAGCTCACCTTTCAGATGGTGATCCTGCTGCGTTACATTATTTGCGTTATTGTAAGTTACCTGCTCGTACTGGCGTACTATTTTTTCAGGCAAATCATCCTGTAAACGAATGCCCAACGGCTCCAGCATACGTTGTAACTGAGGCACAGACATGGCTGATAACTGATCATCATTAATTGCCTTCAGTAATGGGTCATACTTAGCCGAGCTTTTACGGTTAACCACCCATTCGCCTTCTTCTATCTCTAAAATATCAGGATCATTACCGTCTATGGATTGATATTTATTACCACCAGAGCTGTGGCGGTTGCCAGATGCAACCCTGCGGCCTTTTTCTGCCTTGCTTACAGCATTGAAAGCGGCCACTTTTGAAGCAACAAAAGCACCTATCATTAAAGACACAGCGGCAATACCAAGTCCAACGCCAATAATGGGAATAGCAGAAAATCCCTTCATAATTTCCGACCCGGCAGTGATCAGGTTTGATACCTGGGCAATACCATCAGCAACAATAGCTGTTTTTTGCAAAGCCTCTTTTTTCTTCTGCGCCTCCTGCTGTACTTTTAATTCTTCTTCCTTCTGCTTTTTTAAATCATTCAGCTTCTGTTGTTCCAGTCCAAGATTATTGGCATAACCATCCTCAGCCAGTTGCTTTTCACGGTCCACCGCTTTTTCCTGCGCCGATAGTTCATCTTCTATCAACTGTAGTCGTTCCTTGCTTTTCTGCACTTCCTGATCCTGTAATTGAACAAGAGAACTTACTAAAGATTCAATTGCATCCTTTGTTATATTAAGCGCCTTTGCAAATGCCTTATTGTTTTCAGGGCTTCCTAAATCGATACCGAGTAATTCAAAAATATCTTTCTCTTTACCTTTTTTCTTTTTTATTTCATTCTCTGCATCCTGGATCGTTTTTTTCAGTTGCGCAATCTGCAATGCATTTTCTGCATTCCCCGATGCTTCCAATATGGCCAGCCGCTTTTTACCAAACTCAATAATAATGTTCAGCTTGTTGGTTTCTTTCACCCGTTCAAGCTGCCCCTGGGTGAGCCCTTTAATCTTTATCAGTTCATTCTGCGCAATGGCAAGGTCTTCGGCCTCCTGCAATTGTTTCAGCGAGTATTTTTGTTTAATGGCCAGCGTTTCCTTTTCCATCTTTTCCGTTACCTGTTTCGACTGGTCGTCATAAAAGATATTCACTGCTGCAACCTGTATTGGATTTTTTGCAAGTGCCAGGTTCTTTTTCCGGGATTCTTCGATGGATTTGAAAATAGCATCGTACTTATCTGTTAACTGCTGAATTTCCTTGTCCTCATCCTTCAGCAACACATTATTGATTGCCTTCTGAGTAGCTTCAAATGATTTTATGGCATCTTCATAATATTTCAGATCAATAGCCAGTAGTTTAGCAGTATGAGTGATTTTTTCCTGCTCAATTATTTTGCTTTGCAATTGGATTAATTGGGTAATCTGTGCTATTTCTTTTTGCTTGTCGGCTGTAGATTTTTTGGAAGAAAGCACTTTTTCAACTTCGGCATTATATTGCTTAATACTGTTTATTGCCTTTGAATTCAAATCATCAAACCTTGCATTTTCAATTGCAATTTCTTTTTCTCTGCCGTCTTTTAATACGGCTACACGTAAATCAACCAGTTGTTTTTCAAGAGCTATAATCTGAGAAGAGCGATCTTTAAATGCTTCGACAGTTTTATTTTTTTCTGTTTTTGTTGGTTCGTAGTCGAATTTAAAGTCTTTAGCTATTTTAGCAGCCTCTTTCGTGAATCTATCAGCAATTCCTTTATATGCATCTGATTGTTCCTGCGCCTTATCTATGGCTTTTTGCTTTCTTTTTTCTTGCTCATTGTCGATTGATTTTTCAACGTCATGCAATTGTTGCTCATTTAACGTGATCCCTGTTTGGTAGTTTTGATACATTGAAGTAAAATCAGTTACCCCTTTAAAATCGCTGCTTTCTTTTAACCTTGTGTTTTCGGCCTCAAATGCTGCTGCCGCAGATTTTTCAAGGGCTAAATTAGCAGCAGCTTTATAAAGTGTGAATTTTACATAGGCATCTGCATTTCTGGCTAATGATTGTTCAACTTCATCAAGGGTTTTTGCGCTACCCGCAGTTTTGCCCATTGTCTCATTGTACTCTTTAATAACAACATTTTTATCAATGAATCCGTCCTTTGCAAGTGCGACATCTAATTTTAACTTACTTACATTAGCCGCTACCTCAACATATTTCTGTTTTGATTCTGTAAGTATGTCCGATTGTTTTACAAGCTCTTTATTTGATTCAAACAATGGTTTAACCAAGTTAATAAGCTCTTCGCTGATAGCTCCAAGAATACCGGCTATACCAATTCCTGGAAGAACATAAGCTATTTGTCTTAGACCGCTGAATGCTTTTGTGAGGGCATTATTTGTACCAGTTCCCGACAACCCTGCCTGAGCTTCCATTTTTTTCAGTTCAGCAGTAGCAACAGCAACTTCTTTGGCCAGGTATTTACCAACATTTGAATTTCTGGCCGCCGTATCAAGCGAAGCAATTTCAGCTTTTAAATTTTTTAGTCCTGCTCTTGCTTCTAATATACTACCCTCTGGTATTACCTCAACCTTCTTACCTTTTTTGTTTGACAGATCATCCTGCAATTGCCTGATTTGTGTTCTCAGTTTTTCAATTTCTGCCGCATAAACCCTTGCTTTATTTGCATCCAATGAATTTGATTGAGATTGTTTCAATTCATCAAACTGTTTTTTTAGCTCGCCAATGATCTGCTTCTGCTCCATCTGCATTTTAAGAGCTTTCGACAGTTCTGCCTGATATTCGTCAGCTCCTTTTGCAGCTTGCTGAAATGATTCGGACATTTCCTTTTTACTGGATGCATTTGCATCACGTATCTCAACAAACTCCTGCTTTATTTGCTTCAGTTCCTTTAGCAGATCACCTGCACCAGCTGCAAACTCAAATTGAATGTCGGCCATGTTGTTGCTTTTGTTTTATTGATTTCTCAAAATTTTTAAGCAGGGAAAAAAACTCCACCACTTCCGTTCCTTTCAAACTGTCGTACTGTGTTTTATCTCCGCTGCACATCACCCACCACAAATCTGTCCAGTACTTATTCTTCTGTATCACATCCAGGTGGATGTAGGATGGTTTCTTTGGTTGTTTCAGCTCACCAGATCGCCTGTTGAAGTAGCCTGGATGAGTTTCCTGTAACGTTCTTTGAAGCCGGGTAAAGAACTGATGGCGAATGAAAAAAAAGGCTGAAAGTCCAGGCCCTCCTTTTGCCAGTCGTCAATCTTCTTATTCATCATATCATCGGTAATCGTCTTACGGTCTTCGCCTTCCGCATTTATAAACAAGGCACAATAGCGAAATACATGCGGCTTTTTAAAACCAATCTGCTGCACACCGTTAATGATATTGTACAGTTTCACATAAGCATCGCCCTGCTTTTGCGCATTAATGTCGTCCATGGCATTTCGCACATGATCAAACACCTCAGCAAATGACCGTCCGAAACCAAGTTCCACCTCTATTTCTTCAAACTTCCGGTAACGTTCAATGCTCAATGTGCTTTCAATAAAATACTTGATTCCGTTTGCTTCAAATTGTTTTGCTTCGAGATCAATTGTTTTTAATTCCTGCATGGTTTATACTTTAGTTTTTAAAACGATGTTCTCCACTTCCGAAATCTCAAAATCAAAATGCTTGCTGGTGGATACACCCACACAAAGCATATACAGAATACTTCCCTGTGTAATTTCATACCCGTAAACGATGCGTGCTTCCTGCTCTTTATCAGTAACCAGGTAAACGGCCTGACCAATTTCAAATTTTATATCAAACACCATCATCATAGTATGTACTTGTTAAAGAATGATTTGATGCATAGCGTCATCAGAATTGCCATGCAGATCACAAACACATGATGCCCGGCATGATAGCCATGATGAAAGGACCAGATCAAATAACTCCACAAAGCCATCTGCCCGGCTACACACTTGCTACAGCCGATTAAAGGCTTATACAACCAGTGTTCGCTTACCACTTCCCTGCCATTCACTACTTCAACTTTGTACAGCAGATCCCTTAACCATCTGCCAACAACAGCAAGAACTTCACCCGGGCGTGTAATAATCTCAGCATACACAAACGCCACCACCGCACACATAAACGATATAGATAAAAGCTCTAACATTGGTCAGGAGTTTTAAGTTGAATTTGATTGATGCAATCAGGATGAATGCAATAAGTCACCTGTAGATCAAGTGCAAAATATTCGTATGGAGGCATGAGGTATTGAGTTGTGGCCACATCGTATGTGTACTTATCAAAAATCTCTTTACCAGTGCGTGGTATCTTATTCACAGCCACCTGTATCTTCAGGAAATTATTTTGATTGAATGGATTGCCGGTAAGTCGTGAAATAATATAAGTCATTACCGGCATCGTCAGTTCGTGGCAGGGATTCAAAGCAATATGCTTGGTATTTAGCCACGATACAAGCCGCAACTGTGACTTGTATTTGTAATAGATACCATCCCTCCCCAGCGGATCGGTACCCATATCTTCAAAGTACAGAATTCCTTTCCTTGCACTATCGGGTATCAACGGCATCAATTTTCCCGGTTCCAGGCATTTGCCGTAATCAATAATATCACAGCTCACCGGGAAACGCTGGATCACTTTTCTTCCGTTAGGACTACTCGTATCATCCATGATCAGATCTTCCTTTTCCTGAACCGAAACAATGCCGGCATAAATATCAATGAACGACATGTTGCCGATGCGTGTAAGAAGTATATGTGCTAAACCTTTGTTCATAGTCCGATTTTTTTAACCAGTTCTTTTGTTCTGTTAACAAACACCTGTTCAAGCAATTTCTTTTCATCTTCTGTTGGTACGAAGAAATCACCAAAGCGCCGGGCATTCCAAAGAAGTTTATCTTTTACTTCTTTATCAAAACCGCCAATGATGGTCACAAATGCATCGCCACGCTTCACGGTACCAACTACGCCAATGTTTTGAAACATGCGGCCTGTATAAGTAAGATCAACATGGCTCGTTTGCAATCCGTTTGCTTCTCTCCACTCTTTGTATGATATGCCATCCGAATCATCAACCTTGCTTTTCTTCATCTTCACATTTTCCTCACCGTACAATTTGTTAATTCCTTTCCGCAAGAGCCGCTTATCTTCCTTCTCCAGCAACTTTCTGCCTCCTGCATTCAACGCCCTGTCTTCAAAGTAAAATGCAGGCAGCGGATTGGTACTATACGTTCGTCCTTCAATACCCTGCTGCTGAATCCGGTTCACTATCAGCCCCATTGCATTCATAGCAACTTCTTCAGAAATGTTTGCCATCTCTGTTTCTATTGCATTAATCAATGCATCAACTTTTGTTATGGCTTCTTCAAGTGTCATAAACGGATGCCGGTTACCTGGTAGGTATCGTTTTTATCATTGCAGATGTAGCAGTCGTTATCGCTCAAATCCATATTTTCAGCAATCCACTGCACATCATTATTAAACTTCTTCTGCAATCGGTAGGCATTGTGCGTCATCTGCTCACGCTTGGCCATCGTGTAACGGTTTATCTCGTCCGAATTCATGATTCCCAAAATAAGATTCTCTACTGATTTGCGGAGGATAGACCATTGCATGGCCACACGAATAAACTCGTTTTCGTAAGAGCGACAGATGATATCATCGTTACCACATCTTGCATCTACATCCAGCACAATGCCGTTTACTTGTGCTGTTCTGCTGAACCTGGTTAACTGTGCCAGATCATCACCCACCACCCCCCGTGGAGATACAAACTGATGCAGATCATTTTCTTTCATTCCACATCCACAACTCACCACATTGTCCTTTGGATAAAATCCTGTGCGTTGGTAAACGAAATAATACTGTAGGTACAATCCTGAATCATCGGCCAATGCAAGTTCTAACGGAGTGGTGAGAACATTCTCCCTGATTCCTCCGGCTACAGATTGAACTGGAATAGTGCTGATCAGTTCCTTCGCATCATTGCCGGAATAGGCTTTGTACACCAGCAGATCGAAGCTGGCCGTAGTGTCCATAACAACATGTACTTTGTTAATCGTAATGGCTGCTCCCCTGAAATTTCTTGTTTCCAAAACCACTCCCGCATACTGTTGTGGTAAAGCAAGCACATTGCTATAAGCCATACTTCCAACCATACCTGTGTATGGTTTACTACGTTGAATAAACCTTCCCTGCATTAACCTGAACAGTTCCCGTTTAAATTCACTGATGGCCTGTGTACGGGCATTTGATAAAATAAAAGCCATATCCTTACCGCAATCAGCAATGCTTTTTACAGCTTGCAGACTGATTGGTGCTTCTGGCAGTTCATCAATGAATAATCCGCTTTCACTGTTTGTATAACCGGTTGGTAACTGATCCTGCAAACATTCGCAGGTTGTGCGTGTAATGCCAATTACATTATTTAAACAATCCATGATCTGTTATTTGAAAAAGGGCGGGCGATTGTGCCCACCCTTTCAGTTTATCATACAATAAGGAAAAACCTTACACTTTGCTGAAGCTCAGGATACCTGTATTACCAGCAGCACAACCTTCAGGATTCAAAAAGAAACCTGCTGTTACTGCAAATAACCAGTGGTGGCTTACACGTTTTCCGGAACACTTCATTTTGTAGTACACATCATACTTCACGCCTGGAATGTTTGCACTTGCTACAGTGTAGCGGGTTTGCTTGCCATTTTCCAGGTCGTAAGCAGTTGGTACATCAGGATTGAAGTTGCGGGTATGCACAGCACACGCATCTTTTGCAACCATGAATGTATCATCAGGTGTAATAGCAGCGGCCGTGAAATTGAACTGGTCGAAATACAGACGCACTGCACCATAACGGGCGGCATCTCCTTTACCATTATCATTACCACTGTTGAATTGCGCATTGCGGAAATCAACAAACAGTTCGCCGTTGTCGATCAGGTAAGGATTTGCAATCCTGTTTTTAATGGCCATTTGTTCCCATACAGGAACGATGGTGCTTTTGTACTCAGCAGATGGGATCTGCGTTGTAAGCGTTGGCGCATCAAAGGTATAACCGCCTGGTGCCAGGTTAGTACCCGCATTTGCATTCAGGAAAATGAGCGATTGCTTTGCAAGATATTCATCAAGCAACTTCATACGGTGCATCATGGTTTTAACAACCACTTCATCTTTACCGTAGATGCTGCCAGCAATATCATTGTCATCAACTGCAAAGCTTGCGGTACGGCAAAGGTTTAACGCATAGGTTTTCTTAGCAGTATCAACTGCTGTGCCTGTGAAATCGCAAAAATCAGCAGGACATGCTGCATCGGTTGCAGCACAGTTATTGAGCCAGCTTACTGCCACCTGGAAATCTTTTTCCGGGCTGCCATTCAACTCTTCGATGAGGGCTGTCTGCTCTTTTTTAATTGCCTTTACTGCTTCGGCCTGTACAGCGTACTGAGATGCCTGTTGGCCATCGGCCCACATCTCTTCTGCTTTCAGCTTAATTTCAGATAAGGCAGCATTTGTAATAAGTGCCATTGTAAAAAATTAACTGGGTTATGATTTAATGTCATCGGGGGCATTATCTCTGATGGCCAGCCGGTCCTTCAGCGCAATGCTGGAATCGTTGATCATCTTCTGATACTCCTCTTTGGTTTTCGGCATAGTGCCAGTGTAGGGAGTTTTTTGTTGCTGTTGATCCTTGTTTTTATCCGATCCCGGTGCAGTACGGTTATCGGCTACCTTAAAATCGTAATACTTTTCAGCAGTGGCTTTCACGAACTTGTCAAAGTCAACCTTATGGCCATGTTCATCTTCCAGAACTTTACCATCTTTGGAGATAATAACTTTCCCTTCCACTGTTTCAAAGTCATACCCATTAAGTTTGCCGATAAAATCACTTTTCTGATTTGCCGCTTTAGCTGCATCAGTAGATAAAATAGGATTCATGCTTTCAAAGATCTCCAGTGCTTTTTTTGAAACACCGGTGAATACTTCCTTCTTCTGGTACTCCTTGTCTTTTGTGCTGATCTGATCTTCGAATGTTTTTTTCTGATCATCCAGTTGCTTTTTGAACTGGTTTTCCATCTGAACATAAGCAGGATGTTTTTTTACATCATCATCTGTCATGTCTTTTTGCTTGCCAGCTGCTTTGGGCTTGGATGCTTCAAAAATTTCATCAATCAAATCATCACCTTCATTGTCAGAGTCAAGTTCAAATTTTGTTTTGAGGCTTTTTTCAACTTCAGACTTCACTTTCTTTTCGGCTTTTTTATAGCCATCGTCGAAAGATGTTTTTTTGAGCGAAGAAACCCGCTCTTTGTCTTTGTCTTTAAGAGCTTTCAAAACTTCTTTGTCATCTATCTGATCATCGGATTTTTCCAAGAGATCCGCTATCTCACCATCGGCCATTTGGTAAGCTGTGGCCAGCAGCCCAGTTAATATTGCTTTGAGTTTGGACATAAAAAAATGATTATTTAAAGAGCTTTTCTATTTTTTGCCTTTGGCTTTTTTGGTTACTGATTCTGCTTTTTCTTCCACTTCGCTTTTCTGTTCCTGCAATGCTTTAACCTCATCCGGAACATTTGCTTCGGTAATCTCAAAAGCCCTTGCCATACCGGGGGTAGCTTTGATTTTTTCCAGCTCCTGCGGTGTAACATCATATTCGGCACCTGTTTTTTTATTTCTTAGCCTCGGCATTCTTGTTTCCTTTTGTTGTTTTCACTTCGTCAACCTTCACTTCCTGCGGAACTTCGGCAGCAGCTTTTAAAACAACTTCTTCGCCACTGGTTAGTTCTGTTTTAGTTTCTGCCAATTCCTTCACTTCCTGCGGAACTTCGGCAGCAGCTTTCCATCCGTACTTATCATCCGGCATGTTTTTCCAGAACTCAAGGTCAAATTCCCTGATTTCTCCGTTACGTGATGCTTTGATTGTTGACATATTACACTCTTTTAGTAGTAAAGTTAATATTTAAGTAGTTGTAAGATCAAATTTATTTTTATTATTTTTGTACCGGCTGATTGCCTATGGTTCGAAAGAATTACGCATTCTACCTCCCCCGGTACTGCCGGGGCTTTTTATTTTCTGGACCTTCCCTTTAAAGCCTCCCTTATTGAGCTTTTATACAATCCCCTTTTCAAGTCTGCATCTGTGAATTCAAGCAGCCTTCCATTAGGTAAAGCAAGGTGCAGGTTATTAATTTTGTAGTCATGGTGAATTGCATAGTTTATTCCCTTTATTAAATTACCAGCATCAACCGCAGTTTGCAACAGCAATGAAACGTTGTTTTCAACATTCGTTTTATTGCTCAAATTATAACGGTCGAACTGATGGATTGCTTCCCGTATAGCCCGTTGAATTGTTGATGGCTTATTCTTATTTACACCTTCATACTCATACAGCTTCCCGTTAATCTTTGCGTCTATAGATGGATGGTTATCATAAGCCCTCAGTAACTCAACAGATTTTCCCCTTTTGAAATAGTACTCCGATTGATGTACATTTTTATTCAGTTCAGCCTTACCTTTCTTATTAGGAAAAGCATGTTCAGGATGCGATGCAATGAACGCTCCTGTTTTGCCATCTTCAGCATGCTGCACATAATTTCTTTTAGCCAGCCTGATTCTTTCTTCATCGGCATTGTCAAACTTTTCTGCACTGTATTTTCTCAAATCAGGACGTTTGGCAAAAGCAACCTCATCGCTGATCCACATTATATCATCCACACAACCGTAACCGCCACGGTCAACAAACGGATTATAAGTAGCAATATCTTCACCCGCAACAATAGGACCGGCAGGCACCCGTTTATTTTTATCATCAAAAGTTACAGTACCAATCAAATCTTTCCACCTCAACGCTTCCTCTCTTGAAAATACCTGCCCTTTTCGATGTATGCAGAAATGGCGGGATGCTTTGCGCCTGGTACCGGCGTAAATGAAATAGTTCATCTCCAGTTTATCAGCGTACAGCTTTCCATTCAGCGCATCAATGCGGGCATAAGTATCATAGGCCGTATTGCGATAAAACTGTTTAAACTTACCCATCTTTTCATCATTACCTACAACCATTTCCTTCAAACCTTTCCGTAAATCTTCATAACCAGTGCCACCTGTTACTTTCTCCATCGCAAACTGCTTGATTTCATTTTTCACAGTAGGATCATCCAGCAACCCCTTCATAAATCCTTCACGTTTCAACTCGCCTTTAGCATTCAACCCAAGTCGCTCATTCACTATGGCTGAAATATCATCGTTATTGATCTTCATGCCTTGCAGCTCACTGAAATAATCCTGGTTAAGACCTGTCACACCATATAGGTCTTCTATCATGGTTGTAACAACCTTGTATCCTTGCTGCATCATAAAATTGCTATACGCTTTTTCTATCAATGCAATTTTTCTTTGATTCTGCAGGTCGGTTGTAATTAATCCGTTCTCAACATTCAGTTCCTTTAAAAAATCTTCAATAACCTGGTCATTTAACAGGATGCCGAGCTTATCAAGCAGCTTCTCCAGTTTCATTAACTGGTCGTCAATGAACTGCGTTTTTTGCTCAGCAGTTGCCGTAAGAAGTTTTAGTTTTTTTAATGGATCCATATATAATTAGGCTCCTACGTAATAAAATCCTGTCGCTTTCCAAAGTACACCTGTTGTTGCCGGGCATACAATAGTAGTAGCCGTATTGGCGGTTGTTGACTTTAACGGATTACCAGTAAAGTCTAATTCTATTCTTTCACTCTCACCTAATGCTCCTAATGTTCTAAAGTCAATGCTTGGAGTAGTGGCAATATTAGTGGTTGTAACAATAATAGGTGCTGCTCCTGCTGTTAATGCGGCTGCGCAATACTTGCTAACTACAAGTTTAGTAATATAATGATATAGTCCAGTACCTGGCGCTGTAAGTGTAAGCGTTACTGCGGCTGCGGCTGCGCCAGTAGTTGTAATACTCGCCGTTGTAGGGATATTTTTTGCGTAAAAGATATTACCAGCATTGCTACCTCTTATCGCAACGATGGAAGTACCACTTGTATAGGCACTTGCACGTATTCTCATCCTTTTAACCGGTGATGGTAAATGGCATATCCACTGTCCTGCTGCTGTTATCGTAGTAGCCCATATCTCTGTAACTGGTGAATAAAACGGGACCGAAAAATAATCTGTACCGTTAATTGTTGCTTCTGCAACAAGTGTGGCAACAAATGTTCCACGCACGTCAACAACGGCGCCATCAATTCCGGCGCAATCAAAAAATACTTCTCCATTTACGGCTGATATATTTTGAGTAAATTGTCGGCTATCGGTAAGCGTATCGCCACCTACCACATCTGTGAAGTCTATATTGTTGCCGAATTGATCTAAAAGTTGTGCCATTTTAGTTTAGTTTAGTTTATAGTTAACGTTAAACGAACCTCCAATTGGCTCGTTGTTACAATGCCTGATAACAATATCAAACGAACCACTTTTTGCAATTGGATTAAATGATAAAGAATCGAATTCACTGCTGTTTTCCCCATCTTCGTTCCAATTAATAGTTATTATTGAGGAAGGAGTGCATTTAGCATCTATTACTGTAACTACTTTGCGGTAAGAAGACGGGTATCCAGTTGCTAACTGCACAGCTTTGTATGGAGATTTAAGGCCTTTAATATCGGCCCCAATCTCAGCGATCAAAAGCGATATGCGTTCGAGTAACGTCATGCTTTTGCAACATTATAAAGTGCAACAAGATCGGTATCGAGAACTCCGGTTTCAGTATAAGTCGGTCTATTGCCTACGGCGGTGGCTAATGCCGATGCCGCACTTTCATCAGATTGCATTTGAGCGTACAATTCATTTAATGTGTCAAAGGCCGTCCCAACTCCGCCCTTTAATTCATTCTTTGCTGCGGTAATCTGAGCATCTATTTTATTACTACTATAGGTAGTCGTTCCTGATGCAGCAGAATCATTTATCTGAGCACCAGCACTACCCAATGCAGATTTCACTTCGTTTATCGCTCCGACTAATGTGGTTTTATCAGTAGTATTCAACGATGACAATACCCCCTGGTTATTGAATAAGCTTTTTATGTCTGTTCCGACCGCTGTAATTAATGCCGATATACGTTGTTGAAGTGTCATTTTTTTAAAGTTTTGATATGTTATAAAGTAATACTAAGTCTGATGCAAATTCACTCTCAGACGCAGGTTCCTGATATGTTTTTTCTACCACATTTTGCATCACAATTTCCTGCACGGTATCAAGTTGCTGCTCCACTATTACAATCGTAATATTGTCGCTGATCTCCTGTATAATAATCGTTTCCTCCATGTTACTTTACATTAAATTCTCCTTCAAGCCTTGCATAAGATGACCCGTCAGGATTATTTTGCATTAACTGGTAATGCAGGTCCTTATGCGAATAACTCAACGTTTCCTCATCTGTCAGTTCAAAATATAAGTTATTCGTTCCGGCAATTTTTAACTGCAACTGTTCAGAACTCCTGTAAGTAATTAATGGCGTTACTCTGCTTTTTGATTTCTCTATTACATACAGAATAAATTCAGATGCGGTAATATCAACTTGATTACCGGTTGCAGTCTGGAATAACATATTACGTCTGAATGTATCGCCCCTCTTTATATTAAAATCGTACCGCATAACATTAGTTTAACTGATCTGCTTCAATAGGTATCGGCATCTTTGATGTTCGTTCTTTATCCATGGCCTTAATTAACTCATCCACACGTTTCGATACTTCATTTTTTTGTTTGTCAAATGGGAGCAGGTAAAAGCTGTCGCCCAGTTCAGAATCGATGTTATCAAAAACAATATCGAAATGCGTATATAGTGTTTCGTAAAAACGTGTTGTTTTTCCCTGTAAAAGGATTGTTTGAATTTCTTCTGTTGATTTGCCACTAAATGGAGAAAACCTGCTCTTTATCTTAATTTTCGTCAGCGTGTCCTGATCATCAGAATATAGAATTTCCTGAATATCCGAGTCTATTGCGTCTAATATCTGCTGTGGTAATCCTGCATCTTTTGCTTCCTTCCTTTCAGCATACAATTGCTGCAGGGTTTTCATCTTAAAATCATTCGGAAAGTGATGATATAATTTTATACCCTGATCATTATCAGTATAAATAGCAATCAGCTTTACGGCAAACAACCACATTGCTGAATATTTTGCAGCAAACGGATGCAATGTATCGTAAGTATCATCCATTGCATAGTCTGCTTCAGTGGCAGTCTTCAATCCTGTTTTTTGCACCATGGTTGTTCCGCCAAATACAGCCTTACGTGCTTTTTCTGTCAGCCGGTCAACATATTCATCCTGGAATTTGATGAGCTCAATATCGGGCGATTTATAAGCCAGCAGTTTATCAAGGTCGGTTACCTGCTCACCCGGTTTCGGGAAAGGTACAAGAATAATATCCTGCCCGGTTGTATGCACTGGCGACATGCCAGTACCGTTACAGATTTTACAGGTGTGGCCGTTGGGTGTTTTACCTTCCTTACAGGGCAGTGATTTTTCACGATCACCCTCGCAACGCTTGGCATACTGTATCTTTTGCGGAAATGCGTGCATGGCCATGCTGATGTCTAACTCGCTGCCTGCTTTCAGTTCCTTTTTGAAAAACGGTACAGCCGAATGAAAGATAGATACACAGGTCCGGCCTTTCGTTACAGGATCAGTCTCATACCCCACACGCATGGCGGGCACCTGCTTACTCTTAGGCTGGAAATACTGCACCACAAACACACGCTTCTTACCCTTTGGCTCAATTACTTCAAACACTGGATCAGGAATATCTGTAATCCTGTCCTTCTCGTCAACCTCAATAAACACAACAGCATCATTCTCCAGGTACATCGTAAAGCGTGACCCTTCAATCAGTTTAAACTTATCGCCATCTTTCTGCTTGTAGAGGATCTTTGTTTCCACAATCAGCCAGTCGAGAATACCATTTTTAAAAACATAGTTGATTGCTTCGGTTGATGAAAACTCAACAGGATAAGGCTTGGCTTTTTCGATGTTGGAATCAAATGCATCAAATTCAACCGCAATGAATGCATTCGGATCGAGTCTTACCAAATCAAACCAACGTGCACGCAGATAAGCATCCACACCACTTTCACTTTCACCCTGCCAGAAGTTTTTCATTCGGTCTGTTACTTCGGCCTTTGCTTTATCCCCATTCGATTCGTAATCGACTGAGGAATAAACACGGTTGGAACGAAGCGGCTTTATAAAAACTTTGGAAAGGTTGTTGGAAACCGATGGCATAACCGACTGATACAGGTCTTTGCGCTGCTGAAACATCGCCTCATCTTCACGCTTGGCAAACTTCTTCAGCAATGTATCAATGTTCTCACCGGTAAACAGCTTTTGATACATTTCAGCAAGTGAAGTCACACGGTTGTAGTCAGGGTGCCTCTTGCTATTGGTGATAGTATCTTTAAGGAGTTCAAGCGCCTTTGCAAGATCATTCATGGATCATGTTTTATCAAAAGTACAAATTTGATTGTAGTAATACTATTTTAGTAGTATTATTCCATAAAAGATTCAAGTATCTCACAGATACCGTATTCAATGGCATCACTGGTGTGGCCGTACTTTTCATACACACGACCTGTGACCGGGTCTTTCACTTTTTCCTTCAACTTGCCATTTGGCCCCAGCTTCAGATACTGGAAGTCCTTAATCGTTTCTTCGCATGCTTCATCAATCATCAACACAACCTTCCTTCCACCGATGAAAAGAATACCTTTCAATATCTTATTCATTAAGTTCCGGCGTTTGTTTACGCCCAGGTTACTGCGTGTAGTTCTGTCAGATGATTCATACAAATAGCGATACAGAGCAGTTCGAACAGGATCAAATCTTGTGTATTCATCACCGAAACCTTCTACTCCACGTGTGCCCATTGCGTCACCATAATAAAACACATCGGTGATCATTCCCTCATGATCCTCCTTGTATCCCTCCGTAACCGCTTCTGTTGTATTCCTTGGCTGGCCATAGCAATACTCTTTGAATATTCTGATTTGAAACTCATCATCGGTCTCGTTGATCTGGAAACAGACCAACGTCATATAAGGGATCAGGTTGAAATCATACGTAAGATGATCTGGAAGTGTTGCAATTCTTGGCACTGATTGTACGTGCACTTTGCGGTCAAAATAATCGAAATATTCTCCGCCTGATTTTGCAAACGGATATCCCCAAATGAATTTATCCGCTTCTCCTGAAGTAAGCTGGCTTAACCTGTTTTCGATATAATTTTTCTGCAGGTTGTGTGCATTCCAGTATGTAGAATAAATGCAGATTGCTTTTTTACCGGTTTCCTTGTAAAAAAAATCCTTTGGGTTAAATATTTTCCGGTTGATCTCATCCTCGTACAGCTTCAGGTCAAACATATTAACCAGCCATTCAACTACACCCTCGGCAGGTGATGTATTGATTACGCAGGGGTTGAATGGCTGCCACGTTTTTTCCGGCTGTACCGAATAGTATAAAGTTCCTTCATCATCGTAATATAAGCCAGGCTGCGACAAACGGGCAAGGATTACCTGCTTTACAGCCGCTTCTTTAGTATCTTTTGTTTCGTCCAGTTCAGCCCAGCCTAACGTTTTACCCTCATGCGCCAGGTAGTTGTCGAGCGATGCCGTGAAGATTACTGCGCCATTGCGGAAAGAAACAATGCCGTAGTAGTTATCAAATTCGTGAAATACTGTGAAGTGCTGAGGAGGCTTGCGCCCAATTACATACACACCGTTTGGATTTCCCTTTCGTGAATACTCAGTGAAGCCAAGTGATCTCTTCCATACCCTGCGAACCTCCACCATTGTCGATTGTGTTAGCTGCATGTATGTATTGGCAGCAATCATGCCCACCATGTTCGGAAAGTATTTTACATACAGTCCCGAACGATAACCGATGCCAAACGATTTACCGCCACGCTGACCAGCCATGTTAAGTGTGAGTGCCTTACGGCTGGTCAGTACTTTCAGTTGAGGGAGAGATAGTATCGGCGTCTGATGCATTTACTACGGATATGATGAGTTTATTTTCTGAAACCTTTAACGGATCATGAGGTACAAGCGGTTCTCCATCTTTACCAGTGAATTCCTGCCTTTCAATGTACCCACGGTGCTTCCCTTTCGTTTTTAAATAAAATATAATGGCAGTTGTATCAGGTGCTAATTGCTTGAATGCTTTTTGCGTAATAACTTCGCCTTGGTATTGAAAGAATTTGTCATCAGGCAGTTTAACCCCATTAATCAATTCATACAATTTGCTTTCAGCGAAATCAACACTTCCTTCTTCAATTTCCTCGCATTTCTTACGAAATAATTCATCATCCTCTCTCCACGAGTAGTAAGTGCCCCGGTCAATCCGCGCCTTCAAACAGGCAGTAGAAATAACTGCTAATGCGTTTTTATAGCAACGCAGAAATCTGGCTTTTCTGGTCTCTCTTTTTTTGATTGTTGATTTTGATGATTTTCGCACAACCAAAATTACAACTTAAATAGTAAGATTACACCCTAAGTAGTTTTAATCATCTGGCAGTCCATTTCAGTTTTGCCAGAATCATGTCAATAACATCGGTTGAATGCATGGAAAGAAAGTTCTCAGGTTGTTTTACTTTGAACGTATCAAGAATATTGATGACTTCATTCTGTAGTTCTGGTGCTGTAAAGTGCGGATGCAGTATGCGGATAGCTGTTTTGGAAATTTCTTCCGCTAACTCTTCTTTTGATGATTGCCAGTTAATAATCTCACCTGAAATGTCATTGATGAAATTCCAAAGCTCCGCCTTTGCTTGAATTCGAAGCTGCAACAGTTCGTTATCGTCTTTTCGGTTTTCGTCTGTCCCAATTGCAAATACCGGCATGCGGTAAAAATACAAATAAGAATTGCCTTTCCAATCACTTTAAATCTATTTTTCGGTACATACCCGGACCCGTACTTTCTGTCTTTTCAAGCATTGATTCGTAATCATCGTCATTGAACATATCTCCGTAAACAGGCAAACAAGCCGCTTTCATTTCTTCAATATTTTTAGGAATAAACCATTCGTAAGTAGGCTGTTGCGATTGATTTACCTGATACATACAGCTTGTTGCTGTTTTTTTACACTCGGGGCATGTGATAAACATTGGTGTAACTGTTCTTGGCTCTGTGTCCCTTGTCACGGTTGTATGCCCTGATGGGCAATGATATTCGTTAATTTTGCTCATGCGTATCGCTTTTAATTTTTATATTTTTCAATCCTTGCCTTCACCGCACTCAATAATGCATTCTGCCCGTTGGCCTTGTTCACCAATGCCTTTAGCACATCCTCATCCATTGTTCCTATTGCTTTCAGCCGGTGATTGATCACAGGACGTGTTTGCCCCGGACGGTGCAGCCGTTTATTGGTTTGCTGGTCCAGCTCAAGGTCCCATGTGTTCGAAAACCAAACCGAAATTGAACCTCCTTCCTGTAAGTTCAACCCATGCCCTCCGCTCATAGGATGTAATACTCCAAACTGGATCTCCCCCCGGTTCCATGCTTCAAAATCCTTCGGTGTTTTAAGCAACTGTGGGTGGTAATGTTTCAGATACTTTTGCAACCGTTCAAGGTCATGCTTATACCAGTAGAATGCAAGAACCGACTGCCCGTTAGATTCTTCCAGTATATCCTCCATTGCTTCGAGTTTTGAACGATGCATCTCATGCCAGATATTTTTTTCCTTATCAGTATAAACAGCGCCGTTGGCAAACTGCAAAAGTTTGTTTGATAACGCCGCGGTGTTTACGGCCGTAAGTACAGCATCTTTCAAAGCAAGTACCTGATCACGCTCAAACTCCAGGTATTGCTTCATCACCTGCGGATCAAGTGACACAGGAACTTCGATATTCATAAACGGCGGCAGCTCAATGTAGTCCTCTGCTTTCATCGAATAACAGATATCACTTATCTTTTCATAGATTTCCTGCTGTGCGAAATCTTCACCCAGCAAATCGCCCAATCCACGCTCATAGCCTCGTCTGCCTTTCAACTCATAGCTCACCACTTTCTCGCCCATCTTGGCAGATGGCGTGAAATATTTCTGCCGGTATTTTGCAAACGATTCTCCCAATCGTTTGCCCCGGTCAAGAATGTAGATCTGCGGCCATAACTGTAGCAATCCATTGGGCGTGGGTGTTCCCGTAAGTATTACGGCACGTTTTACCAAGGGGAGAATAGTGCGAAGCGCTTTAAACCTTCCTGATTTTACATTTTTGAAACTGCTCGATTCGTCAATCACAATCATGTCATAAGGCCACGCAGTTCCAAACTGGCTGATGAGCCAGGCAATGTTGTCACGACTGACCAGCCAGATATGCGCCTTTTCCCTGATGGCTCCTTTACGCTGCTTCTCCGATCCGTGAATCATGGAAAACACCAGGTGGTTAAACTCGTCCCATTTGGTTGCTTCCTGCCGCCATACATTTTCCACCACTTTTTTTGGGGCCACCACCAAAACTTTCCTTACTGCTCCTGTTTTAAAAAGTTCCACAACTGCTGCAAGTGTTGCTGCGGTTTTACCAAGCCCCATGTCCAAAAGCGGACCACCCCATTGATTGTTCACAATAAAATCTGTTGTAAACTGCTGATATTTTCTCGGTACGTATTTCATCCTATCCGTTTTAAAAATTCTTTGCCTGCTTCCACCATTTCAGGATCAAAGCCAATCCCAATATGTTTTAATCCATGCTCACTTGCCGCCAGCTTAATTTCAATCTGCTGTTTCAAGCTTAGTTTTTGTTCATCAGTCGCTTCGTTGTACAGTTCCATCGCCTCATCCACAATGGCTTTAATTTTTTCAGCATTAATTTGTGCCATTAGCAATTTCGTTTATGCAGTTATTCAATTTTTCGTCGTTATCAACTACGAATATTTTAAAGCCAAGACTTTGCAGCTCACCCAGCACATGCGCCTGCCTGGGACTTGGCTTCTTGCCATCTGATTTCAATTCAACAAACCATGCCTTTCCTCCCGGCATCAGTACAATTCGATCCGGCATTCCTGTGTAAAAAGGGGAATAGAATTTAAGGGCTACCCCACCCAGGTTTTTTACCCGGTTTCTTAATTTTTCTTCCAGATATTTCTCGTTTGCCATCGTTCAATTTGTTTTTAAGTTGTAACACTGTAACAGTAATTCCTTACGTGTGCGTGCGATCAGGCGTTAGGCGTGCGTTTTTTATTTATTTCTCCCTAATTAATACTTTTTATCTTTAAGGGTTATTTACTGTTACACTGTTACAGTGTTAAATAAGTAATTATATTTCAATCTATTGCGTGTAACAGTAGGCTGTTTTACTGTTACAAAATTTTACGGCACTGTTACAAAGTCTTTGCCGACTGTTACAGGCACTGTTGCATCATTTTTATCCATCCTTTCGTACATTCTCTGGACCCCGTATTTCGCAGTTCTTACTGTCTTATCAATAGCCCTCCACCCCTTCATTGCTTGCATAATCTGGTGTATAGGTTTAGTGTTAACAGTGGTCATATCCTTCGATGTTCCGCCCAAAAGTTCACACCATATTTCCGCAACGCACACCTGCGTTCTGGGTTCCGTTCCTTCGGGTGCCAGCGGGTCATCATCCTGCAGCCATGCCCTTCGTTCGTACATACCCATTTCACTCCACCCAACCGGTAACAACCTGTCGAGGTATTGCTCAATGGCTCCAATCCTGTCGTCCTGTTCCGTATGCAGTCTTTGTATGCTTCTTGCTTCTTCTTCCATCTGCTTATCCAGGTACAGCGTTTCACCACCCTTGTACAGCTCAACAGCTTCCGCCCATATCTGGTCAATTTCCTGTTTACTTAAATCGGTAAATACATCCTTCAATGGCGCCTGTTGCTCAATCTCAGCAGGCCAAAACCTGCGGTGGCCGTTTGCTTCCTTTAAAAAAGGCTTAATGTTGGTTGAGGCTACAAAGATGTTCTGGCGCAGAAATGTACTCAGGTTGCGCCCATAGGATACCCTGTACGTATCTTCCCGTTTACTGATGAAACTTTTAACCGCCTCTGCTTCTGCTTTGCGAAGCCCAACCAGCTCCCCCACCTCAACAATCCATGCCCCGGTTAACTGTTCGTAAGCCTTGTTACTCTGCCCGTGAAGCATGGAAAAATTAAAGCTGTCACTGAACCACTGCTGTCCTAATTGCGCAAACAGGGTGCTTTTTCCCTTGCCCTCTTCGCCCACCAGTGTAAGCACATAGTCAAACTTGCAGCCGGGATTCATAACCCTTGCCACTGCAGCCGTAAGGGTTTTGCGTGTAATTGCACGTATGTACGGCGTGTCGTTGGTGCCGAGGTATTCAATGAGTAAAGTATCAATCCGTTCGGTGCCATCCCATTGAACGCTGTTGAGATAATCCCGTACAGGATGGAAGGCATTGGCAGCAATATGCGTATCCAGTACTTCTTTGGTATTGGCACGGTTTAAAATACCGTAAATGCTGCTGAGATAAATAACCAGGTTCTGTTCATCTTCATCCTTCAGATAACGACTGTCGTGTCTTATTTTTCTCCAGGGTAGATTTTTCAGCACCACTTTGCGGCATTTGAATTCATCAAAAGCAAAACAACCTTTCAGCCGGGGATCTTTTTCAAGGATCAGTTTGATGTTACTGTGCGAACTCAACAGATCGCCCTTGCCATCCACTTCCAGTTCACTGATCCATTCCTTGTTTTCGGCCTCTTCTTCATCAGGTACGAAATAAAAGTCCTTCTTCGCTTCTTCCAGCCGTTCTGCCGCCAGTTGCTTTTTAACGGCGTTATCCTTTGTTGCAAGTTCAACCATGGCTGTGTAAGAAGGCAGCCTGTTATTGGGGCAATCGGGCGCCGCATCTTCATCTTTCAGCCCGTATTTATGCAGGCGCACAAGATCAAAGGCGTTGCACAGTTTACCGCCAACCGGGTCGGTTCCATGATGCGAATAAGCGTATTTATCGTCGTACACAATCAAACCGGCTGCAGTGCTGCCTTCTTTGTACGTGTAACGGTTTTCCATATCGCATGGCTCGTACACATCACTGAGATAAAACTCAATGGCTTCATGAATACTGTGTGTACGGCAAAATGCACCCACAATACCCATTTTCTCCAATGGATCGCCTTGCTTTTTAATGTTGCGCTGGATGATGTGTTCGGCTTTTGAGCTCACGGGCCATTCGCTGCTGTCTTTCCAGTCGTGGTAAGCAGCAAGCATCTTGTCTGCACACAGGAAAGCGCCGTCCTGGTATTCGAATACAAATTCCGCATCTTTAGCTGTAGAGGGCCAGTACATCAACCGCTCAGGTTGGAACGTAGTTGGGTCGAATAACTCTATATCAATAATGCCAGCAATCTTCCGGGCGATAGCTTCATACTCGTCGCTTAGCACAGTACGGTCCAGCGGCATAATTAACCGCAATCTTGGTGATTCAGGACTGTGTTTATGTGTGGAGTAAATAACAGCAGCATTGGTAAATGCCAGTGTAAAATCATCCCAGAAACCTTCACGGGCAAAATCAATATCAAGGGTAATCAGTTGCCGGTGTGTAACAGAGCCGGATTTTCTGCGGCCTCCTGCCAGATAGCCGCCAACAAAACCGCCAATATCCTTTATCTCATCCTGCCTTACTTTCTTTGAGCTGATGTACTCATTAAACGTTTCGGCAGTGCGGTGTGTAGTGCTTACCTTTTCAACAAATTTTGACCATTGCCATTCCCTGTTTTTCCAGTTCAATTCTCTCCGGCTTTTGCCCACTGCCAGGTCGAGCTTTCCATCGTATTGTAAATTCATTCCCATTTATGTAAGTAGTTTTTGCTTGCGGTATCAAAATAGAATATTGCTTACCTGGTCTATGTAAAACGGATAGATCTCCGTTTCTAAAAACTGCCTCAGTTTATCAGCTAAAGATGCCGAGCTCACCCTTACCTGCAGTATATCTGGATTTCTTTCGGTGACGTAGCAGAAAATGTCGTCGCTGTCAAGTTTTGCGAGTACATCCTCTGCATCTGCATCACTTAAATCAATGGTTTCATTTTCGAGCTCTTCGCTGATGCTTTCAACGGTTGCATTCAGCTCGGTTTTCAGCCCGTCAAGATCAATATCTTCGACCAGTGCTATCTTTCCAATGTAGTCATCAATTAAAGCTGTGATTTCGGTCTTTGCCTGCTCAATTGCTTCCCTTGCTTTTGTAAGCGTTAAATCGGGGATCGGGGTTTTATCTTTTGCCATGTTGGTGATGTTTTAATTAGAATATTTTACGGCTTAATGTTTTTCCCAACGAAAAAAAGTATTGCTCATCACAATAATCTTGAGCTGCTTCAAACGTTGCGCCTGTTGCACTTAACAGCCATTGAATTTTTAATATTATATATCTAAGTAGTTTCATAATTAATTTCATTTTCTGTTTTGTTCTTTGTATCTAAATCGTTTAAACCACAAAAACCATTGCAATCGGTAAGCGGCTTCGGAGAACGTCCTTTCATCATTGAAATATCTTTTATTAAGGGGTAATCTGGGTGGGGTAATAAGAAAACTAATCCTCCGTTTTTGCTTTGATCTTTAAGCATAGTAACAGGCTTGCCTTTTAAATTGGTCAAGTCATGCTCTATGCGTGCCATTTCATTAAATTTTTCAGGAAACAGGGTTCTCATTAATTGCCAGTACCCTATACCGCCTTGAACGCACCCTGTTTGAAGACAATTATTATTGTTCAATCCAAGTTTATAGCTTCTGGGGGTATCAATACCTTCTGAATTTAAAAGCTTAATACAATCTTGCTTTGAAAGCCCTTTCATTAAAAGAAGAAATAAGGGGCTTGCTTCAGGATAATTTTTCGCCATTGCTTTTGCCCTCTTTGGCTCGTCAATATCAAATCCAAAAATGTTGTATGAATAGTTTCTTTCTCCTAAAATTTTTATTCGTAAATCCCTTTTCAATTCACTTGAGCATATAGCGCCAGTAGCTACATTTAAAGAAAAAAATTTATACCATACTTCTTTTATATTCTTATAGTCCGCTCTGAATGCAGTTTCAATGTATTTACCATACCATTTTTCGCAGTCTTGTTTAAATCTATATGTGTCTTGATCCTCGTTATGGGTGTCAATAAAAATCAGAACAACCTTATCAGCGCCAAATAAGTCAATCGCTATTTTGCAAGCAACAGCACTTGTAACACCGCCACTCCACCAAGCGATTACTGGGAACTCAGTACTTATATTTTTAAACTCCATTTTCTGATCTTGTTTTTAATTAAAATATTTTACGGCTTCTGTTCCTACCCACTCAGCCATGTGTACAGGAACAGCATTACCAATTAATTTGAAACTTGATAATTCGTTTTTAAACTTAAAGTCATCGGGAAAACCCTGAAGCCTTGCATATTCTCTCACTGTAAATGGCCGGATGCGTTTGCCATCTTTTACAAGTCTTGTTCCCTGGTCTTTTGCGTAATGCGCCACACAGGTAGGTGCAATGCTTTTAGGGTCATCAGGATCAATAATAATGGGTTTATCTCTGTATTTACCATTTATCCTGTTCATTACATAAGCAGGAATATTAACCTCTGCATCTTTCTGTACAATATCCTTTAAACGCACTGGCGCAGCGGATGGAGTCGGATGAGAAATAGCGTATGGTTTTCTTGTGCCTACAAGGATCAAACGCTTTCTGCGTTGTGGAAGCCAATAAGAGGCATCAACCGGGCAAAACACGTTTACATAATAATCAGGCAGCTTTGTCATTGCTTCCATAACCACCTTAAACTTTTTCATGCCTGGAACATTTTCAACGATGTACATTTCCGGCTTTTCGATTGCTATGTGTCGGAAGAAATGCAGAAATAAATCATCGCCTGTGCGTGTACCATGTATATCGGCAATCGTGCTGTACTTGGTGCATGGGTAAGTGCCTACAATTATATCAGTAGGCTGCTGTTCTAAAACAGTCATATCTTTTACATCTCTGCGCAAAACAGCATGATTAAAGTAATGCCTGTTTTCTTCCATACAATCAGTCGCATCTTTATCCAGATCAACCGACTGAATAATATCAATACCTGCAAACTGCAACCCTAATTCCATGCCACCGGCACCGCTGAAATATCCTTTTGCTGTCGGTCTGTACATTTCTAATTTGTTTTAGGAATTATATCAATGATTAAAAAGAAATCAGCAGTTATGCTATTGATAACATTGAAAGGCCGTCTGCTGGTAATAAGCACTGTATCTTCGCCAATCTGCAATTCCTTAATTACGTCGTTTTGTGCCAGCGAGGCAAACATTGATTTCTCTACTTTCTTATGCATTGCCCGCCCTTTCACAGGAAAGAAAACAAGGTAATATGATACTGCTCTGTTCACGTTAATCTTTTTTGTAATAAAATGTTGAATATCCTTCTGCGTTTAACGGCAGTCCCTTTGTCCAGCTTAGCGGCGAAGACATAAGGCTGATAATGTTTTTCAGTTCATCCGTACCGGCTTTATGATCAACCGCAATTTCATCATGTACATGTAGTACAATATCATATCCGGCAGCATCTACTTTCAGCAATGCTTCGCCAAGTATGTCACGGGATGTGGCCTGTACAATATTTTCCACCAGCTTTCCGCCATAGGTTTCCTGCGGCTTCCATTGCTTGGTTGTCTGGTCCATTCCTTCATACACAATCATATCTTTTCCAAATTGTCCGGGCTTTAGTTTCGGGCGCACATAAGCAAGCCTCCTGCCTGATGGCAGTGTGATGAAAAGAAAATTATGTTCAACCTTAAAGGAGATGTTATTGAGCCGTACAACCGATCCAGGCTCAGATACGGCCTGTGCAGCGGCATCTTCCACTTTGTACCAGTATCGTACTATGTTGGGATTAGCATTGCGCCAAAGCGCTACCAGCGGTTTTAATTCGGCTTCTTCCAAACCCATACGCAGAGCGCCCATTTTAATCAGTGCAGCAACTCCACCCTGGTAACCTAATGCCAGTTCAGATATTTTTGATTTGTCACGAAGCTTTGAACCTTTGGTGATAGATTCAATTGGCACTTTAAACATTTGTGCACCCGCTGCTTCGTATATTTTTCCATGCGTGTTGAATACATCAATTTTCCATTGCTCACCAGCAAGCCATGCAATTACTCTTGCCTCAATGGCACTGAAATCAGCAACCAGTAATTCATTGCCCTCACTGGCAGTAAAAGCAGTTCTGATTAATTGTGAAAGTGTATCAGGAATACCAAAGCTTAATTCGGTTGCATCCAGTTCGCCAGCTCTTACCAGTTTACGGGCAAGATCAAGATCACGCAAATCATTCTTGCGCAGGTTTTGTGGTTGTATTAACCTACCACCCCAGCGCCCTGTACGGTTGGCACCGTAAAACTGAAACAAACCTCTCACCCGGTTATCTTCGCCAATGGCTTTTTGCATTCCCCGGTATTTTTTAACCGATGTTTTGGAAAGTTCAGAGCGCAGTTCCAAAACACGTTTTACATGATCGGATGATGCACTGAAAAGCAGCACTGGTAAATTCTCTTTTTTGAGTGAATCAACTTCTTCTTCCATTTCAGCAGTCAGCCATTTTTTTAATTGCTCAGCGCTGTTTGGATTGCTTAGTCCTGTAATCTCAATTGCTTCTTTGGTCATCTTCTCTTTGGCAATTGCATCAAAGCGGATAGCATTGCTGATGAGAACAGGGTCCATTACAATACCTCTGTCGTTTATTTTCTGATCCAGGTTCCAGAGTTTTTTCTCTGCTGTGGGTATCTGGAAAAATTTCGTTTTCTCCCTGAGTGATTGCTCCACAACTACGTCACCAATACAATAGGTTTTAAACATTTCCCACTTTTCAGGGGCATGATGTGGAAGGTTACGGGACCGGCCTCCGTTTACTTTAGTCGGCTTACAGGGAACGGAGAAGTATTTGATCAATGCTTTACCTGCTGCGTTTTTTTCAACATTTAATCTCAGCACCTTTGATGCATGATCGAGACTGAGCGGCAATCCAAGCATTGACACACGCACCATCGTGCACTCCCATTGCGCCGGATCAGTTTCAATGCCAAAAAAAGCAGTGATACAGGTGCGTTCAAAATTGGCATTATGAGCCGTTTTTAAAACAGCAGGATCGGTTAATGCGTTGTAAATATCGTCAGGCAATGCTTCATTACTGGCAAGGTCAACGATTTCCACCGGTCCGTTATCTACTGAATAAGCAAATAACAGTATCTCAAAATCAGGAGCCTGCACATATTTGTAAACTCCTGCCGTTTTAAGGTCTTCCGAGCTGTAAGTTTCTATATCAATTCCTAATTCTCTCATGCGGCTTGTTCTGTTATTTTTCTGATTAAGTTGCGGCTGTTGCAATGCTTCAGCCATCCGTTATATGCCGCTTTTGATTGGTCATTGCAGCCTTTACTCATTTTCCTTGCGTAGTTCTTTTTAATGCTTTTACGCACTAATACATGCGTGTGTTTAAATACATAGCCAACAAAGTCAATACCTCTGGCTTCAACCGGGAATACCTGGTAATTATTTTTTATGGTCAGGTCGAGATTCGTTTTCAGGTAGCCCTTTATTTCGTGCAGCAATGAGTGTAAAAAAGCTTTGTCATTTGAGAGAATCACCATGTCGTCTGAGTAGCGGAAATAATATTTTACCCGCATGGTTTCTTTCAGCCAATGATCAAAATAAGTGAGATAGAAATTTGCAAAATACTGGCTTGTATAACTGCCAATGGGCAATCCTTTACTGCTGTCAATGATGTTATCCAAAAGCCAAAGTAATTCTGCGTCTTTTATTTTTCTGCGCAGTAATTGCTTTAAAACCTCTGTATTTACTGAGGGGTAAAATTTCCTGATATCAAGTTTGAGGCAATACGTTGTTTCAGTAACGTCGGTTAGTGCTTTTTTCAGATTGGAAGCAGCCAGATGAATACCTCTTCTTTTAATACAACTATAAGTATCGGCTGTGAACGTTGAAACAAGAATCGTTTCGAGCTGCAGCATGATGGCATGATGCACGATACGATCAGGAAAATAAGGCAGACTGCTGATTGACCGTTCTTTTGGGTCTTTGATTTTGAAAACGGAATAAGGCGAAGTATTGTAACTTTTTGTGATCAGCAGATCTCTTATAATTTGCTGGTTTTGCTCCCTGTTTTTATTATGATTTATCACACCTTTTTGGGTGCTTTTACCTTTTTGTGCAATACAGTCAGCTTTGCTGATATTTTCCAGACTGCATATTTTCTCAAATAAGTTTTTTGCCCGTTTCATTGCCTTTGCTTTTAAAGGTCAGTTTCGCCAAAAAGCTACTAATGCCCTTATGAATGATTTATTTTTTGCCCTGCTGGCAGGGTCTATGCTGTATAGAATTTTAAGCTTAGTCGGGAGCCCACATTCGTGTTATCGTAGTTGTTGTTGACGTTGTTCAGCACAAAGCCAGAGAGCACGAAAGCAGAGGGCGCAACAGCATACGACCTTTTTATTTTATTTCATAAAAGCTTTGTAGTCTTCCAGGAACTGCGTTGCTACATATTGAGCGTCTTCTCTCGAAAAGTAGCAAAGGCGGGAGCCCACAGCCGTGAGAACGTAGGCGTTGAGGACGCGGCTCAGCACAAAGCCATCGTTAGCCCTGCCGTCATTATATGTTTCCATATCAAACCACGGATAGTATTTACGTTGATCGTAATCACTCCAGTCAAATTCACGACCCTGTTTGAGAACTTCAACAATGATTTCGATTTTGTGGCGGGAGAAAGCAGCTTGTTGCTGGCTTTCAGGCAATGCAGTAAAAGCAGCGAGAGTTAAAGGTTGAATGCCTTTTAATGCGCAGGCATCCTCGTAAGTTTTGATCTGATCTCTCAGATTTTCGTTAATAGTCATGATAGAACCTATTTAAAATGTTATTGAATCAGGATAGTAAATAATCGTTATATTCTTTCAGGAAGTGTGTGCAGATGTGCTGAACAATTTCTTCTGAGTGCGAGCAAAGGCGGGAGCCCACATTCGTGTAACCGTAGTAGTAGGCGACGTAGTCCAGCACAAAGCCATCGTTCTTCTTTTCAAACCAGGGATAGTATTTCGCTTCATCTTTGTTATCGAAATCAGGCTTCCATACGACATTAAATGCTTTGTAGATAAGCTTCATTTTCCGGCTATACAGCTCATGCAATTCATCTTCCGTCATTCCGGGTTTCGGTACAAAGTCACCCGGATCTTCGTCAAGTTCATCGCATATATCGATGAATGATAAAATCCTTTTCAAACGATCATCGGTGAAAGCAGAAGGAAATAATTTCAACAGCAGACTTTGTTCTTCTTTTGATCCGTTTTTAAAAGTGTCCAATACTTTTTGTTTATCGGCTTGTAATAACTCACTCATGGTTTTGTTTTTTGGCCAGCTTCTTTTTGTAAAGCTTGCAGATTGTCAATAATGTATTTTATTACACCCGTATGCGAACACCCTTCATTATAAAGCCACAAGAGATAAAAAGCAGGAATATCTATCATGCGTTTGCCTTTATGCTTTCCAAAAGGCATCAGCGATGAATCTGTAAAAGTATCTTCAGCAATTGTTGACTTTGCCAATCTCGCTCCAAATAAAACTGCCTGGTGTATTCTGTATTTCTCTTCAATGGAGAGTTGTTCAAACACGGACGAATAATTAAATGCCGCTTGTTCTAAAGGATCTCCTATCGCTTTTTGCTTTACATCTTTCAAGGTCATTCCGTAAATAACAGCATCGTATATCCGGGAATGTTCATTAACTGAAACAGCATATTTTGCTGCGTATTCATTTGCCTGTTTATTAGTGAATGCCATGATTGTAGTGTTTAAAGCGACAGGAGATCATTTAAGAATTAACCCAGCAGATCATCATCTTCATCAGAAATTTCAATTGCTGCAAAGTCTTCTTCAGCACTTGCTCTACCGGCAAAGGCTTCATCATCTTTGAACTTCATGATGTTGTTTAAACCTGCAGCAACACCCTTATTACCGTTTGTGTCGTAGGGGTAGAAATTTACTGACACGTAAGCCCAGCACCCGCTGTAAACTTCTTCCTGGTCAAGAATTGGCTGACGTTTTTTATCAACGATGTTTGGCTTAGTGGAACTTTTAGCGTTGATAAACATCATACCGGCATATTCATCCAGTTCAGGCTTTTCTACATCTCCATCTTTAAAAGAGATTTCCAGTTTGTTTGGAATCTTTCCGCCCCACTTTCCTTTACCAAGTTCTTTGGCTGCTTTAATCGCACTTTCTACCTGTTCAATGATTTCCTTTTTTGTTTTAGGAATCAATAGTGCGCAACTGTATTTTTTCTTTTGATCGTTATCGTCCATTCCACGGGGTTCCCAGATATGGGCGAAGGATAAGCGCACAGGTCCAATGATGACCTTTGTAGCTTGTTGTTCTGTTGCCATTTTACTTTTTTTGTTTTAGTTGTTTGAGAATTGTTATTATTCGGTTGGTACGTTTGCGAAATCAGCAATAGCGCTTTCGAGTCCTGAGAACTCAGGCCGTTTATCGCTGGCGGGTACAAGAGTTGGTTTACCTTGTGGCTTATTAACTAAGCTGGAAAGATGTTGTGCAAATACCTTTTTGCCGAGTTCGGTTTCCATTTTTGTGATAGGGAGCAATTTTTTTGTGAAGATGGTTTCCTCATCGAAACCTGCTTTCAGCAGCACTTTTTCAACTGCTTCCACATCAGAATATTTTCTGTTACTTCTTCCTTCAACCAATTTGAATCCGGGCCATTTCTTGCTATTGTCAACGGCTTCTTTAAGTGCATACTCACTTACCTTGTCTATCCATTTGATGAATGTGTCGGCACGGGTAAGAATATCTGCAATTGCATCATCAGAAAGAATGTTGGTTTCAGCAAATTCATATTTTGCCAGTTCAAGATTCATTTCAGCCAATGCTTTACAAACAGAAGCACCACGGCAAAACTGGCAATGAGAACCAGGAATGAATTCACCTTCACCGGCATAAGCCATATTTGCTTTTTCTTTCAATTCTGTTTCGGCCCAGCCAAGCAGATCCGTTACTTCCATTTCAAAGCTTTCGATATTGCCAATGCGTGGCTGATAAACCGTCATGCGTAACCGTTCGATATTGTACATCAGGCTGAAATCTTTCAATGCGCCTAATGCATACAGCATTTGTTGCTTATTTTCTGTAACTGCCACTGCCACACCTTTTCCGTATTTCAGGTCAATGGTTTCCATCAGTGTATCAGCTACGATCACAGCATCGCCAGTACCAAAGCCTTCAGGCACATAATCCGACATATCCAGTTTCTTCTCCAGGAACAGTTTTGCATCCGGCGTATGGTTAAGCGCCTCGTTAAACCGCTCAATGACAAACGTTGCGTAATCATCACAATACTCCAGCATACTGTCGCTGTAGAATTCATGATCTTCAACTACCGCAAGTCGCTTTTTGTATTCTGCTTTTTTGATCCAGCCAAGCCGTTGCTGAATCAGCAGTTCACCAAGGCTGTGCGCCAGGGTCCCTTCTTCTGCAAACGCACTGGTTTTGCTTTCAAACCGTTCTTCAAAACGTGCTGACGGAGTACAGGAAATCCAGCGTGAAGCAGAAGAGGGGGATAATAATGCGTGGCTCATATTAAGCGGCTTTTAAATCGTTATAAAAGCTGGCAAAGGATTCTTCAGGAACCGTTGCCGCATTTTTCGCATTGTACTTTTTCAGCAGGTCTTTTACTACTGCTGATTTACCGGCCTGCACTTTTTCAGCTGTGAGTTCACGCACCATTTCCTTAGTAATTTTTGGAGGTTCAGGACTTGATATTTCTGCGTTTTCACCTGGCGTTGCGTCAGAAGATGTTGCAACAACCTTGGCTGAAGATTTTACAGGAACTTTAGGGCTGCCTGTTAAAGCCGATAACAAATCAGCCAATTCCTGCGGATTGTCAGTATTAACAGTTAATGTGTACATCATACTTAATTGATTTTTATGGTTTAAAAATTATTAGAAGAGTAAAAAATCGTTGTACTCCTTTATAAACTGCGTAGCAGCATATTTTGCCAGTTCTCTTGATTGGTAGCAAAGGCGGGAGCCCACAAACGTGCTACCGTAGTCGAAGTCGACGCAGCACAGCACAAAGCCATCGTTCTTCTTTTCAAACCACGGATAAAACTTTGGCTGATTTTTGTCATCCCAATCAGGAATCCAATCACCATTCAACGCCTTATTGATAATCGACATTTTATAGAATGAAGTGATTGCTTTCATGTCTTCATCAGTCAAGCCTTCACCCATCAGGTTAATTTCTGCCGGTGATTTGCCAGTTTCACGACAAGCATCTTCGAATGATTTTACACGATCCATAACACTGCCTTGCTTTGCAGTTGTTACAATCAAAAGTTTGGAAGTGAGTGTTTGCATTTTTTTTATTTTATTGTTTTAGCTAATTGATTAAATCCGTTTTCAATTGCCTCTTTAGCTTCCTGCAGGCTGTTGTATGGTTTTCCGAGGGCGATGTACTTTCCATTACTTCTTTCAATCAATACCCCGCAGTAAGTAGTCCAGCAATTGCTTATCAGCTTATCAAGTGATCCTATGATTGAGTTATTCATTATGCTTCCTCCTTTAGAATGGGTTTCCAGTTACTGGTTAATATTTCTACTTCACGCATTGCTGCTTCCCTGCTTGGGTAATGCGATGCGTAAATTTTACTGTCGGTTGTTGTAATTGTTTCATCGTTCCAACCGGCGAAGAATTGATTTGTCACTGTATTTTTAATTACCCACATATTTTATTCTGTTTTTAAAAACAGCCAGCCGGTCACTGGCTGTGTCAAAGGATTCTTCAAAACATTGTTCAATCATTTCACAAAAAGAACTTCGACCGGAATTATTTTTTGGCCTTTGGAACGGCCCCACGAACATTAATCCAATGCTGTTCCTGTTGACTGATTTCAGCAGGAAACCAACGGCAGATCAAATCGGCAATGATGTATATAAGCCAGTTCATATCAATAAAATTTGTTGTTAATCATTCGTATAATATACCATATAGTTAATGCTATCAATGCGGCAATAAACCAGAATAATACGTAAATCATATTAGTTAAGTTTTGATTGTAATACTTGTTTTAAACCGAATAACTGGCTGCGTAGAAAAGCACAAGCGGCCCAGTTTTTATTTTCTTTTTCCTGATTCAACCTTGCACGGTAATGAACAATCTGCCAGCGGAGTAGTTCAATGCTGCTGATTTCGGCGAGTAATTTTGAAGCAATCATGCTATTTTGAGTTTGTTTTTAAAAGCCCTGCGATGCCTGTTTTTCAATACCCGGTCAATCACATCCTGACTTACAACTTCCCTTTCGGGTTTGGAGGATGTAGAAACACCCTCCTCAATCAACTTTCGTGTTTTACGACACTCTTTTTTCAGCACTTCCGCACCAGCTTCAATGCTGAGTAATCTATTTATGATTTCTTGCTGATTCATGCCAATGCCTTTTCACGTTCAGCAATTCTGCTACGGAAAAATGTCAGCATCTTAACTGCAGTATCATTGTCATACACTTTGCCAGACAGATATTGACTTATTGTTCCTTTTACATATCCAAGCTGATTTTCTGCCTCAATCCTATCCGCAGCCGTTACATCAGCTTTTACTTTTAAAAGCTCTTCTGCCAGCCTCTTTGCCTGCTCGCCCCTGTTGTATCTTGTTTTTATTGACATTTTAATTTAGATTTGTAAAACAACAGGACAAAGTAATAGAACATTGTTCTAATTTCAAAATATATTTAGAACATTTTTCTAATTATTTTATCCACATACTTATTAACAAGTGGTAATGGAGTTTTGTAGTGCTTGTAACAGGGAATAAGCCTATTTTAAATATAGATCAACGTTCTAATGAATACGAAGGAAAGGTTATTGAAATTTTTAGAGCATTTAGATATATCTGCTTTTGCTTTTGAGAAAAAAGTAGGCATAAGTAACGGGTATATTAATAACATGAGATCTTCAATAGGCCCTTCAGTATTAGAAAAAATCATAGATCACTACCCTCAATTAAATAAAATATGGCTACTGCATGAGGAAGGAGATATGCTGAATAAGGGCATTACATCTTCTGATGTCAATGGCCGGAATATTGGCACACCTACCGGTACTTATAAATCAAAAACAAAAGAATTTATCCAGCTATCTGAAGGAAAATACGTTATGACCACACCTCTTATTCAAAAGAAAGCCTACGCAGGGTACCTCACCGGCTGGGGCGATGAAGAATATATTGAAGAACAGCCCAAACATTCTATTATTGTAGATAAGCCACATAGGGGAGAGTATGTAAGTTTTGAAGTGGTTGGCGACAGTATGGACGATGGTACTTCCCGATCCATTATAGCAGGCAGTATTGCAACCGGCCGTAAGATTGAACGCAGCTTTTGGAAAAGCAAACTGCATCTGAAGAATTATAAAGTGTTCATCATTGTAACAACTGCAGGCATACTGATTAAAGAAATTATTGAGCACAATGTGGAAGCTGGAACTATTACGATCAGGTCCTTTAACCAGGATAAGAAAGCATACCCGGATAAAGTGGTGCACCTCGAGAAAGTGATGCAAATATTCAATGTTGTACAAGTAACAAAACACATATAGCCATGAAAATAATCGCAACAGTACTATTAGTACTCATAGGAATACCGATGTACTCTCAGGAGAAAAATTATGAAATAACTATTGAAAACAGAGAAACTAAAATTTCAAAGATTGTTACGGTTGACAGTCTTGATAAAACAAAAATATTTCTGTTAGCGAAAGAATGGATTTACAAGAACTATAATTCAGGGGATGCAGTTATATTGACGGATGACAAAGAAACGGGCAGACTGGTTTGCAAAGGCAACACGCAAACCTTAATCTATATGAACAGTTTTGCCAAAGTAGATGGAGGTATATTCAAGTACCATCTCGATGTTTATTGTAAAGATGGCAAAATGAAAGTAGTTATTTCTGACATCATTCACAAAAGGGGAGACATGGTCCAAATGAGGGATGATTCCCGTTTTGCCGATGAGTTTCCGTCAACTTGGAGTACAATGGCAAAAAAGCAATCAGCAAAACAATGGGTACTTATGAAAGAACAAGCTTTAAACGAGTTTGGTTACATAATTCAACAGCTAACTAATGCTGTAAAAAAAGGCGATCCAGAATCAAATTTTTGAAAATGACAGACGGTGAAAAATTAAAACATATCAGAAAGCTGATGGAGCTTACGCAGGAAGAAATGGCCGAAAAGCTGAATATTGGCCAGCAGGCATTGTCGCACCTGGAGAGTGGCCGCAATCTTGAAATGTCGTATGGAGTATTTAAGAACCTCGTGCAGAAATGTGGCGTAAATCCATATTATTTTCTTCTTGAAGGGGGTAAAGAGCCGGAGTTTGTACCAAGGAAAGGAAACGAACTGACTGCGCTTAGAAAGAAAATTAAGAGCTATGATAAACTTGTGGATCAGTTACTGTATTTGCGAAATGGTGAAAAATTGCCCATTAACACAATCGTTAACAGTAATCAGATCAGAAAGGAAAAAACAGTAAAATCAAAAAAGTAAATACGCTGCAAATCAAACTGTTAGATTTTTCTCTCCTGCTTAAAAAGTTCTGTTAATCAGAGGGTCGCTGGTTCAAGTCCAGCGGGGGGAGCTTAAAAAAATCTGCTTTATGCAGATTTTTTTATTTAAACGCCTTACTATACAGCACTTTTTCATAATGACGAACCGTCATTTATTCACTGTATTTGGTTTCAAGAGAAAAGCCTCAAATTAGTAACGAGGATGTTACTGTTGGCCGTCCTGTTACACTTGCGCAGGGGCTTGCTGGTAAAATTTCAGGGTTAGCAATTTACAATGTCAACAACAGTGTTGACCCACAGGTTAAAGTTGTATTGAGAGGGTATCGTTCTTTAACAGGTAATAATGAGGCTTTGGTTGTATTGGATGGAATTCAAACAACACAAACTGTATTACCATTGATTAACCCTAATG
>DDEN01000017.1 GCA_002336115.1 Chitinophagaceae bacterium UBA1953
CCAATATCTCTTTGCAATATAAATTATAAGCAAACAGTGTTCAAAATATTTAAGATTTTTTTATCTTCCCCTTCATCTCGGCGACCAAACACCTGCGATAATTTACTCATCGCTTCTTTCTTCCACAGGTTGATTTGAGTGGGATGTAACTCGTACCTGCGGGCAAGCTCCTCAATTGTACTTCGCTCCTTAAAAGCTTCTAAAACCACTTTGGCTTTAAAATCTGAACTGAATTTCCGGCGATTTCTTCTTTCCATAATACAGGTAATTTAAGATGAATAATTCTATCTTAACATCCATAAAGTTAATCAATTCCGTTTCGTGTGTCGCGAACCGGGGCGTAGAAAGATTATTTTAATAAAAGTTTATAAGTGTTCCTTCAAAAATGTTTCTAACTGGTTGGGCTCAATATTTAAATTGATTATTCTGCCATATTTATCTAATAAAATATAAGTCGGAAAAGTGTTCACATTAAACTCTTTAGCTTTAACTCCTTCCTTATCCCAAATATGATTCCATATTAGTCCATTTCTCTTAATGGCTACAGTGTAATCCTTCAAATCTTTTTGCCTATCTACCGAAATGGATATAATATCAAATCCTTTACTATGGAACTGATGATAGATTTTTTTTAACTCTGGAAAATGTGCAATGCAGGGACCACAATGGCTATACCAAAAATCAATTAAATAATACTGACAATTCTTCCTTACTTTGCTATGCATTTGAGCATAGCCTTTAAAAAAATCGTGTGGAAATTCCATACCTACCTGCATCCTGCCCGATTTCTTTAATCTTGCTTTTAACTCATTTATAAAGGATTGATGCTGCATTTGATCTGAAAAAGATGAAAATAGTTTCTCGAAATCAAAATATTGATTAAGACTGCCCATGGAAATAAAATAATAGATATTCCACAAAGCAACGTAAGAATCCGGATGTTGTTTAATGTATTCTTCTAATAATGCAGTTCGTTGATACCCATATTTTTCTTTTAAAAGGTTTGCGCTGTCTTGAACTGATTTTGGAAAATTGTCACCATATTTTTGACGATTTTTTTGAAAAAAAGATACTATTGTGTCATAAAAATCATCATTCAATTGGAAAAAGGGTAAAAATTCCTTTTCGTATTCATCTTGAACAGGCGATCCAATAATATGAGGCTTACCTGTGGAGTCAATAAGTATTTCTGCATCGCTATAAATAAAGCTTTCTCTGAATAACCTATTCCCATGAGAAATAACAATTTCAGTAGGAAAAGGAATCTGTATTGAAACATTAAACATTCCATTTACAACATTTAGCTTCTTTTCTTCAAATTTTGTAAGATTGGAATCTGTCACATGTGTTATTTCAATACTTTTTATAGTAGTATCCTTTACAATCCCATGAATATTAACTGTCTTGGGCTGGGCTGCAAGTTGCAGCACCATTAATAAAACGAAATGCAATAAAACTGTACTTTTCATAACGGTTGCAGTTGTTTTTTTATATCAAGTTATTCGTTTAATATTTTATGGCTTCATACTGCCGATTAAAAATATTAAAATAAAAAGACATGTCCTATTTACAACTAGGATTAAATTGCTGATTTCAATAAAAAAAACCGATGTTAACTCTCCTACTTCCCTACTTTCTTCTTCAGCAAATCATTTGCCGATGGGCCTTTCTTGTTTTCGCAGCAACGTCTCTCGAAGAGGACGTTGCGTTATTGAACTTACATTTTATTATGGCTTAACACATCAAGTACGCAACGCCCCCATCAGCTATTTGCAAAACTGCAACTGTGGATTTGAGGGAGACGTTGCTGCGAAGAGAAGGATTCGATTTCATAAATATCTTTAGTGCATGTGTCGTTGGTGAAAAACACACAACAACGGCAGGCTATGGCTTATTAATTTGACTTTTGGAAATAATTTAGCTGAGGAACACCAACAGGGCAAAAAAGTTTACATTTTTGGCAGGAAAGATTAATACGGCGTATATTTATGTGTTAGCAGTAATTCACCCTTTTTCGCCGAACGAAAATAATTTTTCGAACTAACGGTTAAAATTTATAATTCATTGTAATTCAAAAATTAACCGTTAGTCAGAATACATAAAGCGAATGACAAAACTTACACAGGATACTATTGATGAGATAGCATATTGGTGGGATTACGATTATCCGAGTGCTGGAATGGCAGCGTTGAAAATGATTGACAAATATTCATCATTAGTATTAAATAACGTTGAAATTTATATTGAACCTGATAATATTATAATTGACAACTTATTAGATTTTTTGATTTGGAAAAATAAAGTTGAAAAATTAAAAGATATAACAATTGTAAACATGACTAATAGTATAGTAGAAAAAATTGAAATAGTAAATTCCTTATTTAAAAAAAACAAATTGCACAATTTGAGTATCAACAAATTTGAAACTGAATTAACTTTTTATAATGGAGATGATAAATTTAGAATTGAAGTTGGGAAAATAATAGATACGGAGAATTGCGACTTCAATGACTTTAGTTTCAGTGAATTGTCATTAGAATTTATTACCTATTATGTTTACAAGTTCAAGTTTGTACAAAAAGAGAACAATAAAATATCTTTTAAATGTGACCGTTTAGGACTTAAATAATACCTCACTTACCCAAGCGCAAGCGTCCCGCTTGTGCCTATTCTTATGTAATCATTTTCTTTCCTCACCAATCAAATCATCACATCCAAATTTACAGGTTTGCAGTGCATAAAAAACTTCACAGCTTCTTCATTCAATCAATCACAAAAAAATAAACCAACAAAAAAAGCCCCGACCGAAGCGTCGGGATGACATTGGTGCGGGGCTTTATTTCTCTAACCCACCCGGTACAAAAGCTCAACTTTTATTTTTCAACTACCCTGTTTTCGCAGCAACGTCTCTCGAAGAGGACGTTGCGTTATTGAACTTACATTTTATTATGGCTTAATACATCAAGTACGCAACGTCCCCATTAGCTATTTGCAAAACTGCAACTGTAGTTTAAAGGGAGACGTTGCCTGCGAAGCAGGTTGGACTTTCATTTATGTTTAACCAGTATGTAAAAGTTACCAGTTACCTGCTGGCTATTCTGCTCGATATTTTTATTCTTACCATCCATGTTCCTAATGCACTTAATGCAGGAGCGCCTGAAATGAGGCAATGGGCAATAATTAATATTTTAAAAGACACTGCAATTGTAGGATTTGCTTTACACATTGCCGCCGGAGCCTATCATCAGCACTTGCATTTTGAAGACAATGATTAAAAGAAGTACGAGATAATTATCAATAGGGTTTGAAAAGTAAAAGCGAAGAACCAGTTTATAAATAATACTGATTTTTCGCTTTTCAGTTGAGAGAGATGATGCTATTCCGGCTTACTCTACAACAAGTTCACGTTTGTAAAGCTGAATAACATTCTCGTAACCAAAATACAAAGCATCACAGATCAGTGCATGACCAATACTCACTTCATCAATCCATGGAATAGTGCTTACCAGGTAATTAAGATTGTTCAGATCAAGATCATGACCGGCATTTATTCCAAGTCCTAACTCCTTTGCCCTGATTGCCGCATCAACATAATCTTCAATCGCTTCTTCTCTTTTACCATTTGCAAATAACCTTGCGTAATTCTCCGTATAAAGTTCTATACGGTCAGTCCCCGTTTCAGCAGCTCCTTCAATCATATCAATCATCGGGTTAACAAATATGGATGTACGGATACCGGCACCTTTAAACAGTTTTATCATTTCCGTAAGGTAATCTTTATGAGTCTCCGTATCCCACCCGTGATCGCTGGTTATCTGTCCTAACGTATCAGGCACAAGTGTTACCTGGTGAGGCTTTACTTCAAGCACCAGGTCAACAAAGGATTGTTCCCTGCAATTGCCTTCAATATTAAACTCTGTAGTAATGATTTTTCTGATTTCTCTTACGTCATTATAACGAATATGGCGTTCATCGGGCCGGGGATGAACAGTTACGCCATCTGCTCCAAAACGCTGTGCGTCAACAGCAGCTTTTAATACATCCGGGATATTCCCACCACGACTGTTTCTGAGTGTCCCGAACTTATTGATATTTAAGGATAATTTTGTCATGCTTCAAAGGTAATTAACAACAGTAAAAAATCTGTCATCTAAAAATTGTTTTAAATAATTTGTATAATACTTTTAGGGTATAATTTAAGCTATGGATTTACTTACACCAGGGCTTGGGCTTTTAGCTTGGACAGCATTACTTATTATACCCCTTATAATTGGCTTGTTCCTCGTTTTTAAAATATGGAAACGTGAAGATTTTGATCAAACAACAAAACTGCTCTGGACGATAGTAATAATCTTTGCTCCTATTTTAGGCTTCATCTTGTTTTTGATTTTTGGGAGAAAGCAGAAAATCATATCTATTAAATAGCATATAATAAACACTATGCAAATAACAGATCAAATTCTGAATAATCTTTCTACTTCGCTGATTCTTTTTTTATTGATTATAGCTCCTTTGCATTATTTGTACAGCGTTTGGAGACGAACAGATATTTCGACAGAAGCAAAAATTCTCTGGACGATATTCCTGGTTATTGCACCGGTTATCAGTGTCATTATTTACCTGGCCTTCGGTTATAAAAAACAAGACGACCACTAAATAAATCCCCTGCAATTCTTTGCACCACATTTACAGGGAAGTTTGCCATCATGATGCGTTTCGCCATAATCGCAGGTAAGTTCTTCTCCTTTTTTTATCGGGCGAAGTGAATAAAATTCAACCTGTCTGTAGGCCCTGCGCATGTATGTATTCGGATCACAGGAATGATTAATGTATGATAATTCATTTCGGTTTACACTTGCATCCAAAGCAACAGGATCGTTATCAAACTCAACCATCAGCAATTCTCCCGCATGCTGTTGTTTCACTCTGCGTTGTGCTTCTTTATAGCTTATGATTTCTCCCGCCATATTTCCCAGCTTTCGTTTAGCCGGTATAGTTTTTATTGCAAAAGCACCTTTGCCTGCAACTTTACTTTTCTTTACTTCTATTGGAAAATTCAGTTTCATTTTTGTTTTTAACTTTTGAATTGATTGCTTTCGTCTTAAACTTCCATCCACGTATGATCGGCTAATAATTTTGCTGAAGCAACAAATTGTTTAAACGGACCGTTATCGCCCCACTCCTGTGGACTGATCATCGAAAGTAAATATGTATCATCATGCCGTTGATATAAATGATATACCTGGCCAATCACTGGCCGAAAGTTGAGCTTTGCTTCATAAATCATCAACGATAATTCCTTCCGCTTTACAATTTCCTGTGCCTGTCTTGCAAGTAATTCAATCTGTTGTTTAATTTGGTCGAGCTGCATATTTGTTTGCTCTTCCATTGCCTGCAAAGCCTGGTGACGGATCACACCTTCTTTTGTTGGTTTGATTACCACACCACCTATACTTGAAGCATAAGGCAGCACACTCATCTGCTTGTGATAAATTTCAACATTTTTAAACCGCTTGTATTCAGGCGTAAATCCTTCCTGCGTTATACGCATAAAACCATTGGGAAGAATTTCATGAGTAGCAGTAAACTTTACTTGTCCGTTAGTGATTAATTCAATCACCATTGTTGAAGAGTTGGGTATTTCAGACCTGATTTTTTGTGCTATTTCAGTATTCTCAAAATCATGCATAGCACCATCGGGCACAAAATTATACGAGGTATAAAATGCTTCATTTAAATGAGTAACCCAGTTAATGCTTAATGCAAGTGCTGTTCCGTTTTTTACCGATTCAATTTTGCAGTTACCACTTTTGGGTGTTTCGCCAAATTCATAACTGCATTTTTCCGGGAACAACTGCCATGATGCTAAAAAATTATATGCCTGAACCATATCAAAACCAATTTCGCTTTATCTGTCAATTATTACAAATGTAAACAAACAATAAAGAGCCGGCTTTGTTTAGTAAATTGCACACCTGAATTTTATTTATGGCTTATCGTTCGCTGGAAGATTGTTTACTGGACCTGGAAAAGAATGGTCATCTTGTACGTATTAAAGAAGAAGTGGATCCTTATCTGGAAATGGCCGCAATACACCTGCGTGTACATGAAGCAAAGGGTCCTGCTTTATTATTTGAAAACGTGAAAGGCTCATCGTTCAGGGCTGCCAGTAACATTTTTGGAACATTAGACAGAAGTAAATTCATTTTCAGAGACACACTTGAGCTGGTACAAAAACTGATTGAACTGAAAAACGATCCCATCCAGGCAATCAAACATCCTATCAGCAATTTTCAAACGGGATTAGCTGCATTAAAAGCACTTCCTAAAAAGCAATCTTCTTTTTCGTTTGACGAAATACAAATAAGCAATTTACCTCTCATTCATCACTGGAAAATGGATGGCGGTGCTTTTGTAACACTGCCGCAGGTTTATACCGAAGATGCTGACAAACCCGGCATCATGCAATCAAATCTTGGTATGTACCGCATTCAGTTATCAGGAAATGAGTATGAACTGAATAAAGAAATTGGTTTGCATTATCAACTTCATCGTGGCATTGGTATTCATCAAACAAAAGCAAATGCAAAAGGATTGCCGCTGAAAGTAAGTTGTTTTGTTGGCGGACCGCCATCACACACATTAAGTGCAGTAATGCCCTTGCCTGAAGGTATAAGCGAAATGACTTTTGCAGGTGTACTGGGTGGAAGAAGATTCCGCTATGCTTACGATGCACTGGGCAATGCTGTTAGTACAGATGCCGATTTTGTAATTACTGGCGAGGTTTATCCAAATGAAACAAAACCCGAAGGACCGTTTGGCGATCATCTTGGTTATTACAGCTTAATACATCCTTTTCCATTGATGAAGGTGAATAAAGTGTATGCAAAGAAAAATGCCATCTGGCCTTTTACTGTTGTTGGTCGCCCACCTCAGGAAGACACCAGCTTTGGCGAACTGATTCACGAACTAACGGGGAATGCTATTCCACAGGAAATACCGGGATTGAAAGAGGTGCATGCTGTTGATGCTGCAGGTGTGCATCCGTTATTACTTGCAATTGGAAGCGAACGCTATACTCCTTACATGCCTGCCAAACAGCCTGCAGAACTGCTGACTATTGCCAGTCGTGTTTTAGGCACAGGACAATTAAGTCTTGCCAAGTTTTTGTTTATGACTGCCGATGACAGTAATCAATTGCACACGCATCATATTGAGGAATATTTACAATACATTTTTGAGCGGATTGATTTAAGCAGGGACCTTCACTTTTTCACCAACACCACAATTGATACACTTGATTACTCCGGTACAGGATTAAACAGCGGAAGTAAATTATTGCTGGCTGCTTACGGCGATAAAAAAAGAGAATTATGCAGGGAAATACCTGCCGTATTAAAATCATTGCAGCGGTTTGAAAATGCACAGTTATGTATGCATGGAGTTATTGCACTGCAGACAAAGAAATTCAGCAATTACGAAGATGCAGCAAATGAAATGGAACTACTAAATGCTCAGCTTTCAACTTTCAATTCAGAATTAAATACTACAGCACAAATTATCATCTGTGATGACAGTTCGTTTGTTGCTGCCAATCTTAAAAATTATTTATGGGTTACTTATACACGCTGTAATCCTTCGCATGATATATATGGAATAAATTCATTTACCCGGTTTAAACATTGGGGTTGCAACGGACCTGTTGTATTTGATGCAAGATTAAAACCACATCATGCACCTGTATTAGAAAAAGATACAGATTTAGAGCAAAGAATTGACCGTTTATTTGCCAAAGGAGGAAGCCTGGAAGGAATACTGAGATAGATTTTTTATTAGCAAACTGATTGCTATTATTGAGCTTCCGTTGTGTCACTCACTTGTACTTCCGGCAACCTGGTTGTGCATATTTATTGAATTCTCAAAAAAAATATGCAATCTCTGTTTTAGAGAACAAAATCGTACTTCTTACATCATACATCCTGCTTCAATATTTCGTGCCCCATTTTATCCCGTTTTGTTTCGAGATATTTTTTGTTATGCTCATTGGGTGCAATGCGGATAGGAACAGTTTCAACAATTTCCAATCCATAACCCGATAAACCAGCACGTTTTTTAGGATTGTTGCTGATCAGCCTCAGCTTGGTAATATTTAAAGTGCGTAGAATTTGTGCACCAACGCCATAATCTCTTGCATCCATGGGCAACCCAAGATGGAGGTTGGCTTCAACTGTATCAAGTCCCTGCTCCTGTAGTTTGTATGCCTTTAATTTATTGAAAAGACCAATTCCTCTTCCTTCCTGGTTCATGTACAACACTACACCTTTGCCCGCCTGTTCAACCATTTGCATGGCCGAGTGAAGCTGGTCGCCACAATCGCAGCGCATAGAACCAAGAATATCACCTGTAAAACAGGAAGAGTGAACCCTTACTAAAACCGGCTCATCTGCATTCCATTCTCCTTTAATTAAAGCCATGTGTTCCTTCCCGGCTTCTTTCTCCCGGAATGCAGCAAGTTTGAAATGGCCGTAAGCTGTAGGCATATCCACCCGCACAATTTCTTCAATCAATGAATCTGTTTTCAGCCGGTATTCAATTAAATCTTTAATTGATATAATTTTTACACCATATTTCTCAGCTAAAATTTCAAGTTGTGGCAAACGGGCCATTGTTCCATCCTCATTCATAATTTCAACCAGAACACCTGCCGGTTCAAGACCAGCCAGTCTTGCCAGATCAATTGTAGCTTCTGTGTGTCCTGATCGCCTGAGCACCCCACCTTTTTTAGCACGGAGAGGGAAAATATGTCCTGGGCGGGCTAAATCTTCAGCCCTTGTCTTAGGATCAATTAACGCATGTATTGTTTTTGACCTGTCTGGCGCTGAAATCCCGGTAGAAGTTCCATACCCAATGAGATCGACTGAAATCGTAAAAGCTGTTTCATATAAAGACGTATTTGACGATGCCATAGGTTCAAGTTTCAGTTCATCGCATCGCTCATCTGTAAGAGCTGCACAGATCAATCCCCGCCCGTATTTTGCCATGAAATTCACTGCCTCCGGAGTGGCATATCTTGCAGCAATAATAAAATCACCTTCATTTTCACGATCTTCATCATCCACCACTATCACCATTTTCCCCTGACGGATGTCTTCAATTGCACTTGGAATAGAATTCAGCATATTTTTTTATTTGCAGGGCAAAGTTAGTTGAAAATGCCGGGGCATTTAAACAGGAGTTGGTAAAGTTTTCAAAGATAGCTTGCAGCAAACAACTTTGGCTTTTTGTCTGAAAGTTTACGAATTGTTAATATTTCGTTGATATTTCAAAATCAGATTGTTGTTTCTTTGCAATCGTAAAACAAAAAAGTATGATAAAAATCAAAAACTTACTGCTTGTTATGATAGGGTTATTCCTGTCAGTAACTACCTTTTCGCAGGTTACTACGGGTACTATAACCGGAGTAATAAAATCCGAAAAAAATGACCCTTTAGCTGGTGCTACAATTACTGCGGTACATGTGCCTACAGGTACGAACTATGTTACTGTAGCTAAAAATGGTGGCCAATACACTCTCCCAAACCTGAGAATTGGTGGCCCTTATAAGGTTACAATCCATTTTAGCGGATACAGCGAAGTTATTCTAACTGATGTTTATGTAAACCTTGGTACTCCATTGGTAATTGATGGCAGCTTGTTAGTTGAAACAAAAGACCTTGCTGCAATTACTGTGACAGGCAAAAACAAGGGGGGAATTATTAGTGCGCAAAGAAACGGAACCTCAACATATATTTCGCCCAGGCAAATGCAAACCCTGCCAACCATTAACAGAAGTGTTCAGGATTTTGCACGCCTTACTCCTCAGGTAAAAGCAAGTAACAACGGAAATGATGGTAACAGTACTGGTTTATCTTTCTCAGGACAAAGTAACAGATATAACCAGTTTTCAATTGATGGTGCCAACGCAAATGATGCCTTTGGTTTAGGTTCAACTGGTACAAATGGTGGTCAAGCAAACTTAAATCCGATTTCAATTGAAGCAATACAGGAAATCCAGATCGTACTTTCACCTTATGATGTAACTCAAGGTGGTTTTACCGGTGGCGGTATCAATGCTGTCACCAAGAGTGGAACAAATAATTTCCATGGTTCTGCTTATGGACAATATCAAAATGAAAATTTTGTTGGTAAAAGCGTTGCTTATAATCCTTCCATTACCAAACTTCCTTATGGAGATTTCACTAACAAGACATTTGGTGCAACACTTGGTGGCCCGATTATTAAGAACAAACTGTTTTTCTTTGCAAATTTTGAGCGGTATGAAAAATCAACTCCTTTAGGGTTTGATCCAACTATTTCAGGATCTGGTTCAAAAGCCAGTGCTGCAACTTTGCAAAGCATTAAAGATTTCATGTTGAGTACTTATCAATTTGATTTGGGTTCTTTTGGTGCAATCAATAATAAGAATCAATCAACTTCTGCTTTTGCAAGAATCGACTGGAATATCAGTGCTAAACACAAATTAACTCTCCGCCACAACTATGTTGAAGGAAGTAATGATATCCGCAGCCGCTCTGCTCAGGTACCTCTTTTTGAAAACACAGGATATAAGTTTACTGACAAAAGTAATTCAAGTGTTCTTGAATTAAACAGTACATTCAATTCAACTGCATCGAACGTTCTGCGTTTGACATACAATAGAATCCGTGACGAAAGGATCAGCAAAACTGCTCCGAATCTTACAATTTACAACTACGAAGCTTCTACTTCTGCCACGATTACTTATAATCTTGGATCAGACTACTCAAGTGCTGCCAACAGTTTAGGACAGGACATTATCAGTGTTACCGATAATTTTACTTTGTATAAAGGAAAACATACGCTGACCTTTGGAACTAATAATGAGTTTTTTAAAAGTGATAACGTTTTCTTGCAAGCATTTTATGGAGCTTATACATTTGGAACAAGTGGCACTACCACCACAACTAATATTGCAAACTGGCAAGCCAATACTCCAACTTCTTTAGCTTCATCATTAGCTACTTATCAGGTTGGTTACTCAACTTCGGGAAAAGGCGATAAAGCAAACGCAATATTAAAAGCCGCACAGCTTTCAGTTTATGCACAGGATATCTGGAGCCCTAATAAAAATTTCAGATTGGTTTATGGTTTAAGAGTTGATCGCCCCGTTATTACCAGCAAGCCGGCAGAAAACACAGCTTTTAATACTGCTTTTGCATCGTATGATGTAAAAACAGACCAAATGCCAAAAGCAAGATTAATGTTTTCTCCCCGTGTAGGTTTCAATTGGGATGTAGAAGGAAATTCAAAGACACAAGTTCGTGGTGGAATTGGATTATTTACCGGTAGAATTCCTTTCGTATGGATTTCAAATCAGTTAAGCAATACAGGTGTTGCTACAAAAAGCTTAACCTACAATGGTTCAACTTTAGCTTCTTTGATTGCAAGCGGTACTGTTAAATATATGTTCAACCCTGCTGATGCACAATTGGGAGCATATATACCATCAAGCAGCACAGCTACAGCTACTACTATAAATGTGATTGACAAAGATTTTAAATTTCCACAAGTTTTACGTGCTAATTTAGCTACAGATAAAAATCTTGGAAACGGATTTATTTTAACATTAGAAGGTGTTTTCACTAAGAACATTAATAACGCTTTCTATCAGGAACTTAATGTAAGCAGTGCTGGTGACGGTACCGTTGCAATCGGTTCTACAACACGCCCTTTATGGACGAAATACACAAACACGAGCTTTGCGCAAGTAATTAAATTGAGTAACACAAGCAAGGGATACTCATTTAATACTACAGTTCAATTACAGAAAATGTTTAGTAAAGGATGGGCAGGTTCATTAGCTTATACTTTCGGAACATCTTCTTCACTGAACGATATTCCTTCATCAGTTGCTTTATCAAACTGGAGAGGCGTTCAATCTGTTAATGGTTTAAACAGATTGGAATTGAGCAGATCAAATTTTGATGCAGGTTCAAGAGTTAGTGGTTATATCAGTAAAGAATTTAAATATTTGAAATATTTCTCTACTACTATTACATTATTCTACAACGGTCAAACAGGTCAGAAGCTTTCATACGTTTACAGCAGAAATATTACTGGTGAAGACAGAGCAGCAACGAGTTCAAGTACTTCGCTTGTATATGTTCCTGCAAACTTTACCGAAGCAAATTTTGCAGACATAAGTGGAGGCAAAACTGCTACTCAACAATGGGCCGATTTTCAGGAATTTGCAAAAAACAACAAATACCTTCAAAAGCACATGGGTCAAAATGTTGAACGTAATGGCGACAAATTACCTTGGGAAAATCATTTTGACTTAAGAATTGCTCAAAACTTTATGTTTAAAGAGCACAGGCTTCAAGTATTTTTTGATATAGTTAATGTGGGCGCTTTGCTGAATGCAGATTGGGGACGCTCATTCGGAAACGGCGATGGATTTTACCCTCAAACATCAACTTTGTTTACTGCTTTAGTTAGTGGTTCACAAAAGAAAGATGGAGTTTCGTTTACGCCAACTGCTGCTGCACCAGCATTTCAGTTCAATATCAATAATTTTACTAAAATTGGTGATACTTACAGACCATACTCGGTTTCTACATTTACATCACGTTGGAATTCCCAGCTTGGCTTAAGATATAGTTTCTAAATAAGTAAGTAAACTGTAATAAAAAAGGTTGTTTCAAATGAAACAACCTTTTTTATTACAGTTCAGAAATAAAGTGTTCTTACTTCCCCCAACCCCATTTCAAAAAATCAGGAAGGGCTTTTGCCCATGTAGGAACATCATGTTTCCCATCGGCAAGTTCGAGATAATGAATAGACTCGTTTCTATATCCTTTTTTCTTTAGCTCACGAATAAGGTCAAGAACATCATCAACAGAATCAATAATTCCATTATTATTCCTGTCATTATTCTCGTCGAGCAAGCCCGCCTGAAAAAAGAACTTTAATGATTGGTCGGCCCAACCATTTCTAACCTGGTTATGCATTATCCGGTCAGCGTCATCAGTATAACCATCATCATAAGATTTTTGCCGCCACCACAAGGAGCCGGAAAAAACACCAGTTTTCTTAAATTCATCCGAATGATTCCATACAATATCCAACGCCATTAATCCGCCAAGTGAAAACCCGGCAACCGATTTTTCTTTAAACGCAGCTATTTGATATTTTCGGTAAATAAAAGGAAGTAATTCATCTAAAATAAATGCAGTATATAATCCTGCTTTAGCCCCTCTGCCCATATAATCGGGTTGGCTCGCAATTCCATACTCCATTTTTCTATCTTCACTGCAATGGATCCCTACACAAAATAACGGTTCAATCTCATCCTTTCTGTAAAGATCATTCATTATCTGGTCAAACGGCATTTGAAGCAAATCCTGTCCATCATTAATTAGCAGCAAACTTAACTGAGTTGAATCGGAAACAGAAGCTGGCAGGTAACAATCAAATTTTACAATTCTCCCAAGATGTTCAGATCTGATTAGGTTTTCCTCAATAAGAATAATCCTCTTTTCTTCTAATTGCATAAACTCAAAAATAAGGATAAGACTGCAATCATATTTTACAAAGCAGATAAAAGCCCGGCGTTTTCATATAAACCTATTTTTAATCGTATTGCTTTAATTTTAAAAAACTGTATTATATTGACGGTACAAACCGACTTAACAACTGTTCTTTACACTAAAATAAGCACATGAAAAAAATCGGAATTCTGCACGGAAAAGAAAGATCCTTCCCAAACGCTTTTGTTGAAAGGATTAACAGTAAAAAAATCGAAGGCATTGTTGCTGAACCAGTGCGTATCGAAAAAGTAATCCAGGGAATAAGTAATGGATATGCTGTAATTGTTGACCGTATTTCGCAGGATGTTCCTCATTACCGTGCTTACCTTAAAAATGAAGCGTTAACAGGAACAGCGGTTATCAATAACCCATTTTGGTTTAGTGCCGATGATAAATTTTTCAATAACTGCCTCGCAACAAAAATCAATGTTCCTGTTCCTAAAACAGTTATTCTGCCAGCCAATCAACGGCCGGATGATACAGGACAGGATTCATTCTCTAATCTTTCTTTTCCGTTGGATTGGGAAGGGATGTTTAATTATGTTGGTTTCCCGGCATATATGAAACCATTTGCCGGAGGTGGATGGAAACATGTTTATAAACTCAATAATGCAGAAGAGTTTTTTGAAAAACATAATGAAACAGGTCAGTTGGTGATGCTGCTACAGGAAGAAATTGTTTTTGAGGAATATTACAGATGTTATTGCATTGGCAGAAAGTATGTGCGTATTATGAGTTATGAGCCACGTAATCCGCATCATTTACGCTATGTTGCTGATTTTAGTCCTTCGGATGAAAAACTGAAAATGCTGACGGACATTGTACTTCGCATTAACAACTATCTTGGATATGACTTTAATACTGTTGAGTTAGCCTTAAGGGATGGCGTTCCTTATGCCATTGATTTCTGCAACCCTGCACCTGATGCTGATTTGGCAAGTGTTGGTGAAGAAAATTTCGCATGGGTTGTAGAACATGCTGCACTTTATGCAATTGAATGTGCACAAAATCACAAAGAGGGAGCCGATAATTTAACATGGGGCGAATATGTTAAACGTTCGGTTAATAAAACCACACTCTATTAATTTAATAACGATCACTCTGTCATGGCAACTATCAATTATAAACAGTTTACGCTCGGTGTTGAAGAAGAATACATGGTATTTGACCCTGAAACAAGGGAACTAAAAAGCCATGAACAGAAAATTGTAACGGAAGGACAAAAAGTTATTAAGGATAAAGTAAAAGCCGAAATGCACCAGGCTGTTGTGGAAGTTGGAACCGACATCTGCAAAAATGCCGATGAAGCCTTTACAGATGTTGCAGTACTCCGTAAAACAATTCATGAAATTTCAAATGGTCTCGGTTTTGCAGTTGGAGCAAGCGGTACACACCCTTTCAGTCATTGGCGAGACCAGCTAATTACTGACCATGTTCGCTATAGCCAGATCGTTAATGAGTTACAGGAAGCTGCAAGAAGTAATTTAATATTTGGGCTACATGTGCATGTTGGAGTTGAAAACAGAAAAACAGCTATTCATATAGCCAATGCAGCAAGATACTTTTTACCGCATGTTTATGCTTTAAGTACAAATTCGCCTTTCTGGGTAGGACGAATGACCGGCTATAAATCCTTCCGCACAAAAGTATTTGATAAATTTCCAAGAACAGGTATTCCTGAACATTTCGACAGTATTGAAGCCTATGATAATTTTGTGAATCTGCTAATCAAAACCAACTGCATTGATAACGCAAAAAAAATATGGTGGGATTTAAGAGTTCACCCGTTCTTTAATACAATTGAGTTCAGAATCTGTGATGTACCGCTTACAGTTCATGAAACCATTGCTCTTTCAGCTTTATTCCAGGCCATCGTTGCAAAGCTTTATAAACTTCGTTGCAATAACATGGGCTTTATTCAATACCAACGTGCATTGATCAACGAAAACAAATGGAGGGCAAGCAGATATGGTATTGATGGATATTTAATTGATTTCGGAAAAGAAGAAGAAATCAATACAAGGGCTTTAATTTATGAACTACTCGACTTTGTAGATGATGTGGTAGATGAGCTTGACGGCAGAAACGCACTAAATTTTATACCCCAAATTTTAGAAACCGGAACCGGAGCCGACAGACAATTACAGGTTTATCATGAAACGAAAAATCTTGAAACAGTCGTTGATTATATAAGATCGCAGTTCCTTACCGGAATTTAATTATAAGTATCAATACATTTTGTTTAGATAAATACAAGTCACAGAATCCTATTTTCAATAAAAAAGCAGCGTAATGCTGCTTTTTTATTTCATTTTGTCAATCAGATTTTATACAACCACCCATGCTTGTCTTCCACTTTACCTTCTTTAATTTCATCAAGCCTGCGTTTAACTTCAGGTGAAATTTTCCAGCTTGATGTATCAAATTTCATCACAGTATCTTTATAACGAAGTTCCTGTATCATTGAAATCGTTGCTGCTGTCCCTGTTCCAAATACTTCTTTCAGTTCACCTTTACCGTATGCTTCAACCAATTCATCAATGCTTATATGTCTTTCCTCAACAGTTAATCCAATTTCTTTCAGCAATTGAATAACACTATTACGTGTTACACCTGCAAGAATGGTTCCGTCTTCCAGACCAGGAGTAATGGCTGTATTACCAATAATTACAAAACCATTCATTACACCAAACTCCTGTAAATATTTATGTTCAACTGCATCTGTCCACAATACCTGGTCGTATCCTTTTTTCTTTGCTTCAACAGTTGGCAACATTGCAGCGCCATAGTTGCCTGCAGCTTTTGCAAAACCAACACCACCCGGAGCAGCACGTACATAATGTTCTTCCACGTAAATGCGCATGGGAGCAGAGAAATAAGGACCTGAAGGACAAAGAATAATCATGAACCTGTATTTATCACTTGGCCGTACACCAATTAATGCATCATTGGCAAACATAAAAGGTCTGATGTATAAAGAGTAATCATGCTTTGCAGGAATCCAGTTTTTATCAATTTCAATCAGCATGCGCATTCCTTCAATAAAAATTTCTTCAGGAACGGCAGGCATGTTCATTCTTGCAGCCGATTCATTAAAACGTTTGTAATTGTCATAAGGTCTGAAAATAAACGCATCACCATTTTCATGACGGTAAGCTTTAATACCTTCAAAAATGCTCTGACCGTAGTGAATAGCTGCATTAGCAGGTGAAATCAGCATTTCCTGGTAAGGTTTAATTTCAACACTTTTCCATTCGCCATCTTCATAATCAGCTACCAGCATGTGATCGGTAAAATATTTTCCAAAAGGAACATTGTTCAGATCAATACCGGCAAGTTTAGTTGTTTCAGATTTTGTAATTAAAATATCTGTTGTGGCCACCATAACTCATTATTTTTGTTCTGCAAAGAAACGAAAAAAACTAACAGGCATCAGGAAGGTTATTCAAATGGGTTTTGAAAAAATTCAACTTACAGCAGAACAGATCGGAGAATTGTATTCTTCGCACCTCGTTATTACCGGTAATGAAACGAAAACAATTGTGCCTTCTGTTGAAAAAAATGACATTCCGGTAAAAGGGAAAAATAAAAAACATTTTGTTTGGGTAGTAAACGAGCCTGGATTCCCTTTTTTGAGTGATGCCGATTTTCAGTTTATGGGCGATGTGATTAATGCCTGCAAAATGAATATGGATGATATTGCACTGGTAAACCTTGCAAATGGTCCTGTAAATTTTTCTGCTATTTCTGAGCAACTGCAACCACGATACCTCATCATCTCCGCTCAAAACCTTGACTGGCTTCCTTTTTCATCGGTTCATTATGAATTTTACCCGATGAATGATTTTCAGTTATACTGTACAGAAACACTGGCTGAATTAAGAAACGACAAAGTAAAAAAATCAAAACTCTGGCTGGCATTAAAACAAATGCTGGGCCTTTAATAACCATTTATGAAGGAACTGATTTTTGCAACCGGCAATAAACATAAAGCCGAAGAAATTCAGGCTGCATTACCTGCAACGTTCAGCGTTATTACCATGAAAGAAGCAGGAGTAACAGATGATATTCCCGAACCTTTTGACACACTTGAAGCAAATTCAAAACACAAAGCAGAATATTTGTACACATTACTTAAAAGGGATTGTTTTTCAGAGGATACGGGGCTTGAAGTTGAAGCATTAAATGGAGAGCCGGGTGTAAAAAGTGCCCGCTATGCCGGTGAGGATAAGAACTTCGATAAAAATGTTGATTTATTACTTAAAAAACTGAATGGCCAAACAAACCGTAAAGCCCGTTTCCGTACTGTTTTTACGCTTATTTATGGCAACGAACAATATCAGTTTGAAGGAATTTGTAATGGTACTATTACTGAAAAAAAAGCTGGAAACAGCGGGTTTGGTTACGACCCTGTATTTTTACCTGAAGGAAGTAACCATACCTTTGCCGAAATGACAATGGATGAGAAAAACCAGTTCAGCCACCGGCGAAAGGGACTTGATAAAATGTTGCAATTCCTGAAAGACCTTTAAAACAATTTCTTAATGACAAGCAACCAAACCTTTTCTGAAACCGACTTACTAAATGGATGCATGAAGGGCGACCGGCGTATGCAAAAGCAGCTTTACGACCAATTTTCGCCCAAAATGTATGCTGTTTGCCTTCGTTACATGGGTAACGGCGATGATGCACAGGATATACTTCAGGAAGGATTTATTAAAGTATTCAGGAACCTGGAAAAGTTCAGGGGAGATGGATCGTTTGAAGGCTGGATGCGCCGCATATTTGTTAACACTGCAATTGAACAAATCCGTAAGAAAAAAACAGATTTGTCGCTTACAGAAAAAGAAGACCTTATTGAGCTGAAATCTGTATCTGCAATTGATAATATCAATGAAAAAGATTTACTGCAGATTGTAAGTGAGCTATCGCCTGGCTATCGCACCGTTTTTAACATGTATGTGGTTGAAGGGTTTAATCACAAAGAAATAAGTGAAACCCTTGGTATTAGTGAAGGAACCAGCAAATCGCAACTTGCAAGGGCAAGAATGATTTTACAGGAAAAAATTAAACGCTGATAAGTATCTCTATGAATGATAACAATCTTCAACAAACGCTTCTTCAACAAGAAGTAACTCCGCCCAACAATGTTTGGGAGAAGATTGCTGTTGACCTGAATGAAGCCGAAGAAGATGCACCTTTAAGAAAAAAAATCCTTGCCGCTGCAGTTCATCCTCCTCATACAGCCTGGGATGCAATCTCTCAAATTTTAAATGAAGAAGAGTCAGTAACCCAACTGTTGAATAAAGAAGTTACTGCACCCGTTGATGTATGGGAAAAGATCAGCTTACAACTTGATAAAGAATCAGATGCTGAAATTTCTTCGCAACTGAATAAAAGCGCTGTAACTCCACCCGCTTTTGTGTGGGATAAAGTTGAAAAACAACTTGAAATAAGTGAACCGGCTAAAGTTATTCCGATAAAAACAAATTACAAACGTTTTATACAATTAGCCGCCGCCGCTTTAGTTACAGGCTTAATAACCTGGGGTATTAATTCTTTGCTGAAGAATGACAAAAAAGAACATACTGATCAAGTTACAATAGCGAAAAAAACCGAGGGTAAAGAAACCCTGATAGATTTATCCAATCCTCCAACAGAACAAGAACCGGTTAAAACCGGTGAAGAGTCTTCTTCAAGATCTGCTATCCGCAAAAAAATAAAAACCGAGCTGCAACAGGCGCAAAATATTGTAAAAGTTGATGTTCAGGATCACAGCATTGTAAATACAATTACAGCCCAAACAATTCATCATGCCAAATATGAAAAAAGAAAACCTGAAAACGGTTTTTCCGAAAGCGAATATTTTCTTGTAATGAATGAAGATGGAGATCTTGTAAGAGTTACCAAACGCATCAACAATCTGAAATGTGTAAAATCTGAAGAAATACCTGTTGATGCAGCAACAGCACTTAACACAAGGGACTGTAATAACCAAATTAAACAATGGCAGGCCAAGATGGCTTTGTCAACAAGCCTTGCAAATGCTTCCGGAATCATTGACATTGCTGACATTATTAAAACAACCGAAAAATAATTATACATAGCTGCATGTCAAGAATAAAAATTTCTTTGCCGGAAACTTTTTCATTTACCACAAATATTCCTGTACGAATCACCGATATTAATTATGGTAATCATGTTGGCAATGATGCTGTTCTTTCACTTATTCATGAAGCAAGAATGCGGTTTCTGACACAATACGGGTTTAGTGAAATGGATTGCGGTGGTGTTGGAGTAATCATGGCTGACGCAGGAATTGAGTTTAAGAAAGAAATTTTCTATGGTGATGTAGTTGAAATAAAAGTTACTGCTGCTGATTTTACGCCTGTTGGTTTTGATCTTTATTACCTGCTGCAAAAAACAAACAGCAACAATAAAATTACTGTTGCTGTTGCAAAAACCGGTATGGTTTGTTACAACTATGAGCTGAAGAAAGTTGCTTCAGTTCCTGCTATCGTTAAAGAAAAACTTTCTGTTTAATTGAAATCAGGAAGAATACTCCAGTAAACAAATACTACTCTCCTTCGTTCATCATCTTCACGGTAATCTTTTATTTTCGGATTTGGATAATCTTCTCCCCTTCCCTGAGGTAAATAATCTATATGAAGATTTTTGTAAAGCTCTCCACCTGCTGTTGTCTGCTGTGTCATAATACCTGATATAACTTCTGTAACAGATTTTGCCCGTAACCGAGAGAGTTCTTTGTTCAATTGTGAGCTATTGGCAATTTCCACACCCATACTTAATCTTAGAGTACTGTCAAGAGCCGTTCCCTGTGCAATTTGCTGAGCATCGGCATAACCTAAAACCATAAATGTTCCATTCAACTTCTTATTTGGAAACTTCGCTGCAAATGCAAGCATATCTGCCGCAACTTTTTTAAACGGGTCGGCAGCAGAAGGATTATTCTGCAGGTCAATAATAAATTCTCCCGGCCCAAACACACTGGCGGTATTTAGCTGTGTAAAAGTATTGGTGGCAAGTAATTCATCAATAAGCTCAATATTACCAAGATTTGCTTTTGCTTCTTCAGTTATCCGTTTAATTCTCAGCGACAATGTATCTATACTGCGATGCTTAATTCGCTTTGATAAAATAACTGAATCTTCAGCTACATGTTTTGTCAGTACCTGCTTCACTGAATCTGTGAACTTACTGATAAAAGTATTTGATTTTTCGTCCAGCAATCCATTATCAAATTTTGCTTCCCTGGCACTGTCTATCTTTTCAATAGCAAGTAACGCTTCTTTATTTAACTGAATGTTACGCTTTAATTCCGATTTCATTTCTTTAATCCTGTTGGCAGTAGCGCAGGAAAAAAGGAAAAAAATGGCAGCCGTTATTACAAAAGCCTTTGTGATTGTTTGCATATCATTTCTCATAATAGGACAATTTATATTTACAACGTGGTCAGTTTTGCTAATCTGTAAATCCGGCGGAAAAGTTACTTCATATTTTTGATTTCATTAAGAAGATTAATACCATACTCACTGCCCAGGGCAACTAATTCATTATACTTCTTAACAGCGTCAACTTTTTTACCTGTTTTTACATAACACATTCCCAGGTAATACAATGTGGTTTCAAATTTCGGCTTCATTTCGTCTGCCTTCAGGAGGTATTGCATTGCTTCACTATATTTTGCCAAAGAATAATAGCTAAAGCCAATTTCAGAAAATGAAAGATGGTTTTGTTTTTCAAAAGTAACAGCTCTCATTAAATAAGGTACCGCCAGCTCAAACTTACCAAGATCGTTGTAACACCATCCAACCCAATAATAGATTTTCATACTGGTAGTATCCAGTTCAAGAACTTTTAGATAATCTGCAAGAGCTGCTTTAGTATTTTCCTTTACTTCCCTGTAAAAATCAGCTCGTGCTGCATAAGCCCGGCTAAAAGAAGGATCGAGAGTAACCGCTTTATTATAATCGTCCAGAGCTTCATTTAGAAATCCTGCACCTGCTTTTGCGAAACCAGATTCATAAATAATACGGCTGTCATCTGGCTTCAACTTTACTGCTTTTTGCAACACAGGTAAAGCTTTAGAAAACTGATTCAGTTCGTTATAGCACCATCCAAGCTCATACATGGCTTCTGTGTAATCAGGTCTTAGATCGATTGCTTTTTTAAACGCTTCAATTGCTTCTGTATATAACCTTTTCTTTTTTAGCTGAAGCCCGTTTTGATATTGCTCATCTGCATTAACATCCTGCCCAAAGACAAAAAGAGTCATGGGAAGAATGATCAGAAATGTAATGAGCCTTTTATACATCAGGATTTCTTCTTACTTAACCAAACGGATAACAAATGGTTTTTACATAGAAAAGCTTGTCAGCTATTCCATATTTTCCAGCTTTCCTCAGCCTGGATAACCAGCATTTCCAACCCGTTTTTAATTACTGCTCCTTGTTTTTCCGACAAGTCAAGAAAAACCGTTTTTTCAGGATTATATACTAAGTCGTAACACAAATGCTCATTATTCAAGCCATTGTATGGTAATGATGGTTTTTGATGAACATTTGGTTGCATGCCGAGAGGAGTAGTATTGATAATAAGGTTAAAATCCCTGATCATTTTGTTATCAATCTGATCATATGTTAACATGTTTTCGCCTGAATGGCGTGAAACATATAAAAATTCAATATTCAATTTGTGCAATACCCACGCTACTGCTTTTGCTGCGCCACCCGTTCCCAAAACAAGTGCTTTTTTGTGATTTTTGCGGAGAAGGGGAACAATAGACTGTTCAAAACCAAGCACATCAGTATTAAAACCAGTTAAGATGCCGTTTTGGATTTTGATGCAATTACAGGCACCAATTTCCCTTACAGCCTTGCTTTGCTGATGCAGGAAAGGCAAAACAGCCTCTTTGTAAGGAATAGTTACATTGAGACCAGCCAGCTCTTTTTGCTGTTTAAGCAATAAAGGAAAATCCTGCATCGTCTCAATTGGAAATAATTCATAACTACAGTCATGAATGTTTTCCTCACCGAATTTTCTGGTGAAATAGTTTTTTGAAAAAGAATGTGATAAGGGGTAACCTATTAAACCAAATTGCCTCATTTAGCTGAGTGTTTGTCGAGAAACATATGGAATGTGTCTCCCCGTAAACCAATTTTCATTGATTCAAGCGGAATAACTTCGGAAGGAGCAATATTTCCTAAATTAACGTTCGGCCCTACCAGATTTATAAAATACAACTGCTGAGCTTTTTGAGGAGCTTCCCAAATAATACGATCACCTGGAATTTGTGTAAGAATTTCCTGTACCAAACCTTCTCTCACCTCACCGGTACCACGATAAATGCCCACATTTCCAGCCTCTCTTGCTTCTGCAATAACATAACTCGAACCTGCTTCCAGTTCTGCCCTCATCAATTCAATCCATTTATATGGCGGGATAATATGTGTAGCATCTTTACTTCCTACTTCACTTAAAACTGTACCATGCTTGGTAAGTTTTTCTATATAACCGCATTTCTCTGCGTGGGGAATTTCAATTGAACCGTCACTTACTTCCATGTAAGTAATACCATAATCTTTGCAAACATTAATATAATCATCAAACTGGTTGCGTATAAGAAACGCCTCGAACAAAGTTCCTCCAAAATAAACCGGAATATCAAATTGTTTATAAACCTCTAATTTCTCTCTCAAAACCGGTGTAACATAAGATGTACCAAAACCGAGTTTTACTATATCAACGTGTGGATGAGCAATGCTCAGGAAATTTTTAACCTCTTCAACACTAAGTCCTTTGTCCATTACCATTGTCAATCCATAAGTACGGGGTTTTACAGTCCTTTCAGGAATCTGAGTAAGATTAAAGTTCATATTCATGCTTTTTTAAACTGTCGCAAATTTAATAAAGCATACCCAACCAACAACTATGATTTCAGTCATTAACAAACCGGTTAAATAGATCTGGAACGCTTATAACGTGCAATAATGTCAACAACCTGTGGGTTCTGCAGAATTTTAGGAATCAGTTCGATTAATTTCTTTATTAGTTTAGGCGATTTGCTCATAGCCAGCTCAAGTTGATTTATTGCCTGCTTTGACTTGCCCTGAGCAAAGAATGCTGCAGCTCTGTAAAAAACAAACAAAGGTTTTCCATTTGTAGCTTCAAATGCAGCACAGGCGTACTCATCGGCATGCTCAAACATACCGGCTTTCAGCATACATTCAATTGTTGCACTCCACCCTTTTAAACTTTTTGGCCGGGATTTAATTACGTTCGCAAAATGTTCAATTGCTTCTTTGTATTGCCCCATTTCAACCAAAGCCATTCCCATTGCAAGATTGTAATCAGGATTGAGGCGGTTTATTTTTAATGCAAGCTGCATTTGTTTTACGGCAGTTTCATATTGGGCTTCATTGATATATGTGCAGGCTATTTTGTAATACAATTTACTGTCTTCCGGGTTCATGTGAGATGCTTTTCTGTAATGAAACCGTGCCTGTGCAAATTGCCCCATCCTGTCGTAACAATAACCAATTGCTTCATGAATCACCTCTTCAGGGCGGCTAAGTTCCAGCACCTTCTCCAGCATTTCAATTGCCTCTTTGTATTTCCTAAGCCTTATGTAAGCATCGCCTATGTTACGGTATGCATAATCAAACTTTTCATCAATTGCAATGCAATACATGTAAGCATCAATTGCTTTTTCATACAATTTTAGCCCCTGGTATGCTGCTCCCAAATTAAACCATGCAAGTTCAGAATAAGGATGATCGTTGATAATACCCAGATGAAGTCTTATCGATTCTTCATTCCGTCCTGTAAAATCAGTCCAGAAACATATTTTGTACAGAGCTTCTTCGTTAACAGGGTCATCTTCAAGAATAAGTTGAAGGCAGTCAAACACTTTATCAAATTCCTCGTAATCGTCATAAACATCTGCCAGCTCAAAAAGCAGGTCAATTCTTTCATCGCCGGTAAATAACTCAAGGGCTTTTTGCAGAATTTCAACAGCCTTTTCCTGCTGGTCAAGAGCAAGAAAAGCATCGGTTTTGAGAATAAAGAGGTTAATGTCATTACTATCCAGCAATTCAGCCTGTTCTAATAACTCAAGAGCTGCATTGTATTGGCGTGTTGCAAGCAGTAAATCTGCTTTTTTTACCAGCAATAGAGAGGAATAAGGATAGATTTCAATCCCCATGTCAACCGCCTGCATTGCCTGATTAATGTCTTCTTTTTCGTCAAAATAGTCAACCAGTTTCTCAAATGCTTCTTCCTCAAGAAACGAATGCGAACGACCGTTCTTGAGATTTTCATATATGCGGAGAAGTTCTTTTAGTTCTTCTTTGTCCTGATGGAAGGGATTTTGCTTCATGGGCTTTGAGGTTGTTGTAAAATACCCTTATTTCCAGAAAAATTACAAGTACGATGTAACATTTAGTTATCAACATACGTTAATATATTGAGAATTTTTTTTGACTATTGGTTTGATATTACCAACAGTAATTCATTAAATTTGTTGTGAAATGCAAAAAACATTACCAAATCCACAAAAAATTTTCAAAAACGGCATGTTGTTGTTTTTGAGTTTTTGCATGCTTCAAAGTGCCTTTTCCGCAACATTTACATCTGGCGGAGGTAATAAGAATAATTCAAAAACGTCAACTACACTGAATCTTAAATCAAGTCCTTTAAGTTTCAGTAATGGCTATCGCTTTAGAAGTGGAATGAGTTTTACCAATAATTCAAACAATCTTACATTCAGAAGTAATTCTATTCGTTTTCAAAAAGGGAATACACTTTATATTATTCCGGTAAAACAGAAAGTAATTATCAGTAAATTCAAAACCCCTCAGAAGGAAATTAAATAATTAAAAAACCGGACGTTCCGCCCGGTTTTTTAATAACTATCTAAATCCAAGTGTGATTAATTTTTACCTCTTGCCTTTTTAACTTCTTCATAAGTCATTTCCCGGTAACCTGATTTAGGCACATCAAAGAAAGAAGCTGTAACAGGATCAAAACTGATCTTATCAGCAATATAAGTCACTTTCATTTTTCCATATTCCGATTCATACTCCAAAGGAAAGCCAGGAAGCTTCTGGAATTGCACACCATAATCTTTGTTCTGAAAAGAAATTTCTTCAGTGTAATACACTCTGAAAGTAGAACCGTCTTTCATTTTTGCAATGGCCAGCTTACAGTTATATCCAAGAATTTTCTTTGTATCGGAAACAAATTCGTACTGAATACCCGCATACTTACTGTTACGATCAGCATAATCTTCTTTCGTCATCCTGATTAATATTTTCTGATCTCCATACTCATTCATTACAACGGCGCTTCCCGACTTAGAATCGTGCAACGTAATTGTTTTACCAAGCACACTTGTAAGTTCGGTTCTTGTATTAACACCTTTAAACCAAACTTTCTGAGTTGCGCCATCTAAGAGATCGGCTGCTTTTGTTTCAGTATTACCCGTATTTACAACAACATTATAAGTAATCATTCCCTCATTATAAGGTTGCTGTGCAAACATATATTTGCCTGTTAAAGCAAATATGAACATTAATCCAATCTTCAGAACTTGTTTCATAGTTGTAATTATTCGTTCACGATAAAGATATAAAAATAGTATGCCAAGTTGCATAAGCAATTCACAAAAAACCCGGACGCTGTGATCCGGGTTGTATATCTTTTGTTAAGATTACTTTTTGGGCTGTCCTTTTTTCTGCATATCCTGCAGTTTTTGATTGCTCTGCTGCATTTGCTCCAGCCGTTCCTGCCATTTCGATTTGGTTACAGGTTTTTTCTTGTTTTCCTGTAATTGGGCATGAAGTTTACTTTCGTCAATAATCACTTTCTGAATAACCAACTGTAGTAAAAGAGTTACAATATTTGATACTGTGTAATACCATGTTAATGCAGATGGCAGATTATTAAAGAAGAACAGCATCATAACCGGAAAGAAATAAATCATATATTTCATAACCGGGTTATCCTGTGGTGTCATTTGCATGTTGTAAGCAGATATGAAAAAGCTTGTTACTGTTGCGGTGATGGTAAACAAGCTCAGATGCCCGTTCATAAGAGGAATAAATGAAGGCAGGTGCATTATTGAATCATATGCTGAAAGATCATTTGACCATAAAAAGCTTGCTCCCCGTAATGCAATATTGGAATTAAAGAAGCTGTATAATGCAAAGAAGATAGGAATCTGAAGCACTGCCGGGATACAGCCCCCCAGAGGATTTACTCCGGCCTGTTTAAACAATTTCATTTGCTCCATGCTCATTGCCTGTTGATCACCCCCATATTTTTTCTTCAACTCATCAATTTCAGGACGAAGCACTTTCATTTTTGCACCACTTAAATAACTTGAATAAGTAAGTGGAGAAATGATTAAACGTATAACCAATGTAAGCAGCAAAATCACAAAACCAATACTGCCGATATGATTCCGGAGAAAATCAAACACGGGCATTACCGCCCATTTGTTGATATATTTTACAAATGCGAAAATTCCATACCCTAACTGCACATGACTTTCCAGTTTATTATTGTATTTCTTCAGAATATGGTAATCGTTAGGGCCAAAGTACAATTGGAGGGGAATTGTTGCTTTTGAAACACCTGCCACACTAAAGCGAAGAATGTTTTTAACATCCATAACCTTTTGAAGCGAATCCAGTTCCTTTTCCGGAACAGTCCAGTTACTTTCAGCAGAAGAGAAATTATTGGCAGCAGAAATAACAGTTGTATTAAAAAACTGCTGCTTCATACCCAGCCATTTAACCTTATCGTTTAACTTTTTAGTATCGCCGGTGCCAGAAGCCTTAAAATCATAAGCATCTCCTTCCAAATAACCGATATTACTTTGCCCCTTTTCGTATTTCAGATCTTTTTCCTGCTGGTGAACGGTTATATCCCAGTTTACATTCAAAATTCCCTGTGTAAGCAATTTGTCAGCGCCGGTTAAATTAATAGCCCAGTTGATGAGGTAGTCATTATTCTTTATGCTGAAAATATGTTCAACAGATTCGCCTGAAGAATCGGCCAGCATATATTTGATTGTTTGGCCATCGGCAGTTTTTTCAACCTGACCAACATTAAAGTTAAGCTGAGATGTAAGCGCTGATTGATTATTACCTGTATTTATAGAATAAACAAACTGGTTACCATCGCCACCCAATACAACAGGCTTGCCATCAAAACGCTTGTAGTTTTTCAATTCCACAGATTTTGGATAGCCACCTTTGCTGGTAAAGCTCACTTTCATTACATCATTTTCAACAACTGTAATCTGCTCGGCTCCGTTTGCTGCCTGAGGAAAACCTCCGGCAGCTTTAGCATTATTTGCTGAGTCTCGACGAACTGAATCCTGTTTAGCTGCAACAGTATCAATTGTCTTTTTTTGTTTGGCTTCTACCTTTGCAACTGAATCGGCTACATGCTTTTTTTCGAGTTCCAATGCCGCCTGTTGCTTTTGGGTAAAGAAGATATAGCCAAACAACAGCACCATCATTGCTACAAAACCAATAATCGTATTCCGGTCGAAATTCATTTTTTTAAAATTTGGAGCGGCAAAGGTAGGTATTTAGGCAGGATTTGCAGATTTGATTTGACATTAAGAAATCCTTTACAATAACTACTTTTGCTGCTTCGTTTTTCATCCAGCTTTAACCCGCACGGCTGTTCTGGCCTTAACCACGCCAAACTTTTTAATTTATTTGTATGACACAAGAGGCAACTCCCATGTATGCAGGGGAAACTTATACCCCTACTCAAACCGATGAACTGTTATGGTGGCTGGCTACAGCCGAAAAAGAACTGATTAAAGACTGTGTGGTTGACAGAAACCGCTACCGGATTGTCGGCATGACGGTTCTTTGCACCTGGATTTTTGCAACACTGGCCTGGACCTACTTTTTTTCAACCGTAATAGACAATACATTTCTGTTTATTGGCAGCGGTGTATTTATGGGCTTTGTGATTTTATCTATCGACCGGGCATTGATTAAAGGCATTAACCGGTTTAACAAAAACAAATTTACTCCCCTGCTTTTCCGTGGTTTGCTGGCTTTAACCATTGGTACGTTTATGGCGCAACCTGCCATTCTTTACATGTTTGATAAGGAAATAAAAATGCAGGTATCGCTTGATAATGAAAAACGAAAGTTGAACAAACGCAATGAACTTGACCTGCTTTACAAGAACAGGAAAGATGAATTGCTGAGAGAAAAAGCAACCATGCAAAAAAACCTCGACATCAAGTATGCCGATGTAAATACAGCAAGAGAAAAATTTATTGCTGAAACTGATGGTAGTGGTGGCAGCGGCAAAGTGGGCATTAAAGATATTGCCATTGCCAAGCGAAACGAATATCAAAAACTTGATGAAGAGTACAAGGTGCTGCAAGCACAAAACCAGCAACGGTTAACAGCAATTGATGAAGAACTGAACCAGATGGAAACAACCATTAAAAAACAGGAAGCCGATTTTTTAAATTATCTCAACAATGGTTTTTTAACCCGCATTGAGGCAATGAATAATTTGTTGAAGGATAACAGTGCATTACAGTTTCGTTACTACCTCATATTAATTATCCTGATGCTGATAGAATTGATGCCGGTTATTGGAAAAACAATTCTACCTGTTGGTGTTTATGATGAAAAAGTGCGGCAGCGGGAATCGCTTGAAAAAATCATGGCAGAAGAAAGTTCAGAATATGAAAAAGAGATGAAACGCCTGTACAACAAATTATCCATGAAACAGGATACTGAAACAATGGAAGAATTTTTTGAGATGCAGAAGCAGGAACAAACAGCCAAGCTTGTACACTTTGGTAAAGAGTGGAAACGAAATGATGAAAATGTAATCGGCTTCTGGGAAAAAGTAAAACAGCAAATGATTGGAAGACCGGAGAGATAATTCAGTTTAGAAAAACACAATTAAACCTTAAATAAACCTACATTTCTGGAAACCCAAACCTCCTTTCATAATATATTTGTCCTAATATGAAAGGAGGTTTGGTTATATCCTTAGATTTTGAACTAATGTGGGGCGTTTTTGACGTTCATACAATAAAGAGTTATGGAGAAAATGTTTTAGGTGGCAGAACTGTAATTCCCAAAATTCTTGATTTATTTAAAAAATATAAAATACACGCTACATGGGCAATTGTTGGAATGTTGTATTGTAAAGATGAAAATGAATTATTAGAATCTTTACCTGATAAATTGCCTGATTTCTCTAATAGAAAATACTCGGCCTATGAACATATCAGCATAGCTAATCTGGAAGATCATAAACAATATTATTTTTCCCCAGAGTTAATTAAACTTATTTCGAATACATCCTATCAGGAAATTGGCACTCATACTTTTTCTCACTTTTACTGTCTTGAAATCCAGAATAGACCAGGGGCTTTTGAAGAAGATGTAAAAAAGGCGATAAATATTGCACAACAAAAGCATAACTCTTCAATCAGAAGCATTGTCTTTCCACGCAATCAGTATAATAGTTCCAGTTTAGATGATTGTATACGACAAGGCATATATGCTTTCAGAGGTGTTCCTGATTCTTTTGTCTACTCCACAAGAAAGAGAGAAAAGGAAACATTATTAATAAAACTACTTCGCTTTATAGATAGTTATATAAATTTTAGCGGATTTAACACATATAAAGAGCCGCAATTATCAAATGGAATAATCAATATAAAAGCGAGCGCCTTTCTAAGACCATACAATAAAAAATTAGCTTGGATTGAAGCACTTAAAATAAAAAGAATTAAAAGAAGCATGACTTATGCTGCAAAAAACAACTTAATATATCACCTTTGGTGGCATCCGCATAACTTTGGTAAGGATTCGAATAACAATTTAGAAAATCTTGAAAAGATACTTGAACATTATCGATACTTAAATTTAAAATATGGTTTTAACTCTTTAACAATGCAGGAATGCGCTCAAACATACAAGGTATAAAGCAAAATGAGGAATTCTTTATTTACGACTATCAAAATGAGTTTGACCTGATTCAATACGAAAACTTGTTTATAAAAAATGGTATTGCGGACAAATCACAAGACAGGTTAAATTGGCAACATTTAAATAATCCTTGCAATAGCACATTTATATCTTTTGCTATAGAACAATTAACAAAGAAATACGCCGCTCTATATACGGTTTTCCCAGTTCATTTTAAATATTTTAAAACAACACTTCAAGCTGCACAATCTATTGACACTATTACGGATTATAATTACAGAGGGAAAGGATTATTTATACTGCTGGCAAAACATCTTTACAATAAAGCATCTGAAAAGGGTGTTGAATTTGTATATGGGTTCCCCAATAAAAACTCTGTTACAGGTTTTTTGCAAAAGTTAAACTGGATTGAGATAGCAGATGTTCCATTTCTAATAAAACCATTACGACCCAAGTACTTTCTAAATCTCATCCCGATTCTTAAAAATTTCACTTCTATTTTTCCGAATATCAGCCTCTTCTTTAAAATAAAAACAAGAACTCTCAAGGATTATCAAATAAAATCAATTACGTCATTTGACCAATCAGTGGACGAAGTTTGGAAAAAATTTGCAGAAAGAATTAATATAGCTGTTGATCGAAACCAATCGTATTTAAATTGGCGCATAACTCAGAAACCTAAAGAGGGCTATATTACATATGGCTTATATACAAACGAACAGAAACTATGTGCAATTATAAGCTATTCAATAAAAAATAAACATACAGGTAAAATAGGTTATATAATGGATTATTACTTTGACTATAATCATGAAAAAGCCGCAGATAACTTGCTAAAGAAAGTAATTGACGAAATGAACAGTAAAAAGGTTGATGCGATTTTAACATGGTGTTTTAAGCATAGTCCTAACTATTCCCATTACATAAAATCAAGATTCTATTATCTGCCAAAAAAACTAAGGCCTATTGAATTACACTTTGGGGCCTTAGATTTAAGTAAAAAAAACAATGCTATCTCAAAAAAAGAGAATTGGTATATAAGTTATCTGGATTCAGATACTGTTTAATATCTATTACTAATTCAAATCTTTGCACCTCTCTATTTACAGAGATACTACTATATCATCTCACTTTCCAGCAAAGGATTCTTTATTGATTGCTGTTTTTCAGAATATTCTTTTGCAGCTTTAATAAAATGCACAAATAACGGAGCCGGGTTTTCAACCGTGCTCTTCAGTTCAGGATGGTACTGCACACCAATGAAAAACGGATGCTTGGGATTTTCCATAATCTCCACCAAACCTGTTTCCGGATTTTTTCCGCTTGGTATCATTCCGGCCTGTTCAAAAGCTTCCAGATACTTGTTATTGAACTCATAACGATGGCGGTGGCGTTCATTAATATGCAAACTGCCATAAATCCTTTCTGCCAAAGAGCCAGCTTTAATATCGCAGGGATATGATCCGAGCCTCATAGTGCCGCCTTTAGTAGTAATTTTCTTTTGCTCTTCCATCATATCTATTACCGGATCGGGAGTGGCTTCATTCATTTCGAATGAATGTGCATCTTTTAAGCCAAGTACATTTCTGGCAAATTCTACTACAGCCATCTGCATACCCAGACAAATTCCAAAGAAAGGCAAGCCATTTTCTCTTGCATATTTAATGGCTGTAATCTTTCCTTCAATTCCACGGTTACCAAAACCTGGCGCAACCAGCAGCCCGTCAAGCCCAACCAATTTTTCAGATACATTCTGTTCTGTAATAAACTCACTGTGTACATTCACAACATTTACTTTACATTCATTCATTGCTCCGGCATGAATAAAACTTTCCAGAATTGACTTGTAAGCATCCTGTAGCTCTATATACTTTCCAATTAAACCAATATTCACCTGGCTCTTTGGATATTTCAGTTTATCAAGAAATTTTTTCCAGTTTTCAAGGTCCGGCTCCGGGAAAATTGTAACACTCAGTTTTTTCAGACAAATCACATCCAGCTTCTCTTTGAGCATAAATAACGGAACCTCATAAATAGTAGAAGCATCAAGCGATTCAATTACAGCCTCTGGTTTAACATTGCAGAAAAGTGCAATTTTTCTTCTTATTTCAGTACTTAATGGCTTTTCTGTGCGGCATACAATAATATCGGGATGTACTCCTTCCTGACTGAGCAGCCTAACACTATGTTGTGTTGGTTTTGTTTTTAATTCTTTCGCAGCCTTTAAATAAGGGATTAAAGTAAGATGCACTACAAGGCAGTCTTCTTCAGGCAATTCCCATTGAATCTGTCGTACAGCTTCAACAAATGGAAGCGATTCTATATCACCAACAGTTCCACCAATTTCCGTTATTACAATATCATACTTATCATCTTTACCCAGCAACAACATTCTGCGCTTGATTTCATCGGTAATATGCGGAACTACCTGCACCGTTTTTCCAAGATAAGCTCCTTCACGTTCCTTGTTAATTACTGTTTGATAAATACGACCGGTTGTAACATTATTCGCCTGCGATGTAGGGATATTTAAAAACCGTTCGTAATGCCCGAGATCAAGATCTGTTTCCGCACCATCATCTGTTACAAAACACTCACCATGTTCATACGGGTTTAACGTACCGGGATCAACATTGATGTAGGGATCGAATTTTTGAATGGTTACTTTAAAACCACGGGCCTGCAACAGTTTTGCCAGCGATGCAGCAATAATACCTTTACCTAACGATGATGTAACACCACCGGTTACAAAAATGTACTTGGCCATAAAAATAGATTTTCAGTTATACTGACCTGCCTGAATGTAAAAAGGGAAAAAATCGTGGAGGTCATGCAAACCTACGATGTTTTTTTGTTTGAAAAAAAATCATCTTTCACATGTGGAAAAATAGAATGTAAAATAGATCGCTTTATGCAATAACAAAGCCCGGCATGCAAATAACTTCTTGAGTTATTATTTACATTTACACATCATTTATTCCTGTTTATGAAACACATCCTCATTCTTTTTATGAGCTTTATTATGCTCATTGCAAATTCACAAAAAAGAATTAAGCGTTTTGATCTGAATCATCTTGATGCACAAGAAATAAGCCTTTCTCTTAACAAAAAGGATAAAATAATTCCAACTTCTTTCAAACAGGTTTTTGTTTTTGACAAACGGAATGATACTTCATTAATTGGTCTTACAATTTCAAACAACAGGGTAACGGCAATTAAACTGAAAGGTGGGACAGAAAAATCATTAAGCAATTACATCAATCAACAAATCATTTCAGATCAGCATTCAGATAAAGAACTTGTTATTATCATCAGAAAACTATGGATCAGCGATTTTATCGAAAATGAGAAGTCATTTGATAAATCGTATAAAAACGAAAAAGAACTGATGCCTGGAATTATAGCAAAATTTGAACTTTATATAAAAGAAGACCATCAGTTTACACCGCTGAGCAGGTATGATACTGTTATCCTGGCAAAATCAACAATTAAGCAAAACATTGCTGAGAATCTAAAGCCTCTCATCGGGAATGCAATTATAAAAACCACACAAATGAATCTGCCGGGCATCTTAAACAAGACAAAAAAAATCACATGGGAAGCAATCGATTCTTTTTCAAATAAATATATTTTTTGGCCCGTACTTACAGCATTTGAATTAAAAAAAGGAGTTTATAAGTCGTTCCAGGAGTTTACCAACAACAACCCATCTGTTTCTGACTTTTTTGTAAGGGCCGAACCTGAAGGTTCTGTGCTTGTAGTGAAGGATAAAGACAATGAAAACATACCTGCAAGAAAAATATGGGGGTTTTGTGACGGAGACAGGATTTATGTTCAATTATGTAATAATTTTTTCCAGTTAGCCAGAAAAGAAAACACCTTTTTTACATTTGCTGCAAAAAAAATCACTTATAAATACGGAATGTTTAATGACAGAAATACAGATATTCTGACTCACCATTTATTATTCTATTTAGACACTTCCCCCGATTTACATATCCTGTCTATAAACACGGCAAATAAAATTCTGGAATTCAGGCCTCTTTTGCTTGATATGGAAAACGGAATATTTTACTAATCAGATACTTGCAAAACTTGTTTTAATTCCTTTAATCAGGGATGAGCTGAATCCACTGTGTTCCATTTCATTTAAACCAGCTATGGTACACCCCTTTGGAGTTGTTACTTTATCAATTTCCTGTTCAGGATGGGTTCCCTTCTGAATAAGTAATTCTGCTGCACCCTTTGCTGTTTGCGCTGCAATTAAAGTAGCTGTTTTAGCATCAAAGCCAATTTCAATACCACCTTGTATGCTTGCACGTATATAACGCAGCGCATAAGCAATACCACATGCACCAAGCACTGTTGCGGCATCCATCAGCTTTTCATCAATTACAACTGTTTTACCCAATTGATCAAAAATATCAGAGATATAATCAACCTGTTCATGATTTGCATTGGCAGAGCAAATACAGGTCATACTTTCCTGTATAGCTATAGCAGTGTTAGGCATTGCACGAATAATTGGCATTTTCTTTCCGGCCCATGCTTCCAGGTCTTTCATTGAAATTCCTGTAACCACACTTACCAATACATGTTTTGAAGCATCCAGTTCATCCTGTATCCCGATAATTACATCTTTAATCTGGAATGGTTTTACAGCCAGCAGAATAAGATCGGCAAAACGCACAGCTTCATTATTATCGCTTGTTACAAGAACACCTTTTTGTTCAAGAGCTGTAAGCGTTTTGATATTTCGCTTGGTAACAATAATATGACTGGGAAGAACAAATTCACTTTTTATCAATCCTTCTGCAATGGCAACGCCAAGGTTTCCTCCGCCGATGATGGCAATTTTTTTATTCATATACGGTTGTTTGCTGGATAAAATGATCAGGTAATTTATAAAGATACTAACAGGTTCTGTTACTTTGAAAAATTACAGTTATTTCTGATACTCCACAAGCTCAGTTTACTTATTGGTACATTTCATTTACCCTGGAAACGATGAGATCAATATCCTGTTTTTCCATGCAATTAAAATGACCAAGCGGACATTTCTTTTTTCCATATTTACTGCATGGTTGACACCACAAACCTCTCCCGTTAACAAGAATATTCTCATAGGGAGCTTTTTGACTGTTGTTATACTTCGTACCATAATAAGGCTCTACCGCAAGTTTTGGAGAAGTGCCACCCCAGATAGCCAAAACCCGTTTGTTAAATGCACAGGCAATGTATTGCAAACCGGTATCATGAGATATAATCAACTTTGCTCTTTTTACAAGATCGGCCGATTCGTTGAGCTTAAATTTACCACAAGCGTTATATATTTTCACAGGGTCAACAGATGCAATAGTATTGCCATTTTCCGCATCTTCTTTTCCACCAAGCAAAACGATGGGATATTTGATTTTGCTGCACAACTCCTGCAACTTATGTACAGGAAGTTTTTTAGTATTATAAGAAGCTCCAATTACAATACCTACATATCCTAATACATGCGATGTAGGCAAATCGTTATCGCTGATATGTTCATGCGCCGGAATAAAATAATCAAGTCCTTTTCCATCATCAAATACATTCAACGGCTTTATTGTATCAAGACTTCTTGTGGTAATATGCCTGTGCGGCATAAAGTTGAGGTGAAACGTGGTGAGAATGAATTTCTGAATATTCAGTTTATTGATAACATACGATTGTGTATTCAATGCTTTTCTTACACGGATGCTTCTGAAATTATTATGCAAATCAATTACATAACTGTACCCCTCTCCTTTCAGTTGTTCTATTACCTCATCAAGATTATCACTTAAATAGAAAAAGCGGTCTATATACGGATTAGCGATTGTAACATCTTTAAATTTCTCTTTAGTAAGAAAATGTATCTCTGCATTTTCCAACTGTTTTTTTAAACATCGAAAAACCGGCGAGGCCAATACTATATCGCCAATAGATGAGAACCGGATGATTAATATCTTCATTCTGTTACTTCTATAATGCACTCATTGCATGTTCACTATCATGACCAGCCATCAGGTTTTCAATAGCAGCATCATATTTTTCTTTCCAGCCGGCAATTGTTCCCCAGTCTTCACCTTCCACTTCAACATTACCTCTCGTAACAGCTCCAATTTCTGCGTAAGGGAAATTGCCAAGCAATTTTTTTAATTCAGCAACCTGCTCTTCTTTTACAGTAACAACAACACGGCTCTGCCCTTCGCCAAACCAATAAGCATCTTTCCTGACTGAAGGATTTGCCGCAACAACTTCAAAACCAAGATTACTGTTGAAACCCGATTCAAGCAAAGCTGCAATTAAACCACCTTCACTTACATCATGAGCAGAAAGGATTAATTTCTGTTTTATAAGCTCTGCAATTTTTTGCTGAAGCTGGTATTCTTCTTCAACATCAAAATATGGAGCCGGACTATATTCCACTCCATGAAGCTTGTGCAGATATTCGCTTGATGCAATATCATCAGTTGATTGACCGATTAAAAAAATCACATCCCCTTCTTCCTTAAAATCAAGTGTCATCTTCTCATTAATATCTTCCAGTAGCCCAACCATACCAATAGTTGGTGTTGGATAAACAGCTCCTTCAGGATTCTGATTATAAAAACTTACATTACCACCCGTAACAGGTGTATCGAATTTTTTACAACCATCTCCCATTCCCTTTATTGCCTGAACGAACTGATAATAGACCTGCGGATCGTAAGGATTACCAAAGTTTAAACAGTTAGTTATCCCTAACGGCAAACCACCACTGCAAACAATATTGCGGGCGGCTTCGCTTACAGCAATCAAAGCACCTTTATAAGGATCTGCAAAAACATACTTACTGTTACAATCAGTAGTAACAGCAATCCCTTTTTTTGTTCCTTTTACATGTACCACTGCTGCATCGGTTGGCGCATTGGTAGAAGAGTTCCCTGTACCAACCATACTATCGTACTGAAGATAAACAGTACGTTTATTGGCAATATTGGGAATCTGAATAAGCTGTTCGGCAACAGCTTTCATATCTGAAGGAACCGCAATTGTATCAGCATTAAATGCTTTTATTTTTTCAAAATAGAACGGCTCGCTATATTCTCGGCTGTACTGTGGTGCACCACCGCCTAATACCAATTCATAGGCAGGAATTTCAGCTTCCAGTTCACCATGCATGTAAAACTTCAGTAAGCCATCACCTGTTACTTCCCCAATTTCAGAACATGGAAGGTCCCATTTCTCAAACACATCCAACACTGCCTGTTCTTTTCCTTTTTCAACAACCATGAGCATGCGTTCCTGGCTTTCACTCAATAACAGCTCCCATGTTTTCATGTTTTGCTGGCGTGTTGGCACTTTATCAAGATCAATCCTCATGCCCACCTCACCTTTAGCGCTCATTTCGGCTGTGGAACAAATAATACCTGCCGCCCCCATATCCTGCATACCAACAACTGCACCTGTTTTAATTACTTCAAGACAAGCTTCGAGCAATTTTTTTTCCTGAAAGGGGTCACCAACCTGTACGGCCGGTAAATCTTCCACACTATCAGCAGTAATATCGGCGCTGGCAAAACTTGCGCCGCCAATTCCATCTTTTCCTGTTGCACTCCCTACAAAAAACACGGGATTCCCAATTCCGGCAGCAGTAGCACTTACAGTTTCTCCTGCTTTTACAATACCCACACTCATTGCATTCACAAGAGGATTTGTATGATAACAATCTTCAAAATAAATTTCACCTCCAACTGTAGGAACGCCAAAACAGTTTCCGTAATGGCCAATGCCATGTACCACACCTCCTAACAGATGTTGGGTTTTTGCTTCTTTCAGATTACCAAAACGCAGTGAGTTGAGAGCAGCAATTGGTCTTGCGCCCATTGTAAATATATCACGATGAATTCCACCAACCCCTGTAGCTGCACCTTGAAAAGGCTCAATTGCCGAAGGATGATTGTGGCTTTCAATCTTAAATACCACACCAAGATTATCACCAATATCCATGAGTCCCGCATTTTCTTCACCTGCCTTTACTAACATTCTGCCCCCTTCTCTTGGCAAAGTCTTTAACCACTTAATGGAGTTTTTATAGCTGCAGTGCTCACTCCACATCCCACTAAAGGCGCAGAGTTCATTAAAGTTGGGTGTGCGACCGAGTTTTTGTTTAATTAATTCAAATTCTTCTTCGGTTAAACGAAGTTGCTGTGCGGTTTTAACTGTTACTTCCATAATGTAAATGAAAGCGCAAAAGTACAACCGGCAAATGAAACGAACAGGAAAACTACAAACGAACTATCCACGTTTAGTGAATATATTCTTCATAATTAAAGCAAATGCTTGAATGTGTTGAAATAAATATTTTAATTTGCTGCCAATTGCATGACTTACCTACTGTTTGTAATATACCTACTCTTCTTTTGCTGGCTTGCAACAAGAATCCGTTTTTTTAAAAACACCGGACTCTCAAACAAATGGATTATCGGGCTGTTTCTTTTAAAAATTGCTGCTGGTATTGCATATGGCTGGTATTGTACAACAATTACTCAATACCAAACATCAGCAGATACATGGAAATTTTTCTTTGATGCTGAAAATGAAAAACAATTACTTGCCCATAATCCCGTACGTTTTATTACAGGCATTTTTGCAAACCCTGAAGGAAAAGGCTATAAACATCTTTTTTCAAGCAATAACTCTTACTGGAACGATCTGCGCCATCTTTACATGGTTAAAATAGTTGCAGTATTTAATTTATTAAGCGGGTCGAGATATTATGTAAATGTTATTTTTTATTCTTTTATTACACTTTTTGGGCCGTTAGCTTTTGTAAGAGTAATGAATGATGTGTTTCCAAACAGGCTAAAACTCATTACAATAAGTACTTTTTTCTTCCCATCATTTATCTTCTGGTCATCGGGCATTCATAAAGACGGCATTGTATTTACGCTTCTTTCCCTGATTATCTATATCATGTACTTTTCATTTAAAGATCATAAACTTAAGATGAAACAAGTTTTACTGATCTGCTTATTAATTCTGCTGATTTTCCCGGTCAGAAATCATGTGGTATTAGCAACTGTACCAGGTTTATTTGCCTGGTGGCTGGCTGAAAGATATTTCAAAAGAAAATGGATTGCTTTTTTAATTGTGACTATTATTAGCAGCGCTGTTTTTTTTGGAGGTAAATACATTCACCCGAAATTTGATTTGCCTGTATCAATAGTTGTACGAAACAAAGAGTTTATTAAACTTGGAGGCAACTCATTTCTTCCCCAACGAAAATTAGAAGCATCCTTTATCGGTTTTCTAAAAAATGCCCCTCAATCTCTTAATCATACATTAGCAAGACCCTATATTACAGAAATTATCTCCCCCTTTTATTTTGCCTGCGCCCTGGAAATTCTTTTAATGTGGATGTTAGCCGGAATTTGGTTTTTCAGATATAACGATAATCCATTCAGGCATTCCGTTGTTATTTTCCTGTTTTCCATCTCTGCTGTTTTATTACTTCTTATTGGCTTAATAGTTCCACAACTTGGGGCAATTGTTCGGTACAGAGCCATCTTTATTCCATATATAATGGTACCAATTATTTGCACCATTGACTGGCGAAAAAACAAATTAAATTAAATTATATATTTAGTTTTAAACACTAACAAGCGTTAAATTCTGAAAAACTCAAGTTTTTTTTCAAGAAAATTTAATAATATAGTAAATTTGGTTGTTCAAAAGGAAATTTTCTTACATTCTTTAATCTGATCAAACAAACAACATGTCATTGTCTAAACTAGAGTACATTTGGCTTGATGGTTATAAGCCTACACAAAGTCTCCGTAGTAAAACAAAAATTGAAAAAGATTTCAGCGGCAAACTTGAAGATTGCCCAATGTGGAGTTTTGATGGTTCTTCAACTGAACAGGCCCCGGGCGGCTCATCTGATTGCTTACTGAAACCAGTTTACATCATAAAAGATCCCCAACGGAAAAATGGGTTTTTGGTTATGTGCGAAGTATTGAATGCTGATGGCACTCCGCACGAATCAAATGGTCGTGCAACAATTGATGATGACGACAATGATTTCTGGTTTGGTTTTGAGCAGGAATATTTCCTGTGGGATACTGCAACCAATAAGCCTTTAGGTTTCCCTGCCGGTGGTTTTCCTGGCCCTCAAGGTCCTTACTACTGTTCAGTAGGTGCCAGCAATGCTTTTGGCAGAAATATTATTGAAGAACATTTAGATGTTTGCCTTGAAGCGGGTTTAAATGTTGAAGGTATTAATGCTGAAGTTGCTGCAGGCCAATGGGAATTCCAGATTTTTGCTAAAGGAGCTAAAGAAGCAGGCGATCAGATATGGTTAGGCCGCTACCTCCTTGAAAGAATTGGCGAATCGTACGGCGTTGCAATTAACTGGCATTGCAAACCACTTGGCGATTTAGACTGGAACGGCAGTGGTATGCACGCTAATTTCTCTAATACATTATTACGTACGGCAGGAAGTAAAGAAATTTTCGACAAAGTTTGTGAAGCTTTCCGCCCGGTAGTAAAAGAACATATTGCTGTTTATGGTGCCGATAACCACCTGCGCTTAACAGGTAAGCACGAAACTGCAAGTATTCATGATTTCAGTTATGGTGTTTCTGACCGTGGTGCTTCAATCCGTATTCCTGTTGCCGTGCCTGCAAAAGGATGGAAAGGTTACCTGGAAGATCGTCGCCCTAACTCTGCTGCTGATCCTTACAAAGTAGCTGCACGTATTATTAAAACAGTAAAATCTGTTTAAGTATAATTAGCCTAAATCAACTGTACATGTGATCCCCCGGTTTTCCGGGGGATTTTTTTTGATGGCTTTTCTTTTTCCTGTGGTTGGGGTTTGTTTGATGCTGATCACTTTTCAGCTTTTGCAGATTGCTTTTTATTTGAAGCAGTTTATTTTCCCGTTACTGTAGATACTTAAATTTTTACTGCAGTTGACCATCCAGTTTTTGCAGATGGTTTTTCAGTTAGTGTAATTGCTTTTTTATTTGCTGTATTTGGCTTTTCAGCGGGTGTAATTGCCTGTTTTTTTATTGTAGTTATTTTTCCAGCCTTTGTAGATGGCTTTCCAGCCGATGTAAACTGCCATCCATGCAGTGCAAACTGTTATCCCGGCAGTGTAAGCGGTCGTTCATCCAATGTAAATGACTATCTATCTAATGTAAATGTTCTTCCAGCCGATGTAAGCTGCCATCCAGTCGGTGTAAACTGCTATCCAGTCAGTGTAAGAGGTCATCCATCCAATGTAAATGGCTATCCAGCCGATGTAAGAAGCCTTCCAACTGGGTATAAATGAAGATTTTAGGGATAAAACAGTTGATTGCCCGTAGTATGGCATATTTGGTATTGATTAAAAGGGCTTTGTAAAAGTTGAGGTTAGAGACTTAAATATTTACTTAATTAATCGAAAAGGAAAGAAAAAGAAATACTCTTGTTTGTGCTTCTTTGCAAAGTTTGAATTACTTACTGATATACCTTTATCCAGAAAGTTTGAAAAGCTTTTCGATGAATTTACTTTGGGGGTAGCTATCCATACCTGAAGGGCAAAGCAAAACTTACAAGTACTATGAAAAAGAACATCAGATCAATTATTATTACAACTTTGATAATTCTTCTACCTATTACCGGTGTGCTTTATTTTGCCTACTCATTTTTTAGTGCTTTTGCGCCACCAAAAATTACATTAACCAAAGATTACATTTCTACAAACGGATACTTTGATAACGGGGTATCGATTGAAAAAATTCAAGTAGATTCTATTGGCAATCAGGGCTACCCAATTAAGTACACAGTATTGTATACAACATCGTGTAATATTCATTATTCAATGAATAAAGCACCAAAAAAAATTGAATTTAATAAACCAGGTGAATTTTCATGGGATGAAGACACTATTAAAGTAAGATACATTCATGATGGTTTATCAAGACAAGCTTTGGATTCATCTAAAAAACTTTGGTGGCTTAACAAGTTTGGGAAGCATCCTGTTTGTCCGATAAGTTTTGAACAAGAGAAATGGTACTTTATCAGTATTGGCAATCCACAGGTAACAGGCATATTTTTTTTCATAGACAACTTAAAAAAAGAACATCAATATTATCTTGAAAGCGGGGTTTCACCAATTTAAACAACAGGCAACTGCACATCTGAAATACCCCATTGTTTATTTGCAAGAGATTAATTGCTGCACAGAATTACCTAAAGTACAAGTGTGCGACGCAACGGAAGCCAAACAGATGTACCGGCTTCTGTATAAAAAACACCTTCGGGCATGGCTGAAAGCCACTGCCGAATAAGCAAACTTTATTTGTGTAAGTTTTTAAATATTTCACACCTTTGAGTTTCTAAAAACACAACTATGTCATTACGCTATCAGGCCATTAAAAATTTTACCACAAGAAAGGAACTGCCGGATGTTGAAAATCCGCAGAAAATTACATCGATCTTTTGTCAGAATGTGTTTACACTTAAAACTGCAAGGGAATATTTAAGCGATGAAGCGTACAAGAGCCTCGTATCCTCTATAAAAGGAAGTAAAAAAATTGACAGGCAAAATGCCAACCAGATAGCCGCCGGCATAAGACAATGGGCCGAGAGCAAAGGAGTTACCCACTTTACACACTGGTTTCAGCCACTTACCGGATCAACTGCAGAAAAACATGATTCGTTTTTTACATTGAAAGGTGATGGCACTGCTATTGAAGAGTTTGACGGCGGCGCTCTGATTCAGCAGGAGCCTGACGCATCCTCGTTTCCAAGCGGCGGCATCAGAGCTACTTTTGAAGCAAGAGGATATACTGCATGGGATCCATCATCACCTGCATTTATTATGGAGATAGGTAATGGCAAAACGCTTTGTATTCCTACGGTATTTGTTTCTTATACTGGTGAACTGCTCGATTATAAAGGACCAGTTCTGAAAGCTCTTGAAGCTGTGAGCAAAGCTGCTTTAGACGTTTGTTATTACTTCGATAAAAACGTAACCAAAGTAACTCCTACACTTGGTTGGGAGCAGGAATATTTCCTCATTGATGAAGCCATGTTTAATGCCCGGCCGGATTTGGTACTGAGTGGCAGAACAGTGTTTGGCCATGCGCCTGCAAAGGGCCAGCAGTTGGAAGATCATTATTTTGGTGCCATACCTGAACGGGTTTATGCTTTTATGCGTGATTTTGAGAATGAAGCATACAAGCTGGGTATTCCGCTTCATACACGGCATAATGAAGTGGCACCTGCGCAATTTGAATGTGCTCCTATTTTTGAAGAAGTAGCAGTTGCTATTGACCATAATACTTTACTGATGGATGTAATGGACCGTGTAGCACGCCGCCATAAATTAAGGGTGCTGCTGCATGAAAAACCATTTGCAGGGATTAACGGCAGTGGCAAGCATAATAACTGGAGCCTGGCAACTGATACAGGCGTTAATTTGCTTGCCCCTGGCAAAACACCGAAAACAAACCTGATGTTCTTAACGTTCTTCATAAACGTTGTACGTGCTGTTGATGTGTATGCCGATATTTTAAGAGCATCCATTGCAAGTGCAGGAAACGATCACCGGCTTGGTGCAAATGAAGCACCTCCTGCAATCATTTCTGTATTTGTCGGTAATTACCTTTCGCAGGTATTGGATGCGGTTGAAAAACGTGTTACCAATAAGTTTGATGAACAGGATGAAGCCATTCTTAAACTTGATCTTCATAAAAGTATTCCAGAAGTAATGCTTGATAATACCGACAGGAACCGCACTTCGCCTTTTGCTTTTACAGGTAACAAATTTGAATTCCGTGCGGTAGGTTCAAATGCCAACTGTTCCAATGCAATGACGGTTTTGAATGCAATTGTTGCACAAACCCTTATTACTTTTAAAGAAGAAGTGGATGCGTTGATTGATAAAGGTGAAAAGAAAGAGATTGCCATTATGCACATTCTTCAACGGTATGTAAGTGAAAGTAAAAAAGTATTGTTTGAAGGTGATGGTTACAGTGAAGCCTGGGCTAAGGAAGCTGAAAAAAGAGGATTGCCGAATGTAAAAACCACACCTTATGCACTTGATGCAATGGTATCGGAAAAAGCCAAAAAGTTATTTGAAGATACCGGCGTATTTACCCATGCTGAACTGGAAGCCCGCCATGAAATTGAACTGGAAAACTATATTAAGAAAGTACAGATTGAAGGACGGATGATGGGTGAACTTTGTACCAGTCATGTATTGCCTGCTGCTATCAGGTATCAGAATTTACTCATCAGCAACATTAAGGGATTGATGGAAATTGGGATTAGTGCTGATTCCTACGCTAACCAAAAACAGATTCTTGAAAAAATCTCCTATCATATTAACAACGTAAGCGACCTGGTTGAACAGATGATTGCGGCACGCAGAAAAGCAAATAACATTGCCGACACAAGAGAAAAAGCAATTGCTTATTGTGATGATGTTAAAGGAAAATTCTTTGACGGCATCCGCTATCATGTTGACAAACTTGAAATGCTGGTTGACGATGAAAGCTGGTATTTGCCGAAGTACAGGGAGATGTTGTTTTTGAGATGAGTAAAAGGCTGCATTAGCCCTCATTTAAAAATAAGCCGACTCAAATGAGTCGGCTTATTTTATTAGTTTTTATTGAATTTTTGGTTTGACACATTATTTCCTACCCGTGCCTGCAAAAAGTATAAGCCTTGTTTAAGATAATACACCTCGTTAAATATGAGAATATTATTCCCTTTCTTTACAACCTCTTTAAATCTATATACTATTCTGCCTGTTTGATCAATAATCGAAATTTCGGCATCTGTATTTTCCTCTGAAGGTACAAGTATCTGCATTTTATTTGTTACAGGGTTTGGGAAAATTGTTACTTCGGCTTCATCAACAATTCTTTTTTTCAAAGTAACAATACTGCTGTATTGAATCTTTCCATCACTACCAATCGACTTCAGTCGATAATAAACCCAGTTGCCTGGAACATTTTGCAATTGATCTCTGAAAGTAAATTTCTGCTGTGACTGTATTCCGGCTTCATTACCTTTTAATACAGCTATTCTGCTGAAATTAACCTGATCAGTGCTACGCTCAATCTCAAAATTTTTAATTTCCTGATCACATAATATCTCCCATTTTAACAAAGCTGATTGCCCCTGCTCCATTGCAGCATCGAATGATATTATTTCACATTTAAGAATATAGTTACTGCAACGCCAATCTCTTTCTGTTGCGCAACTTAATGAGCCCGAGGTTCTTTGCACTGTTGTAATTGAGCCAGGAGTAGGATCTCCGCTTACTGATCCACTGTTACCCATATATGCTGAAGTGGATTCTGCCGATGAATTATTATTATCAAATCTGTCATCAAGCCCATCTTCATCGGTATCAACACCAGTCAAAGTAACATTGTCATCTTTTTTCCCATTTAAATTGAGGTCATTTCCTTCGATCCTGTCAATAACTCCATCTCCATCCGTATCTGAATCCAAGTAATCAGGTATTGAATCTCCATCTTTATCAAATGGAAAAATACCATTACCTCCAAAGCCTGAATAATTATCATATGTATTATCAATACCATCCCCATCACTATCAAGGCCAGAAGGCAACAAATAACTGCTCGTTGATATTCCTTCAACATTATCGGGTATTCCGTCATCATCGCTATCTATATCATAGGGGTTAATTTTTCCGGCACCATCAGTATTTGGCAGCGAAAGAGAAGGCAACCCTGCGAGACTGCTATTTCTACCTTTTGCATTAATTGCACCATCAACTCTGCCATCATAATTTGCATCTGTAAAGCCTGCTTCTCTTACATCCGTAATACCATCTCCATCACTATCGAGGTCATAAGGATTCGTTTTTGAATCTGCATCCATGTTTTTATATGGATAACTGTCAGCACGACCATCTCCTCCAACATCGGCACCTGTTCTCAACAATGCATTCACTGCATTTTCAGCAATGCCATCATTACCTACATCTCCATCAACATTATCACTGAATCCATCATGATCGGCATCTGTATATCCATCAATTACTCCATCATTATTAATGTCTGCGCCATACGCCTCAATCACATCGGGTATTCCGTCATTATCACTATCAAGATCAAACATATTTGGAATTGAATCTCCATCAGTATCTGCTAACCCTAATCCATTTCCTGAACCTGCAGAGCCTGTATTGCTCGCATCCACATTTTGTGAAAGACCATCATTATCTGTATCAGAATAGTTATCAATTTTACCATCTCCATTTGTATCAACACCTCCACTTTCAACCACATCAGGAATACCATCGTTATCACTGTCAAGATCGAGTTCATTAATAATACCATCAAGATCCCAATCGAAATTATCATTTACCCCATCTCCATTTGTATCAATAAAACCAGGATAATTTGTATCAATATAGTTTGGAATTCCATCCATGTCATCGTCGTCCAACGGGTCAACACCCCCACTTTCAACAATATCCGGAATACCATCATCATCATCATCTATGTCGCAACCAGCCTTTAAAAAAAAAGAAGGTGATGGATAGCTGCAATTTGCATTAGACAAATTGCCTGCGCTGGCAACAATTGCACGATAGTACTTGTTTACGTCACCTGCTGCAACAGATGGAATCGTATATGTTGCTGCATTGGGTGCTGAAGCAATATTTGACCATGTAACACCATCAGTGCTTATTTGCCATTGATAATCCGGAGTTCCAATAATTGCTCCGGGATCAGAAAGTACTGCAGTAAATGAAGCACTTGTTCCCAAACAACCTGCATTAATATGATTTAAAGCAACAGTTGGTAATGGGCTGCACGAACCAAACTGTATATCATCAATTGCAATATCATTACCACATCCACCCAAACCATCATTAATCAGTTCTACTATAATTCTTGAATAAGTAGCAGGACTTGTAAATTTTAACCCATATTGCCCCCAGATGGTGCTGAAAATATCTCCACTACTTGCCTCTGTTATAACTAATCCTGTGGAGAAATCACGAACACGGATTTTTACTTTGGGATATTTGAAGCCACCGAAACCATTACAAACAGTCTGATAGGAAGCATTCCCTATAAATGCAGCATAAAATGAGACAGAATATTCCTGATTAGCACAAAGTCCGGCACTAAAATCTATACTATAAAAGTTTTTAGCCGATGCATCTGCATTTACAACCAACATACCTCCATTTGCATTTCCTGTATGATCTGTAAGGCTGATAAAATCAGAATTATTTGCATTGTGAGCATTATTTGTAATTGTCCCGTTATCAATTGCAAGGGGTTGCACAGATGAAAGAGTGTAACCGGTTGTTTGAGAATTTACCGTTACCCCTGATCCTGCAACCACACCGGGGATTGAAGTTGACAAACCCGTACCGGAACCAAAATTTTGAGTTACAAGAACATTGGTTAAAGAAGAACATGGTGGCGTTTGAGCCGTGATAGAAATGAGCAAAGGAGTTGGTTGATTTTCTCCCGTATCATCAGGCTTGTCATTTCCATTTAGATCCGGCAGCGATCCATTGGTAGAAACATCGGTTAATGCCTGACTGTTGTAACCTATAGCAGTTGCCGTAGCACTATTGTTATAAACAACTCCGTTAAGAATGCCTGAGAGTCTGCACGAAATTCGTATTGTACAATGATTATTCGCAACAGGGTAATTTGGCAATGTACCAGTACCATTTAACAAATTCTTATTGCTATTTCCATTAAACGATGCATTTAAAACCAAACCGGCAGGGTTTGAAACAAATGAGGTAGTGACATTTGAGACATTCGCAGCGCCATTTATTGCCGTAAGGTCGTCTGTAACCTGAACATTCGTGATATCAGTATTGCCGTAATTCTGAATATATACATCATACACTACATCATACTGATTTGGCGTACCAGTTGGTGTAACAGATACTATTTTTTTTGCTGCGCCTATACCAGAAACAATAGAAGCCAGATCAACCGCAGAATAAACAGTACCAGATTTATTAATAACATTGGTGTCGCCTGTTAATGGATTTACTTCCCTGAACGGGCAACCTCCTCCAGAAAATGCTGCAACTGTTTCTCCTTGCGCATAAGTTAACCCCACAAAATTGTTTGACGGAACCTGAACGCTATCAATATAAGTACAAGTAAGATTAGCTCCTGTACCTGTATAAGCAGTATAATTAGGAGTGAACAATTTATTATCAACAACAAAAAACATCTGGCCGGAAGGAGACATGGCTACATCTCCGCTACCAGATGCATAAATTGTTGCACCTCCCGTTAAAGCCAGCGTGTCTGCCGGCCCCATTATGCGGGTTGAGAAATTAATTGAACGAAGCATTCCCTTATAAGGAGCAGAGGCTGTAAAATCAATTACATAACCATTACCATTATTGTCAAAAGCCACTCCAAGTATATCAGCATAGAAAGAACAAAGAGTATCCAGACGTGGCGATGTTGATGTAGGCATTGTACCCGCAGGCCATCGCCAAACATATGTACGAGGCACTGTTCCTGAACCGGAAAAAGTACTCGTTGCAGTCCATAAAAAATAAATGTTATGATCTGCAGGATTATAGGAAATACTTGAATAGTTTGAAGTAAAACGTTGACCCGATGAGCCGCTTGTTCCAATTCTTAATTGGGGAGTATATCTCCCTACAACACCAGATGTACCTGTAATACTGGTGATTATATTAGTTGTGCTATTATATGTGTAAAAGTGAATTTGCTCAGTACCGCTACCGCAACTCGTTCTACCTACTGCAAATGGATAGCTAACTGTTGCATTTTGTGCAGATGCGTTTGCCCAAATTGCAATTAGTGAAAGAATAGTAAATAAACGGATAGTTGTTTTCATAAAAACGGATTAAGATTGTTTTTGCTCCAATTACCTGCTAATAATTAACTGACTGTTTAGCAGAACTTTTTCACCCTGCTTTACACTCACTACATATACTCCTGCCGGCAAATGCGAAACAGATAAATTGATTGAATTACCTGTTGTTGACCTCTGCATTACGTTCTTTCCTACAGAATTGTAAAAACTTATTTCTACGTTGCCAGATGAAGATTTGCTCCACTTAATTATAACACTTTTTGATGCCGGATTTGGATATACTGCATTTGATTGAGCATTAATAAACCGAGAACTCAATACTTTTGAATATTTAATAATGCCGCTTTTTTCTGTAATCTTTACCCTGTAATATGTTTCATCTAAAAAAGGCTGGTTATCTGTAAAATGAAAATGATTGATTCCTTCTTTTACACTAGCCAATGCCATCACACCCTCATCTTCAAAATCACCGGTTGTTCTTCCCTTTTGCAGAATTACACTCGCAATTTCGCCATCAGAATCTGACAAAGCGATATCCAAATCATTTTTGAATAGCAGATGTTTTAAAGTAAAATCAACCACTTTTACATCAAGTGTGGTAAATGTCAGTAAAGGATCCACATTATCAAATGTTAGTGCCGCTCCTGTTGCAAGTGTTTGGTTAAGGGGGTCAAACGTAACAGTTACAGGATTAAATCCTAACATAAAATAAATATAACTTCCGGATGTAGGTGTACTAATGCCATTACCACCACGGGAAAGTTGCCCATTCTGATCATAAATTACAAGTACAGTATCCTGAGATGCAAGAGAACCCTGAACTCTGATAGCAATTGGCGTATAATAATATGAAACTGTTGATCCTGTACTTTTCGTTTGAGTTGTTACTTTAAAACTAATGCGGTTACTTCCAGGATTACCCCACCTGATTGATGTATTATAAGAAGGATACCCATTCCCATAAACATAGGAATTAAAGAAAGGAGTAAGATCATACCCACCTGCTACGGCCTGCATGTGATTTCTTAAATCATCAGTAGTAGCAGAACGATATGCAAGAATCGGGTCGTTCAGATAATTGCGGCATGCCTGAAAAAATTTCGTATCGCCCAACAACGTTCTTAACATTGATACAACCATGGCACCTCTTTCGTAAACAGTTGATCCGTAAGCACTACTCCATAATACATTTGAAGTAGTTATTGTAGAGTTAGGAATATAGCAGCTATATGTTGGGTATGTATTATTTGCAACATCCTTAAAATCAAATCGAACTGTTGAATCATTTTGCCCCAATGCAGGTACAAGTTCAGCTGCTAAGGCCTCCATATATCTTGCAAATCCCTCTGCCAACCATAAATGGTTCCATGTACTAAATGTCACTTTATCACCAAACCATTGATGTCCAAGTTCATGTGCAATTACTGACCAACTCGTCATTGAACCCCAACTCATAGCTGAAAAAGTCTGGTGTTCCATTCCGCCGCTCCATCCAAATTCATACATCCCATATTTTTCGTTTTTAAAAGGATAATCGCCAAAAATAGAATTATTGCTAAACGCAATTAATTCATCTTTACAGCGATCCATCGTTTGTAATTGTGTTGCGGTTGGTGTACGGTTAGACAAGTAATAGTAATCAACCGGCATATTTTTTCCATTGATATTCACAGTTCCCCTGCTATTGATCGTGTACTCAGAAACCGCAACAGCAACAAGATAAGAAGCGATTGGATACCTGTGCTTATAATAAAAAATGCGATTACTACCCGCTGTTGTAGTACTGATAAGTACCCCGTTGGCAGCAGCAGTATGAGCTGATGGAACATTTACATATATATCAAGCGAATCAATTTTGTCTTGCATATCTGCTTTACACGGCCACCAGTCTCGATCTTCATACGACTCAGATAAAGTATAAATCATTTTCTTTGAATTGACTGTTTTCAGTTGATAACCTTCTGCCTGTCCGCTTACAGCAGGTGGCGCTCCAGCATATGAGATAGATACAGAATCAAATGTATTAATGGGTAATGCTGCCGGAAGAGAGATTCTTATACTATCACCTGTTGTAGGAAAGGTAACAGTCGTAGCAGAACCATGATATTTTGCCGATAAGTTTACATTGTTAAATGCTGACCGCCTTAAATCTAATGTAAAAGAAGTTACGCTTGCTGCTTTTGTAACAAAATAGAGAGTAACAACCCCTTTTATCCCTTTAGAAGCCGAATCTGGATTAATGCGCCACTCACAACGTTGATAAGTAACATCAATATTCTTACCTGTTCCGCTATAACCTGTTGTTTGAGAGAATGAATTTAGTTGACAAAAAAGAAGAGATACAGCAAAAAAAACTGTTTTCAGGATAATGGATAATTTTTTCATCTGGATATATGATTTTTCTAAGATATATAAAATTATTGCCAGCAAAGAATTTCAACAAGGGGGCAAAACAAAAAAAAACAAAAATCAGTTATCACAAAATGCAGTCATTTGCCTATTTAACTGACAATCAGACAATTATAAATAATAGTACGATTTTTAATTATAAAAAAGGGTATTTTTACGAAGAAAAAACACCTGTCAAAGTGGTGATTTTATTTATTTAATTATAGAAAAAACTTAAAAAAATTTAGATGTAATTATGTATTAATAAGCCTATAATACCTGTTATTATGCTTGAAAGAATAACATTTGCTTCCTTAATAAGGCTGCTAAAGAGTCCTTTATTAAAGTACTGAAATAAAAGAGCCGGAAGCTAAACTTTATCAGTTAAGTTTCCGGCTCTTTCGAATTTTTTCTTACTTATTTTTATTTCATCTCAAACGTTTCTAAAAACTTCGTTGTAAAATTTCCATTTCGGAAATCTTCATTTTTCATCAGTTGCTGGTGAAATGGAATGGTGGTTTTTACTCCTCTAATTACATATTCACTCAACGCCCGGCTCATGGTATTAATTGCCTCCTCCCTGGTGCGTGCCACTGCAACTATTTTAGCAATCATTGAATCGTAGTAAGGAGGAATTACATAACCAACATACGCATGGGAGTCTATTCTGATGCCATGCCCCCCGGGCTGATGCAATATTGTTATTTTACCGGGCGATGGTCGGAAATCATGATAAGGGTCTTCAGCATTAATGCGGCATTCGATTGCATGCATTTGCGGCTCATAATTTTCGCCGCTTATTTTTTCTCCTATTGCAATTAAAATCTGCTCTTTAATCAAATCAAAATTGGTTACCTCCTCTGTTACACAATGTTCTACCTGGATACGTGTATTCATCTCCATAAAGTAGAATTTATGATGCTTATCAACCAGGAATTCAATTGTTCCCACACTTTCATAACCAATAGCCGATGCTGCTTTAATTGCGGCTTCGCCCATTGCTTTACGAAGCTCTGGTGTCATAAAAGGCGAAGGCGATTCTTCAACTAATTTTTGATGACGACGTTGAATGGAACAATCTCTTTCACTTAAATGGCAAACAGTCCCATACCTGTCGCCGGCAATCTGGATTTCGATATGCCTTGGGTCTTCAATAAACTTCTCTACATAAATTCCTTCATTTTTAAAAGCAGCCAAAGCTTCTGTTTTCGCCAAATGGTAATTACGCTCCATTTCATCTTCACTCCAAACCACACGCATGCCTTTACCTCCACCACCAGCAGTTGCCTTTAATATTACAGGATAGCCAATTTCATGGCCAATTTCTATTGCCTGTTCCACACTTTCAATTAAACTATCACTTCCGGGAATAACAGGCACACCTGCCTTAATCATGGTTTCCTTAGCGGTTATTTTATCGCCCATTGCCATAATCTGCTCTGGTGTGGGCCCAATAAATTTAATTCCGTTTTGTCTGCATATCTCAGCAAACTTTGCATTTTCAGCCAGGAATCCGTAACCGGGATGTATGGCATCGGCATTTGTAATTTCGGCAGCGGCAATAATGTTGGGTACATTGAGATAAGATTCTGATGCAGCAGGTTTTCCTATACAAACGGCCTCATCGGCAAACTTTACATGCAGGCTTTCTTTATCGGCAGTTGAATAAACAGCAACTGTTTTAATTCCCATTTCACGGCAAGTACGGATAATCCGTAAAGCTATCTCACCACGATTGGCAATTAATATCTTTTTAAACATCGGGTAAATTTGAGGTTTGAAATTTGAAATTGGTCAAATGCAGCAGTAAAAATTATTTTACAAAACCGCATAAAGGCTTTTCAATTAACTCGGGTCAACAAGAAACAGTGGCTGGTCATATTCAACCGGAGTCTGATCTTCTGCCAACACCTTTACAATGCGGCCTTTTACTTCACTTTCAATTTCATTAAACAACTTCATAGCCTCAATAATGCATACAACTTTGCCCGGGGCAACCTCGTCACCTACCTCGGCAAATACCGGTTTATCGGGAGATGGTTTTCTGTAAAAAGTACCAATCATCGGGCTTTTAATCGTTATATAATTGCTGGTATCCTCCTCAGCTTTCTTTTCTGTTGGAGCAACAGTAGGAGCCGCTGCTGCTGCATGAACCGGAGCTGCATGTACAACCGGAGCCGCAACCGTATGGTGTAAAACTTCTTCTTTTTGTTTTATGGTAATTTTGAAATCTTTTTCTTCAATACTTAGTTCACTGAGATTGGATTTGTTGACCATTTTAATCAACTCCTGAATTTGTTTAAAATCCATGACTGTGAGGTTTTAAAATGAAAAATATTATGGGCGGCTAAGATAAGGGATAATACAGCAGAATTACCCTATTTTCTTCAAATTTGAAGCAAAACCAGACTTTTACGACCAAAAATCTGTATTTTTTAAACAAAAATGGGCGGATGTTCAATCGGCCCATTTTTAAAAATAAAGATTTTTTTACTCCTTTACTCTCTCCACATATTCACCTGTTTTGGTGTTGATACGAATGGTTTCACCTTCGTTTACAAACAGCGGAACCATAACAGTAGCGCCGGTTTCAACAGTTGCAGGTTTTAATGTACGGGTTGCAGTATCACCTTTCATTCCAGGTTCACTGTAAGTAACTTTCATCACAATTTTATCGGGCAACTCCACACTCATAGGCAACTCTGTTTCGGTATTAATTAATGCCGAAACGCCGCCACCTTCCACCAGAAACTGCGGAGCATCAATTACATTTTCCTGAACAGTAATCTGCTCAAATGTTTCATTGTTCATGAAATTATAACCCGTATCGTCTTTGTACAAAAACTGAAATTCCTTACGTTCAACACGCACAGGGTAAATCGTTTCACCGCTGTTCCATGTTTGTTCTACCGAGCGGTTGTTATCAACCCCTTTCAGTTTAGCCCAAACTTTTGCTGCAGCACGGGCAGTTTTGTTTTCGCCAAACTCTACAATTTTATATAAGCTGCCATCCAGCTTAATAATCATACCACGAGTTATATCTGAAGTATTTGCCATAAACCTGTTTTTTTGAGGCTGCAAATATAAGGTAACAGCACTTGCCAGCAAGTGGAAGTAAAAGATTTTGTACCCGGCTAATTGCTTGTGGCATCGCCTGTTGCCACGCTCGTTTCATGGTTCCGGTTTCATGGCAGCTTGTTTAACAGCTTTTTAAACCGGTTCAATGTAAATTGCGGCATGAAGAAACTGTTAATCCTCTTTGCGTCAGTAATTTTTATCAGCAACTTATTTGCGGGCAATAAACCCGATTCAATTCCGGCACATTTGAAAAATGCACCTTTTCCCGACTTCAAACTATTATTAGCCGACAGCACTACTGTTTTTTACAACGATGGATTATCGAAAAAGAAAAATATAATCCTTATAGGTTTCAGCCCGGAATGTGAACATTGCCGGCACCAGACAGAAGAGTTGCTGAAACATATCAAGGAGTTTAAAGAAACCCAGATTGTTATGTCCACCACCCTTCCATTTGAGAAGATGAAGGCTTTTTATAAAGAAATGAACATTTCAAAATATAAAAATATCATTATGGGCCGTGATGTTCTTTTCTACTTTCCAAAATATTTCAGAAACGGGTACCTGCCGGGTATTGCTGTTTATAATAAAAAAAGAACTCTCCTGAACTTTTACGACGGTGGCGTAAAAACAGAAGAGTTGATTAAACTGCTGAATTAGCTTTTATTTGTTTGGCTCAAGCCTTATTACATCATATACTTTTTCCAAATTTAAAGAAGCAGTTTTCTTTTTTGTTGTAATAATGATAACACCATTCTTGCCTTTTTCACCATAAATTTTTGTTGCCGATTCATCTTTTAAAACATCAATACTTTCAATACTGTTAGGCTCAAGTTTCTCAATATCAGCTTTGGTTGCTTCTTTACCATCAATAAAATAAACCGGGCTGTTGGCAGCTTCAGCAGGATGCCCCACTACAATTTTTTCCACAACATTTGTAGTTGTTACGTTAGCAGTACCAGTTGACGTAACAGTAACAGTTGAAATTTTTGCAGGAGGCGGTGGCGGCGGCACTACAGGCGCAAAAGCGCCATATTTATTTTCATAAAAACTCTTCTTTTTATTCCATTCGTTCAAAGTAACGGCTTCAACAATTTTCATGTTTTTGTCTTTCACTATTATAACAGATTCACCCTGGTTATCAGCAACAGTTACATAATATCCTTTTTTGCTTAATGTGGGCTTATCAGTGATAGTAAGAGCTATTGTTGTAGCTGCCGGCGGTGGCGGCGGTGGATCCATCATTGTTCCATATTTTGCCTCCATTTCGGCCCTGTCTTTTGCATCATTTAAATCATACTCCTCAGTTTTATCATTTTTAAGTACAATTTTTACTTTGTTAGTTCCATCGGTTTTATAAATATTCACAGTCTTTATTTCACCAGCAAGTTTCAGGTTAGTTGCAGATGGTGCCGGAGGAGGGGGCGGCGGAAGTTTCCCGTATTTCTTTTCAAACTCTTCTTTTTGCTTTGCATCGTTAAGGTTATACGCTTCTCTTTTCCCGTTTTTCAAAACAATTTCAACCTGCTGAACAGTATCATTTTTAGTAACATTAATTGTAACAATATCCTTTTCCATTGCCAAAGGAGCAGGTACAGTATCCAATTGCAACGAAACAGGAGTTGCATTGAAAAGCGTTGCTACCTCCTGGTGCTTGCTGTTATTGTAATTATTTCTGAAGGCAAGTAACATAACTGCAATCAGCGGCAGTATAAACATGAACCTCAGTAACTGCACTTTGGCAGACTTTATTTTGTTCATCATAACAATTCTGTTTTTTAAAGAATTAAAATTAAATTTTGGTGCAAGGCTGAATTGTGTGTTTCCTATTACTTTCAGTAAAAGATATTGATATTGCTTTTTGTCAATACCTTCTTCCAGCACCTGGTGATCGGCTATAAATTCAAGGTTTTGCCTGATGGCTTTGCGCATAAGCCATGCAAAAGGATTAAACCAAAGGATGATAAACAGAAATTCAGCCAGTAAAATATCAATGCTGTGTTTTTGTTTTACATGAACAAACTCGTGACGGATAATTTCCTGTAATTCCTCTTCTGAATGCAGCGATCTGTTAATATAAATGGAATTATGAAACGAAAAGGGAATGATGTTTTCATTTACATGATAAAGATTCACATCACCGTTTGATACAACAACCGATCTGGCTTTTATTTTCCGCATTGCGTAAATCTGTATCAATAAACGTATAAGCATAACAGCAATGCCTGTAAAGAAAACGAACAGCAGAACAGATTCCCGATTTATGAATATTTCTTTCTGCTTCACTAACTGAATATTTCCAATTAAGGGTACAAATCGCACTACAGTTGATTGCTGCAACTCATGGTGAAAAAGAAAATCTGTAATGTTGAACAATGGAATAAAAAAACAAAGAAGGCTGTAACCAATCAAATACCACCTGTTCCAGCTATAAAATGTAAGATGGCGAAGAAACAATTGGTAAAATATATATACAACAGCAAGAGCAATTGAAACCTTAAAAAGATATTCTATTAATGAAGGCATAATGACTTTATTAAGTTTTAAAACGCTGTTTATTTCCGTCCTTCAATCATTTCAATAATTTCCTTGAGCTCTGAAGGAGATAATTTTTTCTGCTCAACAAAAAAATTCACAAGTTCTTTATACGAGTTCTCGAAATACTCTTTCACAAACCCATTCATAAATTTTTTCTTGTATTCTTCTTCTGTAATGGCAGGTTTATATAAATAAGCATTGCCAACCATTCTGCTGATCAGATAGCCTTTTTTCTCAAGGTTTTTAATTGTAGAAGCAAGTGTTGTGTAAGGAATTTCAACATCAAGATTATCCAGGAAAGACTTCACATTTCCTTCCCCATTGCGCCATACTGCTTTCATGGCTTCTTCTTCCTGCTGAGAAAGTTTTTCAACCATCATTACGAATTTTTCGTAAATCTACGAAAAATTCGTAATGATCCAAATTTATTTTTCTCTTTCCGTATTATTGCTCACAAAGTTCCTTAAGGCTTTTTAAACCTTCTTCAAACTGGCGGTTCAGTTGTTTGTTAATGATTGGCCCCATAATCCGTGCTATTGGAAATGGTAATTCGCCGGAATTACGCCAAACAGTTTTTGTTCCATCGGCAGTTTCGGTAAAATCCCAGGCATCCATTGCTTCTGACTTCCATGGCCTGATGAATTTCAGATCAAAGTTCACAGCTTTACCAGGTGCTATTGAGCGTATTGTTAAGTGCCCCTCACCTACCTTTTTTCCATTCCAGTGATATTTATGCCCTACATGGCCGGGATCACCAGATATAGTTGCCATTGCCTCAGGGTCGGTTTTTTGCCAGGGATTCCATTGCTTATAATGATTGAGGTCAGCCACTTTATTGTAAACTTCTGCTGCAGGCCGGTTAATAATGATGCATTTTTCGATCAAATACTTGTTGGGAAGTATGGCAGCCCACAAAAGCACAAGCCCAAAAACAACCAAAATGAAATAAACAATGACCATGATTTTTTTTTTAAACCAATAAAGATAATTTCCTTTTTTGACTTTCATCAACCTCCAATACCTTTGCAGCACAATTTTATTCTTCACAATTAAATTTGTTGACTTATTATGAAAGTTACTGTTGTAGGTGCCGGAGCTGTAGGAGCTACTTGTGCCGATAATATTGCACGTAAAGAAATTTGCCGTAAGGTTGTTTTGCTCGACATTAAAGAAGGTCTTGCTGAAGGTAAGGCTCAGGACATGATGCAAACTGCCACTCTTCTCGGCTTTGATACAAAAATTACCGGTGTAACGGGTGATTATAGCAAAACTTCTGACAGTGATGTAGTGGTAATTACATCAGGTCTTCCACGCAAACCCGGAATGACCCGTGAAGAACTGATTTCTGTAAACGCAGGTATTGTAAAAAATGTTTGCGAAGAAATTCTGAAATATTCTCCCAATGCAATCATCATCATTGTAAGCAACCCGATGGACACAATGACTTACCATGCATTGAAAGCAACCAACCTGCCAAAGAACAGAGTTATTGGTATGGGTGGCACACTCGACAGCAGCCGTTTCAAATACCAGATCAGCCAGCACTTACGTTGCAGCCCTTCTGATTTGAGTGGCGTTGTAATTGGCGGCCACGGCGATACTACAATGATTCCGTTAATCCGTCATGCGTCATGGAACAGTGTACCGGTAACAAACTTTCTTACACAGGAGCAACAGGATAAAATTGTAAAAGACACAATGGTTGGCGGTGCCACACTTACAGGTTTATTAGGAACTTCAGCATGGTACGCACCTGGAGCAGCAGTTGCGAAATTAGTTGAATCAATTTTACGTGATGAAAAGAAACTCCGTACCTGTAGTGTTTATCTTGATGGTGAATATGACCAGAAAGATATTTGTCTTGGAGTACCTGTTGTTATTGGCAAAAACGGTTGGGAAAGAATTGTTGACCTTCAGTTGTCAGAAGATGAACAGGCCGCATTCAACAAAAGTGCAGATGCTGTAAGAGCAATGAATGATGTGCTGAAAACATTATAATTCCGGCTTTTGAATAAACAAAAAAACGGCTTCATAAATATGAAGCCGTTTTTTATACAGTACTATTTTTTCAGGAAGTCACTTCATCTCCTTCCACATAATTCAGATCCTTATGAAATGTTTCCTCTGTAAAGTAAGCTGCAATTAAGGTAACAGCAATCACAATAACCCCTGTAATAACACCACTTTTCGTGAGCGACCATTTCCACGATTTCTGAAAAACATCAAGAAACATCATATTAATTAAAGGCAAGGAACCCCGTATCATATTTGGTATTGTGGTTGCAGCCGTAGCACGCAGGTTCGTACCAAACTGCTCGGCTCCCATTGTTACAACAATTGCCCAGAAACCTGTACTGAAACCAAGGAGAGTACAAATAATGTACATAGCAGTATCAGAATTATTCAAGGGGGAAAAGAATAAGACTATGGAAATAATAGTGAGTGCATAAAATATGAAAAGTGCCTTTTTGCGGCTCCTGAAATACTGGCTTATTAGCCCGATAGTTATACCTCCTACAGCAATAGCAGAGTATGTAAACATTACTGCACGTCCGCTGTCGATATGAGCATTGGCATAAAAGTCTTTTGCAAAACGGTTACTGAGATTTACAAGTATTCCAACTACAAACCAGTTTGGAAGACCGATGAGTATAGAAAGAAAATATTTCCGGAAGCGTCCGGCATTGTTAAAAAACATCAACACATTTCCACGAGTAATGTTTGATTCTTTTACTTCTTTAAACATGCCGCTTTCTGCAACACTTACACGCAACAACAGAAGTGCAATACCTAAAGCACCTCCGATTTTATAACATAGCCTCCAGTCGTTTGTAATTTTGTAAGTAAGATAAGCAAACACAGCCCCGAACACTCCAATTCCCGCAACAAGTGATGTACCTATTCCTCGTTTATTTTTTGGCAAAAGCTCACTAACCAGTGTAATTCCAGCACCAAGTTCTCCAGCCAGGCCAACTCCTGCTACAAATCTTGCAATGGCATAATGATTAACTGTTGTTACGTATGCTGTAGCAAAATTTGCAACTGAATATAAAAGGATGGAACCAAACAAAACACTCAGCCTTCCTTTTTTATCGCCAAGAATTCCCCATAAAAAACCGCCAAGCAGCAACCCAATCATTTGCCAGTTGATGATTTTTGTACTTGCAGCAAGTATTTCTGCTGTATTAGCTTTATCAACACCAACACCGGCAAGGCTTGGCTCTCTTACAATTGTAAACAGCAGCAAATCATAAATATCAACAAGGTAGCCAAGAGCAGCTACAATAACAGGAATAGTAAGAACTGCATTTGATTGATGCGCAGGCTTCATTTTAATTATTCAGCTTTTGTTCCGGTTTCTTTTTTTGATTTACCAAACAGTAATTTCCAGAATACGGGGGCGGTGGTAACTATGATTATAACAATAACAATCAGTTCAAGTTTATCTTTCAGTTCAATACCGAACTGGTTCATAACCCATATCTGCAGAAAATGCCCTGCGAAAATCATACTTGTTACCCATGCCACACTACCTATAATATTAAAGTACATGAATTTCTTCTTATCCATGTCAACTATACCTGCAACAATGGGGGCAAACGTACGGATGAACGGAAGAAACCTTGCAAACACAATGGCAATTACGCCATGCTTTTCGTAAAACTCATGAGCTTCGTGCAGATAACGCTTTTTAAACAACAGGTTATCCTTCCAGTTATACATAGCCGGGCCTATTTTTTTGCCTGTCCAGTACCCAACAACATTACCAAATATTCCTACAAATGAGATTAAACTGCAAAGTACCAGCAGTGATAACCATTCATTATTTACAGACCCAAGCCCGAATAAACTCAGAAACTCATGTGCAAGATTGCTGCTGTAAATACCTGCAACAAACAGTAAACTATCGCCTGGCAGAAAAAATCCTACAAACAAACCGGTTTCAGCAAAAATGATAAACAGTAATAACCACAGCCCGCCATATTTTATATAAAACATCGGGTTAAGAATATCCTTCCACGTAAACACTTTGTGCATGGATACAACTGCACCCTCAATTAAATCACTTTTTGCAATCTTTATTGCTTTGTATTCTTTTGCATCGAACGTTAGTGAATCGCCGCCTTCAGCCACAATATCAATCGTTCCGTTTTTTGTTGTGTGGTAATCTTTTCCATCAATTGTAAAAGCATCAACCGGTGCTTCGTACTGGTTTAATACTTTTATTTTTACCTGTTGAGCGCCAATAGTTCCGGCAAAAAGAATTGCTGCAAGCAATAAGATAAATCGCATATTCATTGTGTACATAAATCGTTCAAATAGTTTAAGCAGTTGTAATATCTCCATCATTTAATTCACCTTCCCATTTACTTACAACCGAAGTTGCAAGGGCATTGCCCACAACATTGGTCATGCTTCTGAACATATCGCAGAAATGATCAATAGGCAAGATCAAGGCAACCCCTTCAGGTGGAATTTTAAACATAGCACAGGTTGCCAACACAACCACAAGCGATGCTCTTGGCACACCTGCAATGCCTTTGCTTGTGAGCATGAGCACAAGTAACATGGTTAACTGTGTTCCCAGATCAAGATGAATTCCATAAGCCTGTGCAATAGCGAGACTGGCGAAAGTCATATACATCATACTGCCATCAAGATTAAATGAATAACCAAGCGGCAATACAAAAGACACTATTTTGTTTTTGCACCCAAAACGCTCAAGCTCTTCCGTTAGTTTTGGAAAAACGGCTTCACTGCTTGTTGTACTGAAGGCAATTAACAGCGGCCCGCCTATCCGTTTCAGCAGCGTATTCATTCTTGCACCCAATACAAGATAACCAACACCTATAAGTAACAGCCAGAGTAAAAATATACCAACTAAGAAATAAGCGAAGTAAACAAAATAGAAATGAAAAATTCCCAAACCTTTAGCAGCTACAACTGCTGCCAGAGCGCCAAACACACCCAGCGGTGCAAAATTCATAACATAATTCACCATTTTTAAAATGATATGCGAAGCCACATCAAGTGCCTTTACCAACGGCTTTGCATAATCGCCAATTGCCGCAGCCGCCACCCCAAAGAAAATCGAAAACACAACGATCTGTAATATTTCATTGGCGGCCATTGCCTCAATAAGGCTTTTGGGAATAATATGCTCTACAAAATTCTGCAGAGAAAACGTGGATGTTTTAGTCATCAGATCTTTTACACCTTCCGTATCGGCCTGTGAAAGATTAATGTAGGCACCCGGTTTAAATACATTTACCAGCAACATGCCCAGTAACAAAGAGGTAAGAGATGCAGAGATAAACCATAGCAAAGCTTTTCCTCCTACCCTGCCTACCGCTTTTAAATCGCCGAGTTTAGCTATACCAACCACCAACGTTGTAAATACCAATGGAGCAATTATCATCTGAACAAGGCGGATGAAGATACTACTGAGAAGTTTTATTAAATCTGAAAAACTTTTGATAGCTGAAATAACAACCGTTCCATCATGAGGTTGTTTTATTTCGGATGAGATATTTCCTTTGATTTTTTGAGAAGAAATTGTGTATGGTATCTGATCAGTTAAAGAATTATTCTGTTCAACAACCCAAATGCCTAATTTATCAACACTATCCTTGATTCTTTTAAAATCAATACTTTTTGCCACAATAACTTCCTGATAAATAGCCTTGCCATCTACCTTTAACGTTATCGTATCTTTCCCGACAAAATCTTTTCTGGGAATGTAATTTATTTTATTACCCGTACCATACTCATGCACAATATACCCCACCACAATACCCAACGCCATTGCCAGCAAAATATAAATCGTTAAACGGTTACCCTTTCCCATGCTCCGGATTTTATGTGGCGCAATATACGTTTTTAGTGTTTGAAAGATGCGGGCTTTGCAACCGTTGATAAATCTTTTGATCGTTTTATCGAATAAATCGATATTTTTCCAAATCTTTTTTGAGAAACTAAATTTCAACTATACAATATGAGTTTATTCGCTAAGAAACCTCTGGAACAAATTCTGGCCCAGGCAGAAGATGCAGAGAAAGGATTAAAAAGAACTTTAGGCCCCGCTAATCTTATTGCGCTTGGTATAGGTGCAATTATTGGTGCTGGTTTATTTGTAAGAACAGCAGCAGCGGCCGGGCAGGCTGCAGGCCCAGGTGTTACACTTTCATTTATTGTTGCCGCTATAGGATGTGCTTTTGCCGGCTTATGTTATGCTGAATTTGCAGCCATGATCCCTATTGCCGGAAGTGCTTATGCGTACAGCTATACTACAATGGGCGAATTGGTTGCCTGGATTATTGGCTGGGCATTGATTATGGAATATGCGTTGGGTGCAGCAACTGTATCTATTGCATGGAGCGAATACCTGAACAAACTTTTCGGTATGAGGATTCCATACGAATGGACACATTCGCCATTTGAAAGTTTTACTGATTCAGCAGGTATTCATCACTCCGGTATCATGAACGCCCCGGCTCTTGTAATTCTGCTTCTGCTTACATTATTATTAATTAAAGGAACGCAGGAATCGGCAATGGTAAATATGATAATTGTGTTTATTAAAGTTGCCATTGTAATTGTATTCATCTTTATTGGCTGGAAATTTATCAACCCGGCAAATCATACTCCTTATTTAATTCCTGCTGACACTCCTCCTGTAAAAGACCAGGCAGGAAAAATAATTGCTGATTACAGCGGATGGAATAAACATGGCCTTGGTGGTGTGCTGGGTGGTGCTGCAATTGTATTCTTTGCTTTTATTGGATTTGATGCGGTAAGTACTGCAGCGCAGGAAGCAAAAAATCCAAAAAGAGATATGCCGATTGGTATTCTTGGTTCGCTGGTTGTATGTACCATTCTTTACATTTTGTTTGGGCATGTATTAACCGGTGTTGCAAGCTGGAAAGATTTTGTTGATCCGGAAAAAGGACGTGAGGCTTCAGTAGCTTATGCCATTTCAACTTATATGCATGGATATGGGTGGTTAGCCACTGCAGTAACAATTGCCATTCTTGCCGGATTCTCATCTGTAATTCTTGTGATGCTGATGGGGCAAAGCCGCATCTTCTTTACAATGAGTAATGATGGCTTGTTACCAAAAGCATTCGGAGACATTCATCCTAAATTCAAAACTCCTTATAAGGCAAATATCATACTGTTTGTATTCGTAGGTTTATTTGCTGCTTTTGTACCGGGTCATGTTGCTGGTGATCTGACTTCGTTCGGAACACTTTTCGCTTTTGTACTGGTTAGTGCAGGCGTTTGGATATTACGTGTAAAAGCACCGGATATTCAAAGACCATTTAAAACCCCCATTTACCCTGTTGTATCAACTTTAGGTGTTCTCATCTGTTCTGCAATGATTATCGGGCTCGATACGCAAACCCTAACAGTTGCTTTTGGCTGGATGGTAATAGGCTTACTTGTATATTTTATTTACAGCCGTCATCACAGCAAGCTCAATTTCAGACCTGCTGATGTATTACCAACAGCCGATGATTTTGAACAACAGAAATAGTTTTTTTAAATGATTAAAACGCTCCTTTAAAAGGAGCGTTTTTTGTTTTCGGCCATTGCCCTACATTTGCAGCCCGGGAGCTTTGGTAATATTGTTACCCGGATTAAATCATCAAACCATAAATTCAAATAATGGGAAGGATTTTTGAAGTTAGAAAGAGCACCATGTTTGCCCGCTGGGACCGTATGGCCAAGCAGTTTACCCGTATTGGTAAAGAAATTGCCATTGCCGTAAAGGCCGGTGGCCCCGAACCATCAACCAACCCTGCACTTCGCCGTTGCATGCAAAATGCCAAAAGTGTTAACATGCCAAAGGATCGTATTGAAGCTGCCATCAAACGTGCACAGGGAAAAGAAATGGAGAACTTCGATGAAATTTTATACGAAGGATATGCTCCGCATGGCGTAGCTATTTTGGTTGAAACGGCTACAGACAACCATGTACGTACAGTTGCCAACGTAAAAAGTCATTTCAATAAAGGTGGCGGCGCATTAGGTAACAGCGGCAGTGTGAGTTTTCAGTTTAAGAAAATGGGGGTATTTAAACTAAAGCCCGAAGGTTTAAATGCAGAAGATATGGAACTTGAGCTGATTGATTTTGGTTTGGAAGAATTAGGAGAAAGTACTGGTGAGCACGGTGAAGATATTCTTGTAATCAGGTGTGGATTTACCGATTTTGGTAATATGCAGAAAGCACTCGAAGATAAAGGCATTACTCCTTTAAGTGCAGAAGTTGAATGGATACCAACTACAACAGTTCCAGTAAATGATGAACAGGCAGAAGATGTAAGTAAGCTGATTGAACGTTTGGAGCAGGACGAAGATGTTCAGAAAGTTTTCCATAACATGGGATAGTCAATGACAGCACTTTAAAAAGTGCTTTTTTTTTTATCAAAGCAAATTCAACGTATGAATGAACGCATCGTCTTCTTTGATGGAGTTTGCAACTTTTGTAATTTCTGGGTTCAGTTTGCGCTAAAAAGAGATAAGAAAGACTTATTGAAGTTTGCTCCGCTGCAAGGAAAAACAGCACATGAATTATTGCCAAAATTCAACATCAACCCCGAACATATAACCTCTGTAATATTTTACGATAACGGCAAAGTCTATTCTGAGTCAGATGCAGTCCTAAGGGTTTCCATTTATTTTGGTTTATTTTGGAAAATATTTTATTCATTAAAAATCATTCCCTCTTTCATCAGAAACTATATTTACAACTGGATCAGTAGAAGTCGTTATAAATGGTTTGGCAGAAGAGAAAGTTGTATGATTCCAACAGCTAATCAGAGAAAAAAATTTCTTGATTAAATTAAACTTCAGGCAGCATTTTTGATCTTTTACTAATCTGGAAATAATTACAAACCTTCCTAATAGTAAAAATCACCATGCCTTCTAAGCAATCAAAAAGAAAATTACCTAGCCTTTTTAAAAATTTATATTTCTTATTTTTTTTAAACGGCATTATAATTTCATCACTGTTTTATTTTTCAACTGAATCGCAATACGAAAACCAGATATTCAAAGCAATTCGTAAGGAAATTGCCGACAGCCTTCCAAAAGGTTATTCAAAAACTGATTACGCAATTCAGGCTCTCAGGATTTCAAACTATTTACAGGAAAGAAGGTATCTCGTTTTTAAAACAAATAAGGTAGAAGGATTAAAAGTATCCTTCTTTCATCCGGCAACCTATGATTTAATGACCGGTGCTGGCGCATGTGGCAGCTATGCAATAGTGCTTACAAGATTACTTATGGCAGAAGGCATTCCTGTAAAAATTGGCCAGATGAAAGCAAAAGGACATTATGGTGGCCACATGTTTGTAGAAGCAAAAACCGAACAGGGCTGGATTGTACTCGATCCAATGTATGAACTAAGCTTCAAAAGACAAGATGGCAGATACGCATCATTTGCCGATTTACATCAAAACTGGAATTTTTATAAAAATCAGATCCCGGCTGATTATGACACAGCCTATCAATATGAAGGAGTTCGTTATACAAATTGGGATAAAATTCCGGTTGTTGGTTCAGCAGTAAAGTCATCGCTTAACTTCGCTGTTGGAAAAACCAAGGCAGACCGGATTTCCCTGAGACCTTACCTGCTAAGAACTTATTATATTCTTTCATGGGTATCCGGGATACTTTTGTTTTTTTTACTTCTCGGAACATTTATGATTGCATCAAAAAGAAATTCATTTACTCAGAAAAAAGAGAAGTTTATAAATGAACTCCTGCATAAAAAACAAAAGGCTGCCTGATTAAAGGAAGATTTCGCCTTTCATATAAAAAACACATTTTCCGCCCATCATAACTTTTTCATTACTCACCTGTTCGCAGAAAATTTCACCGCCACGCTTACTTAATTGTTTTGCAAACATGCGGGACTTTGAAAGTTTTTCACTCCATAACGGGATTAATTGTGAGTGAGCCGAACCTGTTACAGGATCTTCATTAACTCCTATTGACGGGGCAAAAAACCTTGAAACAAAATCAGCATCGTTATCACCCTTTGCTGTAAGTATTATTTTTTCGCCTGTTTTTTTCATTGCTGTAAAATCAGGATTTGCACATTTTACTTCTTCCTCGTGTGCAACTTCTACAATCAGGTCTCTGTAACGATAAGTTCCAATAATTTCTTTTACACCAAGCATAGCTTCCAAGCCTTGAGGATAATCAGTAATCCGTTCCGGCTTCCACGATGGAAATTCCATTTCAAACAAATCGTCTTTTCTTGTAATTTTTAATAATCCGCTTTTTGAACTGAATACAACAGAAGTTTTATTAAACTTGAGGAGAGTAAACAAAACAAATGCGCTGGCAAGAGTTGCATGCCCGCATAAATTCACTTCTGCCTCAGGTGTAAACCAACGAATATCATAATCAGCTTCGCTATTTTCTGAAGGAACAAAGAATACAGTTTCGGAAAGATTGTTTTCCATTGCCAAAGTCTGCATCAGCTCATCACCAATCCACTTTTCCAATGGAATTACTGCTGCCGGATTACCTGTAAATAATTTTGAAGCAAATGCATCAACCTGGTATAAATCTAATTTCATTGGTGTGTTTTAATTATTCCCTCATCATTTGAAAAATTACGTCGGCAATTTCTTCCGCATTGGGCTTGCTGAAATAATCACCATCACTTCCATAAGAAGGCCGATGATCTTTTCCGGTGATTGTTCTTGGAGCTACATCAAGATATTTGTATCCACCCTGTTCTTCCATTACTTTGTTAAACATATAACCTGCAGCTCCGCCGGGCACATCTTCATCAACAAACAGAATACGATTGGTTTTCTTTAAGGATTCAAGTATTTTATGATTTATATCAAAAGGTAATAAAGTCTGTACATCTATTACTTCGCAACTGATTCCAAATTTTTCAATAAAGTTCAATGCTTCATCTATAACTCTTAATGTAGAGCCGTACGATACAATTGTAATATCATTTCCTTCTTTAATAACTTCCGGTATGCCCATTGGCACAGTAAAATGCTGAAGATTGGCAGGAAGTTTTTCCTTTAAACGATACCCGTTTAAACATTCAATAACAATACCCGGCTCAATACTTTGAATAAGTGTATTATACATACCGGCGGCCTGTACCATGTTACGTGGCACACATACATAAAAACCACGGAGGCTGTTTATAATCATTCCCATTGGGGAGCCACTGTGCCATATACCTTCAAGTCTGTGGCCTCTTGTACGTACAATAATTGGCGCTGCCTGCCTACCCGCAGTACGGAATTGTAACGAAGCTGCATCATCTGTTAATGGCTGCAATCCATAAACAAGATAATCAAGGTACTGAATTTCAGCAATTGGCTTAAGACCACGGATGCCTAAACCTATGCCCTGACCCATGATTGTTATTTCACGAATACCGGTATCAAAAATTCTTATATCGCCATGTTTTGCCTGTAGGCCTGCAAAGCCCTGATTAACATCGCCAATAAATCCCAGGTCTTCGCCAAAAGCAACTACTTTAGGATTATGTTCAAATAGCTGATCGAAATAATGGTTTAGTACTTCGTACCCGTTCATTACAGGAGAATCGGAAGTATATTCAGCTTTTACTTCCGGAACCTTCATTGCACTTGCTGCACCCTCGTGATACAGATGAGTGTTAAAGAATTCCTTGTTTTCTTTTACCAGTTCTTCATAGTACTCTTTTGCTTCGTTACAATCTGCATCAACAGAAAGCGCAATACTTCTGTACAATACACTTAAAACATCCCTTCGGTTTGGTTCACGATTGTTTTTAAGCTCCTTAATAAAATTTTTAATGTCATTTCCATGTGCAGATTTTTCACTTAAATCAGTTAAAAGAGGAAGAACTTTCTGTACCTGATCGTTAATCGGTTGAAAATAATCTGTCCATGCTTCATTTCGCTGACTGCGTACAAACTCTTTTACTTCGGTTTCTATATCATTCAGCTCATGTTCTTCTGCAAGTGAATTTTCCAGTACCCACTCTTTCATTTTTTTATTACAGTCCCATTCCCGTTCCCATTGTAAGCGCTCTGTACTTTTATAACGTTCATGACTTCCTGAAGTTGAGTGCCCTTGCGGTTGTGTTACTTCTTCCACATGAAACAAAGCCGGTGTATGAGTCTGTCTTATTTTTTCAATTCCTTCTTCAAATACTTCGCACATACCGGCATAATCCCACGCTTTTACTTTATAAATCTCAATACCATTTGTATGTTCCTTTTTTTGAAATCCTTTCAATGCTTCGGAAACAGAGCCTTTTGTTGTTTGATACTTTTTGGGAACAGAAATCCCGTATCCATCATCCCAAACAAAAATTGCTAATGGAATTTGCTGTACTGCAGCAGCATTAACAGTTTCCCAAAAATGCCCTTCACTGGTTGAAGCATCGCCAATTGTGGCAAAACAAACTTCATTACCGTTATCTGAAAGAGAGGAGTATTGCTTTAGTTCCGCATTTTCTCTAAAAAGCTTTGACGCTAATGCAAGACCAACCGATCTTGGCATTTGTGCCGCAGTAGGTGCCATCCCCGAAAGCAGATTTTTGCGGTTCACCAAATCCAGTATTTCGCCATCGAGCGAAACTGTTTCAGTTGCAAAATGCGAATTCATTTGCCTGCCGGCGCTATGCCTGTCGTGATTTGTGTCGGGGTTGGCATACAACTGAGCAAAAAATTCTTTAATCGTAGCCGAACCCGTTGCAAAAGCAAAGGTCTGGTCACGGTAATAACCACTGTAAAAGTCGCCCGGTTTAAAAAACTTTGCCATTGCCAGTTGCGGAACTTCCTTCCCATCACCAAAAATGCCAAATTTGGCTTTTCCGGTAAGTACTTCCTTTCTTCCCAATAAACTTGCCTCCCGGCTAAGGCATGCAAAACGGTAATCCTGCAAAACTTCCTGTTTGAAGTTTTCAAAAGAAAGTTGCTGCAAATGCAGATTGTCCTTTGTGGTTGATTCCATACAACAAAAATAAATCTTTTGTACCCACCTGAGCGTGTACTCAAAAATTTGGTGAAAACAAAAAATAAGCTGTGAACAATTAATTCTGCCGGGCAAACAAACTGAGACTCATTTATTTAAAAAATTAAAATATTGTGAAAGGCAACCCAGAGAGTATATGAACTGTCTTAGTTAATGTGTACATTTGAAAATACAATCTTTCAAAATGAAAAAGTTATTATTTCCGTTACTGGCTTTTACTATTGTGGCTGTGCAGGGAATAGCCCAGCAACAACCGGTTGTAACACCAAAACCAGAAGTGATTACAGTATCTGAAAACAGTTTTGATTTTGGTAAAATTCCACAGGGCAAACCTGTTACCCATAATTTTACAGTGCAGAATATCAGTAAAGACACGCTTAAGATTGAGCATGTACAGGCAAGTTGCGGATGCACTACCCCCGAATGGAGTAAAGAGCCGGTTATGGCAGGCGCTTCAACCATTATAAAAGTAGGGTACAATGCAGCAAGTGAAGGGCAGTTTGAAAAAACAATTACCATTTTTTACAATGGCGGGCAAACCAAAATGATAACAATAAAGGGTCTTGTATGGAAAACGCCCGATCAACCGGCACCAAACAATGAAGCACTAAACGTATTTAAGCAATAATTCAAAAAATAAAAAAATGAAATCAGTATTAGCAGTTTGTATTTCTTTTCTCCTTGTTACGGTAGCATTTGGCCAGGCAAAAAAGCCTAGTGATGTAGCTAAATTCAACAGTGAAGCTGTTGATCTTGGCAAACCTAAAGTTGGTAATCCTGTTACAGCAACATTTACTCTTACTAATATCAGCAAAGAAGATTTAGTAATTGAAAGTGTTACACCAGGCTGTGGCTGTACAAAATCAGATTACACAAAGGAACCGATCAAACCCGGCAAAACAGGAACAATCACTGCCACTTATAATGCTGCCGTTCCCGGAAACTTTACCAAAAAAGTTTATGTAAAATTTTTAGGAATTGATCAGCAGCAGGAATTGACCATACAGGGAGTTGTACAACAATAATTTTAGTATTCAACATTTTTAAACCCCGGAAATATATTCCGGGGTTTTTTCATTTAACTATATTTGTTGCTATGTTAAAAATAAGTAACAGGGGTATTGAAATGCCCGCCTCCCCCATCAGAAAACTCGTTCCCTTTGCCGAAGCAGCAAAGAAAAAAGGAACTAAAGTTTACCATCTCAATATTGGCCAGCCCGATGTTGAAACTCCATCAGCCTTATTTGATGCAGTTAAAAATTCCAATATTAAAGTATTAGAATACAGCCATAGTGCCGGTAATGAAAGTTACCGTCGTAAACTTGTACAGTATTATAAAAAAGTTGGTATTGATGTAAGTTATGATCAGATAATGATTACTACAGGTGGCAGTGAAGCCATTATGTTTGGATTTTTCACCTGTCTTAATCCCGGCGATGAAGTAATTATTCCCGAACCTTTCTATGCCAATTATAACAGCTTTGCATGTGCGGCTGGTGTAAAAGTGGTGCCGATTACTTCTTATATTGAAACCGGTTTTGCATTACCTGCTATTGATGAATTTGAAAAGGTAATTACTGATAAAACAAAAGCCATCATCATCTGCAGCCCCAATAACCCAACCGGCTATTTATACAGCAAAGATGAAATGAATAAACTCAGGGACTTATGTCTTAAATACGATCTTTACCTTTTCAGTGATGAAGCCTATCGTGAATTTTGCTATGATGGAGAAAGCATCAGCGCCATGCACATTGATGGTCTCGATCAGCATCTGATATTAGTTGATACAATCAGTAAAAGATACAGCGCTTGTGGCGCAAGGCTCGGTGCACTTGTAACAAAAAACAAACAGGTTTATGATGCTTGTATGAAATTTGCCCAGGCAAGGCTAAGCCCTCCTGGTCTTGCCCAGATTATGGGTGAAGCTGCAATTGATTTACCGGCCGATTACTTTGATGCACCAAAAGCCGAATATTTATCAAGAAGAGATTTGGTTGTAAAGCGCCTGAATGAATTTCCGGGTGTTCTTTGCCCAAATCCGGGAGGAGCCTTTTATGTAATTGCCCGATTACCTATTGATGATAGTGATAAATTCTGTCAATGGCTGCTTGAAGCATTTGAATATAACGGCCAAACAGTTATGCTTGCTCCTGCTACCGGATTTTATGGCACACCAGGGTTGGGAAAAAATGAAGTTCGTATTGCATATGTGCTGAACAAAGATTCGTTGAATAAAGCAATGGATTGTTTAGCAGAAGCGCTTAAAACCTATCCCGGAAAAACAGATTAAAATAAGAAATTGTTCTTCCTTTTATTTTTATAAATAAATCCATCTGACAAATATTTACTGTCAGATGGATTTATCATTACTATCAATTTCACTTCATCAACAAATCTTTTCTCCTGCTATAAAATGAATTGTTTGGAAAGTAACACAAGTAACAAATAAATTAAAACACAATTAATAAGTTAATCCGCTTTTTTCATTACACTCATTCATGTTAGCAACAATAAGTTATCAGCAAATGGTATAACTTTATTGTTTATAAGTTTGAATATGAAGCCGCTTATTACTGAACTCTCTTCTGTTTTCCCTGGTGAACGATTAAAGAATAAATTAATTGAACGACACGCATACTCGGTTGATGCAGGTTTTTATCAACTGATTCCTGAAGCAATTGTTTTTCCTGAAAGCATTTCTGAGATACAACAGTTATTACAACTTGCAAAGAAAACAAACACTCCGGTTACATTCCGTGCTGCCGGAACAAGTCTCTCAGGGCAAGCAGTAACAGAAGGAATTCTTGCCGACGTAAGCAGGTATTGGAATAAAATAACTGTAAATGAGCTTGCTCATGCTGTTACTGTTCAACCAGGCATAACAGGAGCCACTGTAAATTATATTCTGAAACAATCAGGTAAAAAAATCGGGCCGGATCCGGCATCTATTAATGCTGCAATGATGGGGGGCATTTTATCAAACAATGCAAGCGGCATGTGCTGTGGTGTTAAGGACAACTCCTATCATACATTAAAGTATATTCATTTTGTATTACCTGATGGTAAAATATACAACACTGCCATTCAGAAAGATTATGAAAGGTTTACCAACGAATCAAAAGAAATTGCTGAGGGGATTTTGCAATTGAAAAACGAAATTCTTGCAAATAACATATTGAGCAATGAAATACGCCGTAAGTATAAAATGAAAAATACGGTTGGCTACGGCATCAATGCTTTTTTAGATTATGAACATCCTCTTGATATTTTTGCTCACTTGTTAATTGGCGCAGAAGGAACACTTGCATTTATTGCCGAAGCAACATTATTTACTTTGCCCGACAAACCCTTTAAGAAAACCGGACTGTTATTTTTTGATTCACCCAAATCGGCCTGTGATGCAATTCCGTTATTGAGAGAAACAAATGTTGAAGCGCTGGAATTTATGGATCGCCCTGCATTGCGTTCTATTGAGCATTTAAAAGACACACCTGCATTTATCAAAGAACTTGCTGATGACGTATCATGCATACTTTGCGAATACCAGTCGAATAGTAAAGATGAATTGGAAAAACTATTCATTAATGCCACTGATAAAATAAACAGATTACCTGTAATTCATAAAACAGAATTTACTGAAAACACAGCAACACAGGCTTTGTACTGGAAGTTAAGAAAAGGCATGTACCCTTCTGTAGCTGCTGTTCGTTCAAAAGGATCATCCGTTATGCTGGAAGATGTGGCTGTACCTGTAGATCGGCTTGGAAATGCCATTGTCGATCTTCAGCAACTTTTTCACAAATTTGGGTATGATGATGCTATTGTATTTGGCCATGCAAAAGAAGGCAACCTTCACTTTTTAGTTTCACAACCTGTAGCAACAACAGAGGAAATAAATAAGTTTGAAACCTTTAACGACGAACTGGTTGAACTGATTGTAAAAAAATATCATGGTTCATTAAAAGCAGAACATGGTACAGGGCGGCAGATAGCTCCGTATGTAAAAGATGAATGGGGACAGGATGGTTATGCAATTATGCAGAAACTGAAACAGCTTGTTGATCCTGATAACATTTTAAACCCGGGTGTTATCATTAATAGTGATGAAAAATGTCATATCAAAAATTTAAAATCACTTCCGGTTGTGGAAGATGAAGTAGATAAATGTGTAGAGTGCGGTTACTGCGAGCACAAATGCCCGAGCAGGGAATTTACACTTAGTCCAAGACAACGCATTGTACTGCGCCGATCACTGGCAAGAATGAAAGCTTCGGGAGAACAAGAACAATACAATGAAATTCTGAAAGATTATACACATTATGGATTAGATACCTGTGCAGTTGATGGTATGTGTGCAACTGTATGCCCTGTTGAAATTAATACCGGCGAATTAGTAAAACATTTACGAAGAGAAAATCATTCTGAGAGAGCAAACAGAATTGCATTGTTGATTGCAAGAAATTTCAAAACAACTGAGCTGCTTGTAAAATTTGGTTTACGCACAGGAAATATGTTCAATAAACTGTTAGGAAAATCATTCATGTACCATTTAACATTGCTGGTTAGAAAGTTAATTCCTGCTTTCCCTATCTGGACAAAACAGTTAACAGGGCCTGTACGTGTCCCTTCAAAAAAAAATCAACGGCCTGATGTACTTTATTTTCCGGCCTGTATGACAAGGATGATGGGTGCTGATAAAGAAAAAGAAAAAACAATTGTCGATTCAATGCTCAGTCTTGCTGAAAAAGCAAATATCAACATAATAATTCCTGAACATATTGCGGGACAATGTTGCGGACAAGCATTTTCTTCAAAAGGTTTTAGCAATGCTTATAAATACACTGCTAATAAAATGATTGAGTATTTGTGGAATGCAACGGGTAATGGAAAAATTCCTGTTGTGCTTGATATTACCTCCTGTACTTATTCATTAAAGACAAGCCGCACATATCTTACATCTGAAAATCAGCAACACTTTGACCAGATGACCATTATGGACAGTATTGAATTCTCATCTGAAGTTTTGTTACCCAAGCTGAATATTACAGAAAAGAAAGATTCGATTGTAGTACATCCGGTTTGTTCGGTTCATAAACTTAACCTGCAGCAATCGCTATCAAAAATTACGGATGCCGCAGCAAAAAATACGGTTTTACCATTTGCAGCAAGCTGCTGCGGTATGGCTGGCGACAGAGGGTTTTATTACCCGGGCCTACTGCAATCAGCATCAAAGAAAGAAGCTGCCGAAGTAAAACAGCAACAAACAGAAGAATGCTATTCATCGGGCAAGCCCTGTGAAATGAGCATGAGTGAAACAACCGGCAAAAACTATCGATCTGTTTTTTATTTATTGGACGAAGTGAGTGAAAAATAAATTCACCTCATCAAAAAAAAAAGAGATTAAAAATTTAAGCATATGATTCTATCCATTTCATAAGCCGAATCGTTTTATTACATCAAAAAAGTCATGCCTTTCAAAACATCAAAAAACAGAAACTTTAAAAAGAAATTTTATTTTAGCGAGGAAATGTTCTGCATGATGCGCTTTCTGATTTTTCAAGGTTTTATGCTTCTTTTTGTTTCATTTGTGTATGCACAGCCATCGCATGTTAAAACAACATCATTTACCAACAAGCAGCTTGCCCTGAATTATCTTAATGAAGTACATGAACTAAAAAAAAGCGCTTCTTGGCCACACATTAAGCCTGACCTGTATTTAAGGAACCTACGCAGGAACATTGAAGACCCCGACTTCTTATTTGCAGGAAGAAATACCAACTTCTGCAGCTATGCCGCTTTAGGATATGTGCTGCTGAAAGAAGACCCGCTGGGATATGTTCAATTTATGGTTGATCTTTATCAAAATGGAAAAGCTTCATATCGTAATACTGATTTTACACCATCAAAGGGAATAAAAGAAACAGCAGGACAACTTATTTATGAAGGTGAACTTGACAGGAATGAAGCAGATCAGGTTTTATTTTTTACACTTGCCGATCATTTTAAGGGGTACTTGAATATTTTAAACCGGAACTACAGTCCCGGAGATGAACAAAAAATATGGGCATCAACAAATCTGTCAAAATTCAACAGAATGCTCAGAGCTATGTTTAAAATGGAAATACATTCCAAAGGAGGTGATCTGGTTCGTCCAAAAGTTAAAAATCTTTCCGCATTTCTTAATGAAAAGCTGAGCAAAGGCAATGTCTTCCTGTATCTCAACAATACGGTACTGCACAGGAAATTTCATCATAAAACAAAAAAAAGGATTCCAACTCATTATGTAGTATTGCTTGGCATTACAGAAGCAAATAATGCAGCAACAATTACTTTCTGGGATGCAGGCTATAAAACAAGAAAAACAATTAACATGCACACACTCCGCTGGATTCTTTATGGAATTTCATGGAGTGAGAACAAGGACAAACATTGACAAAAATATTTTCTTATATCACTCTTCTATTCTGGTTATCCGGAGTTTCATGTTCTCCACCAAGAAGCTTCCCTGTAAATTATTACAAGGAAAACGAAGAAAAAATACATGCACTTAATTATCATTATCAAACTCTTTATCTCCAAAAGCCGTTTGCGGCGGAATTTAATGATAAGCGATTTGAAATTGTTTCCTTTGAACTTAAAACAGATTCATTAAGATACATTTTTGAATTTCCTGTTGATGATCCTCATATAAAAGATACATTGAAAAAATTCGGCTATAATCCCACTGCACTTCTCCAGCTTGTAAACGACATGAAAGAAATCAGGTGTACCTGGATTAATACACTTGACTATTATGTTGACGATAACAAACGGCTACTTACTTTCTTATCAATCCGTCATAAAGCATTAGATATTCCATTCTCGCCAAAAAAATACTTTATACTCACAATTTATGAGCAAAAGCAATATTATGATGCACAAGGAAGATTACTCGATAAAAGAAATCTTCGCAGGCTCAGGAAAGTAAATAATGAAATTTTCTGGCGAATTAACGATAAAGTGTGTTATACTTTATCTGCAAAATTCAGATAATGGAAATAGAGCCGGGGTCAGCATTTCTTCTTCGAGAAAATATATGAAATTCCGGCACCAAGAAAAAATGTATTTCCTGTATAAACGGCTCTTGTAAAAATTTCTCCATCTCTTAGTATTTTTCTTCTGTAATCTGTGTACAAAAGCAGCTTTACTTTATTTGATTTATTGTAATAAGAATATTGATTATCAACTTTGCTAACTGATAATTGCTTCGTAGTAAGCACTGCTAATCCGCCACCTAAATCAATGCCTGATTTTGGAGTGATGAAAATTGTTTTTCCGGATCTTACAAAAAAAATAGTTGGTTCTTCAACCTTATCTGTAGCAGCGATGATATATCCGGTACCAACATTAATTTTGGGAAACTTGTAAGATATTTCCATGCTTAGTGATGGTGTTGCTTTGCTGTTAATACCCGTACTTAACTCAGTTGAAAATTGTGCAAAAGAAGCAGTAAAAGAAAAAAAGAGTACCAGAGTAAAGATAAATCGCATCGTTTTTTGTTTTTATGAGTAACGAATTGTATTGGCTGATATTAACCAATATCTCTGCTGAAGTTTCTTATCTGGTAAATTGAATGTTTTTACTGTAGGAAGAGCAGTTCAGGTGATTTTAAAGGGAAAAAAGCTAAAGGTTAAAAGTAAGTAAAAACTGATTATATAAACCATTTAATCATAATTAAGTTATTTACATATATTTAATTTGAAATACTTTTTATGAAGAATATTTATCTACTCTGTTCATTGCTTGTTTTAGTTGCGTTTTCAGCCAATGCGCAGTTAATGAAAACAGATGCTTCAGTACTTAAGCAAAAAGCACCTGACACATTCAAAGCCGAATTCCTGACATCAAAAGGAAACTTTACAGTTGAAGTTTACAGGCACTGGTCGCCGTTAGGAGCAGACCGTTTTTATCAGCTTATCCGAACAGGTTATTATAACAATACAATTATATTCCGTGTTGTGAAAGATTATCTTGTTCAGTTTGGCGTATCGGAGGATAAACAAAAAAATATTTTCTGGCAAGGAAAAAATTTGAAAGATGAGCCGGTAGTTGCTTCAAATACAGACAGTACACTTTGTTTCTCAAGGGGTGCTCCAAATACAAGAAAAACTTCTGTTTTTATCAATCTCCGGAATAATCTCACATATGACACATTAACCGCAGCCGGAGTGAAAGGTTTCGTTCCTTTTGCAAAGGTCATAAACGGAATGGATGTTGTGCGGCAGTTTTTTTCTGACTATGGAAATGAAACGATGAAAGCAGCCGATACCATCTATTTTAAAGGAAATAGCTGGATGCAGAAACGCTTTCCCGGACTGGACATGATTAAAGAGGTAAGAATCATAAGCAACTGATCTTTTCATTAAAGTTTTCCACAAAATTCGATTTCTGCACGGGATTTGTTTTGAATTTCATCCCAATATCCGCATCAGTAAAATTAAAACAATTAAAAAATTACTGATGAAATTACAGGTAGCAAAGAATATTCAGTTTTCACGACTGATAAAAGCAAATGGACGTTTATGTGAATTCAACTTCAGAAAAATGACGGGGTTAAACAGCGGGTTGTTCAGTGTAGATGTAGCTGATGACAGAGGAAACCGTATATTATTCACAATGGGAAAAGAAAATGGTTTCTGGAAAATTGCGACAACAGATATTCCTTCATGGATAAGCTCAGCAGTACAACACCTGCATGAAAAAATTGAGGAAATAATGGTAATACAGCCGAGCCACGAAAACCATGCTAATTTTCCTGATAGTAATATCATTGACCAAAACAAACTTTCTTAAATATGCTGTATTGAATTTTGGTTCTTTTCAAAATTTTTTTTCTGATTCAGCAGGCTTATATTCGCAACCCTTTTTTAAAAAATATAACTAATATAACAGCTAATGACAGAGTTTTCAGCGAAGATTGCGGGCCTTCTGAATTTGCGTATTCCACAGGTTGATGCAGTTCTTGAATTGTTTGCAGAAGGTGCCACTATCCCGTTTATTGCCCGCTATAGAAAAGATAAAACAGGCAATCTTGACGAAGTTCAGATTCAGCAAATACAAGATCAGCAAAAATTCCTGAAAGAATTTACTGAGCGAAAAGCATTTATAGAGAAAACGATTGCTGAACAGGGTAAAATGACAGAACTGTTGCAACAAAAATTAAATGACGCATCTACCCTTAATGAACTTGAAGATATTTATCTTCCTTACAAACCAAAACGGAAAACAAAAGCACAAGCTGCCAAGGAAAACGGACTTGAGCCCCTTGCTCTTTTATTGCTGGAGCAAAAGGAGATTGATATTACTGAACAGGCGGCTGCTTTTATTAATGAAAAAATAAAATCGGCTGAAGAAGCTTTGCAGGGAGCAAGAGATATTATTTCCGAAATGGTGAATGAGGATGCAACAGTGCGTGCAAAGCTCAGAAAATATTTTGAAGAAGAAGCCCTCGTAAAAAGCACAGTGATAAAAGATAAAGAAACTGATGGAGCTAAATTCAAAGACTATTTCGACTTTAGTGAACCTGTTCATAAAATTCCATCACACCGGATACTTGCCATTCTTCGTGGATTTACAGAAGGTATTTTAAAGATGAGTATTGAACCTGAAGAAGAAACTTCTATTGAACTCATCGCATCACAATATGTAAAAGGTTTAAGCGAAAGCTCTTCCCAGGTAAAAAAAGCAGTGAAAGATGCGTACAAAAGATTATTACAGCCAAGCCTGGAAACAGAATTTCGTTCACAACTGAAACAAAAAGGCGATGAAGAAGCTATTACTGTATTTGCTGAAAATTTAAGACAACTGCTATTGGGCAGCCCATTGGGAAGCAAGCGAATTCTTGCTATCGATCCGGGTTACCGCACAGGTTGTAAAATTGTTTGTCTTGATGAAAAAGGCGATTTGCAGACAACCGATCTCATATTCATTCACGAACCGGGCAAATTATTTTCTTCTGAGCAAACAATCAGGCATTTGGTGAATACGTATAAAACAGAAGTATTTGCAATTGGCGATGGAACAGCAGGAAGAGAAACTGAACAGTTTATTAAGAAATTAAATCTTGGCTTGCCAATATTCCTTGTAAATGAAGACGGCGCTTCAGTTTACAGTGCAAGTGAAGTTGCCCGTGAAGAATTTCCTGATAAAGATGTTACAGTACGGGGTGCTGTGAGTATTGGAAGAAGATTAATGGACCCTTTGGCAGAGCTGGTAAAGATTGATCCAAAGAGCATTGGTGTTGGCCAATATCAGCATGATGTTAACCAAGTTCGGTTAAAAGAACGCCTGGATCAAACAGTTATCAGTTGTGTAAACCAGGTTGGTGTTAATCTTAACACAGCAAGTAAACATTTGCTGAGTTATGTTAGCGGTATTAACAGCAGTATTGCAGAAAACATTGTGAAATACAGGAATGAAACAGGAAGATTCTCAAACCGGAACCAGTTATTAAAAGTACCAAGACTTGGCGAAAAAGCGTTTGAACAATGTGCGGGGTTTCTTCGCATTTCTGATGGAGAAAACCCACTTGACAAAAGTTCAGTACATCCGGAAGCATATTCATTGGTTGAAAAAATGGCAGATGATCTTCATTTGAAAGTGGAAGATTTGATTGGAAATGAAGCGAACATCAGACAAATCATTTCAAAAAAATATATTACCGAACAATTTGGTGAGCTGACAATTCATGATATACTCAAAGAACTTGTAAAACCCGGGCTTGATCCAAGAAGTGAAGCACAGGTATTTGAATATGCCAATATTTTCAGTATTGAAGAAGTTATACCCGGCATGATAATACCCGGTATTGTAACCAACCTTACAAGATTTGGTGCATTTGTAGATATTGGTGTAAAACAGGATGGGCTTGTGCATGTTTCAGAAATATCGCATGACTATATTACAGATCCTGCTGAAAAACTAAAGCTGAATGATAAAGTTATGGTGAAGGTTGTTGAAGTTGATCTTGTAAGAAAGCGAATTGCTTTATCAATTAAGCAAACAGAAGAAGCACCGGCAAGAAATTCAAAAAACAGGAGCAACAGCAATCAGCGTTTTCAGAAAAAGGAAGAAGACCTGAGTACCCTAAGTGTAAATGATGCTCTTGCTGCTTTAAAAAAGAAATTTGGCAAATAGGTACAAATAAAAATTCCTGCACTTGCAGGAATTTTTATTATTTATTGAGTCTTGTCTTTCTTGTTACGTTTACGTGGCATCAATCTCATAATTAAAAAATAACAGGCGCAACTATTAAAATGCACCTGTTTAGCAGATTACAAACGAAAACCAACGGTAAAACTCAGAACTCTGTGTTTGTTGTTATTATCTGCACTGCTATTTGAACCTGACTGTAATTTGGCAAGTCCAAGTCCGTAGTTAACTGAGAACATCATTGATTCACCTTCAAAACCAACGGTACCGTTTAATCCATAATCAAATCTGCGCATGATACCAAAGCCTGCTCCTTCTTCAGAAGAAGTTGTAGGATCATCATTTGAAAATTCAATGTTTTTATTGCTGCTGAATGCCACACCAAATATTTTTCCATCGGCTTTATTTTTACCTGCTACACCCATTGCGCCATAAGGGCCTGCTCCAAAAAAGAATTTTGAATTTTTATCGGCTAAAGGAACTTTTACTACGAGGTTAACCGGCACTTCAATGTACAAAGGATTTGATGTAGCCCTGTAATAATTTGCATCCGTAGTATTTCCCGATTGCGTTTTAGAACCCTTTCCTGTGAAAAAGAGCCCCGGCTGTAAAGACAATACATCTTTAACAATAGGAAAATCGCCCTGCAGCCCTACATGAAAACTGGGAAGCATTTTTGCATCATCAACAGTTCCATTATCTGTAACGGAAACATTGGCGAGGTTTAAGCCAGCTTTAACAAAAACAGATGATTTCTGCGCATTTACTCCTGTTGCAATTGCAACAAGAAAAAGAAAGGACAAAATTTTTGACTTCATAAAATTATTTTTCATCATATTTTCAAACACTATGCCAAAAAAATAAATGAAAAAAAACTACAACAGAAAATAGAATAAAAAATAAAGTATTTATTTAGTCAACAACCTGATCAACATAAGCCGACACCCAACCAACTTGTCCGTTTTTAACAAGATAAAATTGTTTTGCTTCGCTTACTGATTTAAACTGGCGCATAATACGTAATAACAATGCAGTACCGGCCATCATTGAACGCTGATCGAAAACTGAATGCACTCTTTTTATTTCGGCACCAGTTGCTTTCTTGTCCCATAATCCCTCGCCCATTTTGTTTAACAGGTACGTTTCAGATAAAGAACCGTAGTTTTCAGATAAACGTTTGTAAAAACGTTCCACATCTTCGTAAGTAACGGGTACAATTGCATTATTAATTAATTCAGGATAAATCAGAGTTGCGGTTGCCCATGCAATACCACCGCTGAAAGCAATATGATCGCTTACAGGATAACTTCCGCTTAAGTTAACCGCATAAATAATCTCAGAATTTTCAGCACCCGCAGTTACCCGTTGTAAAACACGGCTGTAGTTTGCAAGCGATTTATCATCGGTACATAATTTTTCCGTTGCATTGGCTGTGCTTTTTGTTCCCCATGAAAGTTGAAACAAATAAAACTCACTGTCATTTCCATAAGGAAAAAATCCGCCTTTTGTATTGCCACTTCCTATATCTATCAGAAACGTATTGTAACGCCTTGCTAATGGCACAATTCCTAAATGAGACAGTTTAGCTTCCTGCAAAACAGAAACCACTTCAACAATGCGGTCGGGTTCGTTTATTTTCTGTTTGAAATCGTTAATAAAATTATTGATCCAGTCCTTTTTATTTTCTTTATCAGCCTGAATTTTCACACCACTGCTGATAACTGTGAATATGCGTTTTGACGGAATTGAATAATTAGAAAGAGCAACATTAAACAAAGACGACAACCCGGATAATGTTGCATCATACGTTTGTTTGGTAAATGAAATAAAATCTGTATTAACTGAAGTGTCTTTAACAATAGAAAATGAATTTCCGTTTTCCTTGCTTTTTTTGAGTTCAACAATGCTGAGCTTTACACCTTTCGATCCTACTTCAATACCTGCATAAATATTTGCTGCACTGTATTTTGCTTTATTACTGGTTTGCGCAACTGTTACTGAAACGACAATACACAAAACCGGGAACAACAACTTAAACCTTTTAGTCATTTTTGAAACTTTTGTATTAAAAAAATATCAGTAAAAATACTCAAACTCTATTGGTTGAACCTGTTTGTAAGCTGAATTGCTGCAACTGTGAAAAAAATGTGATTAAAACAAATTAATTCAGCTTTAAATCAGCTTTGCCTATCCGCTGGCCTTTGTGATAAATCTGTACTGTATATAAACCCCACTCAATACCGGCAGGTTTAATTATAAATGAAATTTTCTTCATTTCACCGTTCGTATAACTGAGAATACTTTTTCTTGTATAGGGAATTCGTGTGCCATTTGCCGACGAAAACATTCCGGCCTGCCATTGATCGTCCTGTATAACAGTACCCCCTGGTGCTGTAACCACAATATAAATTTCATCATTATTTAAAGTAGCCGAACCATTCTGCAATGAGCAGGCAACAGTTAAATATTCTGCAGTTTCAGCTTTTGTTGTAGAATTACCTGTACCCGAAACCATTGCCTTTATTGAAGCATTAGTTGCAATAAGATTTGTGGCAACGCCACTTTTTACATCAGTTGTTTTTTTTGTTTCAACTGAAGGTCTCTGTTCTATTACATTATTTTTCGTTTTCTTTACAAGAACATCGCCCCGGCTTTGCGCCCCCTTGTTAAACTGGTTTACTTTCTGCTCAAGTACCAGTATTTTATCTTCTGCCTTCTTTAATTCGTCCTTTGTAATATTGTTTACATTGAGTATAATATTTACTTCTGTACGCAAACTGTCAATTTCATTTATTTTCTGATTGAGCTCTGTATTCAACGAATCCTTATCAACCTGAACTGTTCCAAGCCTGATTAACGCATTTGCATAATTACGCTGCAGAGAGTCATTTACCGTTTGCTGGTTGGCGCTGTCTTCTTTTGTCTGGATTTCCGGGGATGAATAATGGCTTTTATCATAAATATGATAACCCCATGTTGCTACAAGGCAAAGCGATACAATCAAGAGCAATATGGTTTTACCATCTTTCATACGGCTGCAAACTAATCATTATAACCATGCCTCTGAGATAAGTACCTTCAGTTGTGGAAAAGCTGTGAAATGAAAATCCTCCGGCAAGCGGAGGATTTTTGAGCAATTTTTAGAATTCTTATTGTGTTACCGTGAATATTATTTCCAGTTTTTCCCACAGAATAGAAACGCTTCCATCCACTTTCCCTTCAATTTTCAGTTGTTCGGTAAAACCATTTGAAAAACCAGGGCGAACTGTTACACGTAAAGCATCATCGGCCTGGTTATATTTGAAAGCCCCCCACTGTGCAACAGTTTTATTAAAAATAATAATCCATTCATCTTTACCGGGAATAGTAAACAATGCATATTTGCCTTTAGGCAAAGTCTGGCCTTCAACTTTCACATCCTGATCGGTTTCAAAAACAGTTGCTTCGTTTGCACCTGTACGCCATACTTCATTATAAGGAACTAACTTTCCCCATATTTCCCTGCCTTTAACCGATGGCGCACTATAACTGATTTTAATATTGGCTGTACCTGCTTTAAATTCGGTTGATTCAGGTGGGCTTGGACGTTTGCTTTTGTCATTCTGAGCGTAAGCGGTAACTGTAACAAAAAGAGAAATCACAGTCAGAAGAGCCAGTAATTGTTTCATATTTTATTTTTTATCGTTAACAATAAGCACTGATAAATAACTTAAATAGTGCTGCTGGATATATGCAATTCAAAATTTTCGTTTAATTTATAAAAAGCAAAACGTTTTTGCTAATTGTTTCAGACATTCTTATTTTATTTCCGACTTTTTCTTTTCAAAATAAGCTTTATCAGTTGCCAGTTTCTGCACTTCGCTGAGCGATGCAACGTAAATGCTTCTTCCATGTGTACCCAGCACAATTTCATTTTCCCGTTCCTGAATAGCAATATCATGAACTGCAACACCCGGCAATCCTGTATTCCATGCCATACAACTTACGCCGCCGTCAACAGAAACATACAAACCATGATCGGTTCCAATGTAAAGTATGTTTTCTGCTTTGGGATCTTCTTTCACAACATTCACCGGTTCTACAGGAAGATCTGAACATATTTGTTTCCACGTTGTACCATAATCATCGCTCATAAATACATATGAGTTGAAATGATCGTTACGGTAACCATTTAATGAAACATATACTCTGCTTTCCTTGAAACGTGATGCGATAACCCTGCTTATATATAAGCCCTGAACATTTTTGGGAAGCTTTGTATAAACTGCAGCCCAACTGTAGCCACCATCTTTTGTTACATGGATAAGTCCATCATCACTGCCAACATAAATTAAGCCAAAACGCAAAGGCGATTCGCTGATGGTCACCAGCGTTCCAAAAGGAACATTTCCTTCTTTACCACCGCCGGTTAAATCTCCGCTAAGGTTAGATGGGTTTTCACCACGGCTAAAACTTTTGTGAAACCTGTTACTTCCGTAATAAAATACATCCTGGTTATGCTTCGATAAAAGAATGGGCGTTTGCCAGTTAAAACGCAAAGGCTTTTCGCCTAATTCATGTGCCGGACGTACATTCGCTCTTGCTACATAAGGTTTGGTTTTGTCAACTCTTGAATAAGCACCAAACTGGTAGCCTGTATATACGGTTGAATTATCTCTTGTATCAACCTGCACCTGCATACCATCACCACCGTTGATGGCTTTAAACGCATAGCTTCCATCATCCTGCCAGTCGTTGCTTTCTTTATTGTTTGAAGGGCCATACCATGTACCATTATCCTGCAATCCGCCATAAACATTATAAGGCTTGGCATCATCAACAGTTACCGAATAGAACTGTCCAACAGCAGGAGCATTGGCTTTATACCATGTATCGCCATCATCATAAGAAATATTTACACCTCCGTCATTTCCATTAATGATGTGCGAATCTTTTTTAGGATCAACCCACAAAGCATGATGATCGGCATGTACATTTCCTTTATCAATTACCTTAAAGTTTTTACCACCATCGGTACTCAACATGGCATTGTAACCCAGAATAAAAACTTTATCAGGATTTGTGTGCGATGTAAATACTTTGGCGAAGTAATAACCGTATGTACTGAATAAAGTCAATGGCTTTTCATTTACTTTCTTCCACGATTGACCGGCATTATCGCTTCGGTAAACTTCACAACCTTTAATGGCATTGTTGCTGAAGCCATCATCGCCTGTATCAAAATAATCCCACAATGCAACAGGCTGAATTTTTCCTGAAGTAACCATTTCCTTTACCACTGCTGCAGTATATTTTGAAGGATAACGTTGCTTACGTAAAAACGATTCAAGCTTTTTATCATCAAGTGCTATCAGTTGTTCTTTGTCCATTGTTTTGAAATCTTTCAACTGTAAAACAGTATCAGCCGTTTTTTTAGATGAGGTATCAGCCTGTGGTTCATTATTATCAATTACAGCATAAACAATATTCGGGTTTTGAGGAAACACAGTTAAACCAATTCTGCCAAGCTTTTTTCCTTCAGCAAAACCACTACCTGCACCACTAATCAGTTTCCATGTATTGCCACCATCATTACTTTTATAAATGCCGCTGGTTGCGCCACTTTCTTCAAATTTCCATGCACGTCTTGTACGGTACCAGACAGCAGCATACAACTCAGTAGGGTTGTTGGGATTGATATCCATTTCGACAGCTCCGGTATTTTCATCAACAAACAATGTTTGTTTCCATGTTTTTCCTCCATCAGTTGTTTTAAAAACACCACGTTCTTTATTGGGTGAATAAAGATGGCCCAGCGCAGCCACCCAAGCAGTATTAGGATCAGTTGGATGAAGCTGAATTTTTCCAATATGCTGTGTTTCGCTTAAACCAAGATACTCCCATGTTTTTCCATTATCCATGCTTTTGTAAACACCATCACCTGCATAAGATGAGCGGCTGCTGTTAACTTCGCCGGTACCTACCCAAATAATGCGGCTGCCATACCATTTTACAGCAATATCACCAATGGTCATTACACGCTGGTTATCGAAAATGGGTACAAAAGACTGGCCATTATTTTTTGTATACCACAATCCACCGCTGGCATATGCCACATAAAATTCAGTTGGATCTTCCGGATTGGCTTCAATATCTGTAACCCTTCCGCTCATAATTGAAGGACCAATATTGCGGAACTTCGCATCTTTTAACAGCGACTTTTTTTCCAGTTCTTTACGCATTTGTATTCCCTTGTCTCTTTCCTCAGCAGTAGTAGGCTTAATTTGTGCAACACTGAAAAAAGAAACAAGTAAAAAAGAAAGAACAGCGGTAATTTTGAGGAGGCAATTTTTATGAATTGCAGCCGTTTTTAATTCAGGCATTTGGGTTGATTTTAATCTCATGTTATGAAAAGCAGAATAGTTATTCCAAACTTACGAAGGTTGATGTTAAGTATAGCAGCGCTTATTCTTTTTTGTATAAGCGGTTCAGCACAATGCAAGGATTATACAATTGGTGTAAAAGGCGACACATTAAACTGTACTGATGTAAAAGGTCAGCGACAAGGAAAATGGGTAAACCATGTTGATGAAATAAGAGGTGAACCCGGTTATGAAGAAGAAGGCGAATATGTAAACGGAAAGAAAGAAGGTACCTGGCGTGTTTACACTCTGCAGGGCGACCTGCTTGCAGTTGAAAACTATCGCTGGGGAAACAAACATGGTAAACAGCAATACTTTAATACAATGGGTGATATTATACGTGAAGAAAGCTGGCTTTCACACAATCCTGAGCACCCAACAGAAACCGTTGAAGTATTTGACATAAATGATCCGAAAAAAGTGTACCTGGTTGAAGTAAAAATGGAAGGCTCAACAGTGCAACATGGCATGTGGACATTTTATGAACCCGAAACAGGAAAAATAATAAAGAAAGAGAATTATATTTTGGGAAAACTGGACGATGGATCAGGTACCGGAAATGGAATTATAAAAAAAGATGATAACAGTGATGCCAGTACCGGAACTGAAAAAAAAGAAGAAACAAAAACCAAACCCAAGCCAAAAGAAGTAATGGATTACGAAAAGAAAAACAATGGCAAGAAAAAAATAAAAGTAAGAACAGGACAAACAGGTGGATAACAAAACCTTGTTAATATAAAAAGAGAATGAGCTTTTTAAAAGCTCATTCTCCCTGCAAAGCAAACACTTAACTACCATCACCACAACTTCTCTGCATCACAGCATCAGCAATCCTTTTTTAATGTCACCAACATCTATTTTGTGACTATCACTAAGTTACTTTAATAAACCGCTGGTTCCTATGATTAAGGTTATAAACAATAGTGACAGAAATCAAAAAACTCAACAGAACATACAATAAGTGCTTTTAAAGTTATTATAAGCAATCAGGGAAATGATCTACAGCAATCATTTCCTTTTCTTTTTTTTGCCATACATAAGTATAATTTCCATTGGTAATAACGATGTAATTAACAGGAACAGAAATATTGTATCGTAATACCTGGCTTAATACATTTTCAGTTAACTCAACATCCATTGCTTTGCACTCAATTAACATCCAGGGGTGGTGATTGGCATTGAAAACAAGCAGATCAAACCGCTTTTTTAACTCACCAAGACTAATTTCTTTTTCAACACCAATTAAAGCCGGGTTGTACTTCTTTACCTGAATAAGATATTGTATAAAATTCTGTCTCACCCATTCTTCCGGCGTAAGCCGTACCCACTTTTTCCGCAAACTGTCGAATAGCAGATCCTTCCCATTTTCGTTTTTTATTTTAAAAGCAGGTTGGGGAAAATCAATTTTTATCATCTTTCAAAAGTAATCCCATTTTCAGATCGGCATATAAAAAATGATGCCCGATGGTCAATTTAATTTCTTTGTACAGTTACTTATATACGTTAACTTAAATGTGTAATTTTACAGAATTTAATTTTTGAAAAATGAAGACTAAGGAAGAAATTGTTAAGAACTGGTTGCCCCGTTACACAGGGAAACAACTGAATGAATTTGGCGAATATATTTTACTTACCAATTTCAGCAATTATGTGCAGATGTTTGCAGACTGGAATGGCGTTGAAGTTACCGGACAGGATAAACCAATGGAATGTGCAACTGCCGAAGGTATTACCATCATTAACTTTGGAATGGGAAGCGCCACAGCAGCAACAGTTATGGATCTCTTGTCGGCCATTGAGCCAAAAGCAGTTTTATTTCTTGGAAAGTGTGGAGGATTGAAAACGAAAAATAAAATAGGCGATTTAATACTTCCCATTGCTGCAATAAGAGGCGAAGGTACAAGCAATGATTATTTTCCCCCTGAAGTACCGGCACTGCCTGCATTTGCCCTGCAAAAAGCAGTTTCGACTACGATTCGTGATTATGATAACGATTACTGGACCGGCACAGTTTATACAACCAACCGCAGAGTATGGGAACACGACGAAAAGTTTAAAACTTATCTTGAAACAATCAGAGCAATGGCAGTTGACATGGAAACAGCCACCATTTTTACAGTTGGTTTTGCCAATCATATTCCAACTGGTGCATTGCTTTTAGTAAGTGACAGCCCAATGACTCCTGAAGGTGTAAAAACGGAAGAGAGTGATAAAAAAGTTACCAGTCAGTATGTTGAAACACATATCAAAATCGGGATTGATTCACTGAAACAACTTATTAACAATGGCCACACTGTTAAACACCTTCGTTTTGAAGAATAATGGAGCCATTACTAAATATCACTCATCTTGAAATTGAATTTAAAACAGAAGATGGTTTTGTAAAACCACTTCATGATATTTCATTCACTATTGAAAAAGGCGAAACGGTTGCCGTTGTTGGAGAATCAGGATCGGGAAAATCCATAACTGCACTTTCCACTTTACAGTTATTGCCTGCTTCAATTACAAAATATCCAAAGGGAAAAATTCTCTTTAATTTAAAAAATGGAGAACAGGTTGATTTATTGAAGCTGCCACAACATCAGCTACAGGAAATACGTGGCAATGAAATTGCGATGATTTTCCAGGAACCGATGACTTCACTCAATCCTGTTTTTACCTGCGGAGCGCAGGTAACCGAAGCAATACAACTGCACCAGAAATGCAGCAAAGCAGAAGCTGTAAAAAAAACAGTCGGGCTATTTGAAAAGGTAAAACTGCCCAACCCTCAGGCAATACTTCAACGTTATCCTCACCAGCTCAGCGGAGGGCAAAAGCAACGGGTAATGATTGCAATGGCTATGAGCTGCAACCCATCGTTATTAATTGCCGATGAACCAACAACTGCGCTGGATGTAACAGTTCAGAAAACAATTCTTGAGCTGATTAAAGAACTACAGCAGGAAAATGGCATGAGTGTACTGTTTATAACACACGACCTTGGCGTGGTGCATGATATTGCCGATAAAGTTGTGGTAATGTATAAAGGAAACATTGTTGAGCAGGGTACTGTTGATGAAATTTTTCACAATCCCAAACATCCATACACGAAAGCGCTGCTGGCCTGCAGGCCAGCGTTGCACCCGAAAGGAAAACAATTGCCTGTTGTAAGTGATTTTTTAGAAGAGAAAAAAATGGATGGCGACCGTTTGCCGTTGACGGAAAAAGATCATCTGCATTCCGGCCAACCATCAGCTAACAATGATAAACCGTTGCTGAAAGTTGAAAACCTGAATGTATGGTTTCCTGAAAAGCACAGCCTGTTTGGCAAGCCTCATTCCTTCATTAAAGCTGTAAACAATATAAGTTTTGAAATTTTTGCAGGAGAAACGTTAGGACTTGTTGGAGAAAGTGGTTGTGGCAAAACAACCCTGGGAAGAGCTTTGTTAAGATTAGTTGAACCAACTTCGGGAAGTATTTTGCTAAATGGTGAAAATATTCTTAACAACGGTTTAAAACAATTTAAACAGCAACGGAAAAATCTGCAGATTGTTTTCCAGGATCCTTACTCATCACTTAATCCCCGCATTACTATCGGCAAAGCTATTGCAGAACCAATGCTTGTTCACGGCTTATCAGTAAATCAAAAACAGGCTAAGGAAAAAGTAATTGAATTACTGGAAAAAGTAAATCTCAATCCTTCTCATTATAACCGTTACCCACATGAGTTCAGCGGCGGGCAAAGGCAACGTATTGTTATTGCAAGGGCACTTGCGCTGCATCCTTCTTTTATTGTTTGGGACGAATCGGTTTCAGCACTTGACGTAAGTGTTCAGGCACAGGTTCTGAACCTGCTAAACGATCTTAAAAAGGAATTTGGTTTTACATCTGTTTTTATTTCGCATGATTTATCTGTTGTGCGTTACATTTCCGACCGTATTATTGTGATGAACAAAGGGCAGATAGAAGAATCGGGGGCTGCAGATGAAATTTATTTCAAGCCCCGGCAGGAATATACCCGGCAGTTACTTTCAGCAATCCCCGGCATACAGGTTCAAAAGCCCTGAGAGGAAAAACTTTCTTGAAATATATTGATTTATTATACCTTTGCACCCATCAAAAAAGTAACAGGTTCAAACCCGGTGCCGTAAGACGGGGTTTGGAAGGGTTCTCTAAAATTTAACCCGTCGCTGCGTTTGCATCTGTTCAAAAACAAGTTACGCAGTATGAAATTATCTCAGTTTACGTTCGATCTTCCTCTCAATCTCATTGCCCAAAATCCTACAAAAAAACGTGAAGACAGCCGTTTGATGGTTGTACACCGCAAAACCGGCCAGATTGAAAACCGCACTTTCCGTGATATTATGGAGTACTTCGATGATAAGGATGCTTTTGTTGTAAACAATACAAAAGTATTTCCTGCACGTATGTATGGCCGCAAGGAAAAAACAGGTGCTAAAATTGAAGTTTTTCTTCTCCGTGAATTAAATAAGCAAAACCGTTTGTGGGATGTGATTGTTGATCCCGCAAGAAAGATTCGTGTTGGTAACAAGCTCTATTTTGGTGATACGGAAGATCTGGTGGCAGAGGTAATTGACAATACCACCTCCCGTGGCCGTACCATACGTTTCCTTTTTGATGGTACCGATGAAGAGTTCCGCACAGTGTTGTACAATATGGGGGAAACTCCTTTACCAAAATATATTAAACGCAAACCGGATGAAGAGGATCGTGAACGTTACCAGACCGTTTTTGCAAAACACGAAGGTGCGGTTGCAGCTCCTACTGCGGGTATGCACTTCAGCCAGGAATTAATTAAGCGCCTTGAAATTAAAGGTGTTCGTTTTGCTGAAATTACGTTGCATACAGGTTTGGGAACTTTCCGCCCCATTGAAGTGGAAGATCTGAGCAAACATAAAATGGATGCAGAGTATTATAAAATTGATGACTTTGCCTGCAAAGTTGTAAACAAGGCGAAAGAAGGCAAACACCGCATCTGCTCAGTTGGCACAACAACTATGCGGGCTTTGGAAACTTCTTTTACCGCCCAGCAATTATTAAAACCAAGTGAAGGATGGACGAATATTTTTATTCATCCACCTTACAGCTTTAATATTGCCGATGCACTTGTTACCAATTTTCATTTGCCTAAAACAAGCCTGCTTATCATGACCTGCGCTTTTGCTGGTTACGACCTTACAATGGAAGCCTATAAAAAAGCAATTAAAGATAAATACCGTTTCTTCAGTTACGGAGATGCGATGCTTGTGATATAATTTTCAAAAATCCCTCTCCTTTGTGAGAGGGATTTTTTTTGTTTTCCCGATAACAACAATGAATTTATGAGCAAAACTGCAAAGGAATCACTGATTATAATGACGGAACTGGTTCTTCCGAATGATACGAACCTGTTTGGGAACTTAATGGGCGGGCGGCTGATGTACTGGATGGATATTGCTTCGGCCCTGGCAGCAAGCAAACATTGTAACACACCGGTTGTTACAGCAAGTGTTGATAATATTTCATTTCAGAACCCTATAAAACTGGGCAACATTGTAAATATTGAAGCAAAGGTTTCAAGAGTTTTTAACACATCAATGGAAGTTCATCTGCAGGTGTGGAGTGAAGATTTTAATCATCAGAACAGGTACAAAAGCAATGAAGCCTATTACACTTTTGTAGCATTAGATGAAAACAGGATGCCCATAAAAGTTCCGGAGCTGATTCCGGAAACAGATCATGAAAAAGAATTGTTTGCTGGCGCTTTACGCCGCAGGCAGTTGCGCCTTGTTCTGAGCGGGAAAATGAAACCGGAAGATGCGGTGGAGCTGAAGGCGTTGTTTAGCTGATGTTTTATTTTATACTTTGACATAAAAAACCTGAAGATTTCTGAAACCTTCAGGTTTTTTTATTTCACTAATCGCTGCCTTGCAGAATTGCTTAAGACTTTATAAAAAAAGGAGCTATTCTTTTTAGAACAGCTCCCTTTAAAACCCTGAAGGTTTTGGAAACCTTCAGGGTTAAAGCAAATTTGATTACTAAGCCACCACTTCTTCTTTCGCCACCTTACTGTAATCGTCAGCAAGTTTGCGCTGAATTTCAAATGGCACTGCTTCATAATCAGAAAAACTCATTCTGAATTTAGCACGGCCCTGGGTAAATGAACGGAGGTTACCGCTGTAATCCTGCATTTCTGCAAGTGGGGCTTTTGCAATAACCTTGGTAAAATGGCCTTCGGTATCCATTCCTTCCACCATTGCTCTTCTTGTCTGCAGATCACCAATAACAGCACCGGTTAAATCTTCCGGACAAAGAACTTCCACATGATAGATTGGTTCAAGAATCTGCGGGTCGGCCTGCTGAAATGCCTGTCGGAATGCCTGCAAACCTGCAATCTTGAATGAAATATCGTTACTGTCAACCGGGTGCATTTTTCCATCATACACACATACACGCACATCACGAACATAAGAACCTGTAAGCGGACCTTCCTGCATTTTTTCCATCACACCTTTGAGAATGGACGGAAGGAAACGCAGATCAATAGCACCACCTACAATACAGTTGTAATAAACAAGCTTTCCACCCCATGCAAGATCGAATACTTCTTTACCACGTACGTTCAGGTCGGCAGGATCAGCCAAACCTTCGTACCATGGTTCAATGCGTAAATGCACTTCACCAAACTGTCCACTGCCACCACTTTGCTTTTTATGCCGGTACATACTATCGGCACTGCGGCGTATAGTTTCCCTGTAAGCAATACGGGGCTTGGCAAACTTCACTTCAATTTTTTGCTGGTGTTCAATTTTCCATTTGGCAACAGCAAGGTGCATATCGCCCTGGCAATGGATTAATGTCTGTTTCAGTTCGGGAGAAACTTCTACTTTAATTGTGGGGTCTTCATTTTTCAATTCATGTAAAGCAGTTGCCAGTTTTTCCTCTTCACCCTTCTTGGTACTTTCAATTGCCATGGTGAGGTTTGATACAGGAAACTCAATATTTACCAGTTCAATATTTTTTCCTTTATCATGAAGTGTGTTGTTTACATGAGTATTTCTGAGTTTAAGTGTTGCGCCAATATCGCCTGCTGTTAACTCATTTACAGGAGTACGTTTGTTTCCTTCAACCACAAATAACTGGTTGATTTTTTCAGACACACCTGTTGATTCATTTACCAGTTCTGCACCTGCTTTAACTGTACCGCTGTAAACTTTAAAATAAGACAGTTCACCAACGTGTGGTTCAGTAACAGTTTTATAAATGAAAATACAGGCTGGTCCGTTTGGATCACAAGGAAGAGTATCTCCGGCTTTTGTTTTTTGAGGAGGCATTTCATTTGCACTGGGGCAAACATTATCAATAAAGCCCATAATGCGGCCGCTGCCCATATCTTTCGCCGCACTTAAACAAAATACCGGGAACAGATCGTGATTGATGAGTGATTTTTTTAAACCAATTTTCATTTCATCTTCATCCAGTTCACCTTTATCGAAATAATGTTCCATTAATGTTTCATCATTCGCCGCAACAGCTTCTACCAGAATACGGTGCAGTTCATCGGCCTTTGCTTTTTCACTTTCCGGTATTGGAAGTTTTTCAGGTTTGCCGCCGGTGGCCGAAAATTTATACATCGTCATTTTCAGCACATCAACAATTGCATTAAAACCAGAGCCCTGGTTAAGCGGGTATTGCACCACAGTTATTTTATTGCCGAAATGAGTTTTTGCTTCATTTACAGTTTTATCAAAATCAGCAGTTTCATCATCAAGCTTGTTTACGGCAAACAGCATGGGTGTTTTAAACTCTTCGGTATATTCCCATATAATGTCGGTGCCAACTTCCACACCCCGTGTACCATTGAGCAACATCACGCCTGTATCAGCAACTCGTAAAGCGCTGATTACTTCGCCAGAAAAATCATCATAACCGGGAGTATCAATAATATTAATTTTATATCCCTGCCATTTGGTGTGTAATAACTTGGAAAAAATCGTATTTCCTCTTTCCTGTTCTAATTCATGGTAATCGCCAACTGTATTTTTTTCTGCAACAGTTCCACGTCGTGTAATTATTCCAGCTTCAAAAAGCATACACTCCGCTAAGGTTGTCTTACCTGAACCAGCATGGCCCAGCAAGACAATATTTTTTACGTGTGAGGTATCAAAATCTGCCATAACAATCTTTTTTTTAAAATGGTCAAGAAATCTCGTACATGCAAAGAACATCATCTTTACATGCTTACGAAAGAATTGAATGGGTGGCTAAGTTGTTTCAACAGGGCTGGTTGCGCTGCTTTATGCTTTTGCAATAAAGTGCTGGAATTCGCTTCGGAGTTCACTCAACGTTTGTTCCAAAACCTCATATTGATTATGCAGGTCTTCGTGTTCGCTTAATGTGTCTTCGGAGAGATTGTTTTCCGGTAAAGTAGTTTCAGTGTTCAACTTCCGGTCGTGAAGTTTGATGGCCTGTTTCAGATCGTGAATATTGATCTGTTGAATGTAGAATTGATTGTGGTAGTGTTCAACTTCGGTCAGGATGTCTTTGTCTTTTTGTCCGTCGGCCAATTGTTGTAATTTTTCTCTTAACTGGCCCATTTCATTTCTGTAGGAACGCAATGTCTCCCTCCAGGAGTTGCATTCCATATTAAGCTGTGCGGCATCTAAGGAAACCATGGCATAGCAATTTAAATTGTGAGTAAATATGGTTGCATCAAAGAACTAACTAAATTTAAGAACAGTTTTTCACTTTCGCAAAATCTTTTAATCAGGTGAAAATGATTTTCTGCATATCCAAAGTGACTAAAATATTAATAGCTTTGAATGATTCCCGTCAGCAGTTTAACTGATTGTGGAAAAGACCGGTAATTAAAAAAGTAATGGGCGTTATACAAATCTGCCCAGGTTCAGCGTTTATAAAATATAAGTTTTTTCTATGAAACTAACCCGTTTACTAACTGCCCTGGCCCTGATGAATATTTTTACGCTACAGGCCCAGCAAACTCCTGCAAAAAGCAAGAGTTTATATTCATTTAATATCAGCCTGGCCGATTATCAGCTCCCGGCCGAAATTAAAGCATCTTCCCTGAGCGATGCTTTAAAAAAAGGTGATTGGTATAAGCCCGGAACAAAATCGTTTGGTATTGGTATCAGTTACTGGAAAGGGCTTACAAAAAAGGTTGATTTATCCGGCACACTTACCGGAACCTTTGCAAATTTTCCGGCTTACTTTGTAAAAGATGATACAATTGGCCAGGCAAAATTCAGCACACAGCTTGATGCGTTACTACATTTAAAAGCATTTTCTGACAAAGCACCTGTAAATCCTTTTTTAACTACGGGTTTGGGAGTTGGCCATTTTCCCGGGCAGGTTGCTGTTTATGCACCAGTTGGTGCCGGTGTACATTTCCGTTTTACAGAAGGGGCATATTTAACATTACAGGCGCAATGGCGCAATAAATTAAGTTCGGGCATCAGCAACAATTATCTTTTCTACAGTCTGGGTTTTATGCAAAGCAATCCGTTCGGGAAAAAGAAACACGAAGCTGTTGTTAACGAAGTGAAGCCTGTTACTCCCCCACCTGCTCCCGATAAAGATGGTGATGGTTTTGATGATGCAAACGATCAGTGCCCGAATGTATGGGGTACATTAAAAGGATGCCCCGACAGCGACAGAGATGGTATTCCTGATAAAGATGACCCCTGCCCGAATATTAAAGGCACTGTAAACGGTTGCCCCGACAGAGATGGCGATGGAGTAGCTGATAAAGACGATCAGTGCCCTGATGAAAAAGGAACATTAAACGGCTGCCCTGACAGTGATAATGATGGCGTTGCTGATAAGGATGATGCATGTAAAGATGCAGCAGGTTCGGCTAAATACAAAGGTTGCCCCGTTCCTGATACCGATCATGATGGAATTAATGATGAAGAAGATAAATGCCCGGATGTAAGTGGCACTGCAGCAAATGGCGGATGCCCTGAAATTAAGCAGGAAGTAAAAGCAAAAGTTGAATATGCTGCAAAAAATATCTTCTTTGCTTTTGCAAGTGATGTAATACTGAAACATTCTTACAAGCCGCTTAATGAAGTTGTAAAAATTCTGCAGGAAAATCCGCAGATAAAATTAACCATCAGTGCCCATGCAGATAACCGTGGCACTCCTGAACGTAATATGATATGGAGTGAAAAAAGAGCCAAAGCAGTTGCAGATTATTTCATAAGCAAAGGAATTGGTGCCGATAGAATTACCTTTAAAGGTTATGGCGATACGCAGCCAGTTGCTGATAATAAAACAGAAAAAGGCAGAGCACAGAACAGAAGAGTTGAAATGAAACTTGATTATTGATTTGTTCATAATTAATTAACAAAGAGGCTGGAAATTCCGGCCTCTTTTTATTTGCGAAAAAGGTTGCATCGATAACAGGGATGTGAATAACTATTTATATCGTATAGGCTTGCAGTTAGCTTACAAAATACATTACATTAGCTTTCTAAATTATATTATTATGAAAAAGACAATTCAATTATGCCTGGTTCTGACGGCATCTTTACTTGTACTGGGAGCAACCTCGTGTAAGAAAAAACTAAAAGATGCCGACATTAAAACTGCTATCGAAACTGTTTTAAAAGCAGATGCAGACATGGCAACAACGTCTGTAGAAGTTAAAGATGGTGTTGCAACAATCAGTGGTGTTTGTAAAGATGAAGCATGCAAAACAAAATGCGAAGAAGCCGTAAAAAAAGTAGAAGGTGTTAAATCTGTAATTAATAATTGTACTGTTGAGCCTCCTGCTGCTGTAGTGCCACCGGTTAGTGATGCTCTTACCCAGGCTGTAGCTGATGCAGTGAAAGATTTTCCGGGTGTTAAAACCGAACTGAAAGATGGTGTTCTGATTCTTACAGGAGAAATTCAGAAAACAAGCCTTCAGAAACTGATGATGGCACTTAGTGCATTGAAAGCACAAGGCCTGAAAAAAATTGAATCAACAGGTTTAGTTAAAAAATAAAAGGAGGAACCATTTTATGGCATTACAAGATAAATACAAGGAACTGGTTGATGCTGCAACTGCAGCAGGTGTAAAAAATCTGCAGGTACGTGAACAGGATGATGTTTTATACATTGATGGTGAAAGCTCAGGAACTGTAAAACAACAGTTGTGGGATCTTTATGAAAAAATTGATCCTGCTTACTCATCAGGCGATCTGATGCTGAACATTAACAGTATTGCAGGTGTAACAGAAGGAAGCAAACTAAAAGTAACTACCAGCAAAACAAACCTCAACATCCGTAAAGGGCCAAGCACGAATGATGAAATAGTTGGAAAAGCTGCCCGGCATGAAATTGTAACATTGGTTCGTAAAGAAAACGATCAATGGTGGTTTATTAAAACTGATAATGGCGAAGAAGGATATTGTTATACACAATACCTGACTCCTGTAGAAGGTTAAAAAAGAATCTTTCTGTAAACAGCCTGAACAGAACCGTTTGTTCAGGCTGTTTTTTATTCCCCTGTTCCCAACTTATCTTCGCAAAAAAAAGTATTGCAACTACAAACTTCTTTAGAGATTATACAGTTGGAAGCTGTTGCGAAAGAAGAAGAGAATGTCCGCTTCGCTGCATTTCTGAAACAACAAACCGAACAACAGGTTGATGAAAAAGTTCAACATTTAAATTTGCTCATTGAAAAAGAAATTGATTGCACAGCATGCGGCAATTGCTGCAAAACACTTATGATAAATGTAACTGACAATGAGGCTGACCGGGCAGCGGGCAGACTTAAACTCAACAGGGATGAATTTGATCGGAGGCACCTTGAAAAAGGAAGTCATGGTATGATGCTGATTAATACGATCCCTTGTCATTTCCTGAATGAGAACAAATGTACTATTTATGAAGATCGTTTTGAAGGCTGCAGGGAATTTCCGGCACTGCACCTCCCGTCCTTTGTAAAAAGATTATTTACCGTACTGATGCATTACAACCGCTGCCCTATCATTTTTAATGTGGTTGAAGAACTGAAAAAAGAAACAGGGTTCAGCAATTAATTGATTTCGTTTTTCGATTTAATAAAATCACTTACAAGGTAGCTGATAAGTTTTCCGGTTGATTCACTCTTTCGGTCATCTTTTAAAAATGCAGCTCCTTCACAAATATGGAGGTAAGCAATTTTACAATCTGCTGCTGCAAAACTTACATATCGCCTTGCATGCAGTTCTGTAATACCGCTTGGAGTAGCTGCACTGCTTAATGTATGAGCAATACAATCAAGATCGATTTCTATTCCGGTATATGTATCATCGGTAAATCCGGTTGCATGCGCAACAGCCTGAATAAAATTTCTTTTTTCGTGAAGAAAAATATCTTCATACGTAATAAAGTCAAAGAAAGGATTGTTCACAATATCAATCCACACATTTTGCGGAATATAATTTTCATGAACACCTATAACACAATATTTCTGAAGATAACCATCATCTTCAGCATAACGGAATGCATTGCCGCTATGCCTCCCTTCTGCCGGTCGGTAATCGGTATGTGCATCAAGATTAATACAATTGATTTGTGCCAACTGAATGAGCCCTGCTTTGTTCAGCCCTTTTGCCGATCCTTTAATCATTGGATAAGCATTGTTATGCCCGCCTCCTATTGCAATGGGAATTTTTCCTTTTGAAGTGATGTATTTTACCAACCGCTCAACATCTTCATCAATTACTGTAACTGCATGCCGGTAAGCATCTACTTTTTCTTCATGGCCTTGTGCATTATCTTCAATTAGTTTTTCAAGGTCTGAAAAATCAAAATGCCCCAGCAACATAATCTCATCTCCCTGCAAAAAATCATTACTCTGGATATTAAGAAATGCCTGCAGAAAAGGAAACCAGGCTGTATCAGCACCACCAACACCCATGTTTGCTTTTACACCAATATCTTCCGGTATTCCGAACACCACATATTTTGCATTCGACAGTTCAAACTTTTCCTCAAACTCTTCATATGAATTCATTAATTGTACATGTTCTCCCAGTTTTGTTTCAAACCTTCTCAGTTTAGTTAATGTGAGTAAATCTTCTTTATTGTAAAAGTGAAACCGATCCATAGTGTTATTTTGTAATTTCTGTTAAGTTAATTTTTTTTAATTCAATCAGGAAAAGAATTCACCACTTATCATTACACGATCAATCAGATTACTGCCAAACGCATATGGTAAATATGAAAGAGAAGGAACGGAACGGGTAAAAATTAAGCTGGCCTTTTTCCCAATGGTAATACTTCCAAGTTCCTGTTCCATTTCCATAGCATACGCCGCATTGAGGGTTGCTGCATTAATTGCTTCTTCAGGAAGCATTTTCATACCAATACAACTGAGTGAAAGAACAAGATTCATATTACCGGATGGAGATGAGCCTGGATTAAAATCACTTGCAATTGCAACTGCCGCTCCGGCATCAATAATCGACCGTGCCGGCTGGTAAGGCATATTCAGAAAAAAAGCCGCAGATGGCAACAATGTGCCAATGGTTGATGATGCAGCCAAACATTTAATATCTGCTTCTGTCATTGTTTCAAGATGATCTGCTGACAGGGCATTTAATTCAACTGCTTTCTGCAACCCACCAATACTGTTGAGCTGATTTACATGCAGTTTTGGCTTTAACCCATATTGCAGAGCTGCTTTGCAGATCAGTTCCATTTCTTCAGGAGAGAAAAATCCTTTTTCACAAAACACATCAATATAATCTGCCAATCCTTCTTCTGCAATAACAGGCAGCATTTCATTAATAACAAGATCAATGTATGCCTCATGATTGTCTTTAAACTCAAAAGGATACGTATGTGCGCCAAGAAAAGTTGCTTTAACAGGAATAGGCGAAGTTTCTTTCAGCCGTTTAATTACACGAAGCATTTTTAATTCGGCTTCAACTGATAAACCATAGCCACTTTTAATTTCAACTGCACCTGTACCCAGTTTAACCAGTTCCTGTAAGCGGTTCCATGCAGTACGTAATAATTCAATCTCCGTTTTATCGGCCAGCATTTTTGCAGAGTTTAATATTCCCCCGCCCTTTGCTGCTATATCTGCATAGCTCAACCCTTTGATTTTATCTACAAACTCTTCTTCCCTGCTATCAGCAAAAACAAGATGAGTATGACTATCGCACCAGCATGGTAAAACAAACTGATCTGTTGCGTCAACCACTTCATCGTAATCATCACCCTCCCATAATTCTTCCATTAACCCATATTCAGCAATTAATCCATCCTTCACAATTAAATATGCATCAGCGATACAGTTCAGTAATGACAAATCTTTTCCCCTTAATAAATTGTTTTCTGATCGTACGCCAACAAGCTGTTTTATATTTTTTACAAGAACCGCCATACTATAAATGTAGCAGAAATCTGAATGAAAATAAAAAGCCCTCCCTGTAACAGGAAGAGCCTTTATCTGTTTAATAAAGAAACTATTTATTTTTTTGTTACAGTCTGCTGCGCTGGCTGCACCACTTCATCAATTACATGTATAATTCCGTTACCTGCCGCAATATCGGAATTAATCATATAGGCCGAGCTTCCATTTGCATCAGTAATCTTTATTTTCCCTTCTTCCACAGTTGCAGTAAGCTTTTCACCTCCCATTGTTGGTAGTTGTACCGAACCATTATTTTGTTTAATTGCTGTCATCAGTAATGCCGCATTCCATGTTCCTCCTACAATATGGCAGGCAAGCAATTTACTCAACGCATTTTTATTTTTCATTAAACGGTTCAGTTCATTTTCGGGCATTTGTTCAAATGCAGCGTTGTTGGGAGCAAAAACCGTGTATGGGCCACCCGTTTTTAATTTGTCAGTAAGCCCTGAGTTTTTTATTGCATCGCTAAGTTTACTTAACTCACCTGACTGCATTGTTACATCAATTACATTTGATTGTGCTCTTACTGTAACAATTGAAGCAATCATTAAGAAAGCTGTTGCAGCAAAAGAAAAGATTAGTTTTTTCATTGTCTGTTTTTTTTGATGATTAATTATTGTTTTTATGTTTACGATATCTGCTGTAACACAAATAGTTTTACGTATCAGCATTAACCAATACAGAAAACTGTGTGAATAAAACACACTCAGTATTTATAACTTCTACAATAAGGAAAAGGGGAACTTTTATCAACGGGTAAGATACCCTGTTTAGAAAACAATAACCATGCCAGCAGATTTTGTTACATTAGATGATCGTTTTCATTCAGCTTAAAAATGATTGCATTTAAAACAGTAATAAAAAAGTTCAAAGAACAGGGCGAAAAAACCGGCTGGACTTATATTGAGGTTTCGGCACAAGATGCCGAAACAATAAATCCAGGTTGTAAAAAATCATTCAGGGTTAAGGGAAAATTCGACAACTACAGTTTTGAGGGGATGAATATGTTACCAATGGGTGAAGGGAATTTCATTATTGCACTTAAATCGGATATTAGAAAAATTATTAAAAAAAAGGCAGGCGATTTTTTGAATGTACAGTTATCATTCCAGAAGAAGGCTTATGAAATTGCGGCCGATTTTCTGGCCTGTCTGGAAGATGAGCCAACTGCTCTTGCTTATTTCAATACCCTTCCAACATCGCACAGAAATTATTTCAGTAAATGGATTGAGAGTGCCAAAACAGAACCAACACGTACCAAACGAATAATACAGGCTGTTGATGCCTTATCAAAAAAATGGGGTTATGTGGAAATGATCAGGGCAGATAAAGACCACAAAAACAGATTTTTATAACTTTTCAACATAACGCCTGTTAGTGTTGATAACCTGTTGCCGAATAGTGGGTTACTTTTCAATATAATATGAATTAAGCCTCGGATGGGAATATATTTTTCGGGCCGGGCTTTATAGTTAAAGCCGTGATTTTCATTTCACATCCTGAGCCCAGAACATTAAACAAACTAACATGGTACAAAAAACCTACTACAAAACAAAAGACTACAGCAAAGTAAAGTTTACAGTAAATGGTGAAAACATCAACACAATTGAAATTTTCGGACTCAATGGCGACTGGCACACTCCTGTTGCTATGAAAAAGAAAAAAGATGGCAGTTTTACTGCAGAAGTTAATCTTCCAAAAGATTCAAAACACGAATTCAAATACCTTTTAAATGGTACTGATTGGATAAATGAAGCCGAAGCGGATGCAGAACATGCAAATGAATTTGGCGGAACCAACAGTGTTATTTCAATCTAAATATATCGGGCAGCTTCGGCTGCCTTTCTTTTATCTGCACAATTTGCTGATCCATTCTTCATGCTGAGGGAACTGTTTAAACAAATCTTTCTTGTCTCCCATCTCAAAATCAGCAAAATCAAATCCTGGTGCCACAGTACACCCAACCAACGAAAACCCAATTGGGTTAACAGGATGTGATGCAAACCAACATCCGGCTTTCACTGTTTGCTGAAAAGAAAATCCATTGTTCAGATCATATCCCAGCTTCAAAATTTCTGCTTCACCATTTGGATGAATTACATAAATAAGTAAACCCATTCCTGTATAAAAATGCCACAGTTCGTCGCTTTTGATACGGTGAAAAGCTGAAAAATCGTTTCCCCCCAGCAAAAAATAAATAGCTGTTGAAAAATGCCGTGCCGAAGCAAAACGTTCAGGTAATCCCTCGGACGGAATTATTTCTTCGCTGATATAAGTCTGTTTATAATATCCTCCCTCCGGGTGAGGAAGCAGGTTGTACTCTTGTATAATTTTTTCGGCTGTAATCATAAAAAAGGCTGCCTTATTGCAGCCTTTAAGATAATTTATTTTGCCGGTTCCTGTTTAGATGGCTCATCATCCCCATCAAATTTATCTTTCAGTTTATCCCACAAACCGGAAGATTTTTCCTTCAAATCGCCAATTACATCCTCAGCTTTGTCTTTCAGATCATCGAATTTTTCTTCTGCTTTATCTGCCCACTCACTTGCTTTGCCTTTTAATTCCTGAATTTTATCTTCAGCTTTATCTTTCCAGTCCTGCTGTTGATTAGCGGCTGACTGAGTGCTTTTGTTTTCATCCATAGTTGTATGTTTTAATTATGAAAAATAGGATAACTAATATACAAAATTTACTATGCAATATTTCCGACCGATTAAATTATATTTCTGTTATCAGCAATGCAAAACGTTATAAAGCAATCCGGTTTCTGTTGTATCTTTCACTAATAATCAATTATCATGCTCAAACGGTTCATTTACCTCATTCTTATTGCAATTATTGGCATTATTGCTGTTGTGTTATTCAACACTTTTCGTTTCAGTGGAAAAATTCCGGTTCATCAGTCATTGCCTTTAACAGGTGTCGGTGATTCGGCTGCATTACACTTGAGCAAAGCCATCCAGATAAAAACAGTTTCTTTTGGAGATACACTGCCTGTTGATACAGCAGAGTTCAAAAAATTCAGGGTTTTTCTTGAAACCACTTATCCAACAGTACACCAGAAATTACCCCGGCTCATTTTCAGTGAGTTCAGCTATGTATTTATATGGAAAGGAAAAGATACAACGTTAAAACCTTATGTACTGATGGCGCATATGGATGTTGTACCCGTTGAAGCAGTTGCTGAAAAAAACTGGTCAGTTCCATCTTTTAGCGGAATGATTAAAGAAGATACCATCTGGGGCCGTGGAGCTGTGGATGATAAAGCTTCAGCTATTTCGATTTTTGAAGCAGCGGAGCTACTGCTGAAAGAAAACTTTCAACCTGAACGTACTATTTATTTATGTTTTGGCCATGATGAAGAAATTGCGGGAAAAAGAGGGGCAGCAAAAATTTCGGCATGGTTTAAAGAGCAGAAGATTGAGCCGGAATTAGTGGTGGACGAGGGAGGCCAGGTTGATACAGAACATTTCAAAGAATTAAAACGGCCAGTTGCTGTAATTGGTGTTGGCGAAAAAGGGTATGTAAACATTGATATAACTGTTGAAAAAACCGGCGGGCATTCATCTATGCCACAGCAGGAAACAGCTATTGACATCCTGAATAAAGCAATTATGCATGTACGTGAAAAACAGATGTCTGCAAGTATTCCCGCCCCTATTCAGGAATTGTTTACACGTATTGGCCCAGGAGGAAGTTTTATAAACAGAATGGCATTAAGCAACCAGTGGTTGTTCCGTGGCATGCTCATATCGCAACTTGAACAGACAAAAGAGACGAATGCGCTGGTTCATACAACATTAGTGCCCACCATTGTAAAAGCAGGAATTAAAGACAATGTTATTCCTTCTGTTGCAAAAGCAACATTCAACAGCCGCATACTTCCCGGCCAAACAAGTGATGATGTGGTGGACTTTGTAAAAAAAGCAATTCATGATGATCGTGTAACAGTTCAGAAACAATCTATTTCACTAATGGAACCCTCTGCTATGACTTCCTCTGATCATCCAATGTTCAAACGAATGGAGGCCATTACGTACAAAACAGTTCCGCAGGTGATCGTAACACCATACCTGATGATTGGAGCAACTGATTCAAGATACTTCCGCCCGTTCAGCAGTGCAGTACTCAACTTTGCCCCAATGACAAATGCAAAAGGGTTTCATGGAATAAATGAACGTATTCCTGTTTCCGATCTGAAACAAATGATTTTTTATTACAGGCTGCTCTTAACTGAAAAATAAACCCTTATCGTTGTGCCTCTCTAAACTTATTGCTGTGGAGAGCATAAAATGCAATAAAGGCGCTGACAAGCATAAAAACTGCCCCCAGTAAAAATGATGCACCTGGAAAATAAACAGGATGTGTTTTATCTGTAAAATAAGCAAATGTATTCGTCATTAACGGAGGACCAATAATGGTTGTAGCACTCATTAAACCAGCCAGTGAACCTTGTAACTCACCTTGTTCATTTGCAGGAACATGACCAGCCATTATTGACTGTAACGCAGGCCCGCATATACCACCCAGGCAATAAGGAATCAGAAATGCAAACATCATCCAGCTTTGTGAGGCAAAAGCAAAAAGGAACATTCCAACCGCATAGAAAAGCAATCCGATATAAATACTTTTCTCGTTACCGAGCCTGGGATTTACTATCCGTACTAATCCTCCCTGAACGGCACCAACAAGTAACCCAACTGTAGCCATTGACAAACCTATCATGCGTGGCGACCATTTAAATTTTTCAATGGTAAAAAAGCTCCAGTTACTTTGTACAGCATGCCCGCCAATATAAACAAGTACAAGTGCAACAATTAATCCTGTTAATGCAGGATATTTACGAAGATTATACAAACTCACTCCGGGAATACATCTTTTCAATTCAAACTTTCTTCTGTTCTCCAGCTTCAAAGATTCCGGAAGAATAAATAATCCATAAAGAAAATTTAGCAGACACAAAACTGCTGCAACCATAAAAGGAACTCTTGGCCCGAAATTTCCCAACACTCCTCCCAACATTGGGCCAATCACAAAACCTAATCCAAAAGCGGCCCCGATCATTCCAAAATTCTTTGCCCGGTCTTCTTTAGTGCTGATATCGGCTATATAGGCTGAAGCCGTTGTAAAACTTGCACCGGTAATACCGGCAATAATACGACCAATGAACAACCAGCCTAATGTTGGGGCAAAAGCCAGCATAAGATAATCAATGGAAAAGCCAAACAATGATGCCAGTAACACAGGCCGCCGACCAAACTTATCGCTGAGATTGCCAACAAGTGGAGAAAATACAAACTGAGTTGCAGCAAAAGCCAGCAATAACCATCCTCCAATTCTGGAAGCCTGGCTTACAGTGGCATGACCCAATTGTTCTATTAATGCAGGCATTACCGGAATGATGATTCCAAAACCAATTACATCAATTAACAACGTAATAAAAATAAAACCGATTGCCGCCTTTTTGCTACCCGTCATAATTACAAAAGATAAAGGTCATGCAAAACATGACCAAAGCTGTTAAACGATGCAAAAGTAATTAAATACAGACGGAATGTTCAACCGTTAATAAAGATTTATGATTGAGCAGAAAACAAAACCTTACCGAGAAACTGTTTCCAAAAAGTATATATATAACAACCAGCACAAAAAGAAAATACTGATTCGAGAAATGAGAAGAGTACTATCACGGAAGAAAACAAAAATGCCAGTTTAATAAACCCTGATAAATACGCTGTTAAAATAGCAGCATTCATCAGCAAACCAATTCTTGCTGCAAATCGCTTGGGAGCCCTGTCAACAGGTTTAGCCCGTAATACCAATAGTTTCACTAAATATCCACTAATGATATTCAGTAAGCTACAATTACTGCGGTTAAACGCCCTCACACCAAAGTCATATAAAAGAAATGCTATAACAGGCCAGAAACCTGTTATGAGAAAAATAACAGATAATAGAAAAACAAAGCTTGCGGTAACCCGAACTCTGTTTTCATCAATAGAAATAAAATCTGCCGGGCAAACGAATTGATTGTTCATTGTTTCATTTTAAACAGCAAAAATAAATACACCAAAACACTCTACCAAATTTATAGGATTATAATTTACATCCTGACACCAAATTATTTACAGGCAACCAACATATTTATCAGTTGCTTATATTGAGATTATATCGTATCTTGTACAGTAATACATTAACGTTATATAAGTGAATCTATATAGAGAACAAAAAATATTATAGCGTCTGATCCGGATCATCTCAGAAAAAAATTGCTGCAAGTAAATTTGTTTAATATAGATTCCTTGCATTTGACTTAAACCACTTTTGCTTTTTTAAAGCAACACCTAAACAACTCCAATCGGTATGTAGTATGAATTCTGAATCGCTTACTTCTGAAGTACGAATGTTAATCAATGCGCTACCGGGTATTTTTTTTATTCTGTCGCCTGAAGGTTTAATCATTTCCGCAAGCAACGATTGCTGTATTCTTTTTGGCAAAAAGCTAAATGAAATCAGAGGTAAATCCATTTTCGAATTACTCCCGCTAAACAGTGACGATAACAATCATCTTCAAAATTTATTTGCCAAAATTCACCAAAAAAGAACACCTGAAGTTTTCTTCAGCACAAGCCATATTTGTAACAATTTATTCGCTAATAAACATTTTTGCAAAATTGAACTAAGGCCGTTAATAAATGAGGCCAACAACGTTACCTATCTTCTTTTGCAAATTGAGCCAACATCTCTAAATTATACCAAACAAGATTATTCATGGCTTTTAGACTCTGTACCTGATGCCGTTATCCTCATTGATGAAAAAGAAAAAATACTATATTTCAATAAAGAAGCTGAACGATTATTTGGATATAAATATGAAGAGCTTAAAGGAGAATCTGTTAAAAAAATATTTCACTCTGCAGATGTCCGGGATGCGTTACCAAAATTGCAAACATTAGCCGGGAAGACACAACCTCTACCTGCTATTCCATCAAGAATTATAACAGCACAAAAAAAGAATCAAAAAACATTTCAGGCAGACATATCGATAGTTCCGTTTAAAACAGAGGAAGGCGTAATTGCTCTTACTATTATAAGAGATATTACAGAAAAAATATACGAAACAGAAAAGCTTCAGGCACTTGCCCAACAATTACAGTCGTATAATGAACGCCTTGAAGAAAAAGTAAGATCAAGAACAGAAGAAATTACTCTTGGTGATCTGCAATACAGGTATTTGTTTGAAAACAACCCTATGCCCATGTGGATATTTGATGCTGTTTCACTTCAATTTCTGAACGTAAATGCAGCAGCAATAAGCACCTATGGCTACAGAAGAGAAGAATTTTTATCAATGCGAATTCTGGATCTGCTCCCCGATAAAGAAAAAGATCGCTTTATAAGTGTTGAACATGTATCTACTTATAAACCTGGTTCACAAGAAAAAACAGTCTGGAAGCATTTAAAAAAAGACAGCACGATCATTACAGTTGAAGTTATTGAACAACCCTTACAATTCAACCGCCGAAATGCCCGGCTTGTTTTGATTAGTGATGTAACAGAAAAAATAAAGAGTGAAGAAAAATTAATTGCAAGCGAAAGCAGGTTCCGTTCATTGATTGAAAACGGACATGATGTTATCAATCTGTTAGATGAGGATTTCAAGGTCTTTTACAGAAGCCCTTCGGCTCAACGAATAACAGGAAGAACAGACGATGAGATTTTTGGATATAGTGCATTGAAGCATGTACATCCAAACGATCTGCAACTTGTAAAAGAGGAGATAAAAGAATTAATAAAATCACCAGAGAACAGAAAGAAAATGTTATTCCGCTATATTACAAAAGACGGAAAAACGGTCTGGTTAGAAGGATTAGCAACCAATATGCTTCAGGATGAAAATATTAAAGCCATTGTATTTAATTACAGAAATGTTACTGAAAATATTGTAGCTGAAGAGAAGTTGAAACAAAGTGAAGAGCAATATCGAAACACGCTTGATAATATGATTGAAGGTGTACAGATTATTGGATTCGACAAAAAGTATATTTATGTAAACGAAGCTTTTGCCAAACAAAGCGGCCGTAAAAAGGAAGAACTGATTGGAAGAAATATACTTGAAGTAATTCCCGAAATGAACACGAACAGAATTTATGACATTGCTGAATCTTGTCTTATGTCGGGAAAACACATGCAAATTGAAAACAGATTCATCCTTCCTGGTGACACCGAAAAGTGGTATCAGCTAAGTATTCAACCAACGTCTTACGGACTTTTTATTCTATCGGTTGATGTTACTGAGAAAGTAAAAGCTACAGTTGCCTTGAAAGAAGAAAAACAGAAACTGGAGCAACTCGCTGCTGCTTCCCCTGGTGTAATACATTCATTCCAGATGGATTTGAAAGGCAACTTTACGCTTTTATACTCCAATGACACATGTGAAACGATTTATGGATTAAGTTTTGAAACATTAAAATCAAACTTTAGTCAGTTTGCAAAATTTATTCATCCCGATGACAGAGATACTGTAATTAGATCAATTTCTCATTCATCAATAACACTTTCTAAAATTCAGCTTGAGTACAGATATAATCATCCAGAAAAAGGGCTGTTATGGCATGAAGTGAGTGACATACCTGTAAAGGAACCAGATGGTAACATTACATGGCATGGCGTTGTAATTGATGTAACTGAACGAAGAAAAAATGAAGAAAAGCTTGCTGAGCAAAGTGCAAGATTGCAGAATTTAAGCAATAACCTGCCGGGCCTTATACTTTTTCAACTCGTTGGCAAAAACCAAATTGAAAGAAAGTTTACATACATCAGTGATGAAGTTGAAAGAATAGCTGGATTTACACCTGCAGAAGTACTAAATGACCCGATGGTTCTTTGCAACAGAATCCATGAAGACGATATTGCCAAACTTATTTCGGAAGATGAAGCTTCTTTAAAAAATATGTCTGTTTTTAACATTGAAACAAGATTCAGAGACATAAAAAATGAAATACGATGGTTGAATATTGTTTCCACACTCCGTAAACAAAATGATAATGGTTTAATTATTTGGGATGGCTTTCTTATTGACATTACAGAACGTAAACGCTCAGAAGAAGAAAGCAGGGTTTTAAATGAACGATACATGGCAGTTGCCAAGGCCACAAGTGACGCAATATGGGATTTCGATTTTAAAGAAAAAAAAGGATTCGTTTTAGGCACAGGCTATAAACATCTGTTTGGATATAATATAGTAAATGACTACACTAAAGACGGATTCTGGGAAGACAATCTGCATCCTGATGAAAAGGAGAAGTTAGTTAAGGAAATGAATGCTGTTATTGCAGATAAACGCAAAATAAAAGGTAGTTCAGAATACCGTTTTCGTAAAGCCGATGGCAGCTATGCTTTTATTAAAGAGATGTTTTTTATTGCACGGGACGATGATGGCAATCCGTTAAAGTTACTTGGGTCAAAACATGATATAACAGCACAAAAAATAGCCGATGATGAATTACACAAACGTTACCAGGAAAACCAAACACTTTCAGAACGTTTTTCCGCTATCCTGAATACGCTTCCTGCCGATATTGCACTCCTTGACCGAAAAGGAATTCTTCAGGACACAAATGAAGCATGGAAACAAGTAAAAGACAAAGCCAATTTTCTCATCTATGGCTACAATAAAGGAGATAATTACCTGCAGATTTCACAGTTTACCAATACTTCGGATAAAAAAACAGCGCAAAATGCAATGAAGGGAATTCGTTCTGTACTAAAAGGAAAAGCAAAAGAGTTTGTTTTTGAGTACTCCTGCTTCTCAGCCAAAGCAGGAAAATGGTTTAGAATGATTACTACGCAATTAAAAGGGCAAGGCTTTCTGGGTGCTGTAGTAATGCACATTGATATTACTGAAATTAAAAAACTTGAAGAGGAAAAACTAAAAAGCAAAATAGAAGAGCAACGGAAAATTACCGAAGCGATGGTTCAGGGTCAGGAAAAAGAACGCAATGCAATTGGAATTGAACTTCACGACAATGTTAACCAGATACTCGTAAGCAGCAATATGCTTCTTTCAATGATTATGGCAAACCCTTCCATGCTAAATGAATTAATGCCGAAATGCATAGATAACATTCGGTTTGCTGTAAATGAAAACAGGAGAATAGCACATGAACTTGTAATACCCAACCGTGTTACTGAAACTCTGTTACAGCAGGTAAAACGTGTAGCAAAAACAATGTTCAACGACACGGGAATTAAAACAAAACTTCTTCAAAAAGATTTTAATGAGGAAATCCTCTCAGAAGAGCAAAAACTAACTGTTTACAGAATTGTGCAGGAACAATGCACCAATATTTTAAAACATGCAAAAGCCACAGGTGTCGTATTCCGTTTTTCAATGAGTAATAATCAGTTCAGGATGCGCATTTCTGATAATGGCATTGGAATGAAAAAAGAAAAAATTCAGGAAGGCATTGGCCTCAGAAACATACGACACAGATTGAGCATAGTAAACGGATTTGCCATAATTGACTCTGCAAAAGGGAAAGGTTTTACTCTTATAATAGAAATGCCTGTCCTTGCTTTCAGTTAATTCTGCAAGAAAATTTCAGAGTAATATCGATATAGTACAATCACAATCTTCTTATCACTCATGATAAAAGGTTACAAGGTTTCTACATTTCACCATTATGCCGCATCTTTACCAAATGAAAATTGTTTTCTTTTCCGCCAAACCATATGACAAGTTATTTTTTGACAGAGCAAACCAGCGGTATGGTTTTGAAATTGAATATTACGAAACACACCTCGGACCACATATTGTAAATGCTGTGGAAGATGCCGAAGCTGTTTGTGTATTTGTAAACGATAAACTCAACAAAGAAGTACTGGAAATACTTGCGGCCAAAGGTGTAAAAATCATTGCACTTCGTTGCGCAGGCTTTAACAATGTTGATCTTAAAACAGCCAAACAATTGGGGTTGGCCGTTTGCCGTGTGCCCGCATATTCACCTGAAGCAGTAGCCGAACATGCAGTTGCAATGCTGCTTACCATTAACCGGAAAACACATAAAGCATACAACCGTATTCGGGAACAGAATTTTGCGTTAAATGGGTTATTAGGATATAATCTTATAGGCAAGACCATTGGTGTTATAGGAACAGGGAAAATAGGTAAAGCATTTTGTAAAATTATGCTTGGGTTTGGATGTACTATTCTTGCACATGATTTATATGAAGACAAAAGCCTTGTTGAAAAAGGTGTAACCTATGTTCCCTTTGCTGATTTACTCAGGCAAAGCGATATTATTTCATTGCACTGTCCCCTTACTCCCGAAAATCATTATTTGATTAATAAAGAAACATTGAAGAAGATGAAGCCGGGCGTTACCATCATTAATACAAGCCGTGGCGGCCTTATCAATACTTCAGATATGATACATGTTTTGAAAACAAGACAGGTAGGAGCTTTATGTATTGACGTATATGAACAGGAAGAAAAATTATTTTTCCGTGACCTTTCTGAAAGCATCATTGATGATGATAATATACAACGGTTGATGAGTTTTCCAAATGTGCTCGTTACTGCTCACCAGGCATTCTTTACCGAGGAGGCAATTGCAGAAATAGCAGAGGTTACAATGAACAGTATATCGCTATTATACACAAATCAGATGGAGGAGACAAATGCTGTAATGCTTACATAGAAACTTTATTTTTTAAAAATGCCTACTTGTTACAGAAAACTTTTCACTGAAGAAAACACCATCATATCATTATTACAATCAACTTTCACAATGGGATTACATTACCGGTTTACAAACTTTATTGGAATTATTGTACCTGTACTCCAAACAAATAACCAACTAATGCTGAAAGTCCCATTGCCAAAGTTCCCCAGATACTGATTCTTAATACAGCTTTTGCCATATTTGACCCTCCTGTTTTTGCTGCTGTAATTCCCAAAGCAGCAAGAAAAATAATTGCAAAACCGTAAAGGGAATATTTCATGAAGTGAAGAGGTGCAAAAATTGTAACAAAAAGAGGCAAAATACCTCCTACTGTAAAAGAAGCGCAAGAAGCCAAAGCTGCCTGTATTGGATTTGCCTGTGTAATTTCGTTTATACCCAGTTCCTCTCTAACATGGGCAGCCAGTGCGTCTTTTGCAGTTAACTCTGTGGCAACCAGTTTCGATGTTTCATAACATAGTCCTCTTTTTTCAAAAAGAGCAACAAGAGCTTCAAATTCCTCCTTAGGATTTTCTTTGAGTTCCTCTGCTTCTCTATCAATATCGGCCTTTTCAATATCAGTTTGAGAGCTTACAGATACATATTCACCTGCAGCCATTGACAAAGCTCCGGCAACAAGCCCCGCAATTGTTGCCAACATTATTGCTTCTCTCGATTGACTTGCAGCAGCAACACCTATCGCAATACTTGATACAGAAAGGATACCATCGTTTGCACCTAATACAGAAGCCCTAAGCCAGTTACTTCTGTGCATATAGTGCTTATCAAGGTATTTTTGAATATCAACCATGTATAATCTTTTTTCAGTTACTATCAAATTAATTCTCTATTTCTAATATAGGCGTATCACCGGTAAAAAATTTCAGAAGTATTTATAGCGAAAGTAATCACTCTCGTTAACTTTATTCCGCTGGTTATTAATACAAAGCCATACAGTTTCAAAAATTCATTATCCATAATCAATAATTACTAATACACCATTCTTACTTTAATCGTTTCTTTTATTTCTTTCAGCAACTCAAGTGCTTTTTTAGAAAGATTACGATCTACATCCAGTACCACATAACCAATCATATCGTTTGTTTTCAGATACTGGCCAAGGATATTAATATTGTGTGTGCTTAATTGCGTGTTGATCTGGCTAAGAACTCCCGGTACGTTTTTATGAATATGCAGTATGCGGTGTGTTCCTTCCTGAATTGGCAAGGCCAGTTCGGGAACAGTGTGCGAACCAATTGTAACTCCTTTTTCGAGATATTGTAATAATTTGCTGCTTACATCAACTCCAATATTTTCCTGTGCTTCTTCTGTACTCCCACCAATGTGTGGCGTTAAAATTACATTGGGCAAATCCTGCAATGGGGTCTGGAAACGATCTCCATTTTTTTCAGGCTCCCAAGGGAATGTATCAACAGCAGCTCCTGAAATATGTTTTTCGAGAATAGCATTGCGTAAAGCATCCAGATCAACCACTTCACCTCTTGCATAGTTGAGGAGGATTGATCCTTTCTTCATTTGTTTTAAGGTACTTTTGTTAATCATGTTTTTCGTTTGCGCTGTTTCAGGAACATGCAATGAAACGATATCAGATTTACCTAACACATCTTTCAGGTTTCTATATTGCTCGGCATTCCCCAAAGGGAGCTTGGTAACGATGTCGTAATAAATCACCTTCATACCCATCGCTTCAGCAAGAACACTTACCTGGCTGCCAATATTTCCATAACCTATAATACCCAGTGTTTTACCCCTCATTTCAAAACTGCCTTTGGCATCCTTGTTCCAGATACCTTCATGAGCAGATTTGTTTTTATCAATAATGCGGCGGATAAGTACAATACATAAACCAACCACCAGTTCTGCAACACTTCTTGTATTGCTATAGGGTGCATTCATCACCACTACCCCTTTATTGGTGGCAGCTTTTAAATCAACCTGGTTTACACCAATGCAAAAACAACCAATTGCCTGTAATTTCATTGCAGCATCCAATACTTTTTCAGTAATCAATGTTTTGGAACGTATCCCAACCAGGTGTACATCTTTGATTTCTTTTATCAATTCATCTTCACTTAATGCACCACTGAGTTTTTTTACATTCACATAACCACTGCTCTTAATATTATTCACTGCGGTTTCACTGATATTTTCAAGCAAGAGAATATTTATTTTCTCTTTGGGGTAGCTTGTTGATTTTTTTTCTGCCATGATGTAGCTGCTATTTACTTATTTTGCAAGCAAATATACTTTACCAACCATCAACTGAAAAACCGGATGTTAAGTTTATTCAGCAAACAAACGATCATTACAATTTTGGCAGCACTTGTATTTTGTGCTTGCGGGAGCAATACTGCAAAAGAAATGAAGGCAGAGGAGCAATCCGAGCTGCTCTTGCCCGAACCCAAACGTTTATCGCCTATTGAATTCAGAAACATCTATGAAAAAACGGAAGACTTTTTTGACTCTGCTTTAAACAGAACCGGTTTTAACGGAGCAATGCTTGTAGCAAAAAACGGAACAATTATTTTTGAACACTATCAAGGGTATGCACACCTGAACGGAAAAGACACAATTAATTCTGCAACTCCTTTTCATATTGCATCAACAAGCAAAACCTTTACAGCAATGGCTGTGTTAAAACTTGTTGAAGAAGGCAAACTGAGCATTAACGATTCGCTCCAGAAATTTTTTCCGGCATTTCCATACCAGGGTATTACTGTAAAATCATTGTTGAGCCAACGAAGTGGGTTGCCCAACTACAACTACTATCTTGATGATATTAAATGGGACAAGACAAAACGTGTAACCAATGCTGATGTTTTGCAGACGTTGATTGATTTTAAACCCAATCTGCAGCATATTCCCAATACCCGTTTTCAGTATTGCAATACGAATTTTGCTTTACTTGCAATGGTTATTGAAAAAGTGAGCGGTAAACCTTATCCGGAATTTATGGATGAAACATTCTTCAAGCCATTACATATGACTAACACCAAGGTGTTTACCTGGAAAGATTCAGCAACTGCCACACCATCATACATGTGGAACGGGCGAATGGAACAGCTTTCTTATCTTGATGAAACTTATGGTGACAAAAATATTTACAGTACAGTAAGAGATCTTCTAAAGTGGGACCAAGCATTATATGCCAATAAGCTTTTTAAACAATCAACACTTGATTCTGCCTTTAAACCATATAGCTTTGAGCGGCCCGGTATTCATAATTACGGGTTGGGATGGAGAATGTACACATTAGCGAACAATAAAAACATTGTTTACCATAACGGCTGGTGGCATGGCAATAATTCAACTTTTTACCGGGTTATCAGCGAGGGGTTAACCATTATTATTCTCGGAAATAAATTCAACCGCAATATTTATCATGTAAAACCACTTATTGAAGCACTTACTTCTTTGCGGTTCAGCTACGAAAATACAGAGGAGTAAAAAACTATTTGAGTTATTTGTACGTGATGAAAATAATCTTTTATAATTGATTACTTAAACTATGCAGTTTAATGTTTATTTAATTGAACCTTTTTTCATTTTAATCAGCAAAAGCATGTTTTTTGTTCGGAAGCATATTCTCCTTTGTCCAGTCAATTTTCTTTACAAAAGAATATTTTCTTACTACACAATCGTTCATAATACAATGTTTACAACTTTCGGGAATACAAGGGTCGGTATGAATAAAAAATTCAATACTTCCTTTTTCAAAGCCTTTGTTGAGTAGCCGATCAAGTTGTGTTATTTCATCATGTACCTGTTCTAATGAAAAATAATAAGGCATTGTAACATGGCAGTCCACATGGTAAAAATTACCATATTGCTGTACTCTCAGGTTGTGCAGATCAATCCAGTTGCTATGACGGTTATCTTTAAGAATAGTAACCAGTTCGTTTACTACTTCCATGTCTGTTTCGTCCATCAATCCTCCTACAGATTTCCGCATCAGTTTAAATCCGGTATAAATAATGATGAGTGCTGCAATAACAGAAGCTAACGGATCAATCCAGTTATAACCAGTCAATATTATTAAGCCTACAGACACAATAACACCCAGACTGGTATATGCATCGCTCATAATGTGTTCACCATTTCCCCTTAGTGTAAGGCTGTTATGTTTTTTCCCTTTGACTTTAAGGAAATAACCAAGCAGGAAATTTGCAACCCCTGTACCTGCTGCCAGCCATACGCCTGCCCCGAGCTGATGTACTTCGGCCGGCTGAATGAATACTTTTACTGCTTCGTAAATGATTACAAAGCCGGCAATAAGTATCATGGCACCTTCAAAGCCAATTGAGAAAAACTCCACTTTTCCATGACCGTAAGGATGTTCTCTGTCTTTTGGTTTAGCCGACAAATAAATGCTGTACCATGCAAACGCAGAAGCAACTACATTAATAATTGTTTCCAGTGCATCGGCAAGAATAACCAGGGAATGCGTAAGGAAATACGCAACAAATTTAACCGCACAAATAATTGTGCTTAAAAAGAAAGAAAGTTTAATGAAAGAAAGTTCCTGACGGTTCAAAGGATTTTTTTTATGGTTAAATTTAATTTTGAACCCAGTATTTATAAAAGCAAAAGGTCGCCAATTTGTTGACGACCTTTTAAATAAATACTGAATCTACCTCAAGTAATATAATGATACATTTGGCTTCCTATTAGCATCAGTTGCTCCTGAGTAGCCACGAGCAAAAACAATCATTACACGCTGATTTGAAACTGTATTGGAATAAGAAGCCAATGCTGTTGATGTTGAAGATGCCCCAGCTTTTCTTATAACCCAACTTGAAGCGGTTGGAAATGCAACTTTAAAATAATCTGAAGCTCCTTTATAGGGAATATTCGCAGCCATTAAGACATTATTAAAATACAAATCAATTGCCACTTCATTTGGAATTAAGTTTACAAAACGGAACTTAGAATATCCCGAATCAGGCGCTGCAATATCCTCTTTCTGTAAAGACAAAGAAGTATTAGTGAGTGTGTCACTTAAATGAACAGAGAAATATCCTGCATCGGGAAAAGTTACTGTACCGCTATAAAGTTGAATAGAATCTGTCTCTTTCCCTTTGAAAGGAATAGAAATTGAAAGAGAGGTAGAAGATCCTGCAGGTATTGAAAGATAATCTGGTTGACTTCCTCCTTGAGTATTTAAGCCACCTCCAGGAAAAGGGTAAGCATACTGAATTAAGCTACTAACCCTTTCTCCATTAATTTTTAACTGAACTGAAGGATTTGAACTATATGCACTAGCATAATTAATCTTCACTTTAGCGTCCATCGGAATTGTAAACGGCACCTGAAGCTTATTTTTATCACAACCAGAAAGGAGTGTTATAACTCCCAACATAACAAATGAAATATATTTTTCTACTTTTTTCATTTTACTAATTTTAAATATTACAGAAGTTTAGTTCTTCGAAAACCACATTTCATAAGTATGATAATCCGGATTTAAAGCACCAACTTTCTGTAATGCTTGTATATTCCATACATACTCTGAATTATAGCGTGGTCTTATTCTATAAACTGGTTTCCCATTATTGTCAACTGCAAATGTTGCAGGAAAAGTAAAATTTTTATACACTTGGGCAGATGTCATTGGATCAATATCAGTATAATGATACCTTCTCAAATCAGTCCAGGTCTCAATCCAACCCCATCCAAAAAGAGCAATATATTTCTGACACATAATATCTGTCAATGTCAATGAAGCAGAATTTTGCTTCACATTAGGGCCCGCTAAATAAGCGTTCCTTTGTGCAGTTGAAATTGGCGAACCAGTATAAATATTTACATCCCCCCGATAAGCTGAATAACTACGATTAATAAAATCAAAATGCCCGTTAATTCCCTTCAAATATGCATCATAAGCTACATCTGTCTTACCAGATCGAAAAGCAGCTTCAGCTTTCATAAATTGAATCTGAGAATAGGTCATTACGGGTAATACTGCTTTATTATTAAACAAGTATTTACCTGCCTGTGAAGTATACGAACTTGCGCTTGGGTTAGAATACATGCTATCTCCCCACAAAACCGGAACCTTTTTGCGGGCATTTGTCCAGTTTGCAGATCCAACAGTATATGATTCAGGTGCACTTAAACTATTCCATGGGTCACCTATTGCAGGGTCTAATCCTCTAAAACCTCCGTTACCATTTGTTGTATCATTTGATGCGGTGAGAAGATGTTTCATTCTCGGGTCTCGATAAACTCCACCGCTGTTATTTCCCGCTAATGATGTTCCATCCAGAAGTTTTACAATAAAATTGCTTTGTTTAAATGTTCCTATATTGTTACGATAGGTTCCGAAAAAATTGGTGTTATCATTTTTTGTTGCATCAAACGCAACAACAAAATCATCATCAGCGGATGCCATTGCTTTGTCACAAAAACTGATAACAGAATCAGGTTTGTAAATTGATTTATTCGTAAGATTATTATAATTCAGCGCCAATAATCCATAAACAAATTTTTTCCATTTAGCCATATTCCCGAAATATGCAAAGTCGGAATTGACCATATTATTCATCTGACCAGTAGCCATATCTGCATATTTTAGTGATAAACGGGCAAGAGAGTCAATACCTCTGTAAACATCCTCCTGAGTGTCGTAATCGAAATAACTGCGTGTATCATCAAAAGCCTGTGAGAATATAATATCACTATAAGTATCAGTACATTCCTGAAACATATATGCTTTTAAGGCATATGCAGCAGCTACATAATCATATTGCTGATTTTGGATACCTCCAGAGATGATATAATCCAGATTTTTTCCTAGCCCATAATATGTTTGTCTCCATATGTCACCAGTAACATCACTAGCAGAAGGAGCATACCCATGCCTATCATAGTTATCAGCCGATGAAGTTGACAACCAAAATTGAATATATTTTCCAACATATCTTGCATCATATTGTGTGCCTCTATGAATACTGGCAAGCATTGCCGGAAATACTGATCCATTAGAAGGATTCTGAGGGTTGGCCGGATCGGTATTTACTGACAAAAATTTCTTACACCCGATCATATTAATCGCCAATACCAGTAATAAAATTGTTATGAGATTCTTTTTCATTTCTTAATCATTTTTTGTTAAAAAGTAACTTTCACTCCAAAATTGAAAGCACGGGCATTCGGCACAGCACCATAATCAATACCTGTACCGCCAACACCACCTAATGAAGCATTGTTACCACTTACGTTTGGATCAATCCCGGAATAGTTTGTAATCAAGAAAAGATCAGTTCCTGAAACAAATACAGATGCTTTTTTGATAAATTTCTGCCCCTTCAACCACTTCGTTGGAAGTCTGTAACCCAAGCTTGCATCTCTTAACCTAACCCAGTTCACTTCTTCAACAAAATCGGCTTCTGTGTACGTAGCTGAATAAAAATCATTACGATAATAAGGATTGACTACAATATTATTTTTTGTCGGCTTGTCTGTCTCTTCTAACCCATCAAGCAAAACACCTTCAATAATACGTGGAGTCTCACGATCAAGTGTTTTCTTGCTTGTGCCAGTAATGACCATCATCATTTCATTGCCATTAAAAACATCTCCCCCTTTTCGTATATCGACATTAAAAGAGAAATCAAATGAATTAAAGAAAGTGAAATTATTTACAAAACCAATTTTAAAATCAGGAGTTCTATCTCCTACAGGTGTATAATCAGAGCTCTTGATTGGCAATCCCGTTGTTGGGCTGATTAATAATTGCCCTTTGGAATTCCTTCGTAACGTAATACTTGACAAATTTGCGATAGAAGAGCCTGGGCTAACTTGTGAACGAATGTTACCAAAAAGCCATGTGTCAGAATCATAATAAAAAGGAAGATCAGCAGGCATTTTCTTAACGATACCCCTGTTTTTGTCGAAATTTATTGCAAAATCCCACGAAAAATTCTTTTTAGCTATTGGATTTACCTTAAGTTGAATCTCAATTCCTTTATTTTCTACAACACCTCCATTGATGTATTTTATAATAAATCCAGTACCATAACTAAGTCTGTTAGATACAATTTGGTTCTTACTCTGAGTTTTATACCAAGCAATATCCAAACTTAATTTGCCATTAAGAAATTGAAGTTCACCTCCTAATTCAAGGTTTTTCGAAAATTCAGGCTTAAGATTCAGATTGCCACCTGTAACATCATAATAAAAGCCCCCACCTGTATAGATTGATGGAACAAAGCGGGAGTCAATATTATAAGCACGCCAAGGACCTTTACCTGTTGATGCGTATGAAGCACGCAGTTTACCATAATAGAGGAAAGGAATAGCTTGCTTTACAACTTTCAGATCAGAAAATACAAAACTAGCCGAAGCACTTCCATATGCGAAGAAAGGATACTTGTCAAAAAAAGCCGAAGTTAAAGTCGATACCCCTTCATAGCTACCTCCAAGATTCACAAAAAACAGCTTATCAAAACCAAAGGTATAAGTACCAAAGGCTCTGCTTTTACGTATTGTACTTACATTTAGTTTAGCAGCCTGAGATGTGGGATCGGTATTGTTTATTGAATAAAAATCAGGTTCATAAAATCGTTCACCCCGCATTGAATTTGTAAACGTTTTATTATCTTCAGCATAAACGCCTAAAGTAAGTGTATTTTCATACCTGTTTGCAAATGTTTTTTGCAAAGTTGCTCTTAACGTTCCATTCAAATTTTTAAAATTATCTGTATATGTAGAAACAAGACCAGAAATTGGAGCTCCATAATAAGACTGTGGATTCAGAAAGTAATTACCATCAGTAATGTAATGGTCAAGCCCAAAAGTTCCGGCAAAAGTGAGCCATTTCGCAGGTACATAGTTTAGCGAAATATTCCCTGTAACCCTGTCAGTTTTATCGTTTGACGTATTCTTATATACATCCCAGAGTGGATTATCTAATTCTCCTGCATTCCCTGAAGTTGTATTTCTTAACAAAACTCGCTTGCCGGTAACATTATCAACGTAGTTTCTTATATCAGAATCTAATGGCCAAGTGATCAGGTTATTATAATATGCACCCGGTCCCTTTGAAGCTTTGTCGTTATCACTTGTAATATAAGCCCAAGATGAAGACATGGTTATTTTACTGCTAAGCTTTGCAGTTCCTGATAACCTAAAGTTCATTCGCTGATAATTAGTATTAGGAACAACACCATTTTGATTTAGATAACCAGCCGATAAGCGATAAGTAATATTTTGACTCCCAGCCTCAAAACTCAAATTATGTTGTTGACTAGTACCAGTTCTGAAAAAATTATGCAGATTATCATATAAAGGAGTTCCCGACTCATATTTTGGACCATACATCATAAATCCATAAGTGGTATTATAGGCAGTTGGGTCAAAAATTCCATTATATCCTCTACCATATACTGTTTGAATATCTGGGAACCTGTAAACATTTTGAAACCCAAATGAATTATCATAGGTTACTGTTGTTTTTCCGGCAGCCCCCTTCTTTGTTGTGATAACAATTGCTCCTGATGCACCATCAGATCCAAAAAGAGAAGTTGCTTCTGCTCCCTTCAGTATAGTTATTGTTTCAATATCTTCCGGACTGATATCAGCCATGCGGTTTGTATAGTCACTGCCCCTACTGGCAAATCCAGCACTTGATGGAGTTGAAGCAAGATTACTTGGATTTACTAAACCCTGTGTTTGATTAAAACTATTATTACTCACAGGAACTCCATCAATTACAAATAAAGGCTGGTTATTACCTGCAATTGAAACAGGCCCACGCAAAATCACTTGCGTACCAGCACCAGGAACACCAGAAGTAGATGTAATCGAAACCCCAGGTGCCCTCCCTGCTAAAGAATTAAGAAAGTTTTCCCTCTTTGTCTGAGTTATATCATCTCCATTTATAACCGGTGCCTGATAACTCAACTCCCTCCTGTTACGTTTTATGCCATAGGCTGTCACTACAACTTCACCTAAATCTCCACCACCTTTTTTTAATGTAATAGAAATATTGGTTTCATTACCAATAATGAAACTTTTGGTTTCGTAACTAACATAAGAAATCATAAGGGTTTGCCCTTTTGATGCAGAAATACTAAAACTACCTGTTGCATTAGTAGTTGTAGCTTTTTGTGTACCCTTTACAGAAACGGTTGCACCAGGAAGTGGAGTGTTTTCTTCTGTTAGTACTGTTCCTGTTACGGTTTTTTCCTGAGCAAAAACCAATAAAGGCATGCAGAACAGAATCAACAACAACACCCTGTCTTTACATTGACTAAATTTTCGCATAAACACAGTTTTTGATTGATGAAGAAGTGTATTATATAATTATAATTCCCTGTTTTTTATAAGGTTGTAAAATCTTGTTATCCGGCTCCAGTTCAGTTATTAAATAATTGATCTGACCAATTGAGCAGGTTTGCAATGGTTGATACGTGTTTAATTTCTCAGATATGGTAACACAAACTACTTTTTCAGAAGTTGCAACCATCTCTTTTTTAACCTGAGCAACATCCCAGTCATTTTCAGTAACTCCATGTTCAATATCAATTGCATTAATGCCCAGGAAGCACAGATTTGCATTTATCTGCTTAACTTTTGAAATAGCTTCAGCACCTGCTGTAATTTTTGAATCTTTTAATATTTTATCGCCTATTATAATTACATCAATATGCGGGTGAGCCATGTATTCGATTGCTGCCGGAATACTTCCTGTAATGAAAGTAGCTTTTAGTTGAGGTGGTAAACATTTGGCTATTTCCACAATTGTTGTTCCTCCACTTGTTAAAACAAACATTCCGTTTTGAATGAGCTTAACAGCTTTTTCAGCTATAATACGTTTGCTTTTAGGAGAGTAAAATTTCTCAGATGAGAAATGGGCATCATTAAAAGACAGAGATAAAGCACCTCCATGCACCTTTATCAACCTTCCTTCTTCAGAAAGTTCCTGCAAATCTCTTCTGACAGTGTCTTCAGAAACATGCATCGATGAGGATAAAGTATTTGACAAAACCTTATTATGCAGGTTCAACTGACGCATAATAAAAGCATGCCTTTCCTGTTTAAGCAATTAGTTTGTTTTGTTGATTATGAAGATAAATAAAAATTGCAAAAAAACGCAAATACCCTCACAAGTATGCAAGAATGTGGAAAACTCTTTTTCCGATCACTTCTTAAAATATTTTAAAAAAACACTGCATTACACAGCATCAGTTTCCCATTTTCCCAGAAGTTGCGGAACATTACATTGTCGGTTAAATAAATAACTGATCCACGACCTATATCCTGTACACCAAATAACATTCCGTCTTTCAAACGATCTTTCAGTTTTGAACCTACAAAACCTGCCAGTTGTCCTTCTTTTTTAATTACACCAACATTCCAGCCATTATCCATAAAATCATAAATATTATCATCCTGTTTTAACGTGTAATAAAAATTGGGATAGCCAAAAGCTAATGGATGTGTATTGTCAATATCAACTTTATACACTGAGCCCGGAGTGATTGTTCGTACATAATCCCTTTCCCTGTTTTCGAACGATTTCAGCGGGTCGTAAATAGTTTTGTTGCCCCCGTCATCTGCTTTCTTTGATTTCAACCCCCAATCCAATCGTGCAATTGCAGCAACCGCCGATTCCAATGCAATCACTTTACCGCCATTGCTGATCCATTCTTTCAGGTTCTCGGAAGAAGCTTTGTCGTTCAGTATCCTGTAGTTACCATCGGGCATAATAATAACATCTGTTTCATGCAGATCAATACGGCTGAAATCATTTGCATTAACTAACGTAACTGGATACTCGAGCTGTTTTTCAAGAAAATGCCATATTTCCCCCGCTGCATTGGCACTTACACCATCTCCAGTAAGTAACGCAACTCTTTTCAACTTGAATGAATGAACAAGATCGCTGCCAAAATCGCCGCCATTATCAACAAAACCTGTTGAAACAGGATAGGCCTTTACGTTAGCTGCATTGGCAGCATCGGCCACATAACGCCACAATTTATCGCCAAGAAACTGGTTACTTGTCTTTATAATAATAACTGAACCACGGTTAAACTTTTCTCCTCCAATTTCAAAAGGAACTTCACTGTAGCGGAGTGTAACCCCTTTCTGCAACAACAATCCCGTAGCTTTTGCTGATTGCAAACCGTCCCATTTAATCACATAAGCATAAGCAGCCGAACCATTATTCTTAACTGCATCAGGCTTTTTATATGCAGATATGGGTATCTTTTCTTTTGAAGCAAAAGCTGATAAACCATACGCATAAGGCAAACTCCATGCGGTAATATCGTAAGTAGCCGAATCACTTAATCTTGACTTAGGTTCAAACAATACTTCTACAAGTGCAGATCTCGGTTGGTATGCGCTGATAACAACATCGCCACTGCTTATTTTAAAAGACTCTTCTTTTCCGTTAAAGTAATTATACCCCTTTCCTGCCACTGCCGATGTTCCGTACTCAATCCCATTTTTATCAAGCAGGTCAAGCAAAGAACTGATTCGTTGTGCATCTTCAGGATTGTTTTTAATTATGAAAGTTTTATACTCACCAAAACCGGTTGCTACGGCTTTATTAAAAAAGTTCCTGTACTCAGTAATCAGTTTATCTGCATTCAGCGAAGCAGTTTCAATTGTACTGATGCCTGTAGTAAAATGATGAATCATTCTGTCAGCCAAAGTAAGGGTATCGCCATCAGCAGTCTGCACCGCAGTGCCAGAACCAATCCCCCCCTGTTCATAAGTCATCCCGATTGCTCCGCTATAAATTGGATAGGTATCACCATAAGAAGGATAGAAAAGATCAAAACGAAGCTTGGTAAAATAAAGCCAGCCGTTTGCATCGAAATATCTGGCATGGTTATGGCCAATCGTATTTTGAAAATCTCTTTGCCATTGCGTAATCACATCATGATATGGTTCAGCAGCCGGAGCAAAATAATATGGGCTGTTATATCCCTGTTCATGATAATCCACATGCACTTGTGGCAACCATTGGTTATACAAATGCAGGCGCTGCTGGCTTTCAATCTGCGTTTGCCAAGCCCAGTCACGATTGAGATCAAAATTATAATGATTACTTCTCCCACCAGGCCAGGGTTCACGGTGTTCTCTTGCGTAAGCAACAGGATTTGCTTTTGCACCAACAACAGAATTAAACCAATTTACATACCGGTCCCGGCCATCAGGATTAATACACGGATCAATAATAACAACCGTATTTTTCAACCACTCTTTTGTTTTTGCATTTTCAGGATCAACAAGCGTATAAATTGTAAGCATTGCTGCTTCGCTTGACGAAGTTTCATTCCCATGCACATTGTAGCTAAGCCACACAACAGCAGGTGCCTTGTCTGGCGATGCAGCTTTATCTTTTTCAACATTGGCCAACCGGAGATTATTTAAACGGATATTTTCAAGATTTCTCAGGTTTTCTTCCGAAGCAACATAGGCAACAAGTAAAGGTCTTCCTTCATTTGTTTTTCCATATTGCTGCAGCTTTACATTTTTGGCGGCGTTGGCTGCTATATATTCAAAATAACTCACTACTTTCCAGTGAGGAGTATAACGGCTGCCTAATTTGTAACCAAGAAACTGGTCAGGGCTTTGCAATTGTGCGCTTACAGTAAAAACAAATAACAAAAAAGTCGTTGCTAAATAAATTTTCTTCATAATGCTAAAAATTGACCGAAAATAAAAAAAGAGGCCCGAAAGCATCAGCCGCTTATCATACAGTTGGTATTTCTTGTTCTAAGATAGGCTGAGTTTCAATTGAAAAATTTAATTTAGAAAAAAAATTACCGGATGAAATATTCTTCGCTTCTGTTGCTGTTTTTTTATTCATTAAGTCTTAATGCCCAGGTCAATCCTTATCAGTACAGTATTCAGAAGAAAGTTGAATGTACTAACGGAGCCGTTGTTTGCGCACATCCTTTAGCAGCAAAAGTTGGCTTAAATATTCTGAAAAAAGATGGAAATGCATTTGATGCGGCAATCGCTACCCAACTTGCGTTGGCTGTAGTTTATCCGGGTGCCGGAAATATTGGCGGTGGCGGGTTTATGCTTGCATATACACAAAACAAAAAAGCAATTGCTCTTGATTACAGGGAAAAAGCTCCTGCCGCAGCCGGGAGAGATATGTATATTGATGCTAACGGCAATGCACAAACCACACTTAGCCAGAACGGACATCTTGCTGCAGGAGTACCGGGAACAATTGCGGGGTTGTTTTCTGCACATAAATATGCAAAACTTCCTTTCAAAATGCTTATTCAGCCAGCCATTGATCTTGCAGAGAAAGGATTTGTAATTACTGAAGCTGAAGCCAGGAATCTCAATGCTTCGCTCGGAGCTTTTGTACAATACAATACAAAACCAAATGCGTTTCTGAAATATGGAGGATGGAAAGCAGGGGATACATTGATTCAGAAAGACCTGGCTAATACATTAAAACGCATCCGTGATTATGGGCAAAAAGGGTTTTATGAAGGTGTAACAGCTCAGTTAATAACAGCAGAAATGAAACGAGGCAACGGATTAATTACTCTGAACGATTTAAAAAATTATAAAACTGCTGTAAGAGAAGCCATAACTTCTGATTACAAAGGATATACAATAATTGGAATGCCTTTGGTAAGCAGCGGAGGCATTTTAATTCAGCAAATGATGGGAATGATTGAAACCCGTAATGTTGCACAATATGGTTTTCAATCGTGGCAGGCTGTACAAATGATGGTGGAGATTGAACGGCGGGCATTTGCCGACAGGGCAGAATTTCTTGGCGATAAAGATTTTGTAAAAGTGCCTGTAAAAAAACTTACTTCACCAGCTTATTTACAGGAGCGAATGAGTGATTACGATATGAATAAAGCAGGAAGCAGTAAAGTAACAACTCACGGCAATGCAAATCCTGAAAGTGAAGAAACAACACACCTGAGTGTTTACGACAAAGATGGCAATGCCGTTTCTGTTACCACAACTTTAAATGGCAATTACGGAAGTCATACTGTAGTTGGAGGTGCTGGTTTTTTATTAAATAATGAAATGGATGATTTCAGTATCAAACCCGGTGTTCCGAATATGTATGGTGCTCTGGGCACTGAAGCTAATGCCATTGCTCCCAATAAACGCATGCTGAGTTCCATGACACCAACAATAGTACTGAAGGATGAAAAGCCCTTCCTTGTTATTGGCACGCCAGGGGGCACAACGATCCCGACACAGGTTTACCAGGTATTACTGAATGTGCTGGAATTTAATATGAGCATAGAAGATGCGGTATGGAAACCACGTTTTCACCATCAATGGATGCCCGACGTAATTTTTGTAGAAAAAGATTTCCCGCAAAATGTACGGGTTAAGCTGAAAGAGATGGGCTATGAAATTGTTGAGCGTGGCGGCATTGGACGTTTTGAAGCAATCAAAATCTCAGATAAAAAAATTGAGGCGGTTGGAGACAGGCGTGGCGATGATGATGCGGAAGGTTATTAACAAACTCAGGTAATAAAAACGATCATAAACTTTAAGAGAAAATAAAACAACATGTCATTAGCTGAAACATTTATTGATTCGTACATTAAGCGGGCGGGCAGTTACAAGGATTTGGGAGATAAAACATTTGCCCAGTTAAACGAACTTCATTTTCATTATCATCCCGATGAAGACAGCAACAGTATAGCGGTGATTATTCAGCACATGCACGGGAACATGCTGAGCAGATTTACCAACTTTCTTACCGAAGACGGTGAAAAATCCTGGCGAAACAGGGACACTGAATTTAATGAACAAAAGCTGTCTAAAGCGCAGCTTCTTCAGCAATGGGAAGAAGGATGGGATTGCTTTCTCAGTGCTGTAAAAAGTTTAAGTACTGACGATTTATTAAAAACAATCACAATAAGGAGTGAAAAACTAACGGTGATCGATGCCCTCAACAGGCAGCTTACACACTATCCATATCACGTAGGTCAGATTGTTTATATTGGAAGAATGATTAAAGGCGGCTTATGGCAACCGCTTTCAATACCAAAAGGCAAATCAGACGATTATAACTCAAAGATGAATCATAAGTAAAGAATGGCAATGATTACGCTCTCTCAAAAACCCGGCAGAACAACAATAATCAATAATGAAGAGTATCTCTTTTTTTCAGGTTATTCCTATCTCGGAATGGGATTAAATGAACATTTCACTGACTTTGTAAAAGAAGGAATCGAAAAATACGGAGTTGTTTATCCATCCTCAAGAATTTCGAATACACCTATTGACTTGTATGAACAATTTGAAAATAAACTTTCTCATTTCTGCAAAAGCGAAGCAGCAGCCTGTTTTTCATCAGGCTTTCTTTCTGCACGGACTTCAACTGAAGTAGTTTCACAACAGATGAATGTTTATTCCTTACCACACACACATCCATCATCTTCCGGCCACAATGCTATTAAACCAATAGCAGCCATGCACAACTGGGAATCATTCCTACACGAACTTGAGTTAAAAAAGGAATTTACGTTTGGCATTGCAGCCGACAGCATTCATCCTACTCCCGGCCATATTAATGATTTTAGTTTTTTAAAAAACACTCCATCACATTTTAATATCACGCTGATTATTGACGATTCGCATGGCATCGGCTGGCTTGGTGATAACGGGGAAGGAATCCGTTCTCAACTATCCCTTCCTCTACACATTGAGCTTTTGCTCAACTTTTCTTTTTCAAAAGCCTTTCACATGAACGGAGGGGCTATTTGCGGCCCGCTTAGATGGATTAACAAAGTAAAACAACATGTAAATTATGCAACCAGCACTCCAATGATGCCGTCTTTAGCTTATGCCTGGTTAAAAAGCGATGAATTGTTTCGGCAACAACGGAGTATTTTAAAACAAAATATACTGTATTTGCAAAAACTAACTACAAACTATACATTTGTGGCCAACGAAGGAACGCCTGTGTTTGTTGCAAGAAAAAAAGGAATCGCCGATTTCTTTCTGCAGAACAAGGTTATTATTTCTTCGTTCTCTTATCCTCATCCTGAAAATGATCCTGTTAACAGGATTGTGTTGAATGCCTGTCACCTGAAATCCGACCTTGAAAAACTTGCCCAACTGATCGGGCAATAATCAAAAAACATAAACCACACATGAAGAAATTTTTTCTGCTGCTTTCTGCAGTTATCTTTTTTGTATCATTTTCTCACGCTCAGGATCTTGGTAAAATTTATTTTGGACTAAAAGCCGGGTATAATTTTCAAATAGCAAATTATTCAGCTTCTGAAACAAATCCCACCCACAGTGGTTATGCCGGAGTAATGCTGAAAGTACCTTTTGAAAACCGCTTGCATTTTGTTCCACAAATTGATTTTAATTACCGCAGCATGGACGCAAAATCGCTGCCACTAAAAACGTACAGCAAAATTTCTGAATGGCAATGCAGGGTTTTGCCGCTGGTACAGATTGATTTTAAAAAACCGGAAGAAAAGAAAAATACAGCTTTTGTACAATTTGGCCCTTCTATTGGTTTTGGCATAACCGGCAAACAAACAATGCAGGATAATAATGGTGTTCCGGCTACCGGAAAACTTAAATACGGCTTTATGGAATACGGGCAGTTTGATGCCAGCGCACATCTCGGCCTCGGTTACGAAACAACAAAAGGGTTCCGTATGTTAATTGAATACACGTATGGTCTTAGCAGCATGATTAATACCGATAATGCACCATTACTTAAATACCAGGCCTTCAGTGCAGGTATTGGTTACTGGTTTGGAAAAAAGAAAAAATAAACCTGTGACTAAAAAATTATGATTAAATACAATCCTAAAGACTGGATTACTTTCATTTTTCGGTTACACAAGTCCGATACAATAAGGCAACTTACCTGGATGCTGGTAACCATTGCGGCATATACGGCAATAGTGGCTTTTCTTGAAATAAAAATTTTCAAACTATCAGAAAACAGCCATCTAAAAAACATCCCCGTTATGCACAGCTTACTCGGGTTTGTAATTTCCATGTTGCTTGTTTTCCGCACCAACACAGCTTATGACCGCTGGTGGGAAGGACGAAAATTGTGGGGCTCATTGGTAAACAACAGCCGTAACCTGGCACTAAAGCTATCAGCAATCATTGGAACGAACGATGTTGCCAACAGAACTTATTTCCGCAGAATTATTCCATTATATGCAAAGGTGCTGCAAAGTCATCTTCAAAATAAAATTACAGGGCTGTCTCTCTTTTCGGAAGATGAAAAAGGGCATCTGTTATCAATTGCAAATACCGAAAAACATGTTCCGAACCAGGTAGCACTTCACCTGTTTCAGAAAGTACATGATCTGCATAAAGAAGGAAAAATTAGTGGAGATGAGCTGATTATCCTTAACGCAGAACTACAGTCTTTTACCGAAATATGCGGAGGTTGTGAGCGTATTAAAAACACACCTATCCCCTTTTCGTACAGTGTTTTCCTGAAAAAATTTATTTTCTTTTATGTTATGACGCTGCCGCTCGGCTTCATTTTCAGTCTTGGCTTTTACGCAGTTCCTGTTGTAACATTTATCTTTTATGTTCTTGCAAGCCTTGAACTCATTGCTGAAGAAATTGAAGACCCTTTTGGCGGAGATGCAAATGACCTGCCAATGGATAAAATTTCGAACAACATCAAACAACATGTTGCTGAAATCCTGCATTAAATTCCTGTTGTTTATTCAGAGCAGGAAAGTTTAGCTTTTCATAAAAATGGTATTGAATTTGCCATAAACTGCTGATTGGTTACTTTTACAGCACAATTACTTTGGCAAGGAAAATCATCAAAATACTAACCCGGGCTCTTCTTGTACTCCTGTTGCTTCTTGCAGCGGTATGGTTTCTCATTAATTCTACCCCGGTTCAGAACTGGCTTGTTAAAAAAGCCGCAACAAGGCTTTCGCATGAGCTGCACACCGAAGTAAGCATCAAACATGTAAGTTTCGCTTTGTTCAACAAAATGCTGCTGGAAGGTGTTTTGGTAAAAGACCGCAGCAAAGATACACTTGCGTATATAGGCAGCGCCGGCGTTAACATTAACGACTGGTTTTTTGTAAAGGAGAAGATTGTACTGAAATATATCTCACTCGAAAAAACGAATATTTACCTCCATCGTACAGACAGCATCTGGAATTACCAGTTTCTTATTGACTATTTTTCTTCGGGCAAAAGTTCAACTGATACAACCAAAAAAGGGATCGCACTTTCTTTGAAAAAAGCCGATCTGAAAGACATCAGGATTATTCAGAAAGATGAGTGGCGGGGCGAAACAATGGAAGCCCGGATCGGGGAATTAAATCTCAACATGGAGGTATTTGATCTGCAGAAAAAAACAATTGCTGCAAATAACCTTGAAATAACATCTCCCTACTTTTCTTTATACAATTACACCGGTAAAAGACCCAAGAAACAACCTAAACCCGATGAATATTATCACCAGGACGACAGTACAATCATTCACTGGAATAATGGCTGGAAAATATCATCGGCCAGAATTATTATTAAAAATGGCGAATTTAGAAACGATGTACAGACAGATCGTGATCCGCTGAATTATTTCGACGGAGCACATATTCAGTTTAAGCAGATCAATGGCAGTTTTAATAACTTTCGTTTTGAAGGTGACACCATATCCGCAAAAATCAGATTATCATCGAAAGAAAGAAGCGGTTTTGAAATAAAACAACTGAATGCCGATTTGTTATGGCATCCGCTTGCTATGGAGTTTAAAAATCTGGATGCACAAACAGGTAAAAGCCGACTGAAGGATTATTTTGCCATGCGATATACCCAATTTAATCACGACATGGGAGAATTTATTACACATGTTGTAGTGGAAGGTAACATGAAAAACAGTGAAATTAACAGTGATGATATTGCCTATTTTGCGCCAGAACTGAAAGACAGGAATGATATTATTACAGTGAATGGAAAAGTAAGAGGAACCGTTAATCATCTTAAAGGCGAGAATGTTACTATTACTACTTTAAAAAATACAGTTTTTGACGGCAGTTTTACTTTAGATGGATTACCAGACATTAATTCAACATTTCTTGATTTAAAAGCAAACAGATTAGAAACAAATTATGCCGACATTGCTGCAATCTACCCCGATATAAGAAACGTAAAATCGCCAGCTTTATCAAAAATCAGTTACTTGAAATTTCAGGGATCTTATACCGGGTATTTTAATGATTTTGTTACTTACGGTACAATTCAAACGAATTTAGGTACACTTATAACCGACATCAATTTAAAACTGCCAAAAAGCAGCGACCCGATTTATTCTGGAAAGCTGAAAACTGATGGTTTTGAGCTGGGTGCTTTTTTAAATGATCCGCTATTTGGCAAAATAGTAATGAACAGTTCGTTAAAGGGGCGTGGTTTTAAAATGAATAAAATGTTTGCTGAAGTTGATGGCAAAATCAGTTCATTTAACGTAAATGGTTACACCTATACAAATATTATTGCCAAAGGTATTTATGAAAAGCGTTTGTTTGATGGTTCAATTGTTATACAGGACCCAAATGTAAATGCGAACCTAACAGGGCAGGTTAATTTTAATAAAGACACACCTATGTATAAGGTTACAGGTGATGTATATAAAATTAACTTCAAACCGTTAGGCTTTAGTAAAAAAGAGCTTTCTTTAAGTGCGTCTGTAGATTTTGATTTCAGAGGAAAAGATATTGATGACTTCCTTGGCACAGCAAACCTCCGAAATGCAGAACTCATTAAAGATGGCGAACAACTTTCTTTTGATCATCTTTCGCTTTCTTCCATCCTTGTTGACAATAAAAAAGTGCTCAGCCTCGAAAGCAATGAAGTGTCGGCCACCTTACAAGGCTCATATACTATTTTCGATTTACCGAATGCAACTTTGTCATTTCTTCACAACTACTTCCCTGCATATATTCCGCTACCACAAAAAACAGTAAAAAACCAGGATTTTTCATTCGAAGTCCAGACTAAAAACATAGCGCCTTTTTTAACCATTCTCGATTTGCCGGTAAGTGGTTTTGAAAACAGTACTGTTAAAGGACGTATCAGCACCAACAATAACCAGTTTACTATTGCAGGTGAGATCCCTGCATTTAAATACAAAAAAACGGTGTTTAATAATACTATTTTTAACGGCACCGGTGATTACAGCAAATTAAACCTCAATGGCTCACTTGATGAAGTTCGTTTAAAAGATAGTTTGAGTCTGCCACAAACAAAATTTACAGTTATTGCTTCTAATGATACTGGTACAGTCAGTATTCAAACAAGTGCTTCTCAAACATTAAAGAATGCAGATCTTAATGCAAGAGTTGTAACAACTACTGATGGTGTGGAAATTGTTTTCCAGCCTTCAACTTTAGTGCTGAATGATAAAGTATGGACCATCAATGAAAACAGCAATGTTTTTATTGGCAAAAAAACAATTTCATCAACAGGTCTGCATATCAGTTCCGGAACCGAGGAAATTCTTGTTTATACCCAGCCTTCAACCATTGGCAGCAACTATGATATTATTGCAGAATTAAAAAAATTCCAGATTGATGGTTTCATGCCCTATTTTCTGAAAGATCCCCGTCTTGAAGGTTCTGTAACGGGAAGAGTCGAGATTATTGATCCCTATGGGCGAATGGAAGTAGATGCCGATCTGATTGCTGAAAGATTCAGATTTAATAACGATTCGATTGGGATAGTAAAAGTAAATGGAAACTACAATCCTTCAACCGGCGATATTAACACAAATATCGTTTCGGATAACCCACTTAATGAGTTTTTTGGTACAGGAAAAATCAACATCAAAGATCCTGACAACCCGGTTATTGACCAGGTTGCCGAAATAAAAAATGTACAATTAAAGCTTCTGCAAAAATATCTTTCGATTATTATGACTGATATGAAAGGTTCTGGAAACGGAATCATCAGAATTACAGGCAATGCCAACAAACCCGATCTTATTGGGAAAGTAAAACTCAGCAATGCGTCATTTATACTTGATTATACCAAATGCCGTTACCTGATTAAAGAAGGCACTGAAATTAATTTCCGTGAAGGTGAAATTGATTTTGGCAATATGGTTATCCAGGATACAACCAAACGTTCAGCAACATTTTCCGGCAAACTGTATCATCAGTTTTTCCAAAATATGAGTTTTGATATGGATTTTAAAACAAATGATCCTAAACGAGGTTTAATTGTTTTAAATACACAGAAAAAAGACAACAGTCTGTTCTACGGATTTGTTGTAGCCGATGCAAGTGGCAGTATCAATGGTGAATCAGACGATATAGTTTTAAAACTGAGAGGAACACCAACAGACAGCTCACATGTATCATTGCCAACTTCAGATTCAAGAGTAACAGGCACTGCCGATTTTATTGTTTTCCGTAAGTATGGTAAGGAAATGAAAGTAGAGTCAAACATTAAAGAAACGTCCAAACTTACTGTGGATGTTGATATATTCCCCAATCCTCTTGCAAAAGTTGACCTGATACTGGATGAAATTACCAATGACGTTGTACAGGGACAAGGTAATGGCTTTCTTAACATCAGGGTAAGCACAAATGAACCAACAACTATGAACGGATGGTTTGAGATTACCAAAGGAAAATATACGTTTAAATGGCAGGATCTTATAAAAAAACCATTTGACATTACAAAAGGCAGAATTGACTGGGGTGGAGACCCTTATGATGCTAAAATTAATATTGATGCACGTTACACCGCCAAAGACATTACGCTTCCTGAATATCTGACAAGAGATTGTAATAATGAGCGAAGTGACTTGTATGTTATCAGTAATCTTTCAAATACATTAAAGAACCCGGTAATTAACTTTCGTTTTGAATTACCTCAAAATCATCCTTGCCGTAACAGCCAGATAACGCAAAACGGCTTCCAGCAGTTGTACAATAACCCGAATGAGTTAAACAATCAGGTTTTTTCGTTAATGTTCTTTAACCAGTTTATGACAACCAATACCAATACAACTGCTGCAAGCAATAATATTGGTGTTAATCTCATTACCAATACGGCTGCCAGTACTATTTCTGAATTTCTTGCTCAACAGATTACTTCCGGTATTGGCCTTGTGTTAAAAAATATTCCGGGACTGAATAAACTTAATCTTGACCCCTATGTAACATTTAATCCAGGCACAATTTCAGGATTACAGGCACAACAATTATTTGGCAGCGGATCATTTGGATTTACTAAGCGCTTTTTAAATGGCCGTGTTGTTTTAAAAGCCGGGGGTAATGTGCTGCTGAACAACAATCAAACAACAACTGCACAGAACAACAACCAGCTTACTCCTGATATTACACTTGAATGGCTTGTTTCGCCCGATGGCAAACTCAGGATTATTGGTTTCTACAAAACCACGTATGATCTTAACTGGCGTACTTCAAACCGAACCGGCATCAGCTTCTCGTATGTAAAAGACTTTGACAAACTGTTTTAGTACACAATTACAAAGACAAAAATTTGCTGATTGAACATTGAAAAATGTTGAAACTCATATCTCTTAAATGGGCATCTCCCCTTACCCGAATTTAATCCTATCGGCATAATCTTCAAGAATCCGGCTCCTGAATGACAGTTATCAGTTTTTCCACTAATATTTCTCATTTGCTGCATTTAGTTACTACCCGACTTTTGCACCTGAAATCAAAAAAGGGATAACCTTACTTGATTTTCAAATTCCACATCGCAAGCATTTTTCTCATATAGAATGGCTCATAGCAGCCTTCAGTTGTTAAACAAGCCACAGCTTTCTCCAGGCAGTGGCTCTTTTTTTTAACGGAATCAAGCTGAAATTAACAATCGTTAGCTTTAAACATCCCAAATAAATAAACCCGAATAAGATTTTCATAGTCAGAACTTCCTTACTTTTGGATTTTACACTATGAATCTTTTTGTAGCAGGACTCCCTTACGACTTAGATGATGCAGAACTGGAAGAAATTTTTGAAAAATTCGGGCCAGTATTATCTGCTAAAGTTTCCATTGACAGAGCAACCGGTAAAAGCCGTGGTTTTGGCTTTGTAAAAATGCAAAATGCAGAAGATGGCAAAGAAGCCATTGAACTACTCAATGATATTTACCTAGGCAAGCAAAAAAAACCACTTGTTGTTAAAGAAGCTGAAGATAAACCAGGTGGCGGAAGCGGTGGCGGTTTTGGGGGTGGCCAACGTGGAGGTGGCGGTTATAGTGGAGGTGGAAACCGTGGTGGTGGTGGATATGGCGGTGGCGGATACAGACGTTAAGTCTTTTCTTCCCTTTATTTTTTTATCACACTACTTAATTTAAAAGAAATACTGCTGCGTTTGTGGTGGTATTTTTTTTCTTAGGTGACTTTCTGTTGTTTTGTTTCAAGAGCCTCTGTACCGGTATTCACAGCTATGGCTGTGAGTTACTTTTTTAGTAACTGTACAAGTTGGTTAAGAATTAAATTATAAACTCATTATTAACTTGAATCGAGTTCATTCTTTCATTGTACTTAGCCTATTGTTTGTTTTTCAGTTCTCGTATTTAAAAAAATTATTGTAAAGAGCACAACAATTAGAATAAAGTTAAACTCCATACCATTTCTACCGGCTCCTACAACATACCAACCTTCAGCAAAATGAACTATTATTATACCAAAAATCAGAATAATGATGTTTAAGATGCAGGATATCTTCACTACTTTATTTGCAACTAATAATACCGAAGTAAATATCTGACAAATTACAACGCTCCAGGCTATGAACACACCAAATGGGGCGAATCCAATTTTATTTAAAAATAAATTGCCAAAATCATTTACATCGTTGTTTGTAAAAATACCATGCAAACTGTGGGAAAGAAAAATCACCGCCACACCTAATCGTAAAAGAAAAGTATTATTAAACATTCTCTGGTTACTCATCAACTGGTAATTTTATTTTGTATCTGTAAATATTTTCATTAATCAGTTGTACTAACTTCAATACCTCATTCGATTTTTTGCTAATCCAAAATGTTTCTTTACTTCCTTTTTCTTCGTGATATAGGAGCCAGCATTCAATTTTTTTGCCACTATATACCAATACATCTTCGCCGATAGTAGTATAGGGAATATTTCTTGGTGTATCATATCCAAATTCATAAAATGGAATAAGAAAAGTTGTGTTCTTTCTTAGTGGCAGCATACTGAATACTTCTAAATCTAAATGCCAGTTTAAATAATATTGCCCGACAGATGATGCAAAAGATGTATAGGCTGTTCGTTCATTTTTCACCGAATTCGTGTCGGTGATTTCCTTATCATTGATCCATATCTTTTTTTGTTCAACATCAAAAGCTTTTTTGTCTCGTTTCTGCCACCAGCTTTCATGATATACCGGCTTAAAATTGATTGCGGATGAAATTGATTTTGCTATATGAACCACGGTGTCTTTGAAATCCCATTTTTGAGTAACAGAAATCACTTCTTTGTTATTGATTTTTTCCTGCTTCACATCAATATTCCAGATTTGAATGTCGGAAGCAGGGGCATTTTCACTCTTGACAAAATATACCAGGTATCTTGATTTTCCTTGCTTTAACTGCGACATCTTAATTGTTTTCGAGGTCACTATAATAGTATCATTTTTTTGTGCCGTTAGTAACAAAGGAAATATTTGTATTAAAAAACAGAGTAATAAAATTGTATGTTTCATATTTGTTTATTTTCCAAATAAGATTTAATGTATGTGATATATTCGTTGAAAAAGGTTAATATAATTTTCTAAACCTTTTGGATTTTAAATTTGGATTTACCTTTTTATTGAAAACATACATCATTGCATTATTCTTTTAAACAGCCGTACCTGGTTTGATAATGAAAAAGCAAATCCCTTATTAGGTTTTACAGCCATCCTGCTATTTTCTAACTCTCAAAAGTTTATTTATAAAATATGAACCGCTGGCATAAACAGGGTGAGAAATACTGTCTGAGGAGAGTACACTTAAACCTCTCAAAAAAAGTGTATCACCTCTAAAATAACATTTGAATTTTGCAACTCCATCAACAAACATGGGGTTTATTGCAAATGCTGCCTTTGTTGTAAGGATTGAATCCTTAAATTCAAAATTACCAGCGTTAATAACGGATTGATTAAATCTGCTCAGCTTTTCATTGTCTTGCATTTGCCAGCTACGAGTGGTGGCAATATGACTTGTCCAGCAAAAACTATATGCACCGTTTGAAAAAATAGCTACGCTTTCCTTTGGAAAAGTGGAGGTTGATGTACCATCTACTTTTACAGTTTGAACCTCAACGATTGACCAAGACCCTTCAATAGATAATTTGTTTTTTGAAGTGAACCCTGACATTATTGATAACACAAGTAAACTGTTTAGTAAAATAATTTGTGTTGCTTTCATTTTTGGTAATTTACTTATCGAGCCATAATTTGATTAAAAAAATCTGTTTCATTTTCACTTTTTATAAATAAGCGTCATCCCCGTTCTATAGCTTGTTGCCATCCTTTTTTTGATCGGAAAGAATATATTGAATTGTTACACTGCCAACCGCACTTAAATAACCAAGAGGGGTATCATTGGGGCTATATCCTATCTGGTTAGTATCAATGCTTAGAAAAGTAACTGTCAATTTTGGAAACTGCCATTTCGCTTCATAATAATCCTTTCTTTTCCCCGCCGGGGTCATAACAAAATAGTCCTTCTTTGTTGAAATTTTACCATATTTTTTTATCAAGGCTTGATAAACAGAATCGGCATTATGAAAGTTGAAGTAAAACCGAATACCCGTTACCTTATAATCCTGAATGCCAATCCATATATCTTCAGCATCTGCAATACCGGGTCTTTTGTCTTCACTATAAATTAGTTTAACTTTTTCGTTGTTAGCTGGTAAAATCGGAGGAAGTTTTTCTGCCTCTGTCGTACCAGGAGTTGGCTCTTCTGTATAGTATAATCCCACACGTTGAAAACATTTGTCATTTTTAGGGATGTTTTCGGTGTATGAATACATCTTTAAAATGTCTGGATTTTTACCAGCTAATCCTCTCCATTTATTTCTTTTTACAGCAAGTCCGCTTTTATATGCACTTTCTACAATTTTACAACCGCACTCTCTTATCCTCATGGAATCGCCCAATGTTATGTCAAACACCTTTACATCCTGTGTAAAAGCAATATTGCAGAAAAAAACTAATAACATTAACCATGTTAAGCTTCTTTTCATAACCTTTTAATTATTAACTGTAAAATTATTTTCTTGTTGGTTTGTTTCGATTAATGATAATTTAGTGATGTATGATTGCATTTGAAATACGATAATTCAATCTTACATTTACACCAACCGCTTTGTTATATCAGGCAAACTGAACTACCATCGCATCTATATCTATGGTACTATCACATTTCTTTTTTGATAGGTATTTGCACCAAATACTCCAATTGCATGGCCTTTAATATTACTAATAGGATTGTCTGGAACAGCCTGAGGACTGCCTGTAGAAGATTGAGAGAAACTAAACCAATATTTGTAATTGCCATCGTCTATACAATTCATCACAACTTCAATAATATCGCCTTTTTTAAATTCATCTTCTTCTCTCGAATATATTAATGGGAAAGTCACTTTTTTACCATCAATAAATGAGTCATCGTAGGCAAACACATCTTTTATTAATCTTCCATTTTTAAATAGAAAGAAACTATAATTATTGCCCCTCCCTTTGGGGTCGTTGTAAAAGGGAGTTACCACTTTTACTGTTTTACCAAAGTTTGGAAAATCTTCAACCACTAAAGAATCAAAATTTACCATTGCAGGCATTTTAGAACTTGAGGTGAGTGTAATACCATTTGCCACCACTTTAAGATTATAAGTTTTGCCTGCAATGCCTACTAAATTTTCATTTTTGTAAACACCATTTGACACTTCCGGCAAAGAATAAACAGTTCCATTATCTTCCTGAATAGTAACTGTTGCACCAGGTAATGGCACAATGCTATTATCTGATTTTACTTTATTTGTGTATGACAACTTAACAATACTACCCACTGCTGAATTATTTGTTACCTGGCCATCAACCACAATTATTGGAGTTGTAGTATTTAAATCCAAATCTGTGACTTTTTCGCAACCCGCTAAGCCACATAGAAGTATTCCTATAGATATAATTGAATTTATCTTTTTCATTATTATTTATTCTTGTTGATTAAAATTTGAAATTGTAAGATATTGATGGAACCCAGCGGAATAAGCTTGTCTGCACTATTTCTGTAACATTTGGGTTGTCTTTGTTATCTCTGAAATTAATGGTAAAAGCATTTTCTCTGCCATACACATTATACAAACTAAACACCAATTCTTTAGTCCATTTTTTGAATTTTTTCAATTGCATTGTTGCACCAAAATCTAAGCGATGATAATTAGGCATTCTGTCAGCATTCCTGCTGTTGTAATAATAAACAGTTTGTCCATTAACCTGGTATTTGCCTGATGGAAATGTAACAGCGCTACCGGTATAGAAAACAAAGTTTCCACTTAGTGTCCATTTTTTACTTAATTGATATATTCCAACAATTGACATATCGTGTGTTCTGTCCTGAGTTGCATTGTACCATTCATTGTTATTAATACCGTTAATTTTCCTTTCAGTCTTACTTAAAGTATAACTAATCCATCCTGTAAGTTTTCCTGCTTTTTTCTTTAACATAAACTCTATTCCATAAGCCCTACCCTTGCCAAAAAGTAATTGTGCTTCTACGGTTTCATTTAAAAACAAGTCAGCTCCATTTCTATAGTCTAAAACATTTTCCATTTCCTTATAGTATGCTTCAGCAGTAAATTCGTAAGTGTTTAGAAATATGTTTGAGTAATAACCTAAGCTAAACTGATTACTAAGTTGCGGCTTAATTATATTACTGGTGCTTGCCCATTTGTCTAAAGGATTTGATCCATTTGAATTGGTTATTTGATGCATATACTGGGCATTACGGGCATACGCTGCTTTGATGGATGTATTGGCATTCAGTATATAACCTATGGAAACTCTTGGCTCAAGGTTACAATAAGTTTTTACAATTTCTTCTTTCGCATATTTAATGGTATCAATAATATTACCTGCATCATCTATATTGAAAAAGCTACCTCCGCCCATTACATTAAAACCACTAAGCCTTGAACCAAGTGTTATACTTAAGTTTTTACTGGGCTTATACACATTGCTTGCATAGAATGCACTTTCGTAAGAATATCTTTTGTCCTGAATTTTATCGTTGATGCTGGAAGTAGCATTGCCTGTAATTTCTCCGGGGCGAATGATATGATAAATAGCAGACCATCCAAACCGCAAATTGTTTTTATTATTGATGCTGTACTGATAATCTTGCTTTAAATTCCAGTCCCTGATTTGAGAAAATATTCTTATATCGTTTGTACCATTTTTAACTTTAAACTCATAGTTATAATTACTAAAAATAAGTGAAGTATTTAAAAACAACCGGCTGTTGAAAATATGATTCCATCTCATAGTTCCGGTACCATTACCCCAAAAGAGACCAAACTGTTTGTTGTAATTTAAAACGTCTTTACCAAAATACCCACTTACATAAAGCTTATTTTTTTTGCCCAGTTCATAGTTTAGTTTAGCGTTTAAATCATAAAAATATAATTGATTATCCTTGTATTTTTCATCCATTCTCAAAAACATATCAGCATATGTTCTTCTTCCGGTAATCAAAAAAGAAGATTTGTTTTTTTGTATTGGTCCTTCAACATTTAGTTTAGCGCTAATAAGCCCCAAACTTCCACTAACATTGGTGTTTTGATTATTCCCTTCGTTCATTCTTACATCCAGCACACTGCTTAATCTTCCTCCATATTGTGCCGGCATTCCTCCTTTATACACCGCAATATCTTTTATAGCATCGCTATTAAAAGTAGAAAAGAAACCAAACAAATGAGCTGCATTGTAAATATTGGCTTCGTCTAAAATTATTTGATTTTGGTCTGCACTTCCGCCTCTTACAAAAATGCCACTATTGCCATCTCCGGCAGTTTTAATACCTGGTAGTAATTGAATAGTTTTTAATAAATCCTTTTCGCCAAAAATTACCGGAATGTTTCTGGTTTCCTGCATCGATAATTTTTCAATACTCATTTGCGAGCCGGTAACAGAACGGCCCAACGATTTATTACTGGCAACTATAACACCTGTTAACTCGTAATTAGCCTCAGAAAGACTAATGTTTTTCTCAATGTTACTCACTAAATTAATACTTAAAGTATCTGGAGTTTTGCCTATTGCACTATACACAAGCTGATAGGTATCAGGTATTAGTGAAATACTGTAAAAGCCATACTCATTTGAACTTGTACCATAATTACTATTTAGTACTTTAATACTTGCACCAATAATAGATTCGCCATTATTTTTACTTTTAATACTACCACTAATTGTGTATTTTTTTTGCCCGGCCACTTTTTGAGCTGAGATGAATAATGAAAGCAATAACACAGCCTTCATTGTTTTTCTAATTGTCATAATAACAATACTTGTTTAAATTATTTTCAGGATGATTACTAATTAAAAATGAAAACCAATAAAACATTGTTTCAATACTTATGTAGTTTTATTGAACTCCTGTTTTAATTAAGTCTTGCTTTCATTTATTATTAAATAGTTATTTGCTAACAGAGTTTGCGAAATTGATATTGCCAAATGGAAAAGAAATTCACTTAAGTTAAAAAATGCAGCAAAGAGGTTATTTTTTTTGAACAATTAATCGACTTATTGTGTCACCATTTTCAAGGTCAATAAACTTAAGCCGGTCGCTGAAATGCGAGAGCGACTAATTTAAACTTCTATCTTTTCGGTATTGCCGAATCATTTTTTTAAACTGAATCAGTTAGTCTTTGCGTTTTTATTTGTTAAAAACACTTCTTTTCGCTCTGAGTTTATTGGCGGCTGAATACCTAACAAAGCTGAAACGACAGATGCGATTTGCAGAGACGACATATTCTTAATTTTTCTTTTCGGAACAGCGGGGCCAATTGAGTAAAAAACAGATTGGCCTTCCCGTACTGTTGCCAAACATCCATGCACTGCTCTGCCGGTTTCGTTCATTGTTCCATTTAAAAGAAAGTTTTTAGTTGCCTGGTTTTGGTTTTCAAACATTGCAGGGTCAAAAGAATTTTGTACGAGATAACTAACTCCAGGTAAAAAGCGGTCTGATATTGTATAGCCTTTCCTACAGCTTACAAACAAATCACCTGAATAGTCTTGATTAAACAGACCATATTTTTTTTGCTCCTGTTGGTTTGCTACCAAATCAAAAACAGGCTCTCCAGTTACAGAATCTTTTAAAGATTTAAGCGTTTTGGTAAGCTGTTCCAGATATGCAGTATAATCGGTGCTGCTTACCTTTTCTTTATTGATATAAATGTGAGCAGAGTTACCACTGGAAATACTTGTTAATTCTTGTTTAGAAAAACTGAACCCTGTATGTTCAAAGTAATTATTCAGGAGCAAACAGGTATGAATCGGTATCATGCCATGGTCAGAAAAAATGATGAAATTGGTTTCTTTGGGAGCAGCATTCATAATTTCAAGTAAATAACGGTCTATAATTTGAAAATACTTTTCAATATGGCCGGCATAAATCTTTGGCCTCCTGCCATTATCAGCTTTATAGTCTAACTGTCGTGGATTTGTAAGTGTGTACCTGTGTTGCACATCATCCAATGTAGAAAAATAACCAAACAGCAAATCCCAATCACCTTCTTTCATGCCGGTAAGAATTAAATTTCTGGAATACTTTGCCAACCTGTCCACTTGTTCAAACCAAATTTCCTCTGGCACAAGACCTGTTGTTTGTTTTCTGTTTTCAGGCTCACCGGGCCAGAAGCCACAGGCATTTTGTAATTTTTCAAGAAACACTGATGGATAGCCAAATACCTCTGCCGGTGCAGTCATAAAAAGCCGATAGCTCCCTGCAATTTCATCCAACTTAAAAAGTCTGAAGGAAGTATTGTACTGTTTGCCATTTTTCGTTACAGCCATTTCTGTCCACTCATGAGGCACAACTGTTGCATTATAACCATTGCTTAAATCAGTGTCTATATCAACAATAAGTTGGGTTAGCGGCTTTAGTACATTTGCTTTATTTAATACAGTATCAGTTAAGTATATTGTAAGTGGCAGATTAAAACTGCCGGTAATTTCAAATACAGGTAGAGAGGGACTTTTACTATTAACTTTTAATTTCCTGTAGCTCTTACCATTATTATCAATTAATATAGTATCTGTAAGAATAAGGTCTATGACTAAAGACGGCCCGGAAATAACCGGATACATGTGCATATAATCAGTCATTCTGTTTTCAGCACGATTATCAAGGCCAACACCACCTAAAGACATTACTTTTTTTCTTTGCCGCATAGCAGCCTGAAAAATTGTTTCTGCTGCAATAGGTTGACGAAAAGCAGATAAAGCAGGACTGCTCCAGTTCTGGTCATTTTTACGAAAGCTGTTCCCGACTATTCCTGTATTACCAGGTGAAGCACCCGTAAAAATAGAAACATGAGAAGGCCCCGTAGATGCAATATTTACCGGCAACACCGTTTCGGCATAAGCACCAAACTTTTTCATTTTTGCAAAAGCACCATTTGCTGGTAATACACCGTTTTTTAAAAACTTATCAATTAAATAATCAGGCGTACCATCAATAGAAATCATCACTACTTTTGATTGTGACGACTGGGCATTTATACTATTGCCAATAAAAGAAGCAAGTATTAACATTAAACCATAACAAAACCCAAAAGACCTGCATCGAGCAATTAAGAGACTGAAGCATTTACTCTCCTTCACAAACATGAAATAAAAATTTGATTAAAATAGTTTTGCAAAACTATAAAGCACAAAAAATGCTAAACTACCAATCAGAAAACAGAACTACCATTTTGATAAATATCTCTGAATTCCTTTGGAGTATGACCAGTAGCCGCTTTAAAAAATCTTGACAGGTGGTTTGCTTCTGAAAAGTTAAAGAGAGAAGCAATTTCTTTTATGGCAAGCTCCCCGTAAAGCAAATTAGATTTAATTTCAAACAGAAGAAATTCATTTATCATTTCAGAAACAGTAATGCCAAACTGGTTTTTAATGCATGAATTTAATGTAACCCTGCTAATGCCTAACTGGCGTGCATAATAATCAACATTCTTATTTCTGTTTACTTCTGCTTGCAAGAGCTGCTTAAATTTAAACGCAATCGTATTACTTTCAGTTTCCCCGGACAGCTTATAAGTGTCAGCATAAGTTCTGTTCATTTTTATTAGTATGAAATACAATAAAGACCTGGTAATATGTTCACTATCAGACCGGAAATTTTTTATTTCAGCAAGCAGCTCAAGTAAAACATTATGTATTTGTAGTAAAAAGCTGTTATTAACCTTGATAAACAAGGGATTTGTTTTATTATAAAAAAACTGCAGTTTGTATGAAAAGAGCTTATCAGAAAAAAACTTTGAAAGAAAGCTGTCTTGAAAAAACAGGAAATAGCAATCAATTTTAGATTTATCGACGAACCATTTTCTTTTTTGAAAAGGCGAAATGAAAACAATAGTGCCCTTTGTAATTTTTATTTTTTGCTGTTCGAGTTCTAAATAGCCGTTGCCCTTAGCAAAAAAAACTATTTCATAGAAATCAGTATTGTGTAACTCACTTTCAAAAAAATAGGTAGGAATATCTTTGTATGTACCTATATCCATAAGCATTTCTACACCATATTTATTTTTTAAAAACTTAAATGATTTCATTATCTATATTCTATGAATCTTATGATGAAGAATTTTTATACTATACATTGACATATGCTTTCTTTAAGGAGAACGTTACAAATAAAATGTACTATTTGTAAAATTCCACATTCTTATCAATAAAGCGTTTGAGTTTATCCAATTCATTATTTAGTTTTTCTGATCAAATTTTCACCTTTTGCTAAAGTACTGGTTTTTCATTTTTCAATACGTGGCCATTTCCATGCATAGCGAATAATTAGACAGAGAAGAACGACTTGTATAACAGCGCCAATTATCATGTGAATCCAAGCTTCACCAGCCAGATTAAACAATATTAGAGGAATATTCACAGCAGCAATAATGATATTTGCCCAGCGATTTACCTTAGCCGGAAGGGCCACAGAAAGGAAAATCATCAGTGCCGGAATTCCTACAATGGATAGGGCTGCCAAAAGAAATCCTTGCGTAATATCAAATACAAATACGCTCCCTTTCAGAATATCATTTATCTTGCCTGGCATATATAAATGGAAGTAATCTAAATAGATAATAAGAAACATCAAACTGGCCCAAAGTGCAGCAAGCTTCAGTTTTAAACTGACTTTAATATCCTCCAATATTGCTTCTTGTGTTTGTTGTGTATTCATAAATTATCAGCTTAAAAATTATACCCAAAATCAAATCCGGGCTGAACAAAGTAGTTAGGCCATTTTTTTTCAACTGTTTTAAAAGATGCCGGAACATTTGTTCTTACCGGCCAATAACTGCATCCGATAGCTGGTTCAAAAAAGAACCGGTTTTTAAAAAACTTGAACTGGTAACCCAAATAAAAGTCCAGGTACAAAGTGTATCCGTTCCCTATCTTTTTATTATCCTCATTCATGTATTTTTCAAAAGCATTCAACGCCTGAACGGAACTATAAGCTCCTTTCCACCAAAGCCGTTGGTAACCTAATGTAGGTGCAAGGATACGTGCATGCCCGGGATAGTTTTCTCCGGATGCATCAAATGATGACGATCCAAAAGGGATTCCTATTGGCCAGGAGTAAATAGATCTTTTAAATCGAAAGGAAACAACATCTTTTGGAGTTATTCTGTAGCCAACATTTAATTGTACATACTCTGGGTTATTTACTTTATCAAAGTTCCCCAATAAATAGAGCGTGCTGCCAACAAACCACCTTTTGTACGTACTGTCTTGTTTGTTATTTTGTGCATTCAACTGCAAACTGCCTGCGAACACTAAAGCAAGTCCAATCCATAAATTTTTTCTTTGCATATCTTTTTATTGTTAAATGATACTGCAAAAGTGGATTGGGGAGATACAATAACTCGTTCACTTAAGTTAAGAAATACTTTTTAGCTCTTTTTTTCGAGAATTCTTGCTCTTAATCTGCTTAATGATTGTGGCTTAATCCCTAAATAACTTGCTAATTGGTGTTGAGGAACACGCTGAATAAGGTCGGGTCTTTTTTGTAATAAGTTCAGGTATCGTTCTTCAGGTGAAGAAGTTTTAAACTCGTCAAAGTCTATTTGTTGTTTGGCTAACAATTCTTCCGACAGCATTCTGCACATTGTTTCAAACTTTGGAAACTTACTGTTCATTTCTACTTCCATATCGGTATTTGAAACCAGAAGAATACTGTCTTCAACACAACTAATGAAATAATCAGAAGAGGCATTATTTAAAACACGATGAGGCGTTAAGGCATCCAGCTCTGTATAAAAAGCCGTTGTTTTTTCTTCGCCGTCTATGATGTAATAGACCCGAATACAACCTTTTAAAACAAAATAGCTATCTTCTGTTTTTTGACCTTCTTTGAGTAAAATCGTTCCTTTCTTTACCGAACGAAATAGGTCTAACGAAAGTATTGCGTTTTTCTCTTCCTCTGTTAGAGAAACATATTTTGATATAAAGTCAAATAGTAAATCTTGCATTTATTTCTTACTAAAGGAATTATTAAAACGAAATTACTTCAAATGCCTTAGAGCTAAAATATAAAATTTGAAGATATGCTTACCTGAAATGGAATTGCTTTTTATAAGGCTATTTAACAGGACTTTGATTTTGCTGTTGCGGTGTTGGAAAATTTTTTAATCAGACCTCTGCCTTTTTCTGTTTTGCCCGATACTTTATTATTAAGAATCGCTGCTGTTATTGGTTCACCTACCGTCAGCAATAAAGCATAGTTTAGATGAATTTTGAATACTGCCAAATAAAAATCCCTGCATAAATAACGATTTGCAGGGATTTGGTGAGTTTTAAAACTCACTTGCGGAGAGAGAGGGATTCGAACCCTCGGTACAGTTGCCCGCACAACGGTTTTCGAGACCGTCCCGTTCAACCACTCCGGCATCTCTCCTTTAAACGGTAAAATTAGAACAATAAAAAAATATAACAATCAGGCTCCTGAAGAAAAGGATCTACAGCAAAATATTTCCGGTGACGGTGAATAAAAATTACCGCCATTAAACTTTTAAAGCTTCCCTCACTTTTGGAGCAATTTTATTGCCGAACAATTCAATCGATTTCATCAGAGAAGCATGTGATGGCCCACCCACATCCATGTGTGCAGAAAAACGTGTAAGCCCAAATAGTTCCTTTAACTGAAGAATTTTTTCAACTGCTTCATTCACATCACCAATAATAAGATGACCATTGCTGCCCCGCCCTGCATCATACTGGTTGCGTTGATAGGCTGGCCATCCTCTGCTGCGGCCAATTCTGTTCATTTGTGCTGAATAAACAGGATAATATTCATCAGCAATCTGCTCCCCATCATCTCCAAAAAAAGAATGCATATGCACGCCCACCTGAAATTTGCTCATATCCTGCCCCATGTGTTGAAATGCCTCACGGTAATAATCAAACAAAGGTTTAAAATGAGCAGGATTGCCTCCAATAATTGCAAACATAACAGGCAAGCCAAACCTTGCAGCACGTACAACCGATTCGGGTGTTCCTCCAACTGCAACCCAAATGTTGAGATGATTATTAACAGCCCTTGGTAAAATCAATTGTTCAGTTAATGCCGGCCTGAACTTCCCTTTCCATGTAACCGGATTTTCATTATTAATTTTTACCAGCAACCCAAGTTTTTCTTCAAACAGCTCATCATAATCTTCAAGATTATAACCATACAACGGATACGACTCAATGAAACTTCCCCTGCCGGCCATTAACTCTGCTCTTCCGTTTGAAATTAAATCAAGCGAAGCAAAACTTTGATAAAGATGAACAGGGTCTGTTGAACTGAGTACTGACACTGCACTTCCAAGTTTGATTTTTTTTGTAACAGATGCCGCAGCAGAAAGTATGATTTCAGGTACCGACACTGCGTAGTCGGGCCGGTGATGTTCTCCTATTCCAAAGAAATCAAGACCGGCTTCATCCATCAACCTGATTTCTTCAAGCAATTCATGAAAACGTTGCTGAGCAGGTTGAGGCTTCCCATCTCTGCCAACATGCAGATCTCCAAACATACCAATACCTAATTCCATAATCATTATTTTATCACAAATATAGAAGCTATAAAAAGAAACGGCAGAACTTCCGAACTGCCGTTGAAACTTGAATAAATAAATTGATTTTTTATTTTGCTTTTACAATACGATGAATTGTTTTAACTGAACCAGATCTTACTTCCATAAAATATGTTCCCGGAAGTATTGCAGAAAGCTCACTCAAAGAAATTGTATTTGTTCCTATAGTAAGACGGCGATAATTATTATAAACAATTCTTCCATTCTGATCTGTTACCCGTATGTACCCATCTTCATTATTCTCAATAGTAATTAACACACGTAGGTCTGACGTAAACGGATTTGGCAATACCTGTATATTGGGCGCACCATGCTGGTACAGCCGGATGATATTACTGTATTGCGATTTGGAATCATTGTCAACAACATTCAACCTGTAATAATACATTCCACACACAGCCGACTTATCTACAAAACTGTACAAGTTAACAACGCTGCTGTTTCCGGTTGCTTTTGCTGTTCCTATTGTCTGGAACAATCGTCCGTCGTAACTACGTTGTACTTCAAAATAATCGGTATTAAACTCACTTGCAGTATGCCAATTTAAAAGCACTTCATTATTAATCCATTTCCCATTAAAATCAGTTAATGTTACAGGCAATGTTCCATTAACAGTAACGCTGGCTGAAGCATAAGTTATGCAACTGCTACCTGATAATTTATCCGCAGTGACTTTTATATTGTATGTTCCTCCGGTATTGAATGCTGATGTAGTGAAACTGGTTGATGAGCCGCTGCCAAATTGTGAAGTAGAAAGGGTTGATCCATTTGCTGCATTTTCCACGCTATACAAAACCCCTGACTCTGTAGCACTTAATGTATATGTAACTGTTTGTCCTACTGTTATTGTACTGCTTGTGGGATTTATTGAAGGAGTAAGAGGTACAGAACAGGTAACGGTTGTAGTTGAACCGCAGGATTTATTTAAGGTGCTGTTTGTGGCCTGTGCTCCTACCGTAAGCACCCCTCCTGCATATAAAGGATTGGAAGCTGAAATTGTAACAGACCAGGTTGTTGCAGCAGTTAACGAAGCTGAACCTATTTGAGCCCCATCCTGATAAAGATATACCGTACCGGTAAATGAACCGGGCATTGTACCGCTGACTGAACCGGCACCTTCGTTATATGTGCCGCTAATTGTTGGACAAACTGTTGTAGCTGCACGGGCAGTAGCTGTGGATGAACTTGCACTTACCGAACAGGTACCATTTTGTGCTGTTGCATAATAACTTGTTCCATTTACCAGAGCTGCAACCGTTGCAGACCATGTTCCACCTGATTGAACAGTAGTTGTACCTATTAATATAGATGGGGAAGCATAAACACGAATAGTTGTTCCGGCAACTTCAGAAGATGAGCCATTAACTGTAGTAGCACCGGCGGTAAGATAACCTTGTGCATCAGTAGTTATGACTGGTGCTGAAGTGAAGCAAGTAACTGTAAGAGATGCGGCAGGGCTTATACATTGACTGGCTGATTGTGCTCTTACATTAATTACATCACCTGTTTGTAAAATAAGACTTGAGAAACTATAAGCACCTCCTGCAGTAGCAGTTGTCGAGGATACCAAAAAACCATTTACAAACAATCTTACTGTTGAGTTAGCAGCAGCAGTACCGCTTATCGATGTTGTGGATGGATAAACTGTTGTTTGAGTAATAACAGGCAAAGCTGTTGTTTGAGAAAAACCAACACAGGATCCCCAGATGGGGGCAGATTCACATTTACCCGTTTCTGTCACTGTAATATAATAAGAACCGTCAGCAATATCATTGGCACCACCACTACATGGGTCTGTGGTTCCGCCATTATTTGCCCCATTATATTCCCAAGCTGTTGTTGTGCTATATGAAATATTATAAGTTGATGGTGAAACCGGTGTTCCATCTGTTGCAAATAAAACAGGTGAGCTTCCCGCCAAAACTTTATATATTTTGATAACTGAATTAGCTGTTCTGGTTCCTGCCATTCCTCTGGCACTGTTTACACATGTCCCAAATGCTGCGCTACTAGTTGAAGAAATATTTGAAGGTGAACAACTGGTCACAATTACACTATTACTAACCAAACACATACTTTCTCCACTTGCCTGTGCTTTAGCTGTAATTATATCGCCTGTAGCTACACTTGCTATTGTATAACTCCAGGTAGATCCGCTGCTGCAGGTTGTGGTTCCTGCAAGAGTTCCATTTTTGTAAACATAAATAGTGGCAGGGGATGGTCGTGTAGCATCAAGATAAGTCCATGTCCCGGTAATATTTACATTTGAGCCTGCTCCAATACCTGTATTTACAACTGGTGCCGCCGTGCAAACCGCCCCTGGGCCTGAACCTCCGGATGAAACATCATTTAATGTGAAAGAGGGTGTATTCTGTGCTGCATATTGCCATGCATCGGTTGTTGAAGTGAAAGCTGCATCATTAATTCCATAAATATCTGATCTGGTTCCCTGGAATGCAGAACCCGGGTTTGTATTAGTTGAAATAACAATGCGGATTGGTGTTGAGGCAGTAATGCCTAATGCAGACATAGGAATAAAAAAATCATAAAAATAATCTGCATCTCCACCATCACGGCTCAGAGCAACCGAAATGAGTGTATTAGTAGCGAGTGTGTATGTTGTGGACGCTGATGGATTTACAATTCCATCAACATTATAAACCGCTACTCTTCCTGATGATCCTGTTTCCATGGCAACTTCCCATTCAAAACCGGGGTTTCCATTCCCGCTGTTGGTAGGGGCAACATAGTTTGGATCAGCCGATGGGCCCGATGCGCCGATTTTATTATCAGTATCAAATAAAATATTATAAGCTTTCGCACCGTTAACAATTCCCCCGATGCGAAGACGAAACAGAATGTTTGTTCCATCGTTATAAATGTAACAACCGCTGTTGTCAACCGTTTTTACTATATCTGAATAACCACCACTTGGACCAGTAGCAAGATCGCCGGTGGGTTCTGCAACAATCGGTTTTATTACTTTGTACAATATCTCACTTTCGGAAATATCATTTGAAGAATACCCAGAAGCTGTTCCTGAAGTAAAATAATCCTGATTGGGATTTAATGTAGCAGGGCCTTTGCCTCCAGCAGGGCGTACTATCAGTCCCGGACTTTGAGCAAATACAGTGTTACACAAAAAAACAAATGAAATTAAGCCAAGCAATTGGCTGAACAATAAGGATGGATAGCGCATAAGTATGGTTTTACAAGTAATATCAGATATTGCGTAAAACTAATATAATAACCCATTTTTCCAAATACGAGATATTATTTTCATAAAACTAATTTATCTCCATACATGTTTTCACTTATTTAATTAAAGTATTTACAATTGCCCTTATTAAATAAAGAATACAAAAATCATTCTGCTTTGCCCAACAATTGATAAGTTATTTTTTAAAATACCCTTCCTGATAGTATTGCATTCTATATAACAAAACATATAAATTTTTCATTCAAAAAGAATGCCTCCTGTGACAGAGGCATTCCTTTTGAAATATATTAAATGCGAGACATATCAATGCCGCTAATACTTGATCACCTTACTAAAAATAGTTTCTTTGTTCGAGGAAGCTTTTATGACATACGTTCCAGAGTGAAGCATCCCAACGTTTATAACCTCAGTTTGATTTGCATTTGTTCTTGCCAAACTTTTTACAAGCCGTCCTGAAACAGAAATAATTTCATAAGTAACAGGTTGATTCTGCCAGCTTTCAGGTATTGTTACACGAAGTTCATTTAATACCGGGTTAGGATACGCAGACAGGCTAATTGTATTTGCTGTATTATCCACCAATCGTATCAATCTTACATCTGAAAACTCAGTCTTATTATCAAAATCAACTATACGTAAACGATAATACAAAACAGAGGCCTGTAACTGATTAATGTTATCTGTAAAAGTATAATCAGCATTTCCGTTCTGAGTTCCTTTTGCAAAAACAATTCCTGCTTCCTGAAAATTCTTCCCATCTGTTCCCCGTTCAATTACAAAATGATGAAAATTATCTTCATTTCCGGTTTGCCATTTCAAATCAACTTTACTTTCCTTTTTTAGAAAAGCATTAAATGAAACAATCTTTACCGGCAATATCCAACTGTCGGGCACAAAGCCTGCATCAAGTGAATAGTTCCATGTTCCAACTGGAACAGTGACATTCATTATTTTCCCATTTACCGGATCACTGTCAGCTTCATCATTGCCGCTTGTGTTAGATAGAGTTGGTTTATATCCTGATGGAGTGGTAAATTCAACCGTATAAGTAGTAACCCCATATTTGCCATAAGGGTCATTAAAATAATAATAACCAGTTGCATCAGTTTGAGTAGTTTCCAGCACAGAGTTATCTGACGGATTAATCAGTTTTACGGAAACATTTTGCATACCCGTTTCGCCGGTTTCCTGTATTCCATTTCCGTTAGCATCTAACCATACATAATCACCCAGTCCGTTATACTTCGACAATGCAAAGTCGTAAGAACTGTTATAATTAATACCGCCCGGTTCACCACCTGCCGTGAGTGTAATGGTTCCACCTTTTATTATCTGAGCACCAATATCCTGACTGATTCCATTATTATCATTATTTATATCGTTATCAGGGTCGCCACCATTTTTGGGAATTAAAAACATCCATGAAGGCACATTTTCCAACTGTACAAAGTAACTGCCTGGATTAAGTCCGGTAAAAGAATAATAACCACCACCTGAAGATGTTGTTGAAGCAATTGCTGTTCCATCAGCAATTCCGTCATTATTATTATCCTCATAAAGTTTAATTGCAACTTCTCCATTTATTCCCCAGTCGCCATTATCAAATTTTCCATTACCATTTGTATCGTAATAAATGAGGTTTCCAATTGACAAAGTACCCGTCATTCCGGTTGTTGTAAGGCAAAAATCATCTGCCCACATTTCACCTGCTGCACCCTTAAAGAGGGTAGCAGAAACCCATGCAGTTCCATACGGCGCAATTGCACTCACCGTGTATTGCTGATAATTTAATGCAGAAACCTGGGTATATGTATTTTGAATCTCATTCCAGGAAGCATCATAAAATACAATTTCCACAGTTGCCCATGTAGTAGGTGCTGTAACTTTGGCAAATACATTTAAATTGTATGTATAGCCTTGTGTTGCTGCCACAGCATTGCCTCCTCCGCTCTCAATTCCAAGAGGAACATTTGCTGCTTTTACGCCTGAATAGGCATCAGTCGAAATTGTTAAACTTCCCCAATTGCTCCAGCCGTTCAAATCGCTTTCAAAACCGGGATTAGTTAATAAATTACCTGGACAAGATTGTGCTTCAATCGAATTTTTGAAGGATGAAAGTAATACTACAAGCACAAAGACAATTACTTTGCATTCATAACAAATTGGGAAAGTTGTTTTCATAACTTATTTTTTGGGTACGTCAAAATGTAGAAACTGAATAACTAAGAAATAACGGATCGGAAGGAGAAGAAACGATAATTAAATAATCGTGTTCATGGTTCGGGTACGTTTTTTTCTCAGGATTGTCAGATTCAGGATAAAAATATGACTAAGTAATAACACCTACAAGCTATTTCAGGTATTTTTTCAAAAAAAATAGTATTTTCCACATAAATACTGCAATTGCAAGTAAAAAACTTTGCTGCCGAAATAAAAGTTTAATAGACTAACCAACAACCTTTCTGGCTAAAGTTGCTTTAATAAAACAAAAAACACCTGTAGAATTGATGATCTACAGATGTTTAGCGATTTTTGAGTTGCAGCTCTTGATCTTATAATTTATTAAAAATTATCGCAAAAAAATAACAAACGGTTTACGATTAACAAACTACACCCTGCCGGAGAATTAAACAAACAACAAAACAATAGTTAAAACAATTCCTGCAATTGTAAAATAAATGCCTTTTTTAAATATGGAAGTCTTTGGCATAAACATCCAGAAGGAAGAAATTACAAAAAACAAGAGTGACAGGCCAAAGAATACATTCAGAAAAAACAAAGGCTCAGCCGAGCGTGCTTTATGAAGCCCGGTAAGTTTATTCATTACAAATGGTAATTCTTTTCTTACGAATTCCGCATGGCCGGATATTTTATTATAGGTTCCATTTTCGAAATACACAATATCGCCCTCTGTCTTTTTTATTTTAAGATCTCTCATGCCCAGCAACTGCCCCAGTTCTTTATCTTCCGCATTGGGTTTAATTTCTTTACTCACCTGTTTTTCCTTTTTCAGAAAATCTGTATCCCTGAAAATCATAACAATTCCGCTCAACGCATACACGGCCATTATACCAGCCAGAAAAAAACCAAGATAGCGGTGAATAATCCGCATACCCGAACTAAAAGATTTTGTACCTGCCATAATTAAAAAATGAGTGTTTAAAATGATTGATTTCGTCAAACTTACAGTATAGACGATGATAACCTGTTAAAATTGCGGAATTAGATATTTTTCCCATTTTCGAAAACTAATTCTTCTGCAACTGAACAAATTTTCGTATTGAAGTAATTTCAACTTTAAGTTGGAAGTTATAAATCTCAAAAAAACTGTCAAAAATAAAATAATTGCAACTGCAACTATTTCAATCTCATTATTTCTGTTTCGCAGAAACTATTTTCCTCGTAAACAACAGAAAAGATTTTATCAGCAAAAAATTTTTAAACTATATTTTTTTTATATACTTTAATAACGAAAAAGCGGAAATGAATTAGGCAGGATCAATTATTAGTTGCAAACATTCTTGATTAAACACCTTCAATCAATGACTAATCAAGATAACCATCAACAAAAACAGCCGGCTGCTTTTAAACCTTACATTGAGCCAAACAGAATTGTACAATTTCTGAAAAAGCCCTTTATAGCAGGAATATTAGTATTTCTAATTCTGATGTTACTAGTATTAGCTTTTTCACTTCAGTTGTTCAATAATTTTAGGAGTAACCAGCACATACAGCTTAAACAGGCAGCATATACAGCAAAGGAAAAACTTGAAAAAGTACTCAACAACAGTCTTTCGGCCACGAAAACCCTGAGTTTTATTGCAACAAGTTATAAGATTGATAAAGACTTTGATGTTCTTGCTCAAAAAATAATCGACAATAATCGCTTTATTGATGCTGTAGAGCTTTTTGAAGGAGGGGTAATCACTCATGTTTACCCATATAAAGAAAATGCTTCTGTTATTGGATATGATATTCTGAAAGATACTCTGCGAAATAAAGAAGCACTTCTTGCAATAAGTAAGAATGAATTATTCTTTGCAGGCCCATTTACTCTCAGGCAGGGATATACGGGAATAGTAGGCAGGCTTCCGATTTATGTTGATAATAAATTCTGGGGATTTTCCGCAGTTATTATCAAACTAAGTACTCTTATAAGAGCTGCAGAAATTGACAGCAGTTTTAAAAGTACTTATATATTTCAGCTCTCTAAATTCGATCCGAATACCGGCAAAGAAGTGTTTTTCCTGCCCCACCCGGAACAATTTCAGAATCCAAATTCTGTTGTAGTTGATATTCCTTCCGGCGGCTGGAAAATATATGCCCGATTTGCAAAAAACCAACGTCCAAATAACTTTTTTTCATTAATACTGTTAGGGATTCTGTTTGCTTTTACAGGAGGGCTTTTTGTTTGGTTTATTGCCCGCCAGCCATTTGTTCTCAACAATTTAGTAAATGAAAAAACTGCACAGCTTAAACAAAGCGAAGAAAAATTCAGAAGCCTTGTTGAGCAAACTCTTGTTGGCGTTTTTATTATGCAGAACAGAAAGATCATATATAGTAATCCCAGGTTTATGAGTATGATTGGCTATAAACAGGATGAACTTTTAAGCACGACTGAACTGAAAGATTTTGTGCATCATTCTGATCTTGAAAAAGTAAACTGGAATTATGAACAACCTGTAACAGCAACGGGTATGCCCGACCTATATACAATCAGGCTTATAAATAAAAAGAAACATGTTGTATATGTTGAGTTAATTACCTCAGGCATTATGTACGAAGACAAACAGGCCGTTATTGCAACTTGCATTGATATTACAAGAAGAATGGAGGAAGAAAAAACAATCAGTAAAGCAGTATCAGAAGCCCAGGAAAATGAAAGGATGCAGATTGGAATGGAGCTACACGACAATGTTAAGCAAATACTTGCAGCATCATTACTGAACCTGGGAACAGTTCAAGCATATATTGATGATAAAGAGATTGTATCAGACCGCATTTCCCAGCTAAAACTATACATGGATGAAGCAATTTATGAATTAAGACGTTTATCGCACCAGTTGGCTCCATCACTTGACCCGTCAGACAGCCTTTCTGAAAAAGTACAAACGCTGGTAAAGTCAATGCTCGGATCGAATAAACTAAAAGCTACAGTTTATGTAGATCAGTTTCCAAAGGAAATTAACAGCGAAATTCAACTTGCCATTTATCGTATTGTACAGGAGCAGGTTGCCAATACATTGAAACATTCAAATGCGGATGAAATAACGATCAGCATAAAACAAAAAAACTCCGGTATTTTTATCGTGATTGCAGATAATGGTAAGGGTTTTGATTTATCGCAGAAAAAAGAAGGAATTGGGCTTGAAAATATCCGCCGCCGTGCCCTTGCGCATGATGGGAAAATTAAAATTATTACTTCGCCCGGAAAAGGATTTGAACTTCAGGTTGAAATACCATTTGATTAGTTACACAGCTAAGCTTTAATGAATTCGTCGCAAAAGATTCTGAAAATTATTGCATTACCAATGCCGACGAACTCTTATAAACCACAAACAGATAACCAAGAGCTAATACTAAAACAATCAAAATAAGCAGCATATAAACCCTGCTTTCTTTCTTCTGCTTGTTTATTTGTTCTGAATCTTCTTTTTGAAAAGATTTTACATTATGCAAAGAAGTATTCATCATTACTTTCTGAGGAGATGTTTTTAAAATGGTTTTAATCTCATCAATATCTTTGGCAGCAGTCCAGCGGGCAAGACCTTTATACCATACAGGTGTTTCTCCATTCATGTTCTGTTCTTTCAATTCTTCAATTGTAAAAGGCCCAAGCTGCTCAATTCCATTATGCAAATAATAGTTTCTCATGTGGAATTTATTTGGTAAAACAGGGATTAGCAAGCACACAATTTATCAACAGAAAGTGCTGTTAACACTGCAATACAATTAATCTTTTAAACCGATGAAAGATTGATGGTTTTGGTTTACATATCAAATGTATAAATCAGAATTAATAAAAAAAATACCACAAACCGGGTATATCGTAATTAAAATAAAGCCTCAACACAAGCCCGGTATTTTTACTTAGTAGCACTTCGGTAAAATTTACAAAAAACACATTTTTAATTTTGATTTTTACGCAAAAGCAAATGCACTATCTACGAGGTGAAATAATTTACTTATTACTCAGATAAGTGTGCCCACTTATTGCTTGCAAATGCTATCATTTCTTTTTGGAAACAAACAAACAAACTTCTTTCCCGCCGAGGAATTGCAATGTAGTTTTACACCATCAAAAGAAAATCCAAATCCAATAAAAAATCAGAATTAAAAAATCCAATGTTGCCTGTTTTTAAGAAGGCCCTGTGAAACAAAAAAATCCAATATTGCCGAAAATTCCGGCAAATGAAATCCAAAAGGCTTCGTACCCAAAAAAGAGAATTACGGACAAGACTAAACAACAAAAAATTATGAAGCCAATATTAGCCCTGGGAGCAGTCCCGGGGTTTTTATTTTTCCGTATTCAGAGATTGTAAAGACTTTCACTTTATCTGAGCTGCAATATTATCTACAATTAAACGTTTATATTCAGTTCCTGTCAAAATCCAAACTTCCGCTATGAAACCATTGAGAATAATCGCTTTTACCTCCTGTTCCATTGTTTTACTATTATTTTCTTCATGCAAAACAGACACGGCCCCAAAACAATACCGTTTTAACAGCACTATACAAGTTGATGGTTTGACACGTACCTACACAGTTAATCTTCCCCCTGATTATTACGAATCATCTGGCTTTTCATTAGTTATTGCATTGCATGGAGGTGGCGGAAGCGGATCTCAATTTGAAAGCACAAATAAACTAACTGACAAAGCAAATAACTCAGGTTTTATTGTCGTGTATCCGGATGGTTCAGGGGTAATTAAAACATGGAATGCAGGGCGTTGTTGCGGTTCTGCAATGAACAATAATGTGAACGATGTAAAATTCATCAGTAACCTCATTGACAAACTACTGAGCGAGTTTAAAATTAACCCGAAAAAAGTATATGCCACAGGGCATTCAAATGGAGGGATGCTCTGCTACAGGCTGGCTTGCGAATTATCAAATAAAATTGCTGCAATTGCCCCTAATTCAAGCACAATGGTTGTTTCAGAACCTTGTAATGCCTCCAGACCAGTTCCCATTCTTCACATGCATTCAAAATTAGATGAGCACGTTCCTTATCTTGGAGGCTATGGTAATGGTGTTACAGGAATTTCGGTTCCCCCACTCGATTCTGTATTTACAGTATGGAGCATACGGAATAACTGCCTGAATCCAAAACAAATCATTTTCAGTAACACAGGTTATACGTTTACCAAATGGTACACCTGCTCAAATGATGTAAGCATTCATTTCTATTTAACCAATGATGGAGGGCATGGATGGCCTGGCGGTTTGCCTGGCGGGCCGAACTCCGATATACCTTCAACCGCTATCAATGCTAACGACCTGCTATGGGATTTTTTTCAACAATACCAGTTGCCATAAAACTTAATCAGCAATAAATCATGAATATCATTGCAGGTTGTACAGAAATCAGGTAATTCCTATGTCCATAATAACAGTAACTAAGTTTTTATTACTTGAAAGATATGGCTCTGTGAAATTCTCAATGAATGAAAAGCGGTCAATAAACCACCTTGTACCTTGAAATATTAGCCTGAAAAATCGGATTAACCTCTAAAACAAAGATTGTAGAAACATTATAAGACATAGAAACACTGATTAAACTGATTGAAAAGAGGAACACTGATTTCGCTTTCCTTCAAGAAAAAACACAATGACACCGGGTAAATACTCTTTGTGTTCATTGTGTTTTTTTTCTTGTGTACGTAGCGGTAAAATTCTTACTTTATCCAGGCATATTCTTTAGAAAATGTTTTGATAACAAATTGTCATTTCTGTGTTAATCCGCCCCATCAGTTCAATCTGTGTTTCTATCAATTCTTTTTCATTTTATTCTTAAACACTTTTTCAAACTTCTCCAGTTTGGGTTTGATTACATAGTAGCAATAAGGGTTTGAATTTTTATTGAGCTTGTAATAATTCTGGTGATAATCTTCTGCTTCGTAATAATTGTGATAAGGCTCAATTGATGTTACAATCGGCTTATCAAATGCCCCGCTTTTATCCAGTTCGGCTTTATACTTTTCCGCTTTTTCTTTTTGTTTGGCGTTGTGATAAAAGACTGCACTTCTGTATTGCGGCCCCACATCATTTCCCTGCCTGTTGAGCGTAGTGGGATCATGTGTTTGCCAGAAAATTTCCAGCAGTTCATCGTAACTGACTTTTGCGGGATCAAAAACAATCTGGATAACTTCAGCATGACCGGTTGTTTTGCTGCTCACCTGCTCATAGGTTGGATTTTTTACATGTCCGCCGCAATAACCGCTGCTTACTTTCAGCACCCCATCCACCTGTTGAAAAATAGCTTCAGTACACCAGAAACATCCGCCGCCAAATGTAGCTGTATCAGTAAAAGTATTCATGCTTGTATCTTCATTCATAATCCTGTTTTTACTTTCTCCGGTTGTACATGCAACAAAATAAAACGAGCCGACGGTTACTGAAATACTCATTAAGAATTTACTCCACATATCGTTTGTTTTTTGGCAACTTGCAATATACGGCTAAAATTGAGCCACACTCTGCTTGTTGAAGTTTTGGCGCATGTTTTAAAATTGCTTTAACGGATTTGTTCATTTTTCATTTTCAAACACTCCTTACTTCTGATTTTTCTGAAATTTATCTCAAAACGACACTCATCAATGTTTTGAAAAATTAAGTTCACCTGCCTTTACAGCTACAGGTAAATCGTTTTCTTGTGGCGGGATTGGACAGTTATAACCCGTAGTATATGCACAATAAGGGTTATAGGCCTTATTAAAATCAATCGTGTAGGTTTTATTAATAATATCTGAAATTACGAGGTCAATATACCTGCCACCTCCATAAGTTTCAATACCTGATGTCTTATCGGTAAATGGAATAAACAGGTAATCTTTGTATTTATCTGAATTCATTAAGCTACTGGATTGATAGATGTTCAAGCTTACAGCAGTATCGTGTACTTGAAAATGCAACACACCAAACACCCTGTACCGTTGTTTTTCTTTTCCGGATGTTTTCATCAAAAACCAGCTGCTATTCTCCTTAAGTTCAACACTTGCCGTTATACGATAATATTTATTTACAGGAAAGAATTTAATTTTTTGTTTATCGGCCCCGGTAACTACTTCATGTCCTGATACATAATTTTTAAGATAAGTATTAAGCGAATCTTCATAAGAAGTTTGGGCTTTTATCAAAGCAGGTATTATCAGCATAAGAAGCAAACAAAAACGTATTCTCATAGTTTTTTAAGCAATATTAATAAACTGTCGCAATAATCGTTCGAGCTTTGTTGCTACTTGTATTGCTGTACAAGTGTGCGACGCAAGGAACGTTGAGAAGAATTACCTTTGCCGACTACATAAAAAAAGAGAAAAACAGGTGATTAAATTTTTTCCCGATTCTGCGCTGGTGCAGCTGGAGTTTGATAAAGTAAAGGCTTTGTTACATGAGCATTGTAAAACGGAATATGCTAAGGACAAGGCACAGAACCTGCGTATCCATACACGTAAAGAATATATTCAGCTTGAACTGAAGCAGAGTTATGAAATGCTGTTAATTCAGCAACAGGGACAATATTTTCCTACCGATTATATTCTCAACCTTTCCCGTGAATTAAAACTATTGTCAATTCCCGGTGCGGTGCTCAGTGAAGAACAACTGATGCAGGTAAGAAAGCTGGCAGAAAATACTCAAAGTATTTTTCGCTGGTTTGATGCTGATAGAAGAAGTGCCTACCCTGCTTTAACCAATGTAATTGAAGGAACGTATTTTGAAAAAGTAATTCTGGAGCTCATTGACGATGTGCTCGACTCAACAGGTATTGTAAAAGATGATGCAAGTGAAGAGTTAAGCAGCATCCGTATGAATTTATACCGCAAGCGCAATGAACTTCGCCGTGAATTTGAAAAAGTGCTGAAGAAACTGCAGAAGCAGGGATACGTGGCAGATATTGAAGAATCGTTCCTGAGCGGAAGAAGGGTTGTTGCACTGTATGCAGAACAAAAGCGGCAGGTGAAAGGTATTCTGCATGGCGAAAGCGAAACAAGAAGAACCGTTTTTATTGAGCCGGAAGAAACCATTGAACTCAACAACGATATCTTCAGTCTCGAAAATGAGGAAAGACGTGAAGTGTATCGTATCCTGCGTGAGTTAACACAGCAGCTTTCAGTTTATGCTTCGTTGCTTACTACCTATCACACAATTTTAGGTGAATACGATTTTATCCGTGCAAAAGCAAAGCTGGGCGTTGATATGGAAGCAAACTATCCCATGCTTACAGACAAAGCCATTATTCAGCTTCGCAATGCATACCATCCGTTGCTTTTATTGTACAACAGGAAGAACCAGAAAGAAACCATTCCAACGAACATACGGCTTGATGAAAAAAGCAGGATACTGGTTATATCAGGGCCAAATGCAGGTGGTAAAACGGTTACCATGAAAACTGTTGGCTTAATGCAACTGATGGTGCAGAGTGGTTTACTGGTGCCCGTGCATCCTGATAGTGAGTTTGGCATTTTCAAACAAATCATGATTCATATCGGCGATACACAGAGTATTGAATATGATCTGAGTACTTACAGCAGTCATTTGCTGCACATGAAACATTTCATGGAAACTGCCAATGGCCGCACCTTGTTTTTTATTGATGAACTTGGTAGTGGTAGTGATCCCAATCTTGGTGGGGCATTTGCGGAAGTGATATTACAGGAGCTGGTAAAAAAACATTCGCTGGGTATTGTAACAACACACTACCTCAACCTGAAAGTAATGGCGAATCATACACCGGGCATTGTTAACGGAGCTATGAGTTTCGATGAAAAAAGTTTACAACCATTATATAAACTGATTCTTGGCAAACCGGGCAGTTCTTACACCTTTGCTATTGCAGAACGGATTGGGTTGAGCAAACAATTAATTGACCGTGCAAGAAAACTGGTGGATGAAGATCATTTCCGTTTGGATAAATTGCTGAACTCAGCTGAAAGCGATTTGCGGCAAATTGAAAAGAAAGAAAAAGACCTTCATCGCCTGCTGAAAGAAAATGAACGGCTGAAGAAAGAAATGGAACAGGTGCTGAATAAAGAAAGACATCAGCAGCAGGTTGAATTATTAAAACAGCAGAATAAAATTACCGAAGACCGTCTTGCCTATCTCAAGGATATGGACCGCAAGTTGAAGGCCATAGTGCAGGAATGGAAACGCAGTGACAATAAAACCGAGGTAATGAAGCAGATTAATGCACTGCTTTTTGATCAGCGACAAAAACAGGTAGCTGAAAAGAAAGATAAAAAGCTGAATGAAAAGTTCAAAGAAGTTGGCGGCGACATTGTTCCCGGTGTTAAAGTAAAGATGACCAGGAACCGGCAGGTGGGCATTGTAAAAGAAATCAGGGGTAAAAATGCGGTGGTACAATTAGGCACCATACCCATTACTGTAAGCCTGAACGATTTGGTGGTTGTAGTGGATAAAATTGAAGAAAACGAATCAAAATAATAAAAATTTTTTTCGCTGAAATCCTTTGTGGGCGGCTGTTTCAGCCGCCCTTTTATTTTCTTTTTTATAAGAATTTGGGAGATAAAATCTGTAACCTTACTTTTGCCGCGGAGAGATGGCAGAGCGGTCGAATGCGGCGGTCTTGAAAACCGTTGACTGTCACAGGTCCGGGGGTTCGAATCCCTCTCTCTCCGCAAGTAGCAATACAAAAATAGAAACGCTGTTAACTCAAGTTAACAGCGTTTCTATTTTGTGGCTTTACCAAAAAATCCACAATTCTTATTTTCGGAGACCTTTTCGGCAACTTGTTTTCAAAACCATAAAACTGGTCGCTGGAGTAAAAATATTCATCTTACACAGCACTATGCACAATTTTGCACAGAAAAGCAAGTGCCGATGTAAAGGTTTTGAAAACAAAAATTATTGGTCAAAGAAAGTAAGAACATGCAATAAACACTTTCCTTTCAATAATCAAAAAGTTCTATAATAATCTTACAGTTTTTCAATAACCTCTCTATAGCCTCTTCCAATAGGGATTGATATCCCATTCACTTCAACTGATTCTGCGGTATAAGATTCCAGTTTATTAACAGAAATAATAAATGAACGGTGGATACGTTTAAAAATATGCTTAGGTAAAAGTTCTTCTATTTCATGTGTACTCATCCGTGATATAAATTCTTTTTTTGAGGTAACAACTTTTATGTACTCCCGTTGGCTTTCTATATACACAATTTCAGCAAATAAAATTTTCACTTTTTTCTTTTGCACAGTAAGGAACAGGAAATCTTTAACTTCACCGGTTTCGGATATAGGCTGCCTTTTATCGTTGGTATCTCTTACTTTGTTTACAGCAATCAGGAAGCGTTCAAATTCAATGGGCTTAAGGAGATAATCTGTTACGTCCAGGTCAAATCCCTCTACGGCATATTGGTTATAAGCAGTAGTAATGATAACCGCAGGCTTTTTTGTAAGCGTCCTTAAAAAAGCCATTCCTTTTAGTTTTGGCAGGTGAATATCTAAAAACATTAATTGTACTTCACTTGTACGTAACCATTCTGTTGCAAGTATAGCATCTTTAAAGCTGCCTTCTAATTGCAGAAAGGGTACTTGTGTAATATAGTCTGCTAATACTTTAACAGCAAGTGGCTCATCCTCTATTATTATACATTTTATTTTAGACATTACTTGTTAAATTAATTTTTAATGTTGATGTAAAAACTGCGTTCTCTTGCCCTACAGACAAATCATAGTCGTTATAGAGCAGTGCCAACTGCCTGCGCAAATTAGAAAGCCCGATATTTTCTTTCACTTCTTGCGTGGCAGTATCCACTTCTATTGAATTCTTTACAGCAAATAACAATTGCTGGTGTTTTACAGCAAGATTAATATCTACAAATGGTTTGTTTCTTGTTTCCGAGACACCATGCTTAAAAGCATTTTCCACTAATGGAATAAGCAGTAAAGGCGGCAAAGGTTGTTTTGGATTTTCAATATTGACACTCAGTGTAACAAGCAGAGAATCATCATAACGGAGTTTTTCGAGGGCTATATAATCAGTTATTATTTTCAATTCATCATCTATTGCTATAAAATTACCGCCTGTTTCATGTAGCATAAAACGTAAAATTTTAGACAGCCGTAAAATTGATTCAGGAGCCATGTCGCTTTTATCTCTTGTCAATGAATAAATATTGTTCAGAGTATTAAACAGAAAATGGGGATTTGTTTGGGCCTTTAGATAATTCAGTTCGGCCTCTTTTTTTTCAATCCTTAATTGATTGTTTTTTTCTCTTAGCCTTATATTGTTGAATATATTCCGCACTATTGCAAAAAAGATGATACAGGCAAGGCTAAATTGTGAATGCACCGCCACGCCTTTTAAAAATGACAGGGTGGGTGTAAAATTTATATAAATACCCAAACGTATCCAAAGCTGACGCCAGCTATACAATCCAAAAGTATACAACAGTATTGCAATGTACAGAAAGAAAAATGCCCGATGGTTATTTTTGCATGGCCATCTGAATAAGCGTAATATTTTCTCAAATAAAACATAGTTAAGTATAGTAAGATAGCTAACCAGGAAAATGCTATTGATAACTCTGCGCACAAAGGTTTCCCGGTATTCAAAAAATTCACCGAAGGAGTACAACAACAAAAAACCCAGGCCTGTGTATAAATAAAAACTGATTAGTTTGCCGTCTATTGCTTTTTTCATTTGACCATTTGTAGAATAAAAATACCCAAAACCTGCATGTTCACTTACAAAGTGGATGAAAAGAATATTAACGTCAACAATCTACACCTTTCCGTAAACCAACTACTTTTCAATTAAAATTATTTTCGCTTCAATAAACCCTGTAGCAACAATCTGCACGTCTGTTTACAATAACAGGCTTTTCATTGACACTGCTTTTCGGCGAATTATTATTTATTCAAAATTGCACTAATAAATATGAACACAAATAAAAATACGGCAAGGGCTGCAGGTCTTGTTTACCTGGTTGTAGTGATTACAGGCATGTTCAGTCTTGCCTATGTACCTCAAAAGCTTATTGACTGGAACAATAGCAGTGTAACATTCAATAACATTGCAGATGGTTCTTCCTTATTCAGATTAAGTATTTACAGCAACATAATCTGCTATGTGGCTTTTACCTTTTTGCCACTCGCTTTGCACCGGATTTTAAGAAGTGTGAACGAATCGTATGCAAGGGCAATGGTGGTACTGGCATTATTAAGTGTGCCTTTATCGTTCAACAATTTGCAGCATAAATATGCTGCATTAACACTTACTGGAAAAGAGCCCTTTTTTCAAAACATTTCAATAGAAGACTTGCAAATCAAACTAATGTTGTCTCTCCATCAGTATAACGATGGACTTTTACTTACAACTGTATTTTGGGGCCTTTGGCTTTTTCCGTTTGGGATGCTGGTTTACAAGTCAGGAGTTATACCCAAGTTCTTAGGTATTCTATTGATGCTAGGGTGCGTTGGCTATTTGATAAATTTTACCGGCAATACTTTATTTGAAAATTATTCAAGAATTGGAATTGGAAAATATATGGGTATGCTGCCGGCAGTTGCAGAAATAGGTATATGTTTTTGGCTGCTGATTTTTGGTTTAAAAACAAAAAGAAATGGAGAGCAGAACAATGCAATATGAAGATTTTAAAATCAATGTCAAACTGATACTATCAGCGCTTTGGGCTTCTGTAATGTTTCTATACATCTATGGCGACTATTTTGAACTCTATGTTCCGGGAAAAGCAGAAGGGCTGCTAAACGGGCAAAACATGTTGAATACTCCTTACAGATTATTCTTCGCAACAATCATTTTGACTCTTCCTTCACTAATGATTTTTCTTTCACTCATGATGAAGCCAAAATGGAACAGGGTGTTGAATATTTCAATTGGAGTATTCCTTGCCCTGTTCACTTTGCTTGTAGGAGTTTCATCTTTTACTGAATGGAGAATATTTTATGTAATGCTATCTTTTTTGGAAAGCATTATTACATCCATTATAGTATGGAAGGCCTGGCATTGGACGAAGAATTAACTATTCAGACTGATAAAACATAACTAGCTCCATAAACAAAAAATGGATTACAAGCAATTAACCTCTTTATATAACATGTCTAAATCTTTAAAAAAATGAAATTATTTAAAACGTCCCTTTCCATCGCATTAATCATGTTTCTTGCAGCATCTTGCAAAAAATCAGATTCTGGCACTGGCAATTCTTCTTATCCCAAACAAGTTAATATTACCTACCGTGTTAGCAGTGCAACGACTAATAGCCTGGCATCAATAACCTATGATAACGAATCCGGAGGACAGGTTACTGTTAACAACCCAACACTAACATTTACTAAAACCATTACAAAAACTGTAAACAAATACAATATTATAACTCTTGGATATTTTGTCAATCCTGCTCAAACCGTAAAGCTGGAAGTATTGATCAACAATGATGTTGTAAAATCGCAGGTATATACTAGCCCCAACGCTGCAATGTCATATACTTTTCAATAACAAAGAAAACCTGGCTTGTATTTAAAACAAAAAATAGTATGAAATATGAAAAAAGAGTTCCCTATTTATTTAATCGTCATAATCTTTTCAGTATTCTCCAGTTCCTGCACTAAAGAAAGGTATATAGATGAGCCTGGAAACTTAGTCCCAAAAACGGTTGACCAGGATTCTACTCTACCTTCGATTTCCGTTAACAGTGCTTTGCTGCATTCTGAAGCTTTTGGCCCGAAAGACAGCACGTTAATTATATGTATTCATGGTGGGCCCGGTGCTGACTACCGGTATATGCTTAATTGTAAAACACTTGCAGCAAAAGGCTATCGTGTTGTTTTTTACGACCAGAGGGGCGCAGGTCTTTCTCAACGATTTCCAGGAAGCTGGTATAAATCTCAAGGCAGCGATGCCATTAATAAAATTTTTTATGATGAATTAAAAGGCGTGATAGCCTATTATAAAACATCTGTTTCGCAAAAAGTAATTTTATTAGGACAGTCTTGGGGTGCAATGTTAGCAACAGGCTATACTGGTAAATACCCAAACGAAATAAATGGCTTAATTGTGGCTGAACCGGGTGGTTTAAAATGGGATGATGTGGTTGACTACGTTTCTGAATCCAGGTCGTTCAAGTTGTGGAGTGAAGCCTTAAATGATGCCACCTATATTGACCAGTTTATTACAGGAAAAGATGACCAGCACGAAATTTTAGATTATAAAGCGGGTTTGATTGGTTCTGTAAATACAATAGTTGGTGATGTGGGTTCTGATTTAGGTAATAATGCTCCATCTTACGTTGCTTCCCGAACTGGTGCAGTTGTTAGTGCATCATCGTTTGAATTAGGGCAGGATATTAAACCTGATTTTTCCACTGGCATCAATAATTTTTCCACCAAAACACTTTTCATATATAGCTCTAACAATAAAGCTTATCCCGACAGTTGGGCTGCGAAGATTTCATCTGTTTATCCGAACAAAGAAATTTTTAAGGCACAAGGAGTAGGTCATTCCGGAATGTTGGACCAGATAAATTTCTGGACAATAACGATGGAGCCCAAAGTTATTTCATATATAAAAACATTATAACAACAATGAAAAATTTCACTATTAGATTGATTATTATAATTGCTGCCTTTTCATTTTTTCAAAATGAAATATTCGCACAGGTTATAAATTGGAAGAATATCTCTAAACAAAATAATCATCTTTTACATGTTAATGCAGGAGCAGAATATGGTGTAACGGCTGGCATGGGTTATCATCATTTAATACCAATTAAAAGTTTCCCTTTATGGATTGGAGGCGAGTTTTCAACACCAGGCGGGAACCAGCCAATGGATGACTTTAAGGTTAGGTTAGGTGCTCAAATAAAGATTGCAGCATTCAATTTTTTCCAATTTTCAGCAAGGATAGAAGGAATATCCAGGCGTTACCAGAATCAATCGGTTACTCTTTTCAATTTTGGGAGTGATTTTGCCGGAACGCTGGGTTATTATCGCAAACATTTGTTTTTGGGAGCTGAAGCAGGCTTTGATAAAGCAATCGTTACATATTTTAAACATAGTGATTGGCACAAAAACAATATTTACAACAATGTTCAGGATGGTTGGTATGAACCTGCAACCGGAGGTAATTTTTACTACGGATTACAAGGGGGCTATTCTATGAAAAAAACAGATTTTACTCTTAAAGCCGGGAAGGTTTTACAGCAGGATTTCGAGTCTCAGCCATTGCTTCCTTTTTATGGACAATTAGGAGTGAATTTCAGGTTCTGAAAAATATAATCTACAGACAATGATTAACAATAAACCGAAAACCAGTTCAAAAATGAAACAACGTATTTTAGTGATGGCGTTTTTAGTAATAAACCTATCGATTATTTCATCGCCATCCTTTGCCCAGAAAGGAAATAAAGCGTTGCAAATAACCGGTGAAGCAATAATTCCTTCAGCACAAAAATCAGTTGGATTTGGATTGTCGCTAAAAGGGCTGTATGGTATTAGCGAACATGGCCAAATCACTATTTCAGTCGGTGTATCTAAATACAAAGTGAAAAATATTGATGATGCTCAAGAAGCTGTAGTTCGTATCATACCTTTTTTAATCGGCTATAAACAAAACATTAATAAGTTTTATTTAGAGCCGAAAGTTGGAATTGGTGAATTAGGAGGCAGAATATTAATGAATGGTGGTGATTATACAAGGCCTTCTGTTACGGCAGCATTTGGAGGATTGGAAGCCGGGTTCAGCATTAAACGATTTAACGTGGGATTTAACTTTTTAGCAACCCACGGAATATCGAATTCGTCAGCAGGCATTTGGCATAATAAACGTTTTAATTATGCAAGTATTTTCCTTAGCTATACCCTATTTAAAAAAACAAAGTAATAAATTTTGAAAAGGTATTCGGGAAAAGCAATAGATATTACACATGCGAACTGTACACTATATTTTTTGTACTAAAAGTCAATATTAATAACATAATGATAAAATATGCCCGTCTTGATTGCTTAACTGCCTGCTTTACCTTATGCAATCACAATACACATACACAATTTTTATCTTTGCATTGTGAAAAAACAAAACTGGATATTAGGGTTGGTCATATCATTGGGAATTGCCCTTCTTGCTGCTTCGCCGAGATTAATAAGGATGGAAAGAGTAGAGATAGGATTTGCAAGCCTGAGCATATTGTATAACTTTTTGTTCTGCTTTACCTGCTGGGTTGTTTACCAGTACCTGTTTAATAAAACAAGCTTGCTGCAAATTAAAAAGTACAAGGCAGTTGCATCTGGATTAGCCATACTCTGTGTTGCTCTTCTAAGCTATGTTTACGATTATTTCTTTTCATTTTTTTCTGAGCATACCATACAGTTCCCCGAAATTTTAGGTAATAAAAGGCCATATGTATTATTGCTTAGAGGGTTACTTGTAAGTGGTCTTTATTACTTCATTACTTATCACCTTTATATTTTATCTGAAAAACAAAAAAGCGTTTTAGAGATAGCAGAATTAAAACAGGCCCAACTTGCTGCAAGCCTTTCTTCTTTAAAAGAGCAACTAAGTCCCCATTTTCTGTTCAACACACTCAATACACTCAGTTCATTAACACAGGAAAAAAATGTAAAAGATTATGTTTCCGAACTGGCTAATGTATATCGGTATGTGCTACAGTACAAAGAATTGGATACCGCTACTTTGCAACAGGAACTATCCTTTATTGAATCTTACTTGTACATTATTAAAACCCGGCTGGAAGATGCCATTGAAGTAAGTATATCAGTAGATAAAGCATTGATGCAGTCCCCAATTCCGCCACTAACATTACAACTGCTTATTGAAAATGCAATCAAGCACAATGTTGCTTCATCATCAAAACAATTAAAGGTTGAAATAAAAAATTCAGACAATAGATTCCTTACAATCAGTAATAATTTTCAACCAAAAGTATCGGTCCCGTTTTCAACAGGTATTGGATTAGATAATGTGATGCAACGTTACCACTTATTATTTAACAAAGATATTATCGTTGAAAAAACCGATACTTCTTTTATCGTAAAACTTCCTATTGTATGACTGATGTTTTAATAATAGAAGACGAAGCAAAAACCGCAAGGGAACTGGCCAATATACTTAAAAACATAGATGACAGCATCCATGTACTGGCAATATTGGATTCAGTAGAGCAATCGCTGCAATGGTTTGCAGCCAACAAGCAGCCCGATCTTATTTTCTCAGATATTCAGTTAGCCGATGGGTTGTGTTTTGATATTTACAACCAGATTACGGTACAAAGCCCTATCATATTCTGCACCGCCTTTGATGAATACATGATCAATGCCTTTGACACCAACGCAGTAAGTTATTTGTTGAAACCTGTTACTAAAGAGAAGGTAGAGAGGGCTTTAGACAAATTTTATGCGTTAAAATCAGTGTTTGAAAAAGACGAAAATAACAAAGGGCTTTCAGGAGTTTTGCATCAGCTTAAATACAATTACAAAACAGCGTTACTGGTACATCAAAAAGAAAAAATAATTCCAATTCAGGTAAAAGATATTGCCTGTTTCTACTTAGCTAAAACCATCATCAGTATATCTACACTCACAAATAAAAAGTATTATTTGTCTGGTACTTTGGATGAGTTAGAAAAAGTACTTGATCCTGCCGAATTCTACCGTGCCAACCGACAGTTTATCATTAACAAAGCCGCCATTGTCAATGCAGAACGTTTTTTTGCCCGAAAACTGGTGGCCAAACTGATTATAGATACACCCGAAACAATAATTGTAAGTAAAGCAAAAGCAAGTGAATTTTTGCAGTGGATGGAAGGGTAACGTCTTAAACAGTTTTTTGCCCGTTTCGATTTGCCTTTCATTTCTTAAAACTGAACATAAGTCAAATCAAGAAAATTTGACATGAAAAATATTCTTGTTATACTGATAATTTTATTAACCGCTTTTTCTTCACACGCACAAATATCTGAAAGAAACATAAGTCATTATTCAAGCTTGTTAGGTAAACGAAATGCAAGGTTAATAGGCTGCGATAGTGTTGCCCCTTATCTTGAAGCTGTTTATAAAAAAATTCTGACAGAAATACTCTATTACAGAAACAGTCCTCAAACTTTTTCAAATAAGCGAAGGCTATTGCTTAGTTATAAACTTTTACAAAATGATTTATATACAGTTCTTGCAAAAAAAGAAAGAATACGATATAAAAGACTTTCTAAAATAAAAGGCAATATTTTCTTACTATAACAGCCGACTGCTATACTTCCTTTCCTCTTAGCTGCTATTTTGCCAACGCTCCTTTTTATACTGTCTGTGAAAATGGGATAGTACCTGTTACTGCAAATGAGAATGCACTGAAGTTATCGCATTTGCTACAATTGTTATTACTATAAAGTATTGCTGCACTTATTATTAACGGTCTGTTTTACTCTGTGTTTCGCCGGTTTTATATAACTGGTGTTACTCTTGGGCTCATTTTCCGTCATACAGTTATTGTTTCAATAAATAATTAAAAATGAAAAAAACAATTTTATTGCTGGCAGTAGTGGTTAGCAGCCTGGCAGCAAGTACGGCAAAGGCACAGGTAGCTGTGTCGGTAAGAGTTGGCGTTCCCGTTTACTATCCGCCACCGCCACCAGCAAGAGTAGTTGTAGTAAAATCTGCGCCGGTAGTTGTTGTGCCTGCACGACCTGTTGTAGTTGTGTGTTCTGCCCCACCTGTTTATGTAATAGCAAAGCCACGCAGGGCAGTAATCGTATATCGCTGATGCCTGCATTAAAATCCATTTTGCCCGTTTGGGATCCTTTTATCCTTTAAAGCGGGCAGGCAACCGTCAATTTTATATCACAATTTAAAATAGAAGTAATGATAAAAACATTGAACCCCTTTTTATTGATAATCGTTTTTATTGCAGGAGTATTTACCACCACACAGGCACAAACAAAAGCCGATGACATACTGGGCAAGTGGACAAACGACGACAAAACCCGTGTGCTCGAATTTGTAAAAAACGGCAGCATTTACGAAGCCGTTATTAAAGAAGCCCCTGATAACAGCCTCATCGGGAAAAAACAAATCACCAATTTATCGTTCAGCAACTCATCGTACAAAGGCACTGTACATATACCCAAAAAGGGAAAAAGCTTTCCTTGTACTGTGGCAATAAAAAGCAATGGTACTATGGAGCTTACCGCAAAAGCAGGTTTTATGAGCAAGTCGCAAACATGGACGAGGGTAAAATAATTTATACGGGGTTGTCGGTTGCCAATCATTGTTCAGCTTTAGTTCCGGCTGCTGCGGGCTACGCTTCGCTACGGTGCAGCGCTATCGCTACGCACTAAACCCTCCGCATCCGGCAGCCCGTCAACAACTAAATATCTATTGGGCAATGTTGCAACAGCTTGCTCATTGCTCAATAGAATTACCCAAAGTAAAAGAGTGCGACGCAACTAAAGCCTAATAGCAGTACTATCGTTGGTTACAAAAAATGAAATAAGGCTAAGCCTTATAAAAAATGAAAAGCAGAATTATTTTATTATTTATCAGCGGCGTTTGTTTAATTACTAACGCAAAGGCACAGTTAAATTTTACTTCTGTACAGGAAGTATGGGATTATGCCGCTAAGCATAACATACAATTGCAGGCTGCCGAAGCCGGTAAAAGCACCGCAGGCATTCACATAAAGCAATCGTATGGGGCGCTGTTGCCAACGGTTACAGCCAATGGTTCGTTTACCGATAACCTTACCATACAACCTACGCTGATACCGGCAAATTTATTTAACCCAACTGCGCCGGCTGGCACTTTTACCGAAGCTACATTTGGCAGGCAGTATATTTATAACGGCAACGTAGCAGCGCAGTTCGATATTCTTAATACACAGGATTGGTTCAATGTAAAAACGGCTAAGCTCAGCAATGAAATAGCATCACTGAACATTGCAAAAGCCAAAGCTGATTTGTATGCCCAACTCTCAAATACATATTACACATACATTTTACTGGCAGAAGCAGAACGCTTGTCGGTACAAAATGTACAAACCGCCAACACGGCATATCAGCTTGCCAGCAATAAATTTAAAGAAGGGCTGATAAGCGAAGCAACAGTTAATGCGGCATTAATCAATAAAGAAAAAGCAGAGAAAAGCCTTGATGTAGCGGTACAAAACAAATTGCTGCAACTGAACAACCTTAAACTCTTGCTCAATACAACAGAGAGCATTACACTAACAGAGCAGCCGGAAAAAAGCAATAACATTACCCTTGCAAACGAATTTGCAACAGACCCCAATGTGCAATTATCGGCCATGCAAATGCAAATGGCAAAAAGCCAGTGGCAATCGTCCAAAGCGGCATTTGTGCCAACACTCAGCGCTGTGTACCAGTATAACACACAAATTGCAGGCGATGAATTTTTAAAATTCAGCAACACAAGCAATTTGCCGCAACAATACTGGGGGCTGCGATTATCCATTCCAATTTTTTCCGGCGGCAGCAGAAACTACCAGGTGCAAAAATCAAAGATTGATTACAACCTGAAACAAAAGGAATACGATAACGCCAAATTGCAATCGGGCATTAACGACCAAAATCTATTAATTGCATACAACAGTTCACTAAACGCTTTTAATAAATCGAAAAAGATTCTTGCCCTGTATCAAAGCAACGATGCTCATGCAGAACGAAAATTAAGCGAAGGCATTATTTCATTGGACGACCGATTGAAAGTTTATACCGATTTAATAGCAAACGAAAATGAGTACCTGCAAAGCTTGAGCGATTATCTTATTCAACAATACAGGTTACAAATACGACAAACAAATTTTATACAATGAGCAGGCTGATTTTACTACTAAGTTTTACTTCCATCTTCTTCTTTTCGTGCAAGCAGAAAAAAGAAGTAACCGCAACACCTGTTGTTTCGGCTATTACAGAAGCCGTTTTTGCACCCGGGCATATTGAAGCCGAGAGCCAGTTTACACTCACTGCTATGAACGATGGTTATATTAAAGACGTTTTGGTAAGCGAAGGCGATGAAGTAGGAGCGGGACAGAACTTAATTATACAGGACAATGCTACCGCAGCTATACAGCAACAAACCGCCACCGAAAACCTGCATATAGCCGAGCAACAAGCCGCAGCCAATTCGGCGGTGTTGCAAGAATTGCAGGCTCAATTGGATGCTGCAAATGATAAACTCAGTAACGACAAAACGCAGTTAGAAAGGTTACAGCGTTTATATACTACCAATTCTGTTGCAAAAATTGATGTGGATAATGCTCAGTTGAGTTATGATAATTCACTAAACAATGTAAAAGCTATTCAGAAAAATATAGCGGCTACCAAACTAAACTTACAGCAAACCGTTGTCAACAGCCGGGGACAGCAACAAACTGCCGCCGTAAACAGCGGATATTACAACATTAAATCTCCCGGAAAGTATAAAGTTTTTTCTGTGCTTAAAAAGAAAGGGGAGTTGGTGCGTAAGGGCGAAGCCGTTGCAATATTGGGCAGCGCCGAAAGTTTAAAAATTGTATTGAGTATTGATGAAGCCAGCATTGCTAAAGTACAGTTGCAGCAAAAAGTATTGATAGAACTAAATACAGAAAAAGGCAAAACCTATACCGGTACCGTAACTAAAATATTACCATCCTTCAACGTTACAGAACAGGCATATACGGTGGAAGCTGTTTTTGATACAACTGCCGCAACCATCATCAATGGTACATTATTGCAGGCAAATATTATTGTGGCCAAAAAAGAAAATGTGCTGTTGATACCACGTAGTTGCCTGAGCCCCGATGGAAAAGTATTGGTGAAAAGAAAAAATAAAACAGATACGCTGCAAATTAAAACCGGCATCATCTCCAATGAATGGGTGGAAGTGCTTTCAGGGTTAACGGTAAACGATAAAGTGATAAAGCAACTTTAAATCATGAAACTCGGCATCAATACAGAAATAGCGCTCACCTATATGGTAAGTCGCCGCAAACAAACCATTGTAGCGGCATTAGGCGTAACCTTCGGCATTAGCATGTTTATATTTATGAACTCGCTGATAACCGGCACCAATGAATGGAGCGAAGAAATCATGCTCAGCAGTACGCCGCATATACGACTGTACAACGACAATAAAATGAACGATGCCGACATGCTGAATAAGTATGAAGGTAGCAAAACCATTAACCTCATCAGCAATCCACAGTTGGTGCAGAGCAATAACAACATCACCAATCCCGATGCTGTAATGAAGCAACTGCAACAGCAAAACGAAATTACTGCCATGAGCAAACAGGTAAGCAGCAACGTTATTTACTCCAACAGCAATGCACAGGAAAACGGAAATGTATTTGGCGTAAACATCCGTGAGCAGGATAAAATGTTTGACATTACTTCCACCTTAATAAGTGGCAACATTCAGGCATTAATCAATAACCCCAACGGCATTATTATTGGCATCGGCCTTTCCAAAAAACTAAACCTCAACAAAGGCGATTATATTACGCTTGCCACGGCAAATGGTTCTACCAAAAGATTAGAGATTGTGGGTGTTTTTAAAACTACCATCAAAGGAGTTGATAACACCAAGAGTTATGTAAACATTCCAGTGGTGCAGCAACTGCTGCAAAAAGACCGCAGTTATATTACCGACATCTACATCAACATAAAAAACTATAACAAAACAGAAGCTATTGCTCAGCATATTGCAAAGCAAACAGGCTACACTACCGAAACATGGCAAAGCACCAACGAACAATCCATTGCCGGTAAAAAAATAAGAGACATCATTGCCAATTCGGTAGTTATTACCATTTTAATTGTGGCAGGTTTTGGTATCTACAATATTCTCAACATGGTTATTTACGAAAAAATAAAAGAGATAGCTATCCTCAAAGCAACCGGTTTTCAGGGCGCAGATGTGGTAAGCATTTTCATAAGGCAGGCGCTGTTTATCGGCATACTCGGCGCATTGGCAGGGCTGCTGTTTGGCTGGCTAATTTCACTTGCCGTTTCCAAAATGTATATCGGGCTGGGCAATGTAACCTATCTGCCAATGGCATTTAAAACAACACATTATATACAAGGCGCTTTGTTTGGAATTGTAACCGCATTTTTTGCAGGCTATATACCTGCGGTAAAAGCATCAAAGGTTGACCCGGTGCAAATTATAAGAGGATAATTTTTTTGTGAACCAACTGAAGTGCTACTATGATACTTCGGTTATGTCACTCACTTGTACGTTCAGTAATTCTATTCAGCAATGAGCAACATCGCATTAAAAGCAAACCATATCAACAAGTACTTTTTAACTCCCGAAAAATTTCAGGTGTTAAATGAGGTAAGCTTTGAAATAAATAAAGGAGAGTTTGTTTCCGTAATTGGAAAGTCGGGCTGCGGCAAGTCCACTATGCTCTATATTCTTTCTACAATGGATACCGATTACGAAGGTACATTGGCATTGAACGGAGAAACCGTAACCGGCAAAAAACAAAATGAACTCGCCGCATTTCGCAACGAACATCTCGGCTTTGTATTTCAGTTTCACTACCTGCTGCCCGATTTTACCTGCCTTAAAAATGTAATGATACCGGCGCTTCGTCTGGGCAAATTATCCTATCAGGAAATAGAACATAATGCCTATGAAAAATTAAAAAAATTAGGCGTAGCAGAACAGGCGTTGAAGCCGGCTTCGCAAATATCGGGTGGGCAGCAGCAAAGGGTAGCCATTGCCCGTGCATTAATCAACGAACCCGCCATCATCATGGGCGATGAGCCAACCGGCAACTTAGACAGTAAGAACACCGCCATTGTTTTTGACATATTCAAACAACTGGCCAATGAACACGATAAAACCATCATTACCGTAACCCACGACAATGACTTTGCCGCTAAAAGCGACCGTGTTATTGAAATGCTTGACGGAAAAATTATTAAACAATGAAACGATATTTTTCTTTAGCCTTAGTTATTTTATTTGCGGCAACAGCTTTTTCGCAAGACAGGGATTTAGCAACAGTTAATTACACCCTTTCCAAATTAAAGTATAATGATACTGCTGCCAACGCACAGCAATTAGATGTAAAACTCAGGCTGCCTGTTTATCAAAAAAACAAAAACGTATTGGCAGGGGTGGTTGGATACAAACATGTTTCGCTAAATAATTTTCCTTCAGCTTATTCACAAAGCCTGAACGGCATTACCTTTCAAGGCGCATGGATGCATTGGTTGGGCAGTAAGCGAAGCATTACCCTGTTTGCACAGGCAGGTTTGTTTTCCGATATGCAGGACATCAGCAGTAAAGATTTTCGTTACACCGCAGGTTTTCGTTATCGCCAAAAACATTCCGATAAGTTAAGTACAGGTTTGGGTTTAGCATACTCCCGCCAGTTTTTTGGCAACCAGGTAGTTCCGTTTATTGATGTGGATTACAAACCCAATGAGCACTGGAGTATTACCGGTCAGTTCCCTGTAAAGCCAAAAGTGCTGTACCACTTCAACAGTAAAGTAAGTGCAGGTGTGGAAGTAAATGGTGAGGCCGCCAGCTACCGTTTGTCTGCCACCGAAAAAAGCAACCAGTTTATTCAAATCAATCAATGGACGGGGCTTGCCAAATTAGAATGGCAGTTTGCAAAAGCATGGCAATTCAATTTTGGTATTGGCAGAAACTTTAGGCAAACCTATAAGCTTTACAATGATGCGTCAACTACGCCATGGACTATCATTACAATTCCATTAGGCGAAAAACCCGACCCAGTGCAAAAAATAGACTGCAAGGGATTGAATATGCAATTAGGCATTTCATTTACACCCTTTTTCAGTAAAAAGGAGTAAAAGCAATGATTCTTTTTCAGCCTTATTGTATCAATAAAAAATGTAGTAAAAGTAAGAAAATCCAATACTGCTGTTACAAACAGCAAATGAAAACCCGGATGACTTAGTACCCACAAAAGCACAACAGACGAGAAACAGAAACACAACATTCAGAAGCCAATAAAAAGCCCTCGGCATCACCTATGGCGTATTGTCAAAACTGCCAACCTGTACAACTACCATCTGCCTATATCTTCCCTATACAGAATATTTTCATACAAGCTAACATCAGTAACAAAACAAGAATCTATTTTTATAAAGCATCTTTTTGCCTTGCCCCAAGTCAGGCCAGGTTTACAACTGTAAATGTTCTTCAGGTTTTAATAAAAAGGTTCTCTCCTTTTGTCCTATTACTCAATAATACCTTCCGGATCTTCCAGTATGGCAGCTTCTTTTTCGCTTAGCTGCAGATCATTGACTATTTTTTTTACTGACGGCCTGTTGTAGAACAGAAATGCCGCCATTACAGCAGTATATGCGAAAAACTGATAATTACCTGTAAGAAATACGCTGATTACTGAAAAAAGAGCCGCAAAATCAAGAAAAGAATATTTTACAATCAGAGCCGCACGGTAACCAGTTGTTTTGGACAAAAATGTATTACTGTTGCGTACGTTTACAAGCCGGCTCCTGAAAAAAAGAACCGATATTATAACTGATATGAAAACAATAGTCGGTACAAAATAAGTAAACAGGCCATTTAGTTCTGTATCATGAATTGAAGCGCCAGTTTGTTTGAGAATGATAACAATACCCGAAAAAAGAATCAACCCAATCATTAATGCACTGTGGAGAATGGCAAGTGCTTTGAAATAGTCTTTTGATCTGATAGGCATAATTTCTATAAGTTATTTTTCAGTGAAAGTCTTACAACAATAAAGCTACATAAATAAACCGCAGTCACAAACAGGCAGCAATAAACGATTATTTTTCAGCAATCCGCCACCCGCCATCATAAAAAAAGACAGCCGTTGAATCTGCTGTAAGAGGTGGCGGTTCTCTACGGTATTGTTCGGGCATAGCCGCAGGCGAATAGGTACAATGCACATGATAAGTAACAATGCAGATACTATCGGCCATTTTCATTTTTTTACCAAGTACATAAAGCGTATCAACAATAACATATTCAGCACCATCAAGATGGTTCTGACTGGTATAAACAGAATCAAGCTGATGAACAATTACACTGTCTGTAAGTAAAGGCAGAACAGGCATTTTCGGTTGGCTGCATCCCATATAAATAAACGATACAGACATCAGAAACAGAAATGCGGTAATGTAAGTTTTAATCATTGTCGTTTAATATAGCCAACATTTAAAAATAAACAATCAGGGTCATACCTGAACAGCACTAATCGCAATAATTGCTTTTTACTGTTCTTGATTGCAATGCAATAATAATAAACAGTTAAGAGCAATGACGAAGATAACGATGTCTTTCTCCAGAAGAACGATCCCTGTTGCAACGTCACTGCGAGGTGCGAAGCAGTCTGTACAATTACGATGTATAAAACATCTTCTCATTCCTGCCAGACTTATTAATTTTAAAGCTTAATCCTGAACTAGTTGGAGATATTGCTGATTAGTTAACACAGCCTTTTATTTTTATTCAGTGATGTAATAAGTAAAACGTTGTCGCCTCCATGCTTTAACGGGCAGATTGTATTGAATAGCTGCATTCCATTTTTTTGTTTTCTTAATCATGCTCATTGCATATTCAGCTAATTTATCATTAGAGCTTTCAATAATATCACAATATTGTATGGTGCCGTCTTTTTCTACTACGAATTCAATCATACAGGAACCTTGATACGTAAGATAATCTTTCCTGTCATAAATTTTCCCGATGATGTTGCCCAGGTATTTATTCCATTCTTTATCACCGCCCGGGTAACTTGCTTCCTCCTCAATGAGCTCCGAACTTATGAGTGTTCCATTCATATCAAAATTATGACTGCTTACAGCAGAATCCTTTTCAAAAGTCACATCACTGGCTTTGCTCTTGTCTTCCCTGTAGTAATACCAAACACCCGACCGTTGGTTTTGACTATAGTTTCCGCTGTCCCGTACTGTGCCATTAGGGTAATAATGAACCACTGTTCCATTACCTTTTCCCTCATTATCAAATTCACCTTTGCTTATAATTGTGCCGTTTTCATTATAGCGATAGGATGTACCGGAAGGCATCCCGTCTATGAACAGGGTTGAATCAATCGTTCTGCCGTTTTTAGAAAATTGTTTCCACAGGCCTATCTTCCTGCCATTCATGTAAGAGCCTTTTTCAATGAGTTCCCCCTGTTTGGAAAAGTATTCATGCGGGCCATGCTTCACTTGCAGGCTATCGTCTTTACTCCATCCTTGCATTCTTAATTTATCGCCATGTAAATACAGATCATATACCCGCCACATAGTATCCTGCCGTATGCCGATACGCAGGTAGGTAGCCATCTTTGGTTCTACTGTATGATCCATACCGTCAATAAAGAATGTAACGGTGTCTTTTTGCTGAGCTTGTAACAATCCTGACACCGTAAGTAAAAAGAGGGTGATTATGCTTTTCATGTTTAACAATTGTCAGCTGCAATATTAAATGAAAATAAGGAAGCTGAGAGAAGCTCTTCTCTTTCATACAGATTGCTTCGCCACAAACCCACACACAAATCCCCCAATACTCTAAGTACAACATTCAGAAACATGGCGCAGGAATGAGACAATGGTTTTGTGTAACAGCTTCCTGTGCCGAATCTTTATACTCTCTGCAATTCAGGCACAGTAAGCCAGCGTTCTTTGCTACGCCTCATTCCTGCGCCAGACTTACTGATTTTATAGATGCACTTACTTGAACTAATTGGGGAAATTGAAAAGCAACGTCCCCATTCAGCAATTTGCAAATTGGCAACTTTTGTTCAAAGGGAGACGTTGCTGCGAAGGAATGGCGAGTCCCTTGCAGGAGACTCGCCTGCGAAAGAGGAGTTTTGTTTGTGTATGTTTACTAAACCGGTACAGTAAGACCAATTAATACTAAGAACCAGAAAACAACACCAATCACAATCAGTACCATCTGCCGGGTATTAAATCCATCCTGCTCTACCGTTACAAACTCTTTTGAATTTTCTTTGGCATAATTTAATGCTTTAAATGGCGGCACAAGAATAAAAACTGATAACTGTGTAATTAACCAATAAGGATCGGGCAGGTATGCAAGAAAATTGGAAAGAATTAGTATAATAAATACAAGACCTGGCGAATAATTATCTGTATATCCTTTTTCCTTTGCATATGCAAGAATGCGGCTGAAAAGGGAATAAAGGAAGAAGATACTGAATATGGTACGCAAGGCAGGCATAATATCAAGCTTGTCTTTTTCTTTAAAAAAACGCCATGCTTTATACACCCACCATATTTCATACAATCCAAATGTAAGAATGGACAGCAGGATGAATTTGTTTACACTGATATTATTCTGCACAACCATATCGCCTCTTTTCTCTAGTGTAAAGTCGCTTAAAAGATCTGTTTGAGTTTCCATGGTTAAAAGTGTTTGGATTTAAAGATAAGAGAAAAATGCAAGCAGATTGCCCCCACAGTCTAAGTATAACATCAGACAGAATCCTGACGCAGGAATGATGCAATGGTTTTGTGCAACAGCTTCCTGTGTCAAATCTTTATACTCTCTGCAATTCAGGCACAGGAAGCCAGTGTTCTTTGCTACGCCTCATTCCTGCGCCAGACTTACTGATTTTATAGATGCACTTACTTGAACTAATTGGGGGAATTGAAAAGCAACGTCCCCATTCAGCAATTTGCAAAACTGCAACTTTTGTTCAAAGGGAGACGTTACGCTGGGATGATTAATAAATTAAATTCATCACTATCTTAGATGATACAAGCGAGGCTGCTTGCCAGTAAGTGGCGTAACCCTAATCAAAAAAACAGCACAGAAAAACTATATGAGGGAAAACAAAGTTGATCAATTATTTAAAGAATATATAACTGGTCTGCAAAAATTTTATCCTGCATTAAGATTTAGTAGCAGGTTTAGCCTTTATTCCGGTGATGAACCATCAGGCGGTGAATTTACACTTGGAAGCGATAATAATATTTTAACCGGTACTGAACATTTACTTGATGATAAAAATTTTCAAATCATTCATTTTACAAGTTTCCAGGCAGGCTTAAGTATTATAGAGAAAGGAGAGCTATGGCTTTCACAAGTAGAAAAATGTAATGATGCTAACGAACTGATATTCGCTCACTCATCATTAGCGGAAGAAAACTTAAAAAGACTAAAGGAGGAAAGAAAAAAGTTTTTTATCACTTCGTTTAGCAATTATAAAAATTTAAATGAAGAAGATGAATTCATGATGTGGCGATTTTATGGGAATGATGGGCATGGAATGGCATTGGTTTTTGAAGTTGAAAGTCCGAATGAAATTGCGAATAGCTATGTCATGGGAAAAGTTGTTTACGGTCAGAATACAAATGCTCTTGAGAATTTCAAGTCTTTTCTAAACTTTGATACTTCATTCAGAAAGTTACACCCTGGAGTAATTCATAATGATTCCTTTAATGAAATACTTAAGATTTCCTTATTATTGAAAACATTAATCTGGAAAAATGAAAATGAAATAAGATTAATTGGTTATCATAATTTTGACAAATATGATTTAAAAACAAAAGAATATGATTACAAAAACTCAATTCTTTCAAATATTTATCACACCATTGGAGCAGATTCAAAACACAGAGCTTTTTTAAAACTCCCATTAAGTAGTACAAATAAATTTTTAGAATTAGAAAACAAAATGAAGTTAATTTCAACTGAGCATTCAATCAATACATTTTTGCCCGTTCTAAAACTTAAGAAAATTTTGCTTGGTTACAGGGTTGCAGAAAATTATTTTTTTGAAATGGATCAGGTTTTTCGCAATTTGTTAATCCATTATATAGATAGTCCAAGCATTGAAAATTCAAGGATTCATAAGTATTTCTAAAAGATTTGATTTTCTTAAATAATCATTGTACAACATTTTGAATACGATTGCCTACAAAAGCTATAACTGATTAATTTCATCTTCGCAGAAACGTCTCCTGCAAGGGACGTTTCGTTCAACCTCCCCCTCCCCCCTTAAACCGCTGTAACATTTCCTCCACATATACTTCCGGGTAATAAAATTTAGCCCTGATTTTTATGTACCGAAGTGTACCGCTGTTGCGCCAGTTACGCAGGGTTTTACCCACAATTTTAAACATGAGCAAAATATCCTGGTTATCATAAATCTTACCACTGAGCAACTGTTCTTCACGGTTCTTTTCTTCGTTTGGTTTGGTAAATTTCTTTTTAGCGCTCTTTTTTGCAAGGCGCTTTGGCTGGTGTTTGTTTTCTTCCATGCAAGTAATAAGGTGTAATGGTGTGATATTTGGCTTGGCTGTTTAAAAATAACACATATTACGAGTAAAACAAATACTACAAAGCGGGTATTTTTTGTACCGATGGCCGATGAGCGTTGACCGTTAGCCGTAAGCCGGGAGTCGTTGAGCGTTGATGGATGACTGTTGGCCGCCGGGCAATCTGCATTCAGCATTTTGCTTTAAGTTTTCAGCATTCTGCCTTCAGCATTGTGCCTTTTGCCTCTTGCCTTACTCCTGTTTCATCAATATCATTACGCTGTGTTCTTCGTGTTTTCTTCGCTCTTTCTTCGCTCGGGAGCGAACGTGACATAGAGAAGAAGCGAAGCGGAGGGGAAGAAAGAGCGAAGAAATGCCCTTGTGGATGACTGATTTTCCGGGCTGTATTTTCCATGTTTTTTTTATAAGCAAAAAAGGCATCGGCAGGAATAGCCCGGTCAAAAAGGGAATAAGAGGGAAACAACTGCAACAGTTATACGAAAACGTTTTGCTGTACAGTTTCTATATACAACCGCTTTTGCTGACTTTACTAGTGACTCAGTTGAAAAGCACTTTTCGTTTAACAACTAAAACACTTTTTTTTATGGCAACAATTAACAAGGGCATTCTTGGCCCTTTATCCGGCACAGTAGGCACCGTTATTGGCGGAAGCTGGAAAGGCATCAGCTACATCCGCAGTCAACCAACCTCCCGCCGTTCCGTTTTTTCGCAGGCACAGCTTGAGCAGCAGGCAAAGTTTTCATCGGTTATTAAATTTCTTCAGCCCATGACACCGCTGCTGGCTGTAAGCTTCAGGGATTATGCTGTGCAAATGACCGGCTTCAACAATGCCATGCGCTATACGTTGAAGAATGCAGTTACCGGCACCTACCCTGCTTTTACTATCGACTACAGTATGGCATTGGTAAGCCGTGGCGATTTGCCAAATGCACAAAACCCGCAGGCTGCAAGTACCACTATTGGTCATATTAATTTTCAGTGGCAGGATAACAGTGGTGTAGGCCGTGCAATGCCTACCGATAAAAGCATACTGGTGGCTTACTGCCCCAGCCGTAACCAGTGCATTTTTACCACCGAGGGGCAAGACCGCAGTACGGGAAGTGATTCATTAACTGTATCGGCATTCTCGGGCCAGCAGGTGGAAACTTATGTTGCTTTTATTTCGGAAGATGGTAAAAACATTGCAAGCAGTGTGTTTACCGGCACTGTAACGGTAATGTAAACAGAGTATGTTAACTGTGCTTCATTTCGTGAATTTGTGTTCTGAAAAAACAAGGCCTCTGAGAGGAGGCTTTGTTATCTGTATAACCAAACTGTGACTGTACGTTGTTGTTGCTACTAAACACTGAGCACTGCTTGTTAGCTGATAACATTTATACTATATGTAAATGCAGGCCATTGTTGATGTGCCGGATTTTTTATTTAAACGCAATTACAAACTGCGGTTATGTTTAGCTGATAGTATGATACAGCAAAAAAACAGCAACATAAATAATGCAACAGGGTGAATAACGGCAGCACAACAACCGTTTAACAAATATTATTGCTTTACACTTTGTATTACATTTTATTCTTATTAAACTTGTACCTGATTATTCATCATTACCATTGTAATGAACAAATAAGTAAGAGAATCAAGTCTGAAAGCCGACAGACAACAGTTGGCCAAACGACAAACCTTATCATCCCAAAAAGGCCACAAGATGAATCCAGCAGCGTTCGTTTTCGCAGGAGATCAGTCATTGCTGATTGAGCAACCCAATGTGAAACCTGCGGCATCCACTTCATTAAATGATATACTTTCGCTGGTTGCAAAAAACACGCAGAACTCAGTGGTGATAGCTGACGCATCCCGTAAGGTGATATGGGTAAACAAAGCATTTACAAAAAACTCCGGGTATAAATTAAAAGAAGTACAAGGCAAAGTTGTGGGCCATCTGTTACAGGGTAAAGGAACAAACCCTGCAACGGTGAAGTATATGCGTAAACAAATGAACGAACAGCAGCCTTTTAACTGCGAAATACTGAATTATACAAAAAAAGGTCAAAAGCTTTGGTTTCGTATTTACGTACAGCCGGTGTTTGATAAAAAAAACCGGTTAATTTATTTTGTGGGAATGGCATCCAACATTACCAGGCAGAAAGAACTGGAGGAAATGGTGCTGAAGCAACAGGAAAGTGAACGTATTCATTTACTGCAAACCACCATTGAAGCACAGGAAAAGGAACGCAACACACTTGGTTCTGAATTACATGATAACATTAACCAATTGCTGGGGGTTGTGGTACTTTACAACGGAATGATACGAACAGAACCGGGCAACAGGGAACTGGTAATTAAGCAGGCTGAAATATTGCAGACCTGCATAACGGAGATACGCACACTATCGCACAGTCTTGTTACACCTGCCCTGCAACGTAAGTTTGAAGATGAAATACAGTTACTGGCCAATAATACGCTGCCATCACACTACTATAAAGTAAAAACCGGTTTTTCAGGCGATGGAATAAAACAGCTTTCAACGGAAACACAGTTACACTTATTCCGCATACTGCAGGAGCAGTTGAATAATATTAATAAACATGCTGCGGGTAATGAAGTAACCATTGTATTTAAAACCGTTCACGATCACCTGCTGCTTTCCATAGAAGACAATGGCATTGGTGCCGACAGTTCAAAAGCATCGCATGGTATTGGCCTCATGAATATTGCCAACCGTGCTAAAATTATTAATGCAGAGCTGAGCATTAAAACATCGCCAGGTAAAGGATTTAAGCTGCTTGTAAAAGTGCCGCTGCAATAACCAAAAGCAAATAGCCGGTAGCCAATAGTTATTCCTGCCCTTTTGATTTTTCATTTTAGGCTCTTCGTGTTTCAGGCTCAACAGGTTCAGAAAACAAAGGGCATGTATTATACATACCCTCCTGTTGTTTACTTCCTTAACCTAAAAGCTATTTTTTAATCATCTTCTGTACACTGCCATTATCATCTTTCAGGAAATAAATTCCTGCAGAAAGTGATGATAAATCAATGGTAAAGCTGCTGTTTGGTACTATAATAGTTTTTAGTGTACGGCCATCACTATCTGTTATTTGTAAAACAGTACCTTGTTTTGCACCACTAACCGATACAATATTTTTTACAGGATTAGGGAACAACTGAAGTTTATTTATTGTTACGCCAAGTTTGAGAACAGATGAATAGGATTGTACCCCGTCAACATCAGTTTGTTTAATGCGGTAAAATGCAGTTGTGTGTAAAGTTTCCTCATCTGTATAACGATAATTGTTCAGCCCGTCGCCGCTGCTTATAACAAGCGCTACCGGTTTAAACTGTTTTGCATCTGTGCTTTTTTCAATCGTATATCCGTTAACATTATATTCCTGCACCTGCCAGTTAAGTTCAGCCCGTTGCTGTTTGTTGATGGAAGCATTTACTGCAACCCATTTAACGGGAAGAGCAGACCCCAGGGTTGAAGTGGTGCTTTGCACACAGGCACCACCTCCTCCACAATTAGCAGCGCTGGTGCCGAAAGAGATTGTAAACTGCATGGAGGCTGCATTGGTACATGTAAAATTAGCTGTTGTACCCGAAACTGTACCGCTGGCCGGTAATGCAGTACAGCTAACTACGTTAGCGCCGCTGCATACAACAGTAATCTGGTAAGACTTCAGATTATTATTCCAGCCACTGATAATGTATGAAATGTTGTAAACACCTGTGCCATTTCCATTATCCGAAACCTTGTGCAATGCACTGAGCACACTTGCACATTGTGCGTGTACCGATTGCGATAAGAAAACAGAAAGCGCCATAAGAACAAAAATCCTGAACATAATTCTCTTCATCAGTTATTAATTTGATTAAAAAATGAACAGGTACAGGATTAAATAAATACAAGGCTGCGGGCTTAAATGGTGTTTACAGAAAAGACTTAAACTGAATAAACATGGTTGCAATAGAAGAAAAAAATGGCTGGTTATTATAACAACTGCATATTCCGTTTCCATTCTAAAAGTAAGAATATTTGTATGCCGTACTCCCAGTTTGTTTTTCCACATATCCACATTTTGCAAAAGGATATTTGTTTTTTCCCGGCGAATTTTAAATACAAATGCTGCATTTGATGCAGCTAATAAACGAAAAGTATATTATCAACGGAATTGTACATTTCAAAAGTTGTATCTTTAAGGTGTTATGGCATTGTATAAAGTTCCTATTTTCTTTGAGCCATTTGAGAAGCAGAAAAGAGCCGCAAGGCTGCTGCATTTGCTCGCCGGTTTTTTAATGATTGCGAATGCCTGGGGCGATTTTAAGCAACCAACTCCCAATTTATTTTTTGTGGTACTGCAGATAGCGGCTGCACTGATTACATTACTGTTTGCTTTTGCCTTTAAAAAAAAGTATGGCAACAGTACATTCATGAATGCGTTGTTCCGTTTGGGTGAGGCGGCTGTGCTGTTTTATGCAGCATGGTATTTTAACCAGATGAACCTGGGTATGATGAGTATGCTTCAGGTGGTTGGAGCAGTTGGGCTGCTGCTGCTGTTTGTTACCGAACGCAAAATCTTTACACCCTGCTTTGTACGTATTGATGAAAAGGGAATTTATCTACCTAATAATTTCAGTGAAAAAATTATTGAGTGGAAGGATATTGATAATATGCTCATTAAAAATGATTTTATTTCAATTAATACGGTGCAGAACCGTTTTATCCAGTACGAAACAGGTGCAGTACTAAGCGAATTGCAGATGGACGAAATGAATGCTTATTGCCGGGAAAAATTTGTTAAGTAACTGCTTGCTTTAACCTGTTACTAGCTAATTGCCAATGACTATCAGCTATCTGCGAACACCTATCAGCTAAAAAACGTATATTTGACTCCATTGAGAAAAGCTGCTGCAATATTATTCCTTGGCATTTACCTGTTTTCTTCAACTGAATTACGACAGTTGGTGAAGTTTCCTTTGCTTATCCAGCATTACCTCGAACACAAGGCGCTTAACAGGAATATCACGTTTGCATCTTTTATCACCATGCACTACGAAAGTAACATTGTTGATAATGATTATGCAAAAGACCAGCAGCTTCCATTTAAATCGCATCACGATTGCCAGGTAATTACACTTGGGCTTTTTGTACCCGCTGTAACCTGTGCTTCAGTAACAAAGCCTGTTACTGACCTGAATGATAAACACATCATCTCAAACGATGAGTTTATTAATTCTGTTTTCCTTTCTTCTGTGTGGCAGCCTCCCAAGGCTTAAATTTTTCTGAACTGAATTTTCAGCAATGGCATAAGAAGCCCTGCTGATTGTTGTGCAATTGCTATGCACAATTTATCTATTCATTGATAAACAGATTATTATTATGCTGAATGCAATTATCCGCTTTTCAGTACGGAACAAACTGATTATCGGACTATTTATTATAGCCCTTATAGGTTATGGCAGTTACCAGTTTACCAAACTGCCCATTGATGCTGTGCCTGATATTACCAATAACCAGGTACAGGTTATTACTGTTGCCCCATCACTTGGCGCAACCGATATTGAAAGGCTGATTACATTTCCAATTGAACTCGCAAATAACAATATCCAGGGACTTCATGAAATAAGAAGCTTCTCCCGTTTTGGTTTATCGCTCGTAACCATTGTGTTTGATGATGATGTTGATATTTACTGGGCACGCCAGCAGGTGGCAGAGCGCATTCAACAGGTAAAAGACGAAATACCCCAAGGTATAGGCAGTATATCATTAGGCCCTGTTACAACAGGGTTAGGCGAAATTTATCAATACACCGTACGTGCAAAAGAAGGTTACCAGGATAAATTTTCAGCTATGGAACTGCGTACCATCCAGGACTGGACAGTACGCCGCCAGTTGCTGGGTGTAAAAGGAGTTGCTGATGTAAGCAGCTTCGGAGGCCGGTTGAAACAATATGAAATAGCCATCAACCCAAATAAACTCAAATCCTATGGCATTACTATGAGTGATGTGTTTGATGCACTGGAAAAAAACAACCAGAATACAGGTGGTGCTTATATTGAAAAAGGACCTACCGTTTTATACATCCGCAGTGAAGGTTTGGTGGGAAGTATTGATGACATCAATTCCATTCTCATCAAAAACAGTTCGGGCGGAGGTAAGTTATTAATAAGAGATGTGGCCGATGTGCGTTTCGGCAGCGCCACACGTTATGGGGCTATGTGCTTTAACGATGAAGGTGAAGTGGCAGGTGCTGTGGTAATGATGCTGAAAGGTGCCAATAGCAGTGAGGTAATTAAAAATGTAAAAGAACGGGTAGCACAGATACAGAAAACATTACCCGAAGGTGTGATCATTGAACCTTTTCTTGACCGCACCAAAATGGTGAACAATGCGATCAACACTGTAAAGAACAACCTGATTGAAGGTGCATTGATAGTATTGTTTGTGTTGATTCTCTTCCTTGGCAACCTGCGTTCAGGTTTTATTGTGGCATCGGTTATTCCGCTGGCCATGATGTTTGCAGTCATTATGATGAACCGCTTTGGGGTGATTGGTAACCTCATGAGTTTGGGAGCTCTCGACTTTGGGTTGATTGTAGATGGTGCGGTGTTTATAGTGGAAGCGGTATTGCACCAGCTTACACACAGTAAACACTTTGCCAATGTAAACAAGCTCAACCAGCAGCAGATGGATGAGGAAGTGATTAATGCTTCCAGCAAAATGTCGAGAAGTGTGGTGTTTGGGCAAATCATTATTCTTATTGTATATCTCCCCACATTTACACTGCAGGGTATTGAAGGAAAAATGTTTATTCCCATGGCGCAGACCATTGCGTTTGCATTGCTGGGTGCATTCCTTCTTTCACTTACTTATGTACCAATGATGAGTGCATTGCTGATGAAGAAAACCATTTCGCACAAGAAAACATTCTCTGATAAGATGATGGATTACCTCGATCGTTCTTACCAGAGAAATCTCACCAAATCATTAAACTTCCCCAAGGTTACCATTACTGTAGCTGTTACCATGTTTGTGATTTCATTGTTTGTATTAACCAAACTTGGTGGTGAGTTTATTCCTGCACTGGAGGAAGGCGATTTTGCAGTTGATACAAGGGTGCTCACCGGCAGTAATTTAAAAACTACAATCGAAAGCACACAGAAGGCTGCTCATATTCTTAAAACAAGATTTCCTGAAGTAAAGCAGGTGGTAACCAAAATAGGCAGTGGTGAAATTCCTACCGATCCAATGCCAATGGAAGCTGCAGATATGATGGTGATCTTAAAAGATAAAAAGGAATGGACGAGTGCTAAAACGTTTCCTGAGCTGGCAGAAAAGATGAGTGCTGCCGTTAGTGAAGTACCGGGTATTACAGCGAGTTTCCAGTATCCTGTACAAATGCGTTTTAATGAACTGATGACAGGTGCCAAGCAGGATGTAGTGTGTAAAATATTCGGGGAGAATATGGATACACTTGCACACTATGCCGAACAGTTAGGAAATATATCATCATCCGTTGCAGGTACCAAAGAGTTGTATGTAGAACCTGTTGCAGGTATGCCACAGATCATCATCAACTATAACCGTGCAGCTATTGCACAGTATGGTTTAAACATCAGCGATATTAATAAAGTGGTGAATACAGGTCTTGCAGGACAAACCACCGGTTTTGTATATGAAGGTGAAAAGCGGTTTGATATGGTGGTACGCCTTGATGGTGAACAACGGAAGAATATTGAAGATGTACGGAACCTACTCATCCCTACTCCATCGGGTTCGCAGGTACCGTTGTATCAACTGGCAAGTGTGGATATTAAAGAAGGGCCTAACCAGGTACAGCGTGAAGATGCAAAGCGAAGAATCATTGTTGGCTTTAATGTAAAAGGCAGAGATGTGCAATCGGTTGTTACAGAACTCCAGGAAAAAGTAACAGAGAAAATGAAACTGCCCACAGGTTATTATGTTACCTATGGCGGTTCGTTTGAAAACTTAAATGCAGCCAAAGCAAGATTAAGTATTGCTGTACCGGTGGCATTGCTGCTCATCTTTATCTTACTCTTCTTCTCCTTCAATTCCATTAAACAGGGCTTGCTGATTTATACGGCTATTCCATTATCAGCAACGGGTGGCATTTTTGCATTGGCATTAAGAGGTATGCCGTTCAGTATTTCAGCAGGTGTTGGTTTTATTGCCTTGTTTGGTGTGGCGGTATTAAACGGTATTGTATTGATTGCAGAGTTTAACCGCTTAAAAGCTGAAGGCTGGACAGACCCGAGAAGAATTGTAGTGATGGGTACCAAGATCAGGTTACGTCCTGTTGCAATGACGGCCTTTGTTGCATCGCTGGGTATTTTACCAATGGCTATCAGCAATGGTTCAGGTGCCGAAGTGCAACGTCCGCTTGCAACGGTGCTCATTGGTGGTTTGCTGGTGGCAACTTTCCTTACATTGTATGTATTACCTGTGTTATACATGATTTTTGAAAAAGGATTTTCTAAAAAGAAAAAAATGAAAGCTCCCGTTGCACATATCCTCATTGCAGTGCTGATGCTTGGTGGTATGAACATAGCTAAAGCACAACAGCCTATCAACCTGCAATCGGCAATTGATACAGCACTGAAGAATAATCTCTCTGTGAAGAATGAAAAGCTGCTTAATGATTACAGGAAGCTCATGATTGGAACAGCAAGAGAAATTCCTCAAACCGGAGTTACGTTTGAATACGGAAAGTTTAACAGCAACTACAACGATGGAAAGATTGGCATTACACAATCGTTCAGTTTTCCTAAAGTATATTCCACTCAAAAGAATATGCTTACAGAAGAGTGGAAGAACAGTTTATTACGTACTGCTGCTAAAGAAGCCGATCTGAAACGTGAAGTAACAAAAGTGTTTTACCAGTTACTGTACTTACAAAGGAAGAAAGAACTGTTATTGTATGCGGATAGTTTGTATGCTGCATTCTATCGTTTAACCGAACTGCGTTTGCAGAAAGGTGAAAGCAATGTGCTGGAAAAAGCAACAGCAGAAACACAATTGGGGCAGATACTTTTACAGTTGCAACAGTTAAATAAAGATGCAGAAATAGAACAGATGAAGTTTCAGTTGCTGCTGAATACAACAACTGTTTTTGCTGCTTCATCCAGTGAATTGAAGATGAATTACCGTACCGCAGCTTACGATGTTACAACACACCCTTCTATTCAACTGCTGAAACATGAAGAAAAGCTGGTTGATGCATTGGTGAAAGTTCAGCAGTCGAAACTGCTGCCCGAACTTTCGGCTGGTGTGTTCAGTACAAGCATACAGGGAACCGGTGCCGATGATAAATATTATCCTGCATCTCATTATTTTAACTCATTGCAGGTGGGCGTTGGTATTCCTCTGTTTAACAAAGCTCAAAAAGCAAAAATCAACAGTGCAAAGTTCAGCAAACAGATTGTGGAGAATAATTACCAGCTTGGCTTACAGCAATGGAACAATGAACTTCAAACTGCAAAAGAACAGTATAACAAGTACAGGGATGCTGTGAGTTATTTTGAGCAGACCGGATTAAAAAATGCAGAGCTCATTTTATCGGCTGCAAACAAACAGTTCAGCAGCGGATTAATCAGCTATCTTGAATGGTTTATGCTGGTAAACCAGTCAACTGCCACAAGAAACGATTATCTCGAAGCAGTAAAAAACCTGAATGAAAGTATTATTCTCTTAAACTATTACAGCAATCAATAAACATAATTATCATGAAACTATTTTCTTTATTCACTGCTTTATTGGTCTTCTTCCTGCTGTCATGCAGCAGTAAGAACGGCAGTACAGAAAAAACAAACGGAAAAGAAAATGATCTTACCGTAAGGCTCACTCCCGCCCAGTTAAAAAATGCTGCTCTGGAAACAATGCAATTACAGAAAAGGGAAATATCGACCGTACTGAAACTGAACGGTAAAATTGACGTACCTCCGCAGAATATTGTTTCAATCAGCATCCCAATGGGAGGATACCTCAAATCAACACAATTGCTTCCAGGAATGCACATACGCAAAGGCGAAGTAATTGCGGTAATGGAAGATCAGCAATACATTCAGTTGCAGCAGGATTATTTAACGGCTAAAGCAAAAATCAGTTTTCTTGAAAACGAATACCTGCGCCAGAAAGAGCTGAATGAAAGCAAAGCCAGCAGCGATAAAACATACCAGCAGGCCGAGGCGGAATATAAAACACAGAAAGTGTTAATCAGCGCTTTGGCAGAAAAACTGAAACTGGCAGGCATTAATATCGGTAAACTGAGTGAAAGTAATATTACACGCAGCGTACAGGTGTATTCTCCCATTGATGGTTTTGTATCAAAAGTAAACGTAAACATTGGCAAATATGTAGCGCCCACAGAAGTGTTGTTTGAATTAATCAATCCAACCGATATTCATTTAAACCTGATGGTATTTGAGAAAGATGTAAACAAACTCTTTATTGGCCAGAAATTAGTTGCATATACCAATAACAATCCTGATAAGAAGTACAGGTGTGAAGTGTTGCTGATTGGTCAGGATCTTTCGGAAGATGGCAACACAGATGTTCATTGTCATTTTGAATCCTACGACAAAGCATTAATTCCTGGAACATATATGAATGCCGAAGTTGAAATAAAAAACAAAGAAGCATTGGTGTTGCCTGAAGACGCAGTGGTTAGGTATGAAAATAAACATTATGTGTTTGTGAAAAAATCGGCTGATACATTTGAAATGCTGCAGGTACAGCCCGGAGCAACTGAAAATGGGTTTATTGAAATTATCACAACCGAATCAGAAAAATCAAAAACATTCGTAAGCAAGGGTGCTTATACTTTACTGATGAGTCTTAAAAACAAAACAGACGAATAAAAAAGATTTAAGTTTAAATGTGCAGGGAACAGGACTTATTTTCTAAAAAAAGTCCTGCTCCTTTTTAACTTATGCAAGAAAAATAAATATCTCCAGGTAAATCACAAAAAAAACTCATTGAAGAAGCCGATTTAATTTGCTTGGTATAATTATTGTTATTATTTCAAAGTCGTTAATGATAAAAATCACAACAATATTTTTTTTATCGGTGTACCTGTTAGGTAATACTGAAGTTGGGCAGTTAATTAATCTGCCTTCTTTAGTAAAGCATTACCGGTTTCATCATCAAATAGACAAAAGAATTGATCTGATGAGCTTTCTTGTAAAGCACTATTGTACCAATGATGGTATTTCAGGCGATGACAAAGACGACAATCAGCTTCCTTTCAGGCAATTGCACAATCCATTTTCAATGTTATTAATGGAGATGCCTGTTAATGCTTCGTTTTATTCCAATATTATTATTGCTGAACCTTCCAAAAACACTCATTTTAAGAAATCTGATCTCTTAACCGGATTTTACAACCTATTGCTTCAGCCTCCCGAAACCATTTCCTGATCTCACTATAAAAACAGTTCTGTGTTTTTATATGATTAAACATCCTGATACATTATTGTTTGAAGAAGTAATAACTACAACATCAAATCAATGTATTACACATAACAATATCCATGTTTTATTATCTGCACTTGCAATAAGTAATAATTCATTTAGTGCAACAGCAATGCAGTAAGTAAAACAATAAAAAACGATTTCATGAAAACTCTTTTTAAACAACCCGGTAATAATAAAGCTATGAGGCTGGTTTTAGCAATTATAGCTGCTTTTCTCATCATCATCTTAATCAACTCCTGTAAACATCAGATTCCGGTTATTGACAACAGCAATCCCGGAGGAGTTTCCGGTTTACCCGGTTCAACAGGCAGGAGCTGCAGTGCTGATTCAGTTTATTTTGCCAATGAAATTTTTCCATTAATTACATCAACCTGTGCCATGAGCGGATGCCATGATGCAACATCGCATAAAGAAGGCATCAACCTTTCAACGTATGCAAACATTGCCCGCTATGTTGTTCCGGGCAATGCCTCGAACAGCAGCTTGTACAGGCAAGTAATTAAAACCGGAAGTGAACGTATGCCTCCTCCACCAATGGCTGCATGGACAAGTGACCAGGCTTCCAGATTTGCAAAATGGATTAATCAGGGAGCACAGAATAACTCATGCGATCAATGCGATACCACTGATTATAAATACAGTACTGCAATTAAACCAATGATGCAGAACAAATGCCAGGGATGTCATAATCCTGCATTACTTGGTGGTAATATCGATCTGTCAACCTATGCAGGGGTAAAGGCAGTTGCTGATAATGGTAAACTGTACGGATCAATTACCTGGGCAACTGGTTTTTCGGCAATGCCAAAGGGTGGACTTAAAATGTCTGACTGTGAAATAACACAAGTAAGCAAATGGATTACTGCCGGAGCTCCAAACAACTAATATTAAAAAAATATCATCAATGAATTCACGCATTATAAAGCTGGTTGTTCTACTTATTGGTTTTGCAGGATTCAGTTCCTGTTATTACGATAAAGCAGATACACTCTATCCATCAAAAACATGCGATACTTCCGGTACTATTTCATATGCGCAGAAAGTAGTTCTATTACTACAACAGCAATGTTATAGTTGCCATTCGGGAGGTTCTCCAAGTGGAGGTATTGCAATGGGCACTTATACAACCGATAAAGCAATTGCTGTTAATGGCAAATTGTATGGTTCTATAAGCCATGCTTCAGGTTACTCTCCTATGCCTCAGGGTGCGGCTAAAATGACCGACTGCCAGATAGCGACTATTAAAAAGTGGATTGATGCCGGAAGCCTGAATAATTAATTCTTAAAAAAATGCAAAAGCCCAACTATTGCTTTTTTTCTCACATCATTATCTAAATAAATAACGTTTAACCTTTAAACAAAAAAATCATGAACATGAGAAAATCAGTCATTCTGGTAGCAATTGCAGCAGCTTTTACAGTATTTTATTCCTGTAAAAAAGATTCAGCAGCCGTAGATACTTCAACATGCTCAACAACTGTGTCGTATGCCACTGATGTAGCACCGATAATAACCAGTTATTGTAATACCAGTTCAGGTTGCCATGCATCCGGAAGCTCACATGGAGTATTTACAACTTACGCATCTGTTTACAGTGCAAAAAGTACAATTTATTCAGAAGTATCAACAGGTAAAATGCCCGAAGGATCAACCCTTACTTCTACACAGAAAATGGCTATCCTTTGCTGGATCAGCAACGGAGCTCTTAATAACTGATGTTATTGCAACAACGAAATATTCTTTTGCAATAACTTTATTTTATAAGTAAACTGCTACAGAATATTAAATATGAAAAAGAAAAAAATAATCCCTGTAATCCTGGTAATCCTTGTTATCGGAATTGCAGGAGGTTTTTACGGCTACAAAGAATTCAATCGCAAAAATGAAAGTCTTTCAGATGCCACACCAGCATTGAATATAAAATCAACTGAGCTGATTAATGAGTTTGCTGCTGATGAAAAGGCAGCCAACACAAAATATCTTGGCAAAGTTGTACAGGTATCAGGCATTATAAAAAAGATTGATAAAGATGAAAAAGGCTTTTATACTGTTGTGCTTGGCGACACTTCATCTATGTCGTCTGTTCGCTGCAGTGTTGACAGTTTATTTACAAAAGATATTACGTCAATGAAGCCCTATTCATCCATATTTATGAAAGGAATCTGCACCGGTTATATGCCGGATGATCTTGGTATTGGTGCCGATGTAATTCTAAACAGGTGTGTTCCTGTAAAAAATTAGCAATTGTATTCTCCTCAACAAAATTTAAACTGATTAATTATGAAAAAACTGTTTGTATTCCTCGCTTCCATCATGCTTGTTTTTAAAATGCAGGCACAGGATAAATATTTTACAAAAGCCGGAAAAATCAGCTTTGACGCTACAACTGCCAAGTCCCCGGAAAATATTGATGGCATTAACAAAACATCAATCTGCGTGCTTGATACAAAAACAGGTAATCTGCAGTTTTCTGTTTTAATGAAGGGCTTTGAATTTGAACGTGCATTAATGCAGGAGCATTTCAATGAAAACTACGTTGAAAGTAATAAGTTTCCCAAATCAGAATTCAAAGGAGCAATTCTGAACAATGCTTCAGTAAACTATAGTAAAGAAGGTACTTATCCTGTTAAAGTAAAGGGCAGTCTTACCATTCATGGTGTAACAAAAGAAGTTGAAACAGATGGAAAAATCATTGTAAAAGGAGGCAAACTAAATGCGGTGGCCGATTTCAGCGTTGCTCTTGCAGATTACAATATTTCTGTTCCATCGCTTGTTGCAGACAAGCTTGCTAAAACAGCAAAAATTAAAGTGGATTGTTTACTTGATCCTCTTAAATAATTCTTTACTGATTCAACTGAAACAATATGAGTATCCACATAAAAAAATCAGTCATATTTATTTTTATTCTTTCCTCCTTTGCTGCAAAGGCACAACAACAATCAGACGATTTACTGAGCCTTGTTGACAAAGAAAAACCCAAGAAAGAGTATGTAAAATATGCGTTTAAATCAACAAGAGTAATTAATGGACAGTCGATGGAATTTCTGTCGCCCGGCACAATGGATTTCCGCATTCTGCATCGCTTCGGTCAACTCGACCAGGGATATAAAAATTTCTTTGGCTTAGACCAGGCAAGCATGCGGTTAGGATTCGACTTTGGTTTGTACCGTAACCTGATGGTTGGTGTTGGCCGCAGCACATACAAGAAAGAACTGGATGGATATTTTAAATATGCTCCTGTTATGCAGGCAACCAACGGAGGCTCGCCTGTAACTCTTGCAGTTGTTGGCGGCATTACGATGAATACTTCGCCATGGGCCGATCCGACGATTGATAACTATTTTTCTTCAAGGCTTGCTTACTATTACCAGGTTATTGTTGGCAGAAAGTTTTCCGAAGGGTTTTCGTTACAGCTAACACCAACAATGGTGCATACCAACCTTGTACAACTAAGTTCACAACCTAATGATGTTTTTGCATTGGGACTTGGTGGCCGCTTAAAACTTACAAGACGTATGGCTATAACCTGGGATTATTATCACCTCTTTAACGGAATTGAAAAAGGTGTGAACTATGATCCACTTGGTATTGGTATTGACATTGAAACCGGAGGGCATGTGTTTCAGCTACATTTCTCCAACTCAACCGGCATGAACGAACGGGCATTTATTACTGAAACAACAAGCAGTTGGTCAAAAGGTGAAATCAGATTTGGATTTAACCTCTCACGCATCTTTCAGATAAAACATAATAAAAACAGAGGATAACAACAGTTTTTCCCTTAGCAACAACGGCTCACATTTTGTGAGCCGTTGCTTTTTCAAAGGAACTTCTTTTGCTAACAGAAGATAGTTTAACGAGAGCAGAATTTTGAGTTGAAATTTTTTTTAACTTAATGTGTGGATTTTTTTGATGACTGCATCTTAAGCTTAAAACCGCTGCTATGGCTTCTCCTCTTTCCCTTTCAATTGTACATCCGGCTTACAATCATTTAAAAAAAATCAGCCCGTTACTTCATTTTTTTGCAGGTCTTGTTTTTATTGCTGCCGGCTGGTACGAATTTAAAACAGATAACAGAGTAACTTCCTTTTGCGAAATTGTGATAGGTCTTGATGTAGTTACATTGGCCTTCATGAAAAACTTTGCAGAAAGTTCAAGCCGTTTAAATGCAACCTTCCGTTTAATAGAAACAATTGTATTTGGGGGTTTATCAATTCTTGCCTTGTTGGATCATTCATGGCTGAATATGCTTTTTTCATTAGCAGCCTGTGGTATGTACTACTATGTTTTTTACTGTGAAAGGAAAGTTATTCAGAAAGAAAGAGTGGCAGTTCATCATCTTGGAGTAACCATCTCCAATTTCCCCGGCGATAAAGACATTGATTGGGAACAGATTGCAGATGTTGAAGCTCTGCCGCACAGCATCACCATCACAACACATAAAAATAAAGTTTACCGTTTTGAATTCCAGAAAGCAATTGCTTTCGATGAACTGGAACAAATTCACGATTTTTGCAGGAAATATTTGAACGGATAGTTGTAAGTAGTAAGTTATAGGTTTTAAGCAACCTCTTTTCCCGGAAACTTCTTACTACTTATAACATATAACTTACAACTCCATGATTTTACAACAATCTCCTTTCCTGCTATATTCCGACGGTAACGGAAATATTTTTGAAGACACTTCTTTGTACGCCATTGGACGAGAAGGCTGGGATGCATTTCCCGTTGATGTGGAAGACTGGATTGAATTACCCGATGGTGGAAATTTATATGAATTGCCCGGACGCAAAGGAATTGGCATTGATGTAAACACAGGTGAAATGCGTTTGTGCGAAAAAGGCTGGGCCGTTGCTGCCTTTGTACCACCTGCACATACAAGTCTCTACATCGCCGCTTTTGAAACAGAGCCCGGTGCTGAGACTTTGCCGCTTTTCTGCTATACTGCTGCCGGCTGGCTTGATAATAAATTCTATGTTACTGCTCTTCGCATTGAACAGGACATTCGCCAGGAATGTGCCGGTTACGATGAAACAAAAATTGAAAGTGGCGCAGAGCATTTATTAAAAGCTTATCCCGATAACCGCTTGGTAAAACATTTAATGGAAAACTGTTGCCAAACGTATAACTGTCCGGCTGCAAGAAACTTTGCAATGGGAAGATGGGAATGCCCGGTACCAATTTCTCCTGCATGTAACGCCAACTGCATAGGTTGCATTTCATTTCAACCACAGGAAGAAACCATTCAAAGTCCGCAGGACAGGCTTACGTTTAAACCTTATGCTGAAGAAATTGTGGAGTTCACAGTGCCACATCTTGAAACAGCCCCCTTCCCTATTATTTCGTTCGGGCAGGGATGTGAAGGCGAACCTTTGCTGATGTGGGAAACTATGCGTGCAGCCATTATTGAAATACGCAAGCATACGCAGAAAGGAAATATCAATGTAAACACCAATGGTTCAAAACCAGATGCAGTAAAAGCATTGTGCGAAGCAGGGTTAAACTCAATACGTGTAAGTACAAACAGTGCATGCAAAGAAGTGTATGAAGCTTATTACCGCCCCAACAATTACCAGTTTGAAGATATTGTTGAAAGCCTGAAAGTGGTCAATAGTTTTGGTGGCTGGACAAGCATCAATTATTTTGTTTTTCCGGGTATGACGGATTGTGAAGCTGAATATGAAGCATTACGAAAACTGATTAAAGAAACCGGTTTAAAGATGATTCAATGGCGCAATTTCAATATTGATCCTGATTGGTACTTACGCAAAATTGGTTTTAATGAAACCGGCGAATTACTCGGTGTAAAACAGTTTATTGAATTAATTAAAGAAGAATTTCCTGATCTGAAGCATGGATATTTTAATCCGCCAATGGAAAGGATCAAAGGAAATTATGAAGCTGATTTTGCGCATTAGATTATGAAAGACTTTGTTAATAACTGGCAGATAGTTTATGGAAGTTTTGTTTGATGGTATCTTACCATCAAACAAAATTTTCAGCTTATGAAACAGATATTCCCCTTCTTGTTTGTATTCTTTCTTTCCTGCAGTGAAAACAAACCGCACATTCAGCAACAGCAAAATGTACCACAGGCATTGGCCGAACAAAAATCAGATGTAAGCTTATTCAGCAAACGTTCCGGCAATAACCTTGTACAGGAGCTGTATGATGAGTTACTGAAATCGGACCCACTATTAAGTGAATTTGAAAATGCTGTAGCAGCATTACCCGGTCAAGCATCAGACTCATTGAATTATTACAAGACATTTATAGACAAGAATGATCAGTATTACATTTCGTCTGAAACTTACATTGCACAAATAAAAGATTCTGTACTGAAAACAAGGTTAAAAGCTTTATTTACTGAAAGTAAATTAAAAGCTGAGCATGCTTTGGCTGTACAAAAAGCCCTGGTGGATGAAATTGAAGCAAAAAACAGCAAACTTTCCGATTTGCATAATGCTGTAAAACTTACAGCAACCTTAACCATAATGGAAAAATATCAGAAAGAAAATCAGCCGGCAGTTTATCCAATGAAAGCCATTAGCAAAAAATACGATATACTTATAAACAAAGCCGATTCACTTATAAAAAAATAAAGCAACTCTTTTGCCTTATTCCCGAAATCTTACATAAGCGGTTTTGCATGCTTAATTGTTTTGTACATTTTTAACAAATGAACCAATCAACAGCAGGCCAAAAACATTTCATTACAGGAATTTTACTGGCTGTTGCGGCTGCTGTAATATGGAGCGGGAACTTTATTATTGCCCGTGCCGTTATTAAAGATATTCCACCCGTAGCACTGGCATTTTTTCGTTGGCTTACCGCTGTGCTTGTTATACTTCCTTTTGCATGGAAGTATATTTCACCAGCCTGGGCAATAGTTAAACAACATAAATTATATTTTTTCGGTATTTCATTTGTCGGCATCAGTTTGTTTAACACACTTGTATATGTTGCAGGGCATACATCAACAGCCATTAACCTTGCATTAATTGGCACAACTTCTTCGCCGGTAATGTCAGTCATTCTTGCACATTATTTTCTCAAAGAACATATTAGCTGGCAAAGGGTTTTAAGTATTACGCTGTGCATATCGGGGATTTTATTTTTACTTAGTAACGGAAGCCTGTACAATCTTTTTCACCTCCATTTCACCAGTGGTGATGGATGGATGCTGCTTGCCGCTCTGAGTTTTGCTGTTTATAATATTTTTGTGAGAAAAAAACCAGTCGGCATATCCCCTGTTGGTTTTCTTTTTTTTACTTTCTTAATTGGCACCGTACTTCTTTTACCCGCTTACATAGTTGAATCAACATTCAGCAAACCGGTAAACTGGAGCATCAATACTGTTGCTGTATTTTTTTACCTTGGAGCAGGAGCTTCAGTATTATCGTTTCTCTTATGGAACCGGAGCATCAGGGAAATGGGTGCCGGACGTACAGCCTTGTTCGGCAATTTAATTCCTGTTTTCAGCAGCATTGAAGCGGTATTAATGCTTGATGAAAAAATTACTTATATCCATATTATCAGTTTCCTTTTGATTATTGTTGGATTGGTGGTTGATAATGCAGGTGTGAGGCGTGAGGCGTCAGTCGTCAGGCATCAGTCGTGAGTTGCCGCAACTTCAACTACTTCGACTTCATTTAGAGATATGCTCTTCTCACGATTCACGCCTGATGTCGTTAACAATAACTTAAAAGAGTTTTTATTCTGTGTAATCTGGCATAGTTTTCCATCGTTATAATGAAAAGAATTAATTTCGATGTACCAAGCACAGGCTATGCAGGCAAACGCAACAAACGAAACACAGAATAATGTCAAAGCAGGAGTAATAACACTTGTTACGCATGCTGTTTTGTTTCTTATTTTATTTCTCATTCCCGTAGCCATGACAAGTGTGGCACCGCCAGCAAATATAGCAGATGAAGGTATTGAGGTAAATCTTGGCAACAGCGATATAGGGTTTGGTGATATTCAGCCATTAGTTCCAGGCGAACCTGCACCTGAAGCACAACAACAGGAATCACCACCTCAACAACAGGTTCAACAACCGGTTGATGAGGTTGAAAAAGAAACGAGCGAAAGAGATGATGCTGATGCACCGGAAATAACCAAACCTGAAAAGAAAGTAACAACACCTGTAAAAAATACGCCGGTAACCAACACAACAGTTACGACAAAAAAACCGTCAACCACAACCGTTGTTAACCCTACTCCTGCACCACCTAAACCCAAAGCAGTTTATACAGGAGGTACAGGAACCGGTGGAAATAATTCCGATACGTATAACAACAGCCGCAACCAGGGTATTGCAGGTGGCAAAGGTGATCAGGGTAAACCCAATGGCAGTGCAACCAGCGATAACTATAAAGGAAATGGCGGAGGCGGTTCTGGCGGACCGAGAGTTACAAGCGGCTCAAGAAAAATTGTGAAATATTATTCGTTTGAAGGTGATCTTGAAAAAGCAACCATCTATGCAATCGTTAGAGTTTCGCCTGATGGTAAAGGAACATTTGTTGGATTTGGAAAAAATTCAACATCTCAAAGCAAAGCCTACGCAAATGAAATAAGCAATTACCTGCGTAATATTCAGTTTGATAAAACCGGCGAAGAATCAACCGTTACAGTTCAGTTTAATTTTAAAGTGAATGATTAAAACATTTAAGTATCCGCTTATTTTATTTCTCATTGGCATTATTATCACATTCTTTGGTTTTATTCTAAACACACTTGATATAAGTGCAGGCAGCATTCTGCTGATTGCCGGACTTGCCTTACAAGCAATTGCATTAGGTTTTTTCTTTTACATTATTATTAAAATCAAATAATTCACTTGTGCCCTTATTTTTTAAGGTGAATAACTAAGACTGTGTATTTTCCACAGCTTACTATTTTTGCAGCATGGAACAATCAGGCGAAGGCAAAAATTCGTGGTACAGGGAATGGTTTAATACCACTTATTACCACCAGCTATATTTCAACAGAGATGAGCAGGAAGCCGCCTCGTTTATTGATGAGTTGCTCAATAAACTCAATCCTCCCAAAAATGCAAAAATGCTTGATATTGGCTGCGGACGTGGCAGGCATTGCATTCATCTTGCATCAAAGGGATATTTCGTTACAGGCATAGATATCAGCGAAGACAGCATTGCTGCGGCAAAAAAATCTGAAGATGATAATCTTGAATTCTTTGTACATGATATGCGCCTTCCATTCCGTACAAATTATTACGAATATGCCTTTAACTGTTTCACCAGCTTTGGATTTTTCCGTACAAGAAGAGAGCACGACAGTGCCATCAGAACAATTGCAGAAGCGCTTAAAACAGATGGAACTTTTGTGATTGATTATCTTAATGCACATTACATCGAAAATCATCTCCAGTATAAAAGTGAAGTGGAAAAAGATGGTGTGCTGTTCAGAATCACCAGATGGCTGGATGAAAATTATTTTTACAAGAAAATAATCATTGAAGACGAAAATAATCTGGAGGAACCATTAGAGTTTACAGAACAGGTGGCTAAATTTTCTTTAGGTGATTTCAATGATATGCTGTCTTTTTCAGGTTTGCAGATACAGGAGGTTTTTGGCTCTTATAGTTTTGAACCCTATGATGTAAATAATTCTCCCAGATTAATTATTATAGCAAAAAAAACAAAATAATCAGGGTTTTACTTTCTGACGCTGATTGTTTAACAACATCCAGCGGGCTGTTTCATAAAAAGCAATGGTTTGTACAGCCATCTTCTCTTTTGTTTTTTTATATGCCTCGATACTAAGTACATCTTCATTAAAATGCACAGGTACCAATGTATCTTTTTGCAGATTGAGGTTCAGTATATAATAAAAATCGTTGTTCACCATCCCTATCTTTCCTTCGTCATGATGAATAATAAATGCAAAATCATCCCCATCACCTTTACGAAGCAAATCTCTTCCCAATGTTGTATTAACATAAGGCTGATTTAGCAATCCGGCTACAGTAGGCAAGATATCAATCTGGCTCACTGCTTCAAATCTTTTTTCAGGTTTAATTAAACCCGGCGCATAAAACAATAAAGGAACATGTTCATCCGAAAGACGTTCGTTTGTCCAGGCATCGGGGTACAACGCAGCAGCATTTCCTTTTACACCATGATCGCCAACAAAAACAAATAATGTATTACTGAACCAACTTTGCTTTTTTGCGTTTTCCATAAACTGCTGCAGGCAATAATCAAAGTAAGTCAGTGTTTCATATTCTTTCTGTGAATCAAACCCATATTTTTTCAATGTTTCAGGATCAACAGTTTTAATATTTACTGATGGTCTGTCTTCATCGGGTATAACAAACGGGCGATGATTATCTGCCGTCTGAATAATAGAGAAAAAAGGCTGTTTCTGACCCGACAAAATACGGTTCGATTCTTTAAACAGATTCTTATCGCTTATACCCCATACGTTAAACTTGGGACTCTGATACATCCCTTCTTCATATAACTTTAAGTCCTTTACATTATTTACAAGCAAGCCTTTAAAGTTGTTAAACTCACTGTTTCCTCCAATGAAATAAAATTTCTGGTAGCCGTTAAATGAATTAATAATTGAGTATTGGTTCAGGGCTTCAGGATTTCTTGTTGAAAATTTACTCAACTGCACATCCGGAATACCGGTAAACAATGCAAACACACCACGGGCTGTGCCAAAATGAGGAGAAAAACAACGTTCGTACAACAAACCTTCTTTAGCCAGTGAATTAAAGTACGGAGTTGCATCGGTTGGATTACCGCTCAAACTTGTTTTATACATACTGAACGATTCGCACAACACCAGCACAACATTCATTTTACGTTCGGGTTGCTGAAAATTAACTCTCCGCTGAAAGTTGAGTAACGCATTATGCTCAGGTAGCTGCAACAGTTGTTTCATCGTTTCAAACTGCCCTTTGGCGCTTCCATCATCTGCAAATGGTTTTCTGAAACGGAGTGTGGTAAAAAAATTCTCAAGCGGGTTTAATGCAAGATATGCCTTGAAATTATCGCCAAGTGTAAAAGCATCTTTCCACATCAATGGTTTTGCCGGGTTACTTCCTGAAATACCAAAGATTAATAACAGAAGCAACCACACCATACGCAATGGTTTAAATGGTTCTTTTGAAGAAACCTCAACCAACCTGTGTGTGCGTTGAAAGAAACGATAAAGCAGCCATACAAGAACGGAAAGCAAAAGAAATATCCAGAACATTGGATAAGATTGCCAAAGCATGTTCATTGAAATTCTGAAATCTTCTATAAAGTTTAATGCGCTGGCATTCAGCCTTGTTTCAACATAATCAAAATGGCCAAAATCGGCACCATAAAAGAACAGAAGAAAACTGCTCATTACAACAAGATAAATAGTCCATACTCTGCGATGATGCTGAGAATAAAACGGCGATAACCTGGGAATGCTGCCTATTAATAATAAAGGCACAAGTAAAATACCTGCCCAACGCAGATCATACCTTAAACCAAGCAAAAACGAAGGAAGTGCATCTGCCAAAGAAATTTTGGCCGGGTGGAACGTAAAAAATGTTACCAGCCGCATAACTGTGAATGCAAGCATAAAAAAAACAAATAACCGCAGTACCCAGCAAGAGGTAGGTGGTAATTGAAAGCGTTTACCCATAATTTCCTTAGCAATAGCCACGAAAATATAAAGTTTTTACCGGTTTAAAGCCGCTTTCATTCATGGATACCTATATTTGATGCGGGATGCTTAAACCTTTCATAGATTTTGACCGTTCGCTTTTTTACTACATTAACAACAAATGGAGTAATGGATTATTTGATGCGGTGATGCCTTTTGCCCGAAACCAGTTTACATGGATACCGGTTTATTTGTTTCTGCTGATATTTGTTTTTACCAATTTCAGGAAAAAGGGAGGTTGGTGGGTACTGTTTTTTATCAGCACGTTTGCCCTTACCGATCTCATTAGTACACAGATAATTAAAGCTTTAGTAGAACGCCCAAGACCATGTGCCGATGCTGTAGCATCAGAAACTGTGCGCATGCTGATTCCCTGTAGTTATAGTTTTAGTTTTGTTTCATCACATGCCGCTAATCACTTTGGAATAGCCATGTTTATTTACTTAACGATGAAACATTTTGCCGGGAAATGGATATGGCTTGCTTTTGCCTGGGCATTCCTTGTATGTTACGCCCAGGTTTATGTGGGCGCTCATTTCCCTTTTGATGTTACAGGCGGCGCTTTGCTTGGCATATTTATTGGCTCACAAACCGCAAAAATTTTCAAAAAACAATTTGGTGGATTGCAGTTTAGCTGACAGATAACTGTGGCTTAACGCTTACATTGCCAAAGCTTTGTACATTTGCACTTTCATTATAATGGAGATATTTATACTTTTTATACTCATTTTTCTTAACAGCTTATTTGTAATTGCTGAAATTTCGCTTGTTAGTGCCCGTAAAGCAAGGCTTGAATTGTATGCCTCAAAAGGGAGCAGCAATGCCAGAACAGCACTTGAACTGGCTGAAAATCCTGAAACCTTTTTGTCTGCAGCCCAGATTGGTATTACTCTTATTGCAATACTTACCGGTGTCTATTCAGGAGAAAAATTCAGCGAAGATTTTGCACCATTTATTGCGCAGATACCTTTTCTGAAAGAATACGCCCACAATATTGCAACCGGGGTTATTGTGATGATTGTTACTTTTTTGTCTATTGTATTTGGTGAATTAGTGCCTAAACGGCTTGGGCTGCTTCAGGCAGAAAGAATTGCAATGGCAGTTGCACGACCAATGAAAATTTTTGCACAAGCAGTTTCGCCCATTTCATTTTTACTGAATACGCTTTCCAATTTTATATTCCGGTTGTTGCGTATTAAAACAGTACAGGATAACCAGGTTACAGAAGAAGAAATCAAAGCCATTATAAGCGAAGGAACGGAGCAGGGAACAATTGAAGAAGCAGAACAAGAGATTATTGAACGTGTTTTTCATCTTGGCGACCGCAACATTACTTCGCTCATGACACATCGTAATGATATTATCTGGTTCGACCTGAACGATTCTGAGGCATCGATTAAGGAAAAGATCAATGGCGAACCGCATTCCATTTATCCTATCTGTGATGGTGATCTTGATAATATAAAAGGAATGGTTTCTATAAAAGACCTCTATGTTTCTGACGATTTTAAATTGTTTAAAGAACTGATGAAGCCTGCCTTATTTGTTCCTGAAAACAATTCAGCATACCAGGTTCTTGAAAAATTTAAGGAAAGAAAAATACAAAGCTGTTTTATTGTTGATGAATATGGAAGTCTGAAGGGAATGATTACACTGAATGATATTTTAGAAGCAATTGTTGGCGATCTTCCTGAAACACATATTGAGGATTATGGCATCTTCAGAAGAGATGATGGAAGTTATCTGGTTGATGCACAGATTCCATTCTATGACTTTCTGTCAAAGTTTGAGAAAACCGAATGGATGAATGAAGGAGAACAGGAGTTTGATACACTTGCCGGTTTTATTTTACATGAACTTGAACGCATACCGCATGCAGGTGAAAAATTTGAATGGAAAGGTTTTACGTTTGAGATAATTGACATGGACGGGCACCGTATTGACAAAGTATTACTACATGTTCCTGAAGGGATAAATGATAATGATGAATAATCCTCTATTTCAGCTTTTTCTTGTATTTAATTTTAGCCAGAATATCTTTTAACTGATTTACATCTGTAACATTAATTGACAGGGGAATTAACTTACCAACTGGTTTGTTTTGTCTAACGCTTTCTTTAATTTTTTCAGTTATACTCAGATCAAAAACACCTGCCATTGTTTTTTCCGAAAAATAAAATCCGGTTTTAAAATAGCCTTCCCATACAGAAAGCCATAAAATGGTTTTCTTTTTAAATGATATTTTACAGAGCCACGATTTACCATCGTTATAATATTTCCATTCAGGCTCCAGTAAATAATCCTCACCTGTAATTGTTGAAAAAACTTCTGGAGAACAGGAAATATTTCTCCTGCCGCAATCAATAAAATACCTTCGTCAGGATAACTGTTTCTATCAGTTAATAAGGGAGTGCTCATAACAGATAAGAAAGTTTGTATTTTACAAAATTGAAACTCAGGAAACTTTCTCAATTATATAAACAACCGAGCTGCACTTTTCCTTATTAAAAAATGCACGCAGATTTGAAAGGAACCCATTCCACAGCGCTATCACCATGTTTCCTTTTTTATATTTTTCACTTAGCATACTGATGTAGTAGCTATCGAGCCACATGGGCTTTATGGAAACAACTCTTAAATCATGACGCTCCATCAGCTTCCGCATTGAAGCTGGAGAAAAGTGATACAAATGCCTTGGAACATCATAAGCTGCCCAATTTTCTTTATAAATTCCGGCATCAAGACTTGTATAATTTGGTACTGCAATAATTAATTTCCCTTTTGGAGCAAGTAATTTTTTTAACTGTACCAGGTAATCATCCAGGCTATGTACATGTTCAAGTACATGCCACATGGTAATAGCATCGTAGCTTGATTCGGGGAGCCTGTAAAAATCTTCTGCAGGATAAACATCGCAATTATATTTTTTAACTGCCAGGGCTCTTGCGTCAGCATCGGGCTCAAGGCCCACAACATTCCATCCGGCTACAGACATGGTGTGTACAAATGTTCCGGTACCACAACCAATATCAAGCATCATCCCCACTCCTTTTTTTGTTGCATTTTTAACCAACGATTCTTTTATCATCATTGTAAAATAACGGGCAACATGATACAGCCTGTTTACCAAACCGGCTTTTGTATTTGTATGAGAAATGTATGAATCTGATTTATAATAGCGGCCAATTGCAGTTTCGCAGGGAATTCCCTGAGTAAATCTGAAACTGCAGTTATTACATTCTGCTATAATAAAACGTTCTTTACTGACTGTAAAATCCTGCACTGAAAGCACTTCTTTCAATGATTCACTTTTACAAACGGGGCAATACGAATAGTTTACAAGGTGGCTCATAAAGCAAACTGCATTTTGGTCAATAACTGTTATTGTAATTTATAGGTAGGTTCTGATCGTTCGGTTTTAACTGGTTGATTATTACCATGACTCATCCAGTTTTCATTGTTTGATACATAAAACCATACAGCAGTAATACCGAGCAAGAATAATACCAATGCAGCTATCCACCACATCTGAACAGCTCTCTTCGGTTTTGCTGATAAAAATTCTTCCATTTCAGTGCTGGACTTTTCATCTTCACCAACACGAACTACATGTTCAGCATCTTTACGTATAATCCTTTCCGCTTTAACAGGATCACCAATAAATGTTTCAAATGAGGGCTGAAAATGTAATAGATTATTTTCAGCTTTTGTAAAACTGCCAATCCCCTTCCATTCAACAGGTCTGCTGTTACTGATCTGCTGATGAAATTGCTGAAGAAACAAATCAAGCTCCACTTTAATTTTTTCTGCTGAAAGCCGGAGTTTTCCCTGCAACCATTCATTAAAACCTTCGTCATAACCGGAAGAAACTGAAAATTCCAGTTTTGTTTGAGGAGCATGCAAGAGTCTGTTAGGGAAATCAAGACGTGCCGGTACACTTTTCAATTGAAAAGTACCAATTCCCTTAAGCGATAAATGTCCTCTGTATAAAAGATAACTGGCTATCAGGTCAACCATGCCTACTGCTGCTTTTGGTCAAATGTAAGTCTTATTCCAGCAACAAAGTTAAAACCTATGGTTTCATAATTTTTCCAGCGCTCGTATGTATTATTGAACACATTATTAAACTGAGCCCACACACTAACGTATTTATGAGCTTTGAACTCAAGCCCCGCATTCAGATCAAACACAGAAGGAAGACGGTTGGTAACTGTGGTGGTATTATACAGTGCTCCCTGCCATGCAAACAAATCGCTGGAAACAATAACACGTTTTACAGGCTGCCAGCGAAGAGAAGCCGTTAACTGAACCGGAATAATATGGTAAGCCCCCGAAAAATCCTGCTGACCAAAGAAGCTGTAAATATCGGCTTTAGCACTGGCAGTAAATTTATCCTGCAACACATATCCAAGTTCGCCCTGTGTATGAAACCCTTGCAACTTTCCTTCCTTTAATACAGTAAATACAGAAGGCTTAATGTGGTTACTGAACAAAGGAAGATTAAGATATTCTATATAGCCCGTTTGTGCCCGGTAATTAAACGAATTTAAAAGCGTTCCTTTTAAACCACCATACAATTCTGTAATCCTTGTATTGAACTGAGTTCCGGGCTGATTAATCCACGGATTTTGTGAAACAAGATACTGGTAGGTATTTTTGCGCACATAGCCCGACCATCCTGCAGTTAGAATCACCTTCTTTTCCTGCAAATGAAAATCAACCAGCACATCAGGCAAAACATGCACTTTTGCATTATCCCATGTGGGGCGAATACCAGCCTTTACATACACTCTCGATGTTTTCAAAAATGCAGCAGCATTAATGAAGAAAATGTTATTACTGTAAGCTCTGGCACTATCGGCTGGTTTAAAAGTTGTAAGATCGGCATTTACACGAAGCAAAGAACCAAAACTGCTGCCGAACCGCACTTCAACCGGTACATTTAATTCTGCATTTGTTTCGCTTGAACGGGAATCATTGAACACATTGATATTGAGATCAGGATTATAACTTACACCATAAGGAGAAATTGTTGCGTTCCTTAACCCTGCTCTTATATTTACTGTTTGATAAGGCTTTTTCAACGAATCAATCTTTGAATTAGCTGTAGATGGATCGGGACCATACAAGTAATAGGTTTGCTGCTGGTAACCAAGTTTACCATAAACTTCCATTTTCTTTACAACCGTATTCAGATTAGCCGACAAACCGGTGTTGCTGAATTTCTGTGCACGCAATGACCCTTTTTGCGAAAGATGATTAGCCAGCAAAGTGATGTTGGTTTTCTTTCCATCACCAAAAGAAAAACCTGCATCAATTAGAGGAGTGCTGTTGCTTCCGAACCCGGCTTTTACATAATTACTATTGTGAGCTTCGCCTGCTGAATCAATCTGTAATGCAAGTGGTTTGATGGAAACCGGCTGCAGGTTGAAATATAAATTATGTATGGGAATATTATAGCTCAGGTTAGGATTACTGTTATCCGGTGCCGGCGGCGCAGCATTGAATTTCAGCTTTACTGCATTTTTTAAAATAGGTTTAAATGCAGACTTTATTTCAACCGATTGTTTTTTTGTTGTATCCTGTGCAAAAGAGAATGCACCTGATAAACCAAATAAAACGATTAATATGATTATTCTGTTCATGTTCATTTTACGTTCCGGGTTATAACTTTCCATCAACTTCAGTTCCTGTTTTATCCTTCAATTTTTGAGTTTTTCTTTTCTTCTTCAGTTACCGCTTTCAGCTTATCAGTAGCCTCCTGCCGCAATTGTGGATTCGTTGCATTTTCCGATACACTCTGGTATGTAGCCTTGGCATTAAAATAATCTTTTTGCTTATAGTAAATATCACCAAGCAAAATATAAGATTTCGTTACCCAGTAATCGTATGATCCGCTTTTCTTAATGACTTCAAACGCAGCTTTTTCTGCATTGGCAAAACTATTTAACTGATATTGACAATTGGCAATTTCATACCTGGCTTCTGCCGCCCACTCTGCATTGTTAATACTTACAACTGCACGGTATGATTGTATGGCAAGATCAAACTGGCCATTGATTTCATAATTACGCCCGGTAACAAGATTAGCCAACGCTTTATCATCGTTTCCAATTCCTTTTGTAATCAGCAGATCTTTCGCAACATCTGCTGCTTGTTTATACTCTTTCAGTTGGTAATGACAACGCAATAAACCGCGCATAGATTCCAGCCTGTTTTCATCTGTCGTTGCAACCTGTTTCAGGATTTCATAATAAGGTTGTGCGTTTTTATAATCCTGCATTTCAAAATAATAAGTACGTGCAGCTACCAACGCACTTTTCTCGGCAAACTTACTGTTGCCTTGTTTGGCTACATACTCGTAACCAGGCAATGCACTTTTCCAATCCTTGCGTTGCATAAAACATTCGCTGCGATAATAGTTGGCATCGATTGCTTTTGCACCGTTAGGGAAGCGACTGAGATAATTATTGATTTGCTGAGTAGCACCTGTACAATCATTTGCTTCCAGCTTAATTTCAACCGCTGCATAAGCTAATGAATCGGCCTGGCTTTGCGAAACATCCCTTCCTGTTGAACGGATAAAATTTTCATACTCCTGCGGCTTACCCATTTCTACATAAATTGAACGGATATTATCCATTGCAAGATCGGCTTCTTCACTGTTGGGGTATTGCTGTAATAATTTTTTGTACTGAGCCAATGCGTCTTCATTTTTATCCATATTGTAATAACAAACCCCCAACTGCAATAGAGCAGTTTGTTTGAAACCTGTATTCTGCTGAGCATTAATTACATTATTCAGGAATGGAATGGCGGATTGATATTTTTCATCAGCCATATATGTTTTTGCAATTTCCATGTTGGCATCAGGCACAAGATTGCTGCGTGGATACAAACGCTGAAGATTCGTAAGCAGATCAATTTTTCCTTTACTGTTATTAATGCCTGTAAGCATTGCTTTCTGATACATGGCATAATCTGCATTGGGCCATGAATAATCAAGCGCTTTCTGGTACATGCTCAATGCCTGCTTGTAATTGCGTTGCATATAATGGCAATCAGCAAGTCGTATATAAGCATCCTGATCTATTGGAGCTGAATTAAGTGCCACACTACCTACCACTTTCTGGAAGAAACCCTGTGCAACTACAAAGTTTTCTTTACGCAGGTAACAATATCCCATGTTGTAGTTGGCCTCTTTTACCGTTGACTCGCCCATACCGGCACTGCCGCTTTGTAAAAACTTATCGTAATAATGGATGGCATCATCCAACTGATCGTTACGATAAGCAATTTCACCTTTCCAGAAATTGGTGAGAGGAAGTACGGGAGCATTGTAAGGATCTTTCAGAATTTTATCCAGCAACTGATCGGCCTTGCTGAGCTGACCATCATTAATCATTTCAGCAGCACGACCGTACAATATTCTTGGATATAGTTTTTTAGTTGACTCAGATGGATCAGTCAATGATTCAATCAACGTAATCGCATCTTTATAATTACTTGTTCCGGTTAATAATCCTACTAATAATTCTTTTGCTTCTTTACTATAGGTACTTGCAGGATATTCGTTTAAGAAACGTTTAAACTCGCTGATGGCAACCCCCTGGTAACCCAGCTCGTAAGAAAGCTTGGCATAATTAAATAAAGAAACCTCACGCTGCTGCTTATTACTGCTGTTGGCCGAACAAAATGCAAACGCATTACGTGCATTTTCTTTCTGGTTGGTTTTGAGATACGAATCGCCCAGCAAATACATTGCACTCTGGCTCAGTGAATCTTCGCCACCACTTAATTGTTTAAATCCATCAATGGCCTTGGGTAACTGGTTATTCTGATAATAGCAAAAACTCAGTTCATATAAATCCTGCTTTGTTACTTTTTCTGATTGATTTACATATTGCTCAAGTAATGGCAGCGCTTTTTTATAATCTTTCTTTTCAAAATAAGCATGACCAAGCAATTGTTTCATTTCAAGATCGTACAGCATGTTAGGCCGCTTCACTGCATCTTCAGCAATTTTAATTGCCTTTTCTTTATCGCCCCGGAAGTAAAGAATTGTGGCCATGTAAAAAGGAACAATCTTTCCGTATTCCGGGTGGTTTTGCACTTTCTCAAAACAAGTTAATGCTTCAGAATATTCTTTATCGGCATATGCCAGAAAGCCATAATAATAATTTGCATCAAGGTAATGCTTATCCATTGGCAGTTGCCTGATAGTATTGAATAATGGCTTTGCCTGCTGAAAACGTTTTAGCTGAAAATAGCTGTACGCCATGTTAAATTTGGCTTCAGAAATCTGTTCGTTGTTCAAGCTGGCTATTTCAGCTTTTTCATAAAACTCCAACGCACTCAAAAATTCCTGCTTACGGAAATAATAATTAGCAAGATGAAAACTCAATTGCTGTGTGCGGGGCATATTATGCACAACAGTTATAAACTCACGGCTGGGTGCAACTGCCCTTTCATCGTTTTGCCGGAGACTGCATGCCAACAGGTAATAATCAATTTCCTGCACCTGTATTGCATGATTGAGAATAGTAGTTGTTTCAACCTGCTGCTTCAGCTCACGAAGTAATGGGAGAGCAAGGCTGAACTGATCGTTCATAAAATACTCCTGCGCCTGTTTAAACTTTACTTCGGGATCGTTATAAATTGCTGTTGACTGAGCTGAGACCTGCAAGGTAAAGCAGGTAAGCAGGACGAAAACAATGTAAGTAATGCGGTTGTTCATTGGCGGGTAAACGTTCATCTTTAGTAAATATTTTAACCGTTTCCTTAAAATCTGTTTATGTGATAAAGATACTTCTCCTCTATCGTTCAAACACCGTTCCAGTTTTTTGTGGATAAAAGTTTCTGTTCCGTTAATTTCGCTTTTTAAAATCAAATGTAAATGAAGAAACTATTATCAATCAAGTACTCTGCCACAGCATTTAACATTTCTTTTTTATTACTGCGTGTTATTCTGGGTGTTACAATGTGTGTGAACCATGGTTACAGCAAGCTTATTCACTTTGCCGACATGAAAAAGGACTTTGTAAACTTTCTTGGGCTCGGGCAAACCGTATCGCTTGCATTGGTGGTGTTTGCTGAGTTTTTCTGCGCCATTTTTGTAATGATAGGGCTTTTTACAAGATTTACTGTAATACCATTGATTATTACGATGGGATATGCCTTTTTTGTTGCACATAACAGTGAAATATTCGGAAAAGGCGAAATGTCGGCTATTTATCTTGCCGGTTTTTTTGCAATCCTGTTAAGCGGCCCAGGAAGAATAAGTGTTGATGGAATGATTAATAAATAAACCTGATTTGCTGTTTGATTTTTTTACAATTGACTATTCACTATTTACAAAAGATAAGATGTTCAGAAGCGAAACGAAAATAAGAGTACGTTATGCCGAAACAGACCAGATGAATGTGGTTTATTATGGAAACTATGCACAGTATTTTGAAGTTGCCCGTGCTGAAGCTATTCGTGAACTTGGTTTAACGTATAAGGAAATGGAAGAAATGGGCATTATTATGCCTGTTGTTGAAATGCATACCAAATACCTGCGCTCAGCAAGGTACGATGACCTGATTACCATTAAAACCGAATTAAGAGAATTACCGGCCGATCACCGGATTGAATTTCATCATGAAGTGTATAATGAAGAAGGTAAGCTGCTCACCATTGGTCGTGTGGTTTTGTACTTTCTCGATGCAAAAACGTTTGCACGGGCAACAATGCCGCAAGTACTTGTGCAGAAGCTATCGCCCTTTTTTCAATAAGAGTAAGCCTTGCGGTAATGAGGTATTTATTTTAATTTTAGTAAATGACAAACATAGTACAGGAACCTGCGCCCAAATACAATTACATTTCTCCAAAAGAATACCTGGAGACAGAGCGTGCATCCGATGAAAAACATGAATATTTCGATGGGCACATTTATTTAATGAGTGGGGCAAGTTTAAAACATGCACAGGTTGCTTCTAACCTTATGATTAAAATCGGAAGCTTTCTTGAAGATAAGAATTGTAACGTGCTTGCTGAAACGATGAGAGTTACTAATCCTTCACAAGATGCATACATGTACCCAGATGTTTTAATTGTATGCGGAAAAGAAGAACTTGAAGATGATAAATTCGATACGCTTCTCAATCCTTCTGTTATTTTTGAAATACTTTCCCCTTCAACAAGAAGTATTGACAAAGGACGGAAGATGATGTTTTACAAAGAAATTCCATCGCTAAAAGAATACTTTTTAGTAGATACATTCAGTCGTACAGTATTCAGCGCCACTAAACAACCAACAGGCGACTGGCGGCTCGAAAAAATTTCAGGAGATAATGCCTCCGTTTTTATTGAAACCATACAGTTTCATCTTCCATTAAAAGATATTTACAACAGAACAGGGATTGAATAATTATGACGAACGAAAAAATAGTTGCCTCCATTATTACAATTGGAGATGAGTTGTTAATCGGTCAAACCATTGATACCAACAGTGCATGGATGGCGCAGGAGCTGAATAAAATTGGTGTGTGGGTTAAGCGACGTGTTGCTGTGGGCGATACAAGAGAAGACATTTGGCAGGAATTGGATGAAGAAAGCAGGGATTCTCAGATTATTTTAATTACGGGCGGACTTGGCCCAACTGCAGACGATATTACCAAACCATTGCTTTGCGAATACTTTGGCGGAAAAATGATTGTGAACAATGAAGTGCTGGAGCATGTAAAAAATATTTTTGCCCGGCTTACCCGTCCAATGATTGAACGTAATGCCAAGCAGGCCGAAGTACCGGATGTTTGTACTGTATTGATGAATGCAAGAGGAACAGCACCGGGTATGTTATTCCGAAAAGATGGAAGGATATTTATTTCAATGCCGGGAGTACCGCATGAAATGAAAGGAATCATGACCGATGAAGTTCTCCCCTTACTTCAACGTGAATTTAAGATGGCGTTTATCTTGCACCGTACCTTATTAACTGCCGGTGTAGGTGAATCGTTTCTTGCCGACCTGATTGAACATTGGGAAAATCAATTGCCTTCCTTCATCAAATTAGCCTACCTGCCCAATTACGGAATGGTGCGTTTGCGGCTTACCGCTTCCGGTTCAGAAAAAGAAATGATGGAAAAAGAACTGGACGCACAGTTTAACCAATTGCAACAGATTGTAAAAGATCATTTGGTTGTTACAGAAGATCTGCCGCTTGAAAAAGCATTGGGTGATTTGCTGAAGCAAAAAGGAAAGTCCATTGCTACTGCCGAAAGCTGCAGCGGTGGTTATATTGCTCATCTTATTACTTCCATTCCCGGATCATCGGACTATTTTAAAGGAACAGTTGTTTCTTATTCATACGATGCAAAAGAAACCATACTTGGTGTAAACCATGAAACGCTTGAAACTAAAGGAGCCGTAAGTGAAGAAACAATCAAAGAAATGTTTGATGGTTTGCTGCGTGTTACCACTGCTGATTATGGTATTGCCACCAGTGGTATTATGGGACCTGGCGGTGGCACTGAAGATAAACCGGTAGGTACTGTTTGGGTGGCTGTTGGATCAAGAAAAAAGATGGTTGCAAAACGTTTACAGTTCAGGCACGACAGGCTGAAGAATATTGAACTGACTGCTGCCAATGCCATGCTGATGATGTTCCAGTTTATAAGGGATGAGCAGGAATAATCAATTCCAAATCTTTACCTTTGACCCGATCAGCGATTGCAGCATTTTTTGCCCAACAGCATTCAGAACCTCGAAGTGAGTGACACAACAGGTGTTGAGTAATGTGCATATTGCCGGTTCACAAAAAGCTAAAACTTCAAATCATTTATATGGCCGTAATTGATTTAGTAATGCCAAAACTTGGCGAAAGTATCATGGAAGCAACCATTCTGCGCTGGCATAAAAAACCAGGCGATATGGTGAAGATGGATGAAACCTTACTTGATATTGCAACCGATAAAGTTGACAGCGAAGTACCAAGTACTGCCGAAGGCATTTTAAGTGAAGTATTGTTTAGTGAAAATGATGTAGTGCCGATTGGTGCTGTAATTGCAAGAATTAAAACCGGTGCTGCTGAACAAGTATCTGCACCTGTATCGCAGCCGGTGTTTACATCTCCCAACGAAGAAATTATTGCTGAAGAAATTCCATACCAGCCTGCAGGTGCAAAAGTAAGTGCACTTTCAAACGGCATCCGTTTCTATTCTCCATTAGTACTGAACATTGCTGCACAGGAAGGAATTAACATGTCCGAGCTGGAAACAATTCCCGGTACAGGTAATGAAGGAAGGGTAACCAAAAAAGATATTCTGCAATACGTTTCAACAAGAAAAGGAACTGCACCTGTTTATACAACCCAGCAAGCTGTACAAAAAGAAGAAGTACTTGCTGTAACAATGAACAGGATTGAAACACCTGCTCCTGCTGCAACCCCTTCAATGGCACCGACTGTTTACAGTGGCAATGTAGAAATAATTGAAATGGACCGTATGCGCAAACTGATTGCTGATCACATGATCAAAAGCAAACAGACCAGTGCACATGTAACAAGTTTTACTGAAGCAGACGTAACCAATCTTGTACAGTGGAGAGATAAGATGAAGAAAGAGTTTGAAAAAAGAGAAGGAACAAAAATCACGTTCACTCCATTATTTATTGAAGCAATTGTAAAATGTATTAAGAAATACCCGCTCATCAACAGTTCGGTTGATGGCGACCGTATTATTGTGAAGAAGGATATTAATATTGGAATGGCAACTGCTTTGCCAAACGGCAACCTGATTGTTCCGGTTATTAAAAATGCAGATCAGCTGAATTTGGTTGGATTAGCCAAACAGGTTAACTCACTTGCTGATAATGCAAGAAACGGAAAGCTGAAAGCTGATGATACAAACGGCGGCACATTCACCATGACCAATGTAGGAACATTCGGAAGTTTAATGGGCACACCAATTATTAATCAACCTCAGGTGGCTATACTTGCTGTTGGTGCTATTAAGAAAAAGCCTGTGGTGATTGAAACACCGCATGGCGACAGTATTGCCATCCGCCACATGATGTACCTGAGCATGAGTTACGATCACCGCATTATTGACGGAAGTCTTGGTGCAACATTCTTAACTGCTGTTGCAAATGAGCTACAGAATTTTAATGGGGACAGAGATTTTTAATACACAACTGATAATTTGCATAAAAAAAGCCACTGAAATTTCAGTGGCTTTTTCTTTAATACTTTTCCCTGCTGAATAAATATTTCTTTCCTTTTCGCTGAATGATGAACAAATTATCATATTCACCATCAGGCAAATCAGTGAGCAGATTTTGATTCATGATTTTATTTATAAGATCATCTACTGTATTGCTATGCCCGACAATCAGTACATTTCCTTTCCTGATTGATTTTACACGGGCAATAAAACGGTCAACCGTATCTTTTGGTGAATAGAGTTGTACCGGAACATTCATCAGTTCACTCAACAGTTTTGCAGTTGATGTAGTGCGGATGGTTGGAGTTGAAAAAATGTAGTTGATATGCTTTGCTGCAAGTATATTCTTTAGTGTAGTTGCTCTTTGTTGTCCTGCTTCGCTTAACGGCACATCGCTGCTCATCATGTTTCCAGTTGCCGCAGCTTTTTCAGCATGGCGAACAATGTAGATTGTATTCTTGCTGCAGGAAATAATAAAAACAGAACAACAAATAAGCAAAAGCAAACGCATCATCAGCATTTTAAATTTTGAAATTAAAAATCAAACAAACTATTTCAATACAACTCCGTCCGATGAGGGCATCTGACGGATGCCCTCAACTCATCATTCATCACTTATTACTCTATTTTTAAACCCCAGTCAATTCCTTTTTCTGTTGCAGGCACACCTTCTTTCATCCACTTAGGCATTGGTGCTCCTTTAAGGAAATGATCAAAGAACTGTGCTAAACGTACCGATAAATCTTTTGCATTTCTGCGTTCAACCAGGTTATGGTCTTCATCGTTATACTCCAGCAGCCATGCCTGTTTGCCCAGGCGTTTTAAAGCTGTGAAGTATTCAATGCCCTGGTACCAGGGTACAGCACCATCTTTATCGTTATGCATGATCAGCAATGGTGTTGTTACTTTATCTGCTTTAAACAAGGGTGAATTTTTTACATACAGATCAGGTCGTTGCCATGGCGTATAACCAATTCTGCTCTGTGTCTTCTCGTACTGAAACTGCCTGCTCATACCCGATCCCCACCTGATGCCACCATAAGCGCTGAACATATTGCTCACGGGTGCTCCTGCTCCGGCTGCTGCAAATATGTTTGTGCGTGTTACCAAATAGGCAACCTGGTAACCACCCCAGCTTTGTCCTTGTATGGCCATCTTTGTACTATCGACAAATTTCATTTTGCTGAGATATTTTGCTGCACTTACTACAGAGTTATAAGCACTTTCGCCGGGTTCGCCGTTTTTATAATAAATATTCGGATCAAAAACTAAATAACCATTACTTGTGAAGTAGGCAATATTAATTGTTGAACGACTTGGTGCTGGTGTTCTGTAACTATACCTTGTATCTGCATTACGTTCATAGAAATAAAAGATAACCGGATATTTTTTATTGGGATCGAAATTCTCCGGTTTAAATAACAAACCTTCTGATTCTTTACCATCAAACATTTTCCATTTATGCAGTTCAACAGTGTACCAGTTGTAATCTTTCTGTTGTGGATTGATATTGCTTAACTGAACAGCAGAACCAAAGTTTTGTGCATTGCGAAGCGTTGAAGAAAAAACACTTCCGCTCATTTGCGGCGACATGGCCGTATAAATTACTGCATCGCTGTTCTTAGCTTTTACTACACTGAATGCACTGATTGAAACCGGGTTGGTAACAGGTACAGTTTCATTTAATGTAAATGTATCACCCAGTTTATAAACAACCCATCCACTCCCCTTTTGTTTGTTATCAAATGTATTCAGCAATAAGGTCTGACCGTTTTTTACAAAACGTTCTTCCC
>DDEN01000012.1:0-671 GCA_002336115.1 Chitinophagaceae bacterium UBA1953
CCTACTTTCGCTATCGTTGATACCAACAGCGATCCTAACCTCGTTGATTTCCCAATCCCTGCTAACGACGATGCATCAAAATCAATCGCACTGATCATCAAAAAAATGATCGAAGCTATCGAAGAAGGTGCAAGCGAACGCAAACTGGATCGTGACAAACGCGAAGAAGAAGGCGAAGAAACAGAAGAAACAGCAGTAAGCAGCATTGATGGGGAAGAAGACGACGACGACGCACGCGAAATTGCTCGCAAGAAACGTGTGGCTGCCGGTCTGGAACCCGCTGATGCCGAAGATCGCAAACGTCCGCGCAAAGCTGTTGCACGCAAGGCTACTCCTGGTGCACGTAAGCCAAGGGCATAATAAAAACACACTACTTTAACAATCATAAACCTGTGCCTTCGTACAGGTTTATGTAATTATAACAGTTAATAACAAAATTGAAATACTACAACAATGGCTAATATTACAGCATCAGATGTAAATAAACTCCGCCAGATGACTGGCACCGGAATGATGGATTGCAAAAACGCTTTGGTTGAGGCTGAAGGTGATTTTGAAAAAGCAATCGACATTCTTCGTAAAAAAGGTCAGAAACTGGCGCTTAAACGTGCCGACCGCGACGCAAACCAGGGTATAGTTGTTGCTAAAACTACCGAAGATAAAAAGTTTGC
>DDEN01000012.1:769-4332 GCA_002336115.1 Chitinophagaceae bacterium UBA1953
CTGGGTCTGAATAAGGCTGAAGTTGCCGGTATTGATGATGTAGCTAAACATGTAGCTATGCAGATTGCTGCTATGGCCCCGGTTGCTCTTGATAAAGACGGTGTTGACGCCGAAACCATTGCACGCGAAATAGAAGTTGGTAAAGACCAGGCTCGTGCTGAAGGTAAAGCTGAGGAAATGCTCGAAAAGATTGCCATGGGCAAACTGAACAAATTCTACAAAGAAAATACGCTGCTCAACCAGGAATTTATCAACGACTCAAAAGTGAGCGTTCGCGAATACCTGCAGAAAGCTGACAAAGACCTTACTGTTACTACTTTTAAACGTTTACAGTTAGGCGCTTAATACGATTCTTTTTTTTTTTTTTGAAAAGTCCCGTCTGTAAAGGCGGGATTTTTTTCGTTTTAGCAGGAACGTATGAGGTAACAATGATTTAAAAAGATTGAAAATTTTTCGGTTAGTTATCTGATTTTATTTCGGATATAAAGCTTAGAAATAGCGGCAATACAGGCATACTTACCGCCCGGGTCATCAACTTATTTATGGGTTTTGTTCCTGTTTGGGCTTTTTTGCATTATCTTTGATATAATATTGCTCCCTCACACTTTTAAAAACTTATACCTACGGCTTACTGCATAGATTAATTCATCAGTAATGATAGTGTATATGTGTAGCTGTTTTTTGCATTCTGTATATTTTGATTCTTCATAGTATTTACGTATATGAGGTATATACCTTTTTATTACATGGAGCTGTAAACCATTCCTTTAAATAGCAGGGAGTTACCGAAAAGCCTTACGAGTAGGATAAATTAATCTGTTTAGCTATGAAAAATACAGTTAAATACCTGATTATTGTGTGCCTGCTTGGCTTGAGTGTTAATACATTCGCACAGGCAACATTTGGTGTAAAAGCCGGTCTGAACCTTTCGAATATGGTGTGGGAAGATGATGATTATACGTATAGCGATGAAATGAATTTTACCATGAAACCTGGATTTAACTTCGGGCCTACCTTGGAATTGCCAATCACTGAAAGTATTTCATTTGAAACTGCTTTGTTGTTATCAACCATGGGTGCCAAAGCTGAATTTGACGATGGAGAGGGAACTATAAAAGGCAGTGTAAATCTGCTTTATCTGAATTTGCCACTCACTGCCAAGATTAAAATAGATGTAGGCGGACTGAAGCTGTTTGGCGCGCTGGGGCCATACCTGGGTTATGGTATAAGCGGCACTTTTAAAACTGATGGTGAAAGCGATGAGGATGTGAAATGGGGTTCAGGCGAGGATGATGATTTTAAGCCTTTTGATGCAGGCGCGCATTTTGGTGCAGGTCTGGATATCAAAGCTTTCGAAATTGGACTTACATATGATTTAGGCTTAGCTAATATTGCTGTATCTACTGACAATGGTTACAAAGAATTGAATCGTTGTTTCGCCATTTCATTGGGTTATAAATTCGGGAAGAAATAGTAAACTATCCCATTTTTTTTAAAGAAGCTGTTCTGTTAGGGCAGCTTCTTTTTTATGTATAACGCATGCGAGGATTAGACTATTTACTTTCATTGGGTTATAAATTAATTATTTAAATCAGATTTAAAATGGAAAATGTCTGAATTTGGGGTGACTTACACATGGAAATTCTCTGATTGAATAAATATTGTAATAAAATATTTAGAATTGTCATTTTGTTGTTATTATTGCATTTTAAATTCAACCTATTGCTAATAATGGGCGATATCGAAAAGGCATAGAATTTGATCATTTAATTGTTTTTATATATGAAAACCAACTTTCACTTCTTGTTGTTATTAATCCTGTTCGGGTGTAATAGTGTGGATTCCGAGATGAGCCAGATACGGTTCAACAATGATCTTTCCCTACCCATTGAGGTTATCCTTTATCCAAAACCGGAATTTTATTCTTCAACATCAGCAATGTTTGAGTCATCCACTGTTGCCAGCGGATTTGGCTTAACAAAGTTCAGTATTAATAGTAGCGAAGGTTATGCGCTTTATTCCGGAAAGAAGTTGAAGATTAGTCCTGATTCGCTGATGAGAACTGTATTCGACAGTATTACGGTTACTTATGGCACAAAGCATTTGAAATTCACTCCATACTCAGTTGAAGGATACAGTGTAAATATTTTTCGACCTAATAACAATTGGACTTATGAGGAAGAAATTTCTCATACTGGCACACAGTGGAAAAGGTTTAATGTGATTTCGGGAAATAATTATTTTACTTTTAAAGAGGAATTGATCACCCCTTAAGTTTTAAATGTCATCAAATTGAAAATGCATTTTAGTGAAACTACCGTGTAATTTCAATGCATTTGATAATAGGATGCGTTTGTATTTCGAGAAATTCTGATTTGATTTCTGCCTTAGTCAAAAGGAGTCGGTTTTGTAATAGCAATAAAAAACCCTGCAGGGGGGTGCAGGGTTTTCAGGATTCGTAAATCGTAGATTTAATTGAGTTTAGGGAAGTAGTCTCTTCACAATCTCAGCGATCATTTTATTGTCGGCTTTGCCTGCAATCTGCTTGCTGGCAAGGCCCATAACTTTTCCCATATCCTTTATGCCGGTAGCGCCGGTATCGTCAATTACCTGTTTAACCACGGCAATTACTTCTTCATCAGTCATTTGCTCGGGCAGGTATTTTTCGATAATGGCAGCCTGGAAAATTTCCGGCTCAGCCAGATCGGGACGGCCTTGTGCCTTGTAAATTTCAGCGCTTTCGCGACGTTGTTTTACCAGGCGCTGCAGCATCTTTAATTCTACACTTTCGGGTATAATGCCACCCGTAACATCCTTGCCCGTTTTTTCGAGCAGCATGGCGGCTTTAATCGATCGCAAGGCTTCAAGTTTTTCCTTGTCCTTGTTGATCATGGCCTGCTTAATATCCTCATTAATGAGTTTTTCCAGTTCCATAGGGATGTTAATTAATCAACGTTATCGTGCAGAAATGAATTGTTTTCCCGCAGCCCTGTCCGGTTATAAGCATCCGTTCCCAGCGTATAACGCGAAACATTATTTTCGTCGGACTGGGTGCCCTCGGGCAGGTCGACATTGCGGCGCATATAAGCAGGTACCCTTTCCATTTCTTCTACGTTAGAAGGGCTCAGCGTTTTATGGCTCAGGTTTTTGAGCTTGTTAATCCTGTCCAAACGCTGATCCTCTGGTTCAATCCTTGGTCTTTCAACCGGAGTATTGACATAAACAGGCGTCCGGGGTTCGGGCTTTACGGTAGGGTTAACTATCTCGAATTCGGGTTCCTGCGGTTTGAAATAAGATTTTATTTCGAGTGGTTCAGGATTCTGGATGGCTTTTTCAGGTGCTATTGCAACCGGCTCTGAAAAGCTATCATTAAAAAGTGTGTTCGGAATATTAATTGGAGCAACATCGGGTATAATCCTTACAGGCTCTTCAATCCTGGTTTGCTGAACAACAGGCTCAACTACAAGCTGCACTTCGGTAATTACTTCCTGTTTTGGCTCCTGAGGTGCGTACAGTGTATTTTTGTTTTCGCCCAACACATGGGTTGTAATTACCGGTTTGCT
>DDEN01000009.1 GCA_002336115.1 Chitinophagaceae bacterium UBA1953
AAACTACCGAAGATAAAAAGTTTGCAGCAATCATTATGCTGAACTGCGAAACCGATTTCGTGGCTAAAAACCAGGAGTTTATTGATTATGCTAATAAAATTCTGGATCTGACCATCGAAACAAAACCTGCGTCGCTCGAAGCCCTTTTAGGACTTAGCATCGATGGACGTACCATTGCCGAAGGTGTTACTGATTTAACCGGCAAAACCGGTGAGAAAATGCAACTTTCGCACTACGAATTTATCGAAGCTCCTTTAGCTGTTGCATACAACCACTTCGGAAACCGCCTTGCTGCTATCCTGGGTCTGAATAAGGCTGAAGTTGCCGGTATTGATGATGTGGCTAAACACGTTGCAATGCAGATTGCCGCTATGGCCCCGGTTGCGCTTGATAAGGACGGTGTTGATGCCGAAACCATTGCACGCGAAATAGAAGTTGGTAAAGACCAGGCTCGTGCTGAAGGTAAAGCTGAAGAAATGCTCGAAAAGATTGCCATGGGCAAACTGAACAAATTCTATAAGGAAAATACGCTGCTCAACCAGGAATTTATCAACGACTCAAAAGTGAGCGTTCGCGAATACCTGCAGAAAGCTGACAAAGACCTTACTGTTACTACTTTTAAACGTTTACAGTTAGGCGCTTAATACGATTCTTTTTTTTTTTGAAAAGTCCCGTCTGTAAAGGCGGGATTTTGTCGTTTTAGCAGAAACGTATGAGGTAACAATGATTTAATAAGATTGGAAATTTTTCGGTTAGTTATCTGATTTTATTTCGGATATAAAGCTTAGTAATAGCGGCAATACAGGCATACTTACCGCCCGGATTATCAACTTAATTATTGGTTTTATTCCATTTTGGGCTTTTTTGCATTATCTTTGATATAATATTGCTCCCTCGCACTTTTAAAAACTTATACCTACGGCTTACTGCATTGATTAATTCATCAGTTATGATAGTGTATATGTGTAGCTGTTTTTTACATCCAGTTTATTTTGATTCTTCATAGTATTTACATATATGAGGTATAAACCTTTTTATTACATGGAGCTGTAAACCATTCCTTTAAATAGCAGGGAGTTACCGAAAAGCCTTACGAGTAGGATAAATTAATCTGTTTAGCTATGAAAAATACAGTTAAATACCTGATTATTGTGTGCCTGCTTGGCTTGAGTGTTAATACATTCGCACAGGCAACATTTGGTGTAAAAGCCGGTCTGAACCTTTCGAATATGGTGTGGGAAGATGATGATTATACCTATAGCGATGAAATGAATTTTACTGTGAAGCCTGGTTTTCACTTTGGGCCAACCATGGAATTGCCAATCTCTGAAAGCATTTCATTTGAAACTGCTTTGTTGTTATCAACCATGGGTGCCAAAGCTGAATTTGATAATGGAGAGGGAACTACAAAAGGCAGTGTAAACTTACTTTATCTAAATTTGCCACTCACAGCCAAGATTAAAATAGATGTAGGCGGGCTGAAACTGTTTGGCGCGCTGGGGCCATACCTGGGTTATGGTATAAGCGGCACTTTTAAAACTGATGGTGAAAGCGATGAGGATGTGAAATGGGGTTCAGGCGAGGATGATGATTTTAAGCCGTTTGATGCAGGTGCGCATTTTGGTGCTGGCCTTGACATTAAATCTTTCGAAATTGGTTTGGCTTACGATCTGGGCCTGGCTAACCTTGCTGTATCTACTGACAATGGTTACAAAGAACTGAATCGTTGTTTCGCCATTTCATTGGGTTATAAATTCGGGAAGAAATAGTAAACTATTTCTGCTTTTCTAAAGAAGCTGTTCTGTTAGGGCAGCTTCTTTTTTTTTGTTCCAAAGTTTTTATTCGTGCTATAGTTGTTTTTTCTTATAAAGAAATCAGGTCCGCCTGTAGAAATTAATAAAGCAAAAACCCTGCAGGGGGGTGCAGGGTTTTCAGCATTCGTAAATCGTAGATTTAATTGAGTTTAGGGAAGTAGTCTCTTCACAATCTCAGCGATCATTTTATTGTCGGCTTTGCCTGCAATCTGCTTGCTGGCAAGGCCCATAACTTTTCCCATATCCTTTATCCCGGTAGCGCCCGTATCGGCAATTACCTGTTTAACCACGACAATTACTTCTTCATCAGTCATTTGCTCGGGCAAGTATTTTTCGATAATGGCAGCCTGAAAAATTTCGGGCTCAGCCAGGTCGGGACGGCTTTGTGCCTTGTAAATTTCAGCGCTTTCGCGACGCTGTTTTACCAGGCGCTGCAGCATCTTTAATTCCACACTTTCGGGTATAATGCCACCCGTAACATCCTTGCCCGTTTTTTCGAGCAGCATGGCGGCTTTAATCGATCGCAAGGCTTCAAGTTTTTCCTTGTCCTTGTTGATCATGGCCTGCTTAATATCCTCATTAATGAGTTTTTCCAGTTCCATAGGGATGTTATTTAGTCAACGTTATCGTGCAGAAATGAATTGTTTTCCCGCAGTCCTGTACGGTTATAGGCATCAGTTCCAAGGGTGTAACGCGAAACATTGCTTTCGTCGGGCTGGGTGCCTTCGGGCAGGTCGACATTGCGGCGCATATAAGCAGGTACCCTCTCCATTTCTTCAACATTGGATGGGCTCAGCGTTTTATGGCTCAGGTTTTTGAGCTTGTTAATCCGGTCCATACGCTG
>DDEN01000005.1 GCA_002336115.1 Chitinophagaceae bacterium UBA1953
AAAGAACTTGAAGACCTTTTTACGCCGTATAATTTTTACCGCTGCCATGCCAGGTTTCTGATTAATTTGGCACATATTAAGCGATATACCCATAAAACCGGCGAAATTGAACTGCAACATTCCAAAACAGTAAAAGTAGCCTTTGATCGGAAAACAAAATTTAAACAACTGATATGTAGCACATTACCCCCCCCCCCTGTAAGCCTTATTGCAAGGATAAAAGCACTGAACCTTAAAATTGGGTTTAACCTCAAAAACATTGGGTTTAGGCGCTATTTCGTTGGGTTTAGTGTCAAAAACGTCGGGTTTAGGGTTTTTGGGGTCAGTGGCTATTGACAGGTGTTTTGTTGGATGTTACCTTTGGCTATGATAAATCAAATTTTTGTTTAACAATTTTAAACTTATTTTTATGAAAAAAATGGGAATTGAACAAATGGTACAAATTGAGGGTGGCGTAACACAAGCTGAATATTGTGCAACTTTAGCAGCTCTCCTAACTGGAGGTGGGTACCAAGGTGATTACGAGTATGGGTTTAGTGTATACCGGAAAAATTGTGCCGGAATACCGATGTGGTGATAAATAATTAAATAGATTTACATCATATCACTATTGTTTTACTTTGGCTATTTCCTGTTATTTATCAGGGATAGCCTAAGTTTTCATCTGTCGCGATAAGTTTATTTTAAAATGAATTTTTTCTGCACCATGGATATTATAACATACAAATAAAAAAATATTTTATGAAATTAAAATTCATATTACTTATTTTGCTTATCTCAGCGGGAACTTTTATTTCCGCTCAAAATGACAACAAATTGACTGGTGTTGTTCGTTCGGCAAAAGATAAAAAACCACTGGCATTTGCCAGCATAGGCATCATAGGCACTGGGCTTGGCACTATTACCAATGAATCAGGTATATTCACCTTGATAATACCACCCGAAAATGTAACAGATTCACTTACTATAAGTTATATCGGATATAAATCATGGACAGGCAAGATTAAATTACAGCGTGATACCATTTATTTTGAGATTGTGCCTGAAATATACTTACTGAACGAAGTAGTTATCTTACCAGGGGGAATAACCCCTGCAAGCATTCTGTCAGAAGCGATAAAACGAATATCCAAAAATTATTCGGGTAAGCAATTTTATCAGCAGGCTTTTTACCGCGAAATGGCTACACTAAATAAAACATATACGCGTTTAATTGAGGCAGCCATAGAAATACAGGATTTCGGATACGATGCGAGCGGTGACCGACTTAGGCTAAAAGTGATAGAGCTTCGTAAAAGTGATGATTTTATTGAAACTGGGTGGATTGATTTTTTAGTCGGCAAGCTTTATGGTTCGTCAAATGATTTAATTAAAACTCTAGATAATTGCGATTTGGTACGACAAATGTATAAAATGAAAAATGATTTTGATCCCCACAATATTAAGATAACTCTAAGAGGAATTTCAAGGTTTGAAGACGATGAGGTGTATGAAATTGAAACTGAAAATACACGATTTTACCTGCCGAATTCAACCACATATTACATCAAAACAAGCGATTATGCAATTATTCAAATAGAGCAAAAATATCATTTCCCTGAAAATCCAACTAAGCAGGATAAAAAAATATTGGCTCTAAGCGCTGCCTCTAAATGGGAAACAAAATCCATCTATCGCAAAGTAGGCGATAAATATTTTTTGTTTTATGGTAAGTTCCAGGAACCTGCGAGCTTTTCTGCAATAAAAGAGGAAACCGGACTTGGGAGTCAGTTTATGCAACATGAAATTTTAGTCAATAACATACTCGTTAAGCGGGTCGATTATGAGCGGGTTAAACGCAAGGAACGACAGGTGAAAGATTCAGATCTTTATAAGCAAGATTTTGAATATCACCCCGCCTTTTGGGCGAACTATACTATTTTATTGCGCAATCCGCTTCTAAAACAGGTTATATCTGATTTGAACCACGGGAAAACGCTTGAGGAACAGTTCTTTGATAATGGAGATTGATTTTAATAAACCTTTAACCATAATTTACTATGAATAAGCTAATCGAGAAGCTACTTGAAAAACCCACCGCTTTATTGTTGTTAGCGTCATGGCTTTTTTATTTGGCAGCAGTCTTTCTCTTTAATCGCGTGGTTTGGGACGAAAATTTGTACCACCAGCAATGGACGGGAATGGGGTCGTTTGAAAATTACTTGTCTTCGAGCCGTAAAATGGACTTACTTTTTTATTTTCTTTCCCCTTTATATGTATTAACTGTTATATTTATTATCTGGGTTGCATTAAAAATCGGTATTTTTTTTAGTAACCAGCAAATCACAGATTCAATTCTCTTTAAAGTAGCCATAATCTGCAGCAATGTGCTTTTCTTATCTGCCTGGTCAAGCGTTATCTGGTTCCTGGTTATTAAAAGCGGATATACCCCCAAAGAAGTAAAGTATTTCAACCCTTTATCCATTCTGGCATTTTTTAATAACTACACCGAATGGCCAATGGCTGAAATAAAAGCCTTGCGATTTATAAATATTTTTCAACTTCTTTTTATTGCATTTACTGCGTATTGTCTAAAATGTAGAACTACACTTCGATTATCTAATGCAGTTGTATTGGTATCGCTTACTTATGGGATAGGGTTAGTATTGATGGTAGCTGTTCGCTTTATTTTAATGTGAAATTTATCAAATAATGTGGCGTAAATTCTTAGTGCTTTCAATTTGTAGTGTTTCCATAATAACTATATTTAGTTTGTTGTACTTAAAATATGGCAAAGCTAACAAGGAAACTTATCTTCCTGAATTTAAGTTTATCGATATTAACAAAAAGTGGCTAAATTCAGGTTCACTGCAAAATTATAAGGGTTACTGCATCGTGCTTTTTAATACCGATTGTGAAATTTGTCAGGCTGAAGAAGAAATTATTTCAAGGGCTAAAAATATTTATAAAGAGAACTGTTTTATTTTACTTTCTCCTGAACCGGATTCAATTATCGATGCATTTATATCTAAACATAAATTAA
>DDEN01000037.1 GCA_002336115.1 Chitinophagaceae bacterium UBA1953
TAAAATTAAAATGGGAAATTCGCTTCTGTTATTTTCTTTGCCCAATCCCATAACTTTGCATTGAGTTTTTCATCTAATGCTACTGAATCTATTTTTGCTAAAGCAGGCTTGCCTTTCTGCTCGTTATATCCATCTGGCCCCCAATATTGTCCTCCTTTTGCATCGGGTCGTAAACAAGCGGCTAAAGTTGGTTGAGCTCCTTCTTTTGCCGTCATCAATTCAAGTGAATCAAGCATATCTTTGTCCATATACTTTTGCAAATCGGTCTTACTAAAACCAGGGTGAGCGGCAAGCGACATTAGTTGACAACCATTGTTTCTAAGCCTCTTTTCAAATTCAAGTGCAAAAATCAAATCCGCTAATTTACTTTGTCCATATTCTCTCCAGTTGTTATAAAACTTTTCAAGTCTGAAATTATCAAAGTCGATATTAGCACCTCGATGAGCTATACTACTTAAAGTAACTACCCGAGAACCAGTGGTCGATTCCAGTAAATTGAACAAATGACCTGTTAAGGCAAAATGGCCTATAAAATTGACGCCAAATTGAAGTTCGAACCCATCTTCACTCTTTGATGGAGGAGGAATCATAACTCCAGCATTGTTGACCAGTAAATCTAACCGATTTTCAGTGGCAATAACTTTTTCTGCAAACTCCTTAACAGAACTAAGACCGGCTAAATCTAAATGACCATAAACTAATGCGCCACCACTCGATATAGCTTTCATTCTTTCTATGGCATCTAACCCTTTTTCTTCATCTCTACAGGCAACATAAACTTTTGCTCCCCTTTGATACAAATCTAAAGCTGTTTCAAATCCTAAACCGGTATTTGAACCTGTAACAATGGCTGTTTTTCCTGACAATTCCATAATGCTTTCTTTTTTAGTTTTGTTTTTTTATTTCTTTTACTGTTCTTCCTCCTGCTCCAATATTCTCAGCAGGATATTCCTGAATATAAACATAAAAAAACTCAGGTGGATAACCTGTAATTTTAGAAGCATCGATAGTCAGAGTTTCAATTAATTGTTTCTTTTTTTCTTCGGATGTTGAATCCATTGCAATTGTAATTGTAGGCATATCTCATTTTTTAAAAGTTAATACTGCAAAATTGAAGGAATTATGATGTTATGCTACAACCTTTATCAAATGAAAAATGACCTATTTCAAAGATTAGCTTTTGGTTTGTTCGATTTACGAAATGCACCAGGTGAAAGCAAGGTATTTTTTTTGAAAAAGCGGCTAAAATGAGTAGGCTCGCTAAAGCCTAATTTATAAGCTATTTCTTTTGAAGAATATGAAGTGTTCAACAAAAAATCTTTAGATACAATCAATGTTTGATTTGAAATCCAATCGTTTACGGTTTTGCCTGTTTTACTTTTTATAACTGAGTTCAAATAATTGGGGTGTAAATTCAATTGGTCAGCTAAATACTGGGCTTGCAATTTGCCGTTGTTTTGCTTATTTTCTATAACTTTCCTGAATTCCGATTCCAAAAGTTGTTTGAATGATTGAACAATTTGAGAATTTCGGGAGCCCTCTTCTATTGGATTGTAGTTTACCCAAAAATTCTCTTTAATTTTGAGTAGCAACACAGTAAATAGATTTCCCAGAATTTTGTTTTTATATATAGAATTCTTTTCAAATTCGTTTACAATCTGCTTATAAATAATTTCAAATTCTTCAAATTCATTTTCAGATAGTATTCTGGGAGGCACTATTTCTGCTAATAGAAATGGAAATTCATTGAATATTTCCAGATGTACGTTTTCTCTTAAAAACTTTTCAGTTAATATGATGATTAAAGCTTCCTTAGCTTCTTTCAGTTCATATGATTTTAGGTGCCCGGGGTTGGTAAAATAAAAAGTTTGAGAACTGTACGGGAATTTGTTGTCATCAAGATAGTATGTTCCAGAACCTTCTTTGGTTAGTATAAAAGAAAAATAGTCAGCCCTTAATTTAGGTGATTTGTAAGGGATTTGTGGGTGAATGTCAGGAATACTCATTATAGTAAAGACTATTTCCTGTTCAAGAGGTAACCCTAATGTTTTATATAAATCGGATATTTTATGATGTACTATTGTCTCCATTTGGTTTTATATAATTATTGCAAACGTACGGAAACATATGTAGTTGCCGATTGCGGGTTGCTTTCCTGTCGAGCCGCACCGCCGTTGTTGCGGGATGTGAACTTCCAAATCAGCAAGGAAACAGCAATTATCATATATTTTTTGTGTGTGCCCTGCAGGAGCAGCGCAAACACACTCCAAAGCTTTGAAAAAGAATCAAAAATACAACATTAAGATTCAGGGTCAAAGAGTGGGAGAATCTTTCCAGTGGGTGCAACTTAGCGAACTTAGCGAAGCGATCTCATGAGCGAAGCGAATAACAAAGCGATCTCATGAGCTCCTTTAAAAATAAGCAATGAGCGAATAACGAACGGCTGTATACAAGAACCGTACATTATTGCGATAGCAATACCGGTGTGAGAGCTTCACCCACCGGCTAATCTCTGGTGGGGCAGCCTACTTGGTTAGGCACTGGCTAGTATTTTATTCTAAGTTCAAGTACGTTGTCATGGGGTTCAATGAACCCAAATTTTCTATAGATTGGATCTCCGTCTTTTGTAGCATGAAGCTCAATTCTATCAAGATTTTTAATTTTTGCTTCATCAATTAATTTCTGAAACAAGAGTGTTCCGATCCCATTATTTCTGAACTCATTTATAGTATACATATTTAAGATGTAACCAGTTTTTCCATTAGGTATTTCAAAATTTCCAGGTTGTTCTCTCAGAACCATTCCTCCGAACCCTATTGGTTTACCTTCAAAAGTTGCAATCCATGAAATGAATGAATCACTCTCAAAAGATTTTGTCAGATAGTTTTTTAAAGATTCTCTAAGATTTATTTCTAATTCATCTTCAGGAATACCTTGAACTTCCTTTAGAAAATCAATTCTGTATTCAATTATAATATCAATATCAGCAATATTCGCTCTTTTAAGTTTTATTGAATTTTTATTGATTCTCATTGTTTCAACGATTATTAATCCGGAAATGCTTGTGCCTAACGTTCCCGGGCTAGGCGAGGTGGATTCTATATTGTGGGCCTAGCGCGTCTGGGAAACCCACTTTGCTTAGCCCGTATGTGTGCCCTGCATGAGCAGCGCAC
>DDEN01000011.1 GCA_002336115.1 Chitinophagaceae bacterium UBA1953
GTAGCGTGGTCCGGAATCTACATTCGGAGCATTGCCATTGCCATTTGCCTTGTAACCAATAATGATTTTTACTGCCACAACTTTTGCATATAATTCCTTCTTTTTCCCGAATCCCCTTAAAATGCAGCCTGCAGCTCGTATCATCAGGAAATTCTTCGATAAATTTGATTAGATTCACGTCAAAATATTTTCGTCAAGATAATCAATTTTTATTTTGTGGTACATTTACGGATGAGCAAAATATTAAATAAATTGATCAATGAAGCAGACAAATTCTATTTCATTAATCCAAGAAAAACATAATTGCTTGAAAAAAAATTCAGTTGATTTTTAAAATTCTTCATTTGAGTTCAACGCAAATTCTGCTTACGGATTCAATTTTTAACTAGGTTTGCAAAAAAAACAATACTCGATAGTATATATGCTTCAGAACGTAATTGAGTTTAGCTGAAATTACTTAATAATCAAACATCCAGATAAAACCTTACTATAATCAATGACAAAACGAGCCATAATTCTTGCTGGGGGAAAAGGTGCAAGACTCCGTCCATATACTGTCGTTTTACCAAAACCATTAATGCCTGTAGGTGAATACCCAGTTTTAGAAATAATAATCCGCCAGCTCGCTTTTCATGGTTTTGACCATATCACCTTGACTGTAAATCACCAGGCCGAAATAATTAAAGCATTTTTTGGAGATGGCTCTAAATGGAATTTAAAAATTGACTATTCTTTTGAAGATAAACCATTGAGTACTATGGGTCCGTTAACTCTGATAAATGATTTACCTGAAAATTTTCTAGTTATGAATGGTGATGTCATAACCGACTTAAATTTTAGTCAATTCTATGATAATCATGTACAAAAAGGTAAAATATTTACAATCTCTGCTTACAATCGTACAGAAGTAAGTGAATATGGAGTATTGGAAAGAAATAAACAAGGATTGCTTACTCAATTTATTGAAAAGCCGAAACGTGATTATACCGTTTGTATGGGAATAAACATGGCTAACCGTAATATTTTAAAATTTATCCCTAAAGATACCTTTTTTGGTTTTGACCACCTCATGTACAGGTTATTAGAACTAAATGAAGATGTGCTTATCCAAAAATATGAGGGCTATTGGCTTGACATCGGCCGACCCGACGACTATATGCAAGCCATAGATGACCTTGAAATCCTAAAAGAAAAAATAATGCCATGGATGTAAGTAACAAAAAAAGAATCCTGGTAACCGGTAGTAATGGATTCATCGGTAGGCGTTTGGTTAATACACTCAGAAGACAAGGTTTTATTGTTGAAGAATTCGATCATCATATAGGTGATATATCAATATACAAATTCGATTTTAACTCACTTGATCATATAATCCATCTTGCTTCTTTGATATTTGTACCAGAGAGTTGGGATAGGCCTCTAGCATTTTACCAAACAAATGTTATTGGTACCATCAACATTCTTGAATTATGCAGAAAAATGGGTTGTCCTCTTACATACATTAGTTCTTATGTATATGGCACGCCTCAATATTTACCAGTAGACGAAAATCACCCCATAAATCCTGCCAGCCCTTATAACCACAGTAAATTTCTGGCCGAAGAGGCATGCAAATACTTTTCAACTACGTTTGAATTCCCTGTTACAATTTTCAGACCTGTTAATATATTTGGGCCAAACCAGAATACTGATTTTTTAATACCAAAAATCATAAAACAAGCATTTGATACATCAGTCGGTACAATAGAAGTAATGGATTTGAGGCCTAAACGGGATTTTTTATTTATCGACGATTTCATTGACGCAATAATTAAGAGTTTCCGTCAGCAATCGTTCAATACATATAATATTGGTTCTGGGTACTCGGTTAGCGTTGAAGAAATAATTAAAACTATTCTTTCCGCATCTGGTATTGACAAGCCTTACCAAGCTTCTAATATTGAACGAAAAAATGAAACATGGGATGTTTATGTTGATATCTCAAAAGTTAAAGATGAATTGGCATGGAAACCTGTTACCAGTTTTGAACATGGCATAAAAATATGCATAGAAGAGCAAAGTTTAACAAATTAACGTTGCTGAAACAGATGAAAGACAAAAAGACACTTATTTATATAAAACCGGCTAATTCATCATTTATTTCAACTGACCAGCAACTTCTTGAGAAAAATTATTCAGTTATTCCTTTCTTAATTAATCAATCGACAAGCAAAATCAACTATTTCTTAAGCCTGGCTAATCTCGCATTTTTTCTATTCGGCAATGCACGAAGAGCTGACGCTTTTGTTTGTTGGTTTGGCGACTATCATGCTGCCATAATGGTGTTTGTTGCTAAGCACACGAAGAAAAAAACAATTGTAATTGCAGGTGGTCAGGAATCAATTTGTTATAAAAAACTTGGAAAAGGGGTTTATTTGAAAAAATTAAGAGGTCTGAGTGTGAAGTACGCTTTACGAAATGCAAACTTGATATTGCCCAATCACGCCTCCCTTATTTATCATGAAAATTATTTTTATGATTCTAAAAATCCACATATTGATGGCATAAAGCATTACGTTAAAAAAATAAAAGGCGATATCGTTGTTGTTCCCAATGGCATTGATACTTCGCGTATTGACCGAAATCAAGCGATTGAAAAAGTGAACAACCTCGTGCTAACGGTTGGGACCATGAACAAGGAAGCTGACTTTTACAATAAAGGTTTTGACCTTTTTATTGAGCTCGCCAAACTTAATCCTGACAAAGATTTTGTACTCATCGGTACAAACAGAAATTACCACGCATGGATTGATGAAAATTATAACGTAAAATCAGTCACAAACTTAACAATTATACCTTCCTTTTGCCCTAACGAAACACTGAACAACAATTTTAACAAGGCTAAAGTATATTTACAAATTTCAATAACAGAGGGAATGCCTGTAAGTTTGGGAGAAGCTATGCTTTGCGAATGCATACCTGTAGGGTCTAATGTAAACGGAATACCCGATGCAATAGGCGATACAGGAATTATTGTTAAAAAGAGAAATATCATTGAGCTAAATAATGCATTACGCAAGGCTTTTACGTTAAGCACGGGCAGTGATGCCCGAAACCGTATTCTAAATCAATACTCACTTTCAAATAGGGAACAAAATCTGCATGCCATCATTAGCAAATATATTTAGCTCATTATGAGCATCATTTGATTCTTAATGAATATATTAACTTAAGTGCATTCAAAATAAGGAACGCTTAAAAATGCTTTTTAATACAAAGCTTTTGTATCAAATTACAATCGTACAATTCTTTGCTTAAAAACACGTTTTGATAACAAAAAGATGGTACAGCATATTATGCTGATGAATCTTTGAAATAATTAAATTCATCAACCTTGAGCACGCAGTTGGCTTTGAATTTAACACTTGTGTTACTTTCATAATAAAAAAGAGTATTTTAAACGAAATAAATTAACCTGGTGTATTTTTGCGATCTTTAAAGTTAAACATCTCAATGAACATTTGTTTTATCTGTAATGAATACCCCGAAGGGCCACACGGAGGGATAGGCACAATGACTCAATTACTTGCTGAAGGATTAGTAGCAAATAATCAAGCAGTTAAAGTAATTGGAGTATACCACCATGGCTATAGCTCGCCTGATTTTGAAACTAAAAAAGGTGTTGAGATATACAGGCTGAGGGCTGATATTAAAAATAGCTTTTCTGTTTTTACCGCATTCTGGAAACTCTGGCAAATTGTAAGCAAATGGGTAAAAGAAAAAAAAATTGATCTTGTTGAGTGTCCTGATTCCTACGGATTAATATCAGTACTCCCAACATTTGGTGTGCCGCTCGTTTTAAGAGCTCATGGGAACAACACATATTTCAGCTCTATACTAAATATCCCCTTAAAAAAGAAAACACTTTTTTATGAATGGAATTTGTACAGAAGAGCTAACCGTTATTGTGCTGTTTCTGAATTTACAGCTAACAAAATGTCTGCAATCTACAAAATCAAACAACCAATCTCGGTTATTTACAACGGTCTAGAAATCAACTCCCTTGAGTCACAATCACTGACATCAGAAGGTTATAATAGTTTAGCATCTATACAGAATCCAATTATTTTTTCGGGGACCTTAACCCCAAAAAAGGGAATATATGAACTGGTTAAAGCCATGGTCTCATTGCTTGAAGAAGGGTTGGATGCAACATTAATTATTAATGGGAAAGACACCGTAAAACTTGCAACCGGCTTATCAGTTAAACAAGAACTGATGGAAATTATACCAGACGCACTGCATAATAATTTCATTTTTAATGGGCATGTTACACGCGAAGAAATATTGAATCAGTATAAATACGCTAAGGCAGCGGTCTTTCCTTCCTTTGCCGAAGCCTTTGCTTTAGCACCTATGGAGGCAATGCTTACAGGGTTGCCAACCATATATTCAGACACATGCAGTGGCCCCGAATTAATATCAGATAAAAATGATGGGTTGTTAATTAATCCAGAATCAATTGAATCAATCAGCAGCGCCATAAAATATATCCTTAAACATCCTGATGAAGCGATGATTATGGGTCAGAAAGGCCGCAATAAAATTATTCGTAATTTTTCAAAAGAAATAATGACCATACAAACATTACAATTCTACAACAATGTTCGAACCAGCAATAAAAACAAATAGCCACCTGGAACAATTCTTATCAGGCCGGTCTTTTTCGAATCTCGAAAAATTCATCTTTGAAAAAAAATCATATATCCCGAATCGGGCTGATTTACTCGATTCATTGTTGACAAAAAAAAGCATTCTTCATTTTGGCTGTTGCGACCATGAAAATTTGATTGAAGAGAAAATTGCAAACAATACCCACTTGCAACAAAAACTGGAGAAGATCAGCAGGAAATGCATCGGCATTGATAATAACAAAGCCGGAATTGAAAAACTGGCTAAACTTAATATAAAGAACTGTTATTACTACGATCTTTTTGAATCAAGTAATCCAGAAATTGAAGACGAAACCTATGACTATGTTTTATTAGGAGAAATCCTGGAACATATACCGGACCCCGTAGCATTTCTATCGAAAATCCATTCGAAGTTTAAAAAAGCCGGATACCTGATTGTTACAGTTCCAAATGCACTTAGTTCAAGGAATATGTACAATTTTAAAAGAGGAATTGAAGAAATTAATACTGATCATAAATATTGGTTTACGCCTTTTACGTTGGCTAAAGTAATAACTGAAGCGGGGTTCAGTTTCGAAAGCCTATATTTTGTCGATCGCTCTAAAATTACCATTTTCGATAAAGTAATAAAATGGTACTACTTTTTTCAAAAAAAGAATGCTTTTGCTTCCAGGAAATGGAAAATCTATAAATCAGTCGGCTTAGTTGCAATTGCGAAATTTTGAACAATGCAGTATTTCGATCTTCAAGCTAAGCAATTGATTTCTATTCGCTGTTGTAACCTGTTGCATTATGCTCGTTCTATATGATTTCAAAAAATTTAGTTAAATCTTCTTTCATTTATACAGTAATAGGCTCACTTCCTTTGGTATCGGGCTTTTTTCTGCTTTTATTTTACACCAGTTTTCTATCCACATCGCTTTATGGGGCACTGGTAATATTTGTTAGTTTTACCGGTTTTTTGCAAGTGCTAATAAACCTTGGGCTTGATGCTTATATAAGTATAAGTTATTTCGACAGCAAAAAAAACGTCGCAATATTTAAAAAGAAAATTAGTGCCATTACAGGATATTTGCTTATCTGGGGCCTTTTTATTACCCTGATTTTTGTATTGTTCGGCGAAAATTTATTCAGTTTAATTTTTAAAAGAAAAGATATCCTTTTTTATCCCTATGGGTTAATGTCAGTACTCACCGCCTTCTGCAACAGTTATTTTAAAACATACTCGAACCTATTGATAAATCAAGAAAAACCAACTCGCTTTGCCCTTGTAAACATTGCAAATTTTGCTATGACCATTGGTTTCTCACTCACCGGGCTGTTTCTTTTCCCAAATACTTTAATTGGGCCCATGTGGGGTAGAATGCTTTCCGGAGTTGGGATTTTCCTAATTGCTTTTATTTCATTTAATAAGCAATCCGCAATTAGAGTTCAATTTGGAGACGAATTAAAGCAGGCACTTAATTTCTCAATTCCGGTTTTGATTTTTTTCCTGTTTTCGTGGAGTATCTCAAATATATATCCTTTCATCCTGAATTATTTCATGACTCTTCAGGATGTGGCAATACTAGGACTGGTATTTCAGTTTACTTTACTGATAGAATTTATTTTGAATGGAATGGGAAGTTCTATTTCTCCGAAAATTTATACCTTAATCAAAGATCAGGAACTCACTGCCTCTACACCTGAACTCAATAAATACTTTAGCGGGTTTAATGCTGTTGCGCTCCTTATTATTCCGGCCTCCACATTCTTTATCCCTCTGATACTTCCATTAATAATTAGTAAAGATTACCAGGCCAGTTTTATTTTTCTTTCAGTTTTGAATATTGGATTTATTTCAAGAGGGTTATACAACTATTTTCTGACTCCAATCTACATTTTCAAAAAGACAAACATATTACCAAAAATGTATCTTATTACTGCAGTTGTTCAAATACTTATCTCAATTATTTTGATTAAGCATTTTGGCATTTGGGGAGCTATAGCAGCTAATTTGTTAACTAAAATAGTTCAAAATTTTCTTCTTTATCTTGGTGCACGAAAGTTTTTCACTTTCAGATTTAATGCCATGAAGTTTATATGGCTACCTTTCATTGTAACACTGCTTGTGATTGCTTCAGAGTATTTTGTAACAACTCACAACTTAAATTTAATCAGGTTATTCCAAATGCTATTCACATACATATTAGTGTATATTTATTACAAAAATGAGATAAATGTTTTATTTCAAGACTTTTGCAGAAAACTAAACCTGGCTCGAACAAAAGCTTAATAAATCAATATAGGTAAAATTATTAACACAATATTAATACCGCTCATTAATCAGCTTATTAACAAACCCCGCAATATCTGTATCGCCTGTAAAAATCTTATCGAGCTGCAGCATCATATGGTACCCAGTTTCGGGCATATTGCTTTCAACCAGTTTTCTGAGAATTATACTCATGGCAATCCTGCCTTCCAGAACAACTTTATTGGGAATCCCTTCATTAAAAAAGCCTTTCCCGATTAATAATCCGAGTGTCCGGTTACGGCTTAAGTCGTTGAGTGCTGTGAGGCCAAAATCGCCAATGCCACAATAATGGAAAAGAGTTTCTTCTTGTCCGCCGAAATGCACCAGAATATTACGCATTTCATTAAATGCCCTGGTAAACATCATGAACCGAAGATTGGGTGAATTGAAATGTGCGTCAACTATTCCGATAAGAATAGCATAAATATTTTTAAGAATACTGATAATTTCAACACCTAACAGATCTGTCGAAGTATCAACAAAGATGTTGGTTTCGTCAAATACAGGTTCCAGCCCCCTGCAAAGTCCGGCGTCTGCTGAAGCCAGCGTAAAGGCCGTAGGACTGTTATTAATTATCTCGCGGGCAAAAGATGGTCCTTTCAAAGCACAAACCGGATTACCTACAATGCCTTTCAGGCACTCTGAAATAATCTTGTCCTCACATCCAAAACCTTTAGCCAGGTTTATCAGGATTGCATTTTCGGGGAGAACATGTTTGATCTCGAGGACATATTTAACCACTGCAACCGACGGGATAGCGATAAAAACAATATCTGCTTTTTTTAATACTGCCGGATCAGTTGTAGCGCTGAGTGCAGGAATGAGCCTTATGTTCGGAAAGTATTTCTGGTTGAAGTGCGTGTTAGCAATTGTATCAACAACATCATTTTCAACTGATAATAAAGTCACATTCAAATCATTGCGTACAGCAAGCGAATTCCCTAAAGCTGTGCCGATTGAGCCGGCACCCAGTATAACTATATTTTGCATTTTTATCATTTTCGGTTTACATATTTGTGAGCCGTCGGAAATTCTCGGCGAATGCTGATAAATTTCGCCATTTGCTCCAGCCCGACTTCAAGCCTTTGAGTTCTTCGTCTTCGTAAAACCCCAGCAAAAAAAGGACAAATGGGTATATGAGGATGAGTGAGGATTTAACCAACAATCTAGGAACAACCTCCAGGCTGTTGAAAAGCAGAGAAACACAGTATATTCCTGCACCAACCAAAAGCATCAGAACTACCCTTTTCAATTCATACGGAATCGGATATGCTTTTTGTGCGAAATAAAAGGTAAGCCCAAAGAACACCATCATAGAAAGCAGCTTTGATAATGCGGCCCCCTGATTGCCAAACCAATGAATGAGCACAATATTAAGCAATAAATTTAAAACAGCAGTTACTACAACCGTGATGGCAATTGTTTTTGTTTTTTTAGTAATACTCAGGCCCGTAGTTGCTACGTCTTTCATCATTCCAAAAATAATGGAATATATTATGAAGGGAAAGATATACCATGCATCGAAGTATTCCGTGCGCCGGGCAAAAAGTTTTGTGATTTCAAGGCTAAATAGCATCATTGCCAAAGCAATGATCATGGTTCCGAAGGTATAGTATGTGAGCAGCCTGGCATAAAAAGGTTTGTTGTTGCTATCGTTCATCATCCGGAAAATCATGGGCTGAATAGCAAAATTCACCGAAGTGATGACAAAAACATTTAATGTATTGGCAAGTTTAAAACCATAGGAATACAGCCCGACATCAGCCAGGTTGCCCAGAACTTTTAAAGAATACCGGTCGGTTACATTAAGCATTACTAATGCTACGCCCGACAGAAACAGTGGCGAACAATACAAAAGTATATCACGCAGCAAATTGCGCTCAAACCTGAAAACCATATTTCGTATGCTATAGTTTGCCAATACTGCTGCAAATGCCAGGCTGCCTGCAATCTGTCCGTAGTACACACCTTCGATACCAGCATGCCTGTAGACAATGAAATATATTGTGACAGTAAGGCTAAACATAAGCTGAAGCAGGTTCGCCAGGGTAAAAAGCCATGGTTTCTCCTGGAGCCTGAGTAACGTATTAGGCATGAGCAACACAACCTGGAGCAGCGATGAGATAAGCATCAGGTTAAGCAGGGAGGAATAATCTGCCGAGTCGAGAATGAGTACCGAAAAATATTTCAGAAAAGGTAAGAGTAGCAGGTAACCAAGCAATACTATCACAACCTGGAAAGCGGTGACTGTAAAAAACAAGGATTCCTTTTTACCTTCGGCACTTTTATCCCAATACCAGCGGAAGAAACCCGAATACAGCGAAAACCCAAACACTGCAATTACCACAGCTGCACTTACTTCGAGCAATCCCAGAATTCCGAACTGTGTTACCGAAAAACTCCTGGTGTACAAAGGAATAAGCACAAAGCCTGCCAGTTTGGTCGACAAAGTACCTAATCCATAAATCGCCGAGAGGCGGATAAGTTTTCGGAAATCAGCTAACATGAATACTTCTTAGAAGTCGGGGTGCAAATGTAGCGGAAATTTAGACAGGAATAATTATGAGTCAAGCCTCGAGTGCATTCATTAACTAGATGGATGGCATTAAAATAGTTAAGAAAGACGACTAAAGAAGTGTCAAAAATAGAATAGGATTCTAATATCTTTACTTATTTGAGGCCCGTACTTGATTATTTCGTATAGGTTTCACATACCTCTTTTTAGCCTTCTGTATACTCACATTCAGTTCAAATCCTATGAGTATTATCATGGCGTTGAAATAAATCCAAACCATGATAATAATCAACGTCCCTATGGAACCATATAAGGTGTTGTAACGCGAAATGCTGTTGACATAATAATTGAACCCTACCGAAGCCAGCACCGTCAGCACTGTCGATAATGTGCTGCCTGCCGAGATAAA